>JADEXK010000031.1 GCA_015207155.1 Nostocales cyanobacterium LEGE 11386 | reverse complement strand
TTGCTAGGGTTCACGAAAAAATATCTAATACAAGACAAGATTTTCTCCATAAACTCTCACGAAAGTTATGTGATGACAACCAAGTCATAGTAGCTGAAAACCTTTGCGTTAAGGGATTAGCTCGTACCAGGTTAGCCAAGTCAATACATGATGCTGGTTTTGGTATGCTGCTTAATTTCATCAGCTACAAACTGGAAAGAGTTGGAGGGAAATTTGTTCAAGTTGACAGATTCTTTCCCAGTTCAAAGCTTTGTTCGTGTTGCGGTCATAAAAATGATTTTCTGAATTTAAGCATCCGTGAGTGGATTTGTCCGAGTTGTCAAACATCCCATGACAGAGATGAAAATGCTTCACGGAACTTGAGGTCAGAGGGGATAAGAATACTGTCAACAAATACTGCGGGACACGCAGAAATCCAAGCTTGTGGAGAAGCAGTAAGACTCGTTGGTACTTGTGCCAAAAAGCGTGTTTCTGAGAAGCAAGAATCTTCCGCTACATTGCGTTAGCAATTAGCGGGGGAGTGTCAACCGGTCTTGATACTCGTTATCAAGTGAACCTTCTGCTATTAAAAGCAACTGTTCTAGATTTTCACCAACGCTTAATTTTGGACTGAGAATGAATATTCCTGGTATATGATGATTTTGAGCTATGTGATCTGCCAAGTGAACTGGCATAGATTTGCGATTATTGGTAACTAGAATAAAATCGTTTTCTTCACACCAAAGTAAAATTTCTGTGTCTAATGTTCCTTTTTTTGGAGTCGTTAAATCTCCAATTGCCAAAACAAATAAATCAGGCTTTAGGCGGTGTAGTTGAACTGTGTAAATTGGATCAACATTCTCATCTATGAGATACTTGAGCGCCATGAGTTGGAATAGCCATTTTTTCAGCTTTTAATTTACGTAGTCTTTCTACAACTGGGTTAGGGTTGCGACGTTGTTCTTCTCTCATGCGATCGCCCCACTCTAACCAATCTTTCATGTAAGCATCTACTATTTGTTTGTTATGTAAGTAGTAAAGAATCGTTGCATAAACTTGTTCTAAAGTCAATGATGTGTAAGTTTGGGCAATTTCTTCTGGAGTTTTAGCACGGAACAGATAATCAAACAAAATTGTTTCAATTCCTATGCGTGTACCTTTAAGCCGAATATCATCAGGAGCTAGAAAGTTAAAGTAGTCTTCAAGTTGCATAGTTAGTTGGGGCTTAGTATTCCTTGATCGTAGCATTCAGCTATTGAGCGATGGTGCATAGTACCCACTTCAGGCGATCGCAGATTTTAGATTCATGAGGTTAGGTAAGGATCATCATGTCAACATAACAAAAACATATCAAATTATATTAGATACCAATGTTTTGCTTGCAGGTCTGTGCTCACAGCGTGGTGCATCGTACAAACTATTAACAATACTTAATAATAATCGCTGGCAATTAAATATTTCTACCACCCTAGTATTTGAGTACGAAGAAATCCTGAAGCGAGAGTGGTCGCAATTAGGCTTAAGTTTAGAAGACATTGACGATATCATTAATGCAATTTGTGCTATTGCTAACAAACGTAGCATCTTTTAGCTATGGCGACCTTTGTTAAAAGATCAGATGACGATTTTTTGCTAGATTTGGCTGTAGAATCTCAAGTAGATTATATCATTACCTATAATCAGAAAGATTTGCAGTTGGCTGAAAATTTGGCATTAAAGTTGTTACACCTAAACAGTTTTTGCAAGCAATGGGAGAAATCCAATGACTAATTTAAACGTGCAAATCCCTGATTCTCTATATAAACAAATTGAAGATTTGGCAGTAAAAGAAAATATACCTCTCGAACAACTTGTTGCAGTCGCTTTGTCGGCGCAAGTTGCAGCATGGAATACTAAAGATTATTTGGAAGAAAAAGCGCAACGTGGTAATTGGGAAAAATTTCAACAAGTATTAAAAAAAGTACCTGATGTAGAGCCAGAAGATGATGATAAATTGTAACCAGTAAAATCTTTTAGCCTGTAATAGGCGACATCTGATATTCTAAATAAATAATGCCGGAGAAACATGAAAAAATTCTCCTAATGCTTTTGCTTGAGCTTTACTCAGTTCTCTTTTTCCATTTACAACTTCGGACACTACTCCTTTAGAACCAATAATTCCTACTAAGTCAGATTGTTTAATTCCTCTAGCATCCATTAAGTGTTCCAGAATTGCTTGAGGGGATGATGGCTCAATGGGATATTGCTTGGTTTCAAATTCTTCAATGAGAGTAACTAAAAGTTGTAGTATAGCCGTTTTTTCTGGTGTACGTG
The DNA here is from genome assembly GCA_015207155.1 of Nostocales cyanobacterium LEGE 11386. GTDB lineage: Bacteria > Cyanobacteriota > Cyanobacteriia > Cyanobacteriales > Nostocaceae > LEGE-11386. Next base: position 65,347 of record JADEXK010000031.1, on the reverse strand, counting down.
CTTTATCAGCCATTAATTTCTCAGTTGCTTCTAAAGCGCGATCATATTCTGCTTCTGTAGTTATCACTTTCGGTTGATACTCTACTAGAAGTTGATTGTAAGTGATTGTATTAAAATAAGCAGTCATATACCTTTACGCCCGCTTGGCGGCGACCCATTATTTAGGAGGATTTACGCCCGTTATCGGCGGCGACCCACATCATGTCTTACTTCAATCCACAAAAGTAAGTATGCAATTTGACAGATATTCATCAAATACAATAACTTAATACTAACCTAATCTAACTCTCAAAAAAAAGGGTCATTTTTCCATTTTTCTTTATCATAATCAGCGTGGGTTAAAAAGTATTTATAATAGACTGTTTGAATGTCATAATCAATACTAACAATTAGGCGATAGGCATTACCTTTAATATTGAATACTGTAAAATTACCTACTGCATCTGCTGTTGAATAAACTTCTCTAGCTTCATTTAAGTTTTGCCATGATGCAGATTTCACAACTTGATACCAAGAGTTAACAGGTTCTAACGCATCTGGGTACTTACTAGCATCAGCACGTAAGTTACGAATGCTGATTAAGTGCATTTTTGCTATGGGAATATCAAAATTAGATATTTTTGACTTTGCCTGACAAGTCAATGTTCTCATTTTGAGAACAAGCCGTCAAGTCATTTTTTGGGGAATCATGCCATCTTCTATAATTGATTGGATAACCTGCACATATAATCTTAGGCATGAGACTGTGACAGAACCTGGAAGCTACAAAGATACGGTAAACTTACCCAAGACAAAATTCGATATGCGGGCGAACGCCATCAAGCGGGAACCCGAAATCCAAAAGTTCTGGGCAGAAAATAATATTTACGATCGCCTGTCGCAAGAAAACCCCGGCGAATTATTTATACTTCATGATGGGCCTCCCTACGCTAACGGCTCATTCCATAGCGGTCATGCTTTGGGTAAAATTCTTAAAGATATTATTAATCGCTACCAACTGCTAAAAGGGCGTAAGATTCGCTATATCCCTGGTTGGGACTGTCATGGTTTGCCGATTGAGTTAAAAGTTTTGCAGAACATGAAGTCAGCAGCAAGGCAAAACTTAACGCCTTTACAATTGCGGCAAAAAGCTAAACAATTTGCACTAGAAGCAGTAGCAGATCAAAGAAAAAGTTGTATACGCTTTGGAATGTGGGGCGATTTTGAACACCCTTATCTGACTTTACAGCCGGAATATGAAGCGGCGCAAATTGGTGTGTTTGGTCAGATGTTCTTGAAAGGATACATCTATCGCGGTTTGAAGCCGGTGCATTGGAGTCCTAGTTCTAAGACGGCTTTGGCTGAGGCGGAGTTGGAATATCCGGAAGGTCACACTTCTCGCAGTATCTATGCGGCTTTTCCGGTGACTGGGTTGGCTGAGGCGGTGAAACCTGTGTTGGGCGAGTATTTGCCACATTTGAGTGTCGCTATCTGGACTACTACTCCTTGGACGATTCCGGGGAATTTGGCTGTGGCGGTAAATGGTGATTTGAATTATGCGGTGGTGGAGGTTTCACGCAGAGGCGCGGAGGCGCAGAGAGAGTATTTGATTGTGGCGGCTGATTTGGTGGAAAGGTTGGCTGCTACTTTGGATGTGGATTTAACGGTGAAGGCTACGTTTAAGGGGCGGGAGTTAGAAGGTTCTACTTATCGTCATCCTTTGTTTGACCGTGAAAGTCCGGTGGTTGTGGGTGGTGATTATATTACTACTGAGTCTGGTACTGGGTTGGTACATACTGCGCCTGGTCATGGTCAGGAGGACTATATTGTTGGTCAACGTTACAAGTTACCTATCCTTGCACCTGTGGATGATAATGGTGATTTTACTCAGGAGGCGGGTGATTTTGCTGGGTTAAATGTGCTGGGTGAGGGAAATCAAGCGGTAATTGATGCGTTGACGGCTGCTGGTTCTTTGTTGAAAGAGGAAGCTTACGCGCACAAGTATCCTTATGATTGGCGGACGAAGAAGCCGACGATTTTCCGGGCGACGGAACAATGGTTTGCTTCGGTGGCTGGTTTTCGGGATGAAGCATTAAAGGCCATCGCCACGGTAAAATGGATTCCAGCCCAAGGGGAAAATCGCATCACGCCGATGGTGGCGGAACGTTCTGATTGGTGTATTTCTCGTCAGCGTAGTTGGGGTGTACCTATCCCGGTGTTCTACGATGAAGCCACTGGGGAACCGCTACTGAATGAGGAAACTATCAATCATGTCCAAGCTATCATTGCCGAAAAAGGTTCTGATGCTTGGTGGGAACTTTCAGTAGAGGAATTATTACCTGAGTCTTACCGCAACGATGGTAAGTCTTACCGCAAAGGTACAGACACAATGGATGTGTGGTTTGATTCTGGTTCGTCTTGGGCCGCTGTGGCTAAACAACGTCCAGAGTTACGCTATCCAGCTGATATGTATTTGGAAGGTTCTGACCAGCATCGGGGATGGTTCCAGTCAAGTTTGCTGACTAGTGTAGCCGTCAATGGCATTGCACCTTATAAAACTGTCTTGACTCACGGCTTTGTTTTAGATGAACAAGGGCGGAAGATGAGTAAGTCAGAAGGAAATGTAGTTGACCCAAATACATTCATTGAAGGCGGAAAAAATAAAAAAGAAGAACCACCTTATGGTGCAGATGTATTGCGGCTGTGGGTGTCGTCGGTAGATTACTCCTCTGATGTCCGTATTGGTAAAAATATCATCAGGCAGCTTAATGATGTTAGAGGCAAGATTCGCAACACAGCGCGGTTTTTGTTGGGTAGTTTGCATGATTTTGACCCCGAAAAAGATGCAGTACCCCTGGAAGATTTACCAGAAATTGACCGCTATATGCTGCACCGCATGACTGAGGTGTTTGCAGAAGTTACAGCTGCTTTTGACAGTTTTCAATTCTTCCGCTTTTTCCAAACAGTGCAGAATTTCTGCGTGGTGGATTTATCCAACTTCTATTTAGATGTTGCCAAAGATAGACTGTACATTAGTGCTGCTAATGCTTTCCGTCGTCGCAGTTGTCAAACAGTATTGCAGATTGCTTTAGAGAATTTAGCTAGAGCGATCGCACCTGTGTTGTGTCATACTGCTGAGGATATCTGGCAATATATCCCCTACAAAACACCTTATAAATCGGTATTTGAAGCCGGTTGGGTGCAAATAGACCAAGCCTGGAGTGACCCAGATTTAGGGGAATTTTGGGAAACTCTGCGACAACTCCGCACCGATGTTAACAAGGTGTTAGAACAAGCCAGGGTAGAAAAAATGATTGGTTCTTCCCTAGAAGCAAAAGCCTTAATTCACATCCCTCACAAACAGTTAGGCGATGCTATCAAAGCCTTTAACCCCAAAAAAGGTAACGGTATTGACGAACTGCGGTATTTATTACTGACTTCCCAGGTAGAAATTTTAGATTCTGCTGAGAAACTGCAAGGATTAAAATATACAACCAAAACAGTAGATTGGGAAATTGGCGTAGTCAATGCAGATGGGGAGAAGTGCGATCGCTGCTGGAATTACTCTGTCCATGTGGGAGAATCAAAAGAGCATCCCTTATTATGTGAACGGTGCGTTCCCGCCTTAGCTGGGGAGTTTTAGAAAGTAGAAATACCCCGGTTTGAATGCAACCCAGCGTTTTCTAGTGAAGCGTTGGGTTTTGCTGCTCAGATCAATATACAAGTAGTAAGATTAAATAGTAAATACTTATCATACAAAATTATGAGTGAAACATTAATAGTTACATTTGATGGTCAATTTTTACGTCCAGATTTACCTTTAAATTTAGAACCGAACAAGCGTTATATCATTAAAATTGAATCTGCTCTTGAATCAGTGCCTAATGGTAATGCTTGGGATGTATTAGAAGCACTAACCGGCACAGTTGAAGCGCCAAATGATTGGTCTAGTCAACATGACTACTATCTGTATGGTACGCCTAAAGATGACAGTAAAAATATAGAATGAATGAAGATAAAATCTTTTTAGATACAGTATTGATTCAGGCTCTACTGAACAAAAATGATCAATATCATAATCAAGCTAAAACATTATTACCAAGAGTGAAGAATGCTCTTGAAGTATGGGTAACTGAAGCAGTTTTAATAGAAGTTGCTAATGCTTTAAGTTCAGTTAACCGAGCAGCAGCAGTTTCGTTTATTAATCAGTGTTATCAAACAGATAATATTAAGGTTATCAGTGTAGATACTCCACTTTTTATTCGTGCGCTGCAACTCTATGATAATCGTCAAGATAAAAGTTGGGGTTTAACAGACTGTATATCATTTATTGTTATGCAGGAGCAAGAATTAATTTATGCAGCCACGGCTGATATACATTTTGTTCAAGCAGGGTTCATAGCATTGTTGCGTCAACATTGAAAATTTAATGAACGTATATTGTAGCGTAAATTTCAACTACAGCCGCACCTCATAGTCAGCGATTTCAGAAATTATCACTCGATGACCTATATAAAATTATGCGTGAGACATTAATAGTTGCATTTGATGGTCAATTTTTGTGTACAGGTTTACCTTTAAATTTAGAACAGAACAAGCGTCATATCATTAAAATTTAATCTGCTGTTGCATCAGTTAAAATAGAACCATTTTATTGAAGTATTCCAACTAATACCCTGATTAATTGCTCCAATTCTTCCGGGACGCGGTACAATTTAATGTCTTCAGTAATTAATTTATTCTCTCTATGTAATGTACCAAATTTCCAGTCATCCCCATTAGTAACAGCACCGTATAATATATTTGAGTCATCATCTAAAGATTTATCTAATGCAATCAGTTCTACCGCGAGTTGGGTAAATCCTCGACGGATATCTGATTGCTTTGCCTCAATCACTAGGATTGTGTTTTTTCCTTTCAATAGATAATTAAGAGTTCCTTTTAGCCTATTGTCAATATCAAGTGCATATTCACTGTATAATTCGGCATTAGTTTGGTCGCACACCTCAACAATAATTGGTGCAATCAGAAATTCTCGAATAGATATCTCTACCGAAGGGTTGATTAATCTAATGTTTCTTCGGATATAATTATTCAAAAATTCTAGATAAGAAATATCTTGGTCATAACGAGGTAATTCTAGTATTTTTCTTTCGTAAGCATAATCAAATTCTGCCAAGACTTCTTTTGTTGGATGTTTTAGTTGAAAATATTGACTAAAGGTGTATGTAGCCAATGGGTCAAGAATTTTAAATTTGTTAGGTGTCATATTATTTTAAGTAGTAAAAAACTATTTATTAAGTCAATCTTTAGAAGGTTCTACCAATTTCCGAAAAGAATGCAACAGATGCGTAGAAAGGTAGGTTGGGTAGTAGAACGTATGACTTACGCGTTTTCCAATAATTCTGAAGTTCCTTAAGTATAGGGGATGAGAAAAATAAATTCCCAATCCCCAGTACCCAATCCCTACAACTTCTGCAACAACTCTTGAGTTAATTGAGAAAATGCTTTAGAACCCGATGATTGGGGTGCATTTAAAACAACCGGCATAAAACTATCCACAGCCTTCGCCACATTGAAATCAACTGGTATTTGTGCCTTACAAATTTGTTCTACGCCAAAATCTTCCACAACACGATGCATGACTTGTTTATAATATCTACCATTGAGAAGATTAGAACTGGTCATACTGAAGACAATTCCCAGCATTTTGATATCTATTTTTGCTTCATGTTCGTGACTATCTTTCAATTGAGCGATACGTCTTTCTAGCAGTTGAATACCCACAACAGACAAGGGTTCTGGCTTGGCAGGAAGAATGTAAAAATCACTGGCAGCTAAAGCACTACGAGTCAATAAATTATAGCCAGGCGCACAATCTAGAAGAATGAAATCATACTCTTGGCGTACTGGTTTTAAGATGTTATTAATCAAGACTCTTTCAAAGCGATTCCAAACACTTTCAAAGTCTTTTTCACCCAAAGCCGTTGCTTGTTGATGAAGCATTTCTGACACCACAAATTCATCATACAAATCTATATCTCCCGGTAATAAATTCAGTCCCGAGAGATTACAAACTTCAGATTGAATGATATCTTGAATCGTCAGTTGAGTTTGCGAACCTGGATTGATAACTTCATCTATCAAATACCTAAATGTCTTGCTTTGTTTGCGACGCTTGGCAAAGTCTAAAGGCGACATTAGACTAAGTGTGGCACTGATTTGGCTGTCTAAGTCCAAGACAAGCACCCGTTTACCATGATTTTTGGCTAAACAAGTAGCTAAGTTGACGGTGAGGGTAGTTTTACCAACACCGCCTTTCATATTTGCAGTAGCTATGACATATCCCATTGGTTGATTCCTCTGATGACGCTTTCTCACTTAGGTAGCGTACACCCGTGCTGAACAATTGAAACTTCTGTTAAATTTAATATTTTCCGGAACCTTAAAAGTTGCCTTAGCAATCTTGCCTCGATAGAGTATATAGCAACTAGACTAAAGTTGTGTAATTTTGGCAGCAACATTCATGTCCAAAAAATTGGCGCACAGGTTGAGTTGATTTCTGATGAATTTATATTTTAAGTAATATTACGAAATATAATTTGATATTTATACATAAAAATAAGTAACTATTTTGGCTGAAATAATTGAGGCTATGGCATAATAAAACACACCTAAGCATTCCTTACTTAACTTATTTTCTTGTTTAGAGGTAAAGAACTTGCCTTTTAATCCTGAGCTTTGCCGTAATGAAAGCGAAGTAGAAAGCAAACTTATAGTGCAATATTTACTACCACAGCTAGGTTATACTCCCGACACATGGCATCAAGAAGTTGCACTGGGTAGCATCCGTTTAGATTTCTTAGCATTTGCTGCACAAGTAATTCCCTTAGTTTTAGATGCGAACTCGCCGTTGAGTGTGGTGATGGAGGCAAAGCATCCTAAACAAAATTTAAATAATCATGTATCCCGGCTCAGGCATTATTTAACAAAGTTGAATGTTAGATATGGGTTGCTGACTAATGGCAAGGAAATCAGAATTTATGAAAACTTAGAATATGATGTTAAGTTGGTTTTTCAATGTTTAGGGAAAGATATTGAGACGAAGATAGAGTATATTACAGATTTAATTGGTAGAGATAGTCTGCAAAATAGACATATAGGTAATTTAAAAGAAAAAGTGTCTGAAGCTAATTTTAAGTTTGAAACAAAGGTTCAAGATTTAATGAAAACAATTGCAATCTACCATAATAAAGGTGGTGTTGGTAAGACAACTGTAGCTGTTAACCTTGCAGCAGCATTAAGTAAAAAAGGTAAAAAGGTACTCTTAATTGATATAGATTCTCAAGCAAATACTACTTTTGCCACAGGATTAATTAAATTTCAATTTGATGAAGAAGATGATTTACGAGATTCTAATGTCTATCATTTGTTAGAATCGGGCGATTTTTACTTAATACCCGATGTTATTCGCAAATCACATTATTTTAACAATCCTGAATTAGATGTTATTCCTGCACATATTAATTTAATAGAAGGACAGTATAAGCTAAATCAAATTGATGCTAGTAAGACTAGGTTAGTTACAAAACTAAAAAAAGTAGAAGAAAAATATGATGTTGTTATTATTGATACACCGCCATCCAGGGATTTATATGCTAAAGTTGCACTTGTCGCTGCTGATTACCTGATAATTCCTTCAGATTTAAAGCCGTTTGCAAACCAGGGGTTATTAAGTGTAAAAAATTTTATTATAGAAGTTAATGAATTTAGGGAGATGATAGGAAAGCCTCATATTGTATTAATGGGAATCCTAGCTTCAAAAATTTCTACCAACTCTAAATTTTTACAATATACTTTTCCCAAACAAAGGAGTGTAATTTCAGAACGTTATAAACTACCTTTGATGAAAGCAGTAATCTATGACAGAACAGTACTATCTGAATGTATGAATCAGACTATAACAGTTGGAGATTTAGAATATCCTGATCCCAAATCTGTTGTTAAATATGCAGAAGAAGTAAAATCAGATGCTCAAAAATCTGCTATGGAATTTGATATTTTAGCAGATGAGGTTTTATTAGAAATGGGATTAAAAAAATGATGAATTTTTCCTTAGTAGATGTCAAAAGTATTACTTCTAATGAACCGCGCTCAAATTTTGCAGAGACTGATTTGGAAAACCTCGCAGATATAATCATAGACACCGGAGGAATTGCCAGACCATTAGTTGTAAAAATGACAGGTGTAGAAAGCTATACGGTAGTTGATGGGCATTTTGAATATTATGCTGCTGTTATCGCGAGAGAAAAAAATCCTCGTCAATGTGAAATGGTTAATGCATTTATAATTTCACCTAAGGATGAAGATAAAATATTCAAGCAAGTAGCTGTATATAGAAGATTAGATTCTGAAAATAAAGCAGAAATTAAGACTCCAATTGAAGAAAATAAAAATAATTCAAAATTAATTTCAAAAAATAATGAATTTAATTTGTTAGAAAAACAAATTAATGATTTAAGGTCAGAACTTGCACAGGAAAGACAAGAAAGACAGAAATTATATGATACTTTGAGATTGATTGAAAATCAGATACCCAAACAAATTACACCATTAGAAGCGTTTAATAGTTTACCTTTACTAGAATTAACTTTTAGGTTAAGAACTGCTAGCTTAAATGATAAAAAAGCTGTTCAAATCGCTGAAAGCTTAGAAAAAGAACGCAAAAAAAAGAAATTTGAATCTTTAAAAGATGTCATGGAAAGAGTAAAAGTTACAAGTGGTAAAAAACAGATTAAAGGTATTAGTGGTGACAAAATGGTAGATATTGTTGATAGTTGGTCACGTATCTTATTTGTTTGATTTTTGGTTATGTATTCACAATAAAATTCGGGAATAATATGGATAAACTGGACTCCAAAATTCTTGAAATATTAAAGCAAGGAACTCCCCTGAGAGCAATCAAAATTGCTCAAATGCTCGGAGTTGAAAGACGTGAAGTAAACCATTATAATGTTCGTGATTAGTCAACTAAAATCCAACACAAGTTACCAAACCATCCCCATTATTCCAATACATAAGTAATTCTACATAGTTGCAAAATATTCATTTGCGCTCTTAACTTCGTGCCTTTGCGCTTTGGCGTGAGAAATTACCCTCTTATTCGCCGCAACGCATTAAAAACCCGAACCCTTAACCCCACTGGTAACAACGACAAACCCAAGCCAGTCAAAGCCTTAGCAGTTGAGAAAGACCTACCCGCCAAAACCAGATCTCTACCTTTTTGGGTTTCACCTTTTTCAATTAAACGCAACCCTAATAATAGTTGCGCTTCAGCTAACCGATTTTGTCTAACTTTCTCTAACTTCTCCGATTCAAACTTATAATTTTCTAAATATTGAATTTTATCAAACAAATAAGGAACTTCTCTATTCATACCTTGCTGTTCTGCATGGTATCGATATTCCATTAGTAATTCCGGTAAATAATAACCTTTTTTATGAGCCAAAGCCAGCCGAACAAATAAATCATTATCTTCACAATTTTGGATATTGGGTAGCATAAAGCCCAATTCTTGCAAGGTTTGACGGCGAAATAAAGTTGCCCCAATTTGAAAGCTTTGATTAATAAAAACTACCTCTAATAAATTATCTACTATACCTGGTTTTAAATTAGTCCGACCCCAGCGACGAGAGTTTTCCTCAGTTCTTTCCTCATCCCGGATATGATTAATATCAATTATCCAATGGTCTGTACCAACAAAATCAATGCTAGAATCTTGATCAAGTATTGCCGCAGTCTGGGCTAGAAAATGAGTTGTTAGTCTATCATCATCATCAAATTTAATAAAATATTCACCACTAGCAGCATCAAATCCAGAGCGCATATTATTGCTTTTACCAATATTTTGCGGATGACGGATATATTTAATCCGGTCATCTGTGTACTGTGACATCAATTCAGGTGTGCCATCAGTTGAACCATCATCACAAACAATTAATTCAAAATCTTGATAAGACTGCTGAAGTACGCTTTGAATCGCGGAAGGCAGGAGATTTTGCCGATTAAATGTGGGAATACAAACACTAATTTTAGCCACAATTTTGACCATTAAAAAACTATACTAATAAAGTATCTAGTCCGAATGATAAAAGTACCCAGATGCCACATCTTTTTTAAATTGCTCCAACTTTTCTTCCAAGTTCACAGTTAGTTGCTCAATCCGAGACTCGCTACTTAACATAGGTTTTGAGGTTTTGGCAATATCAGCTAATTGGATTGCCATCTTGTTGGATTCACCTTCCCAAAAAGCTTGGAAAAATCTTTGTGGAGCCTGCTTTGCACAGTTGATTGAGTGACGCAAGGATGAACGAACTCCTGGCCCTGGTGGATATAATTTGCTATCAGGCATGACATATTGGGGTTGGTATTCTATATCAATTGTTGAACACCAATCCTGCCATTTAAAGGGCAACATTCTGGTACTGCTAAAGACAGGAATCCACGGTACTCGCAGCGCATCGGCAACGATCGCACCGTGCATTGCTTCAGCTAGTAACACCTCTGTTTGGCTAATAGCAGACAAAACTTGCTCGATGGGCCAACGAGGATCAATATATGCAATTCCTGCTTGTTCACATATCAGTTTCCAGGTGCTATCCCCACGGATGGCATGATCAATGTGAGGCATATAGGCGAATTGATTTACTTTGCTACTAACCTGTTTATACAACCGCCTAATCAGTACAGCACTATCTGTAACCGCGAATTCAGATGCAACCCCCAACGCTTTGGCTGAGAGTTGTCCTCTAACACAGTATATTTTCCAAGATTCATCTATTGCAGGTAAGCGCTTACCATAGCCAACACCAGATCCAAAAACTGCTGTTTTTTGGGCTTTGGGAACGTATTCATTTAGCAGTGACCCTATGCCAACAAAGATAGTTGTTTTATCCTCGTCAAATACCCCTGGTAGTAATTGATCCCATATCCAAGGGTTGAGATTATCGCCAAAATTGCTAATTCCCTTGGGAAAGCGAAAATAAAACAGCTTCATGTTTGTAACCGTAATTTGCAAATGAGTTCAGTCTACTAGCGCTAAAGTCAGAATTTTTTTCACCTTGTGGATGGCTTTTTGGAAATTACGACTCGTTGTAGTCAATGGACTGGGTGGATTCAGATATTGAGGTTTTTGTTCTGGGTTCTTCAAAAAGCGATAGTACAAAAATTCCTCTTGATAACGAATATTTACATCTTCACCTTGAGACAATCTTTGAAAATAAATTGAAGGGTAATTCATGTAATGCAGACGATGGATTGGTTTTAAACCGTCTTTGTTATAAAGAACATTATTAACATTGATAAAAGGGTCGGCATCAGCACAATTACCCGTTCTATCCTGACCATTAGGGCTGAGTGTAAAGTTAAATAGTGGGCGATCGCACCGCAATGTCATGTAATTAAATAAATCTGCATCACACCACAAAGATAACTCGTTAATCCAATCATATTCACAGTTTTTGATCAACCGCTCTTTGAGCATTTCCCGCTCATGTTGATTGAAGACACTAAGTTTTGACCCAAAGAAACTGGAGCAATGGATTTTAGAACGTACCAAAACTTCTGGTAAGGAAATGGCATTTTCAATCACAGAAAAATTTAATGCTGCTACAGGAGTTGCTTTTTTGTGTTCCCAGTCATCAAATACAAAGTCATATTCGTTTAGCTTTTCTAAAACTCTATGCAATGGATTCATGGCTAAACTATCGGCATCATAAAAGACAAATTTGTCAAATTCGCCATCAAAGGCACACATCTTTCTAAATAAACCGCTCTTTTGATACCATTTAGGATGACCTTGAACTTTCTGATGTGCTTTGGGATGAGCATTCCAAACTTGACTGTAAAAGTCTTCCCAATACTGCATTGAGCTTTTGTCTGCAAATATAGTTACATTTGCTCTAGTAGCTATTTCTTCCTTAACCCTCTCTAATTGGTCATTATAAGGAATAACACATACTGGAATATCTTGGCTAACGTTGACCTCAATACTGTTGAGCAAAGCAACTAATTGGTCATACACAGCGTCATTAGCAAGGGTGTAAATACCGAAGGGTTTCATCTAGCTCAATCCTCATTCACTGATAAAATCACTGAAGACAAATATATTTTGCCGTAGAAACTTCAGTAAACACAACAATTTATGTGTAAAAATACGGAAAATTTATGATCATGATTCACTAACTTGATATTTAGCTTTGAATTAACTTCAACTTGTTAAAACTTTACGAAAACTAGATGATGACATCCAGCCGGGAATCAGGGCATGGTATATGTGTCATATTTTGATTTAATCTGATTTCCGGTTAATTGGTTATATGCACATCTTAATGCTGTCTTCTACCTTTCCTTATCCGCCGACACGGGGGGGAACTCAAGTGAGAACGTTTAATTTACTGAAACATTTAAGTCAACGTCACGCTATCACCCTTGTGACTCAACGCGATCGCGATGTTACGGAAGTAGAAATTGCCGGATTGCAGGACTGCGTGGATCATCTAGTTGTGTTTGAACGTCCCCCAGATGCGGGAACAGCATCGGGAATCGTGAAGAAAATACAGCGCTTGAGTGAGTTTTGGCAACAGGGAACACCACCAAGTGTACTTAACCGTTATTCAGTAGAGATGCAAGCATGGATTGATAATTATGTACAGGAGCAAAAATGTGATGTGATTACCTGCGAACATAGTGTCAATGAAATTTATGTGCGATCGCATTTTCAAAAATCTTTAAGAACCGTAGTTAATATTCATAGTTCTGTCTATGGCAGTTGTCTTAATCAGCTAGCATCAGGCGTTTCCGAAAATAGGCTACGAGATCAAATTAATTTGCCGCTTTTACGTCGTTATGAGCAAAAATATGGCTCAAAATTTTCAGCACTGGTGGTAACTACAGAAGAAGATAAAAGTCAACTCCAAAAATTTCATCCTCACAAGGAAATTACAGTAATTCCTAATGGCGTTGATTTAGTGACATTTCCCAACCGTACCACCGATCCAGGAGGATATAAATTAGTTTTTATTGGTGCAATGGATAATTTAGCAAACATTGATGCTGTTTGCTTTTTTACTAATCAAGTTTTACCAGAAATTCAAAAATATTATCCCCAGACAACTTTTGATATTGTTGGTTCTCGTCCAGCACCGGAAGTTTTAGCACTCAAACAACCAGGAGTTAATGTAACTGGCAGAGTGCCTTCAATGGTAGATTACTTACACCAATCAACAGTCTGCGTTGTGCCGATGCGGACAGGATTTGGCATTAAAAATAAAACTTTAGAAGCAATGGCCGCCGGTGTGCCAGTCGTGGCTAGCGATCGCGGTCTAGAAGGACTAGCTGTAGATACACCACTACGAGCGTTACGCGCTAATGAACCCGCCGATTACGTCACCGCCATCAGTCAACTATTTGATCAGCCACAACTGCGTTCAAAATTGTCTGACAACGCCAGACAACTAGTAGAAACAGAGTTCACTTGGGATATTGCGGGAAAACGTTATGAACAAGTTTGTCTGGAACTGGATGGTCAGAAATAATTGCTAGTATAAAAAGTGCTAAGTGAGAAGTCCGGTTTAAAACCTTGCTTTGAAGCTAATGCTCTACCTGTCTCCTGCGTTTTCAGTGTAATTAGTTTAAAAAAATTAAAAAACAGGAGTGATTAGCAGCGATCATATTGACATGGCAGCCATCACTCCTGCAACCTCGCGCGTTGATAAGCTGTTATGCTTACTTTCCAATACAGCAAATTAATTCGCAACTTTTCCTCTAACTAAAGTTGCTAATACTTGTTAAGTCATTGTGTAATTATCTATACATTTTGCTAATTTTTACTAGCAATAAAAATTACTTAACAATCATTTAAATGTATGCAACAACACAAAATCTCTTAAAATTAACCCCATACCTGGGTTAGTAGTGGTCTGATTCCTGCGGTGGAAGTTTTAAAAAAAAATAGTAGCTATTGTAATAAATGATAGTAACAATAATCACAAATATTAAATTACTGTAGAGAAGACAAAGTAATTTAAGACAAGAACGGAAAAGTTGAATTCGGAATAAATACCTTTCTATAAACCAAAATACTGACCAATTGAGTAAAACTCTGGTCTGATTGGTGTTTACTTCCCATAACTTCAAGATTTATTGTAATTTCGTCTCGATTTGATAGTAAAAAATCGAGGCGATCGCAACTTGTTAACAGACACAGGCTATAAGGATGCTGGCAGTACAAGCATTGAAAATCGGAGGTGCATTTACCATGGACTGGTCTACATATTTACAGCAATTCCAAGACTTCGTACTATTTAAATTTCCACAACCACCATATTTTTTACTTTTAATTGGCTTATTAATTAGTTTTCTCTGTGGATTGCCGTTTGCTATAACACTGCGACAACGAGTGCAAGATTGGGAGCAAAATCATTCACCTGCTACTCTACCTAGATGGGGAAAGTTACAACTTTTAATTCCTTTTGTCGGAACTATTATTGGTGTCGCTATCACTTTTGCCTCTATGCTAGAAATTTTTGGTTTACCGACTCTACCTTCTTATTTAATATCTTTGCTGGCCACAACTTTACTTGGTTCATGGGTTTGGTCAGAAATTGGCAACCTTTTGGGTCGGCGACTTTTACGTTCATACTTAGCTAAGTCCTCAGAATTTTCTCACCAAAGATAGAAGGAAGTATTAATAATAAAAATTAAACTCTTTTCAAGGATAAATATATGTAAATAAATCTCATCTATTAACATTATGCAATTCTTCAGATTACACCTATAAACAATTGCACATTTAGGTTGAATTGCAACATTTTAGTTACCAAAGTACTAATCTACCTATTTTGTGGTAGGTTCAGAAATTAGTAGAACACTAGAATATATGTCCATATTCAGAGTTCATTCGGGCAGGAATTGCAGCTTATTCAAAGTTTCATCACATGTCAGTCATAAGAGTGAAGCAATTTCACCCATGATTGATCTAGTGGCATTTTTGCTTAACCTCTGCAAGCAAGTAGTGGGAATTTAAGGTGAATATAGAACAATTTATCCAAAGAGCAGAAGCATTACACAGCCGTTTAGCAGATTTGTACCAAACAGCTAGCGTCTTGCCTTGGATTCCGCCCGAACTCCTACCGCAAGCGTTTAAGGAACTCTACAACACCTCAAAAATGGTGCAATTAGCAGCAGAGGAACTTTATCAGCAAAATGAAGAACTCATACAAACCCGAAATTTGCTAGAAACCGAACGCCAACACTACCAAGATTTATTCGAGTTTGCACCAGACGGCTATTTAGTTACTAATGCAGAAGGGATCATCAAAGAAGCCAATCTTGCCGCAGCTAAATTGCTCAACGTTTCCAGGCAATTACTGGTAGGCAAACCAATAGTTAATTTTGTCCGTCTTGAAGAACGACAGATCTTTCGTAGTGAACTTAACCAGCTATTGCAGTCAGACAGAGTTAAAGAGTTAGTGGTGCGTTTGCAACAAAATCATGGCGAGTTTTTTGACGCAGCTTTCACAGTGGCAGTAGTTCGTAATCAACAGGGTAGGGTAAACTCTTTGCGTTGGCTGCTACGTGATATCAATGAACGTCAGAGAAAAAAATCAGAATTAATTCATCACGATAGCGACCTTACTCAGGATCGCCCTGTGTGTAAATATTCTAAAGGAGATACTATTCCTCTCAATCCCCTGGTAATTGGCTATGTTTGTCAAGGCTTAGTCAAGCTAAGTACTTTTTGTGAAACTGGTGAAGAAGTGTTGATAGGATTAGCCACAAAAGACATGGTTTTTGGCTCTCACATGACCTCACTACCAATTTATCAAGCCGTAGCCTTGTCAGATGTAGAATTAGTCTCTATTTATCTCTCAGAAATAGCTACAGACTCTTCACTAAGTCATACTCTGTTACCAAAAATCAATCAACGTCTACAGCAGACAGAATCTTTGTTATTCATTACTGGTAGGCGGCGCGTAGAAGAACGATTGCACAACCTATTGGAACTATTGAAACAGGAAATTGGCGAACCTGTACCAGAAGGAACTCGCTTAAGTGTTCGCTTTACTCATGAAGATATCGCTAGTGCTTGCTGTACAACCAGAGTCACAATCACCCGATTGATGGGTAAATTACAACAGCAAGGCTTAATTAGTTTTGATGCGAAAAAATATATTATTTTGAGGCAATAGGGATTGGGGAACTCGGGTTTCCCTCTGGGGATAAGAAGCAACGGGGAATAGGGACTGGGGTGCAAGTGGCGTTGCAGAGGAGAATGGCATTAAGAAAAGCGTAAACGCCTATCAATCAAGCAGTTTGTAATTGTTTGCGTAATTCATGCCGGGGTTTAGGGAACTCCAAGAAATAAATTATCCCATTAGTGCGTGTCATATCCCCCTGCTTCCCTAGCCTCCTCAGCGTCAAAAGTGATGGAATATTTATTTGGAAGTTCCTTAGCAATATGCTTGAGGGCTACGGATGATTCAGCTTACGATATAATACTTTGAACTTTACAAACTATTCTCATTAACATATCTGGATTGAGTACTGTTTCTCGCGAAGAGTATGTAGCAACTTTTTCATAAACCTTATTGAAAACTTTTATACACGCATTCATGCGGTCAACAAATTCAGATACTGACATATTATCAATGTATGTCAACAGTGCTTCTGTGTCATTGAAGTCACAGTAATCTAGAAAGCTTTCTTTGGAAAAGTCTTCATATATCTTATTCTCTTTCCCATAATATATAGGAAGGCAGCCATATTTAATACTTTCCCAAATTTTCTCGGTACAGTAGTAAGGATAGTTTGTATTTTCAAAGCATAAATTAAAGTGATAGTTACTCAAAATTTCTCCCTTCCTTTGAACTCGGTTATCTGATCTAGAGTCTTCTTTAGAAATTCCGTCTGGCCACCCTCTGCCATAGATATCAACCTTGTTTAAGCCATATCCCTTTAAAGCTATTTGATTACGTAAACGATAAAGATCGAGTTCTTTACCCTCTTTTTTCAAGCTTGTATTACCTTTTTGATTTGTTGCTAGAAAAGCAATTTTTTTAGTTTTAAAGTCTAAAAAATTTTCTTTGCTAAACAGTTCTAAATGTCTATCAATAACAAGTCTGTAGCTGTTTTCATAATAGTTATTTACAAACACATCCCCTGTGTATACGTTCATGACATGAATGTCAGGCTTCCACAAAAAGCCTTTCTTTATACGGGAAAAGTGTTGATTATACCGGGGTTCTCTCGTCCATGTAAGGTAGCTTTTGTTTTTGCCATAAAGTCTTATGTACTGATTGAGATGATTAATTCTTTCGCTAACAATTATATGTGCCTTTTCAGGTTGAGATAGAAGAAAAATTCCCTGTCTTTTAAAATATTCAATTGACTCTTTCTTGTCGAAAGCTGTGAAGTGCATTTGATTAGCTTTAAAAATATTTATCATATTACTTTTTCTCAATGTAACTGTAAGGTTTAGTGTGCAAATTGCTTATTCAGCTATTCTACTGAATACTGTTAGTTATCGGTGACTCTCATCAACTTAACCTATCGATTTGGGCAATCTCAGGTTCTCTAACTTTCACCATATCCACCTTTTGCTAAGATAGAGAGCTTGTGAATCCAATGAGGATGTCTGTTTAATTAGTTTAACTACTTATTATACAATAAGTTCCCGTATAATCGCTTATCATGTCAAGAGTGTACCCAGATGCAAAAACAATGTCAAAGATACCTCAAAACTTTCAAGAATCGGCATTTTTCCAGTCGGACTGCTAATGCCTTCCGCATCGCTGCGATATCCGAGGGTCATTCTGACTCTGCTATGCTTGAAGGCGTGATTGAAGTCTAAAGTACAGGTTAAAAGTCAGATTGTAATCATGTTGGTTCCTCAAATTGATACCCCACGTTTGATTTTGCGTGGATTTTGTGCAGCAGACTTTGATGCTTATGCCGAGATGTGCGGTGATCCAGAAGTTATGCGCTACATCGGTATGGGAAAACCTCTATCGCGTGAAGATGCTTGGCGAAATATGTCCATGATTATTGGTCACTGGCAACTGCGGGGCTATGGCATGTGGGGAGTTGAGGAACGCCAAAGTGGTGAAATGATTGGTCGCATTGGTTGTTGGCAACCAGAGGGCTGGCCTGGATTTGAAATTGGTTGGAGTTTACGGCGGGTTGATTGGGGACATGGTTTGGCTACAGAAGGTGCAAAAGCGTCCATAGACTATGCTTTTCAAGAGTTAAAGCAGTCCCATGTAATTAGTTTGATTCGTCCAGAGAATATTGCTTCCATACGTGTCGCCCAAAAGTTAGGGGAAAAATTGCAAGGGACGATGGAAATTTTGGGAAATGAGGTGGTAATTTACGGGATAAGTCGGGAAGATTGGCTAACGATCTAGGAGTATTGTGTTTAGGGATCGTAGTAATTTTTCCATATGCAGACATTCGGCAGCATAACTCCATCATCTGGCTACATTTTAGCACTGGACTTGGGTACGACAGGTAATCGGGCTTTTGTATTTAACGCCAACGGCGAGATTATCGGGCAAGCATACAAAGAACTAACCCAGTATTATCCTCAACCGGGATGGTTGGAACATGACCCTGAAGAAATTTGGCGCGATACTTGCTGGGTGATGCAAACCGCCATTAAAAACGCTCAAATTAAACCATCAGCTATTGCGGCATTGGGACTGACTGTGCAGCGAGAAACCTGCTTAATTTGGGATAAAACTACCGGGAAACCACTACATCCAGCAATAGTATGGCAAGACCGCCGCACCGCTCCCCTTTGCCATCAGTTACAAGAACAAGGCTATGGTCAAGAAATTTACGATCGCACTGGTTTGGTGATTGATGCCTACTTCTCAGCCACCAAGTTGAGATGGCTATTAGACAATATTGCAGATATTAACTTGAATCATGTCTTAGCAGGCACAATTGATAGTTGGGTACTGTGGAACCTCACAGGGGGAAAAGTTCATGCTACCGACCACAGCAACGCCAGCCGTACCATGCTGATGAATCTCAAGACCTGTGACTGGGATCAGACATTACTGGAATTATTGCAGATTCCGGCTGATATTTTGCCCCAGATTCAGCCCAGTTTAGGCAAATTTGGCTGCACCGATGCCACTTTACTAGGTGCAGAAATTCCCATTGCTGCTATCTTGGGTGATCAGCAAGCATCTTTATTTGGTCATGGCTGCGATCGCCCCGGTTTGATGAAATGCACCTATGGCACTGGGAGCTTTTTGGTGGCTCATACAGGCTCTAATATTGTGCGTTCTCAGCGTCAACTCATTTCCACAGTGGCATGGACGCAAATCAACCAAAACAATAGGTTAGATGTGGGCTATGCCTTAGAAGGTAGTATGTTTACTAGTGGCGCTTGTGTTCAATGGTTACGTGACGGTATCAAGCTAATTAAAACCGCCGCCGAAACTGAAGCAATGGCAAACCAAGTCACAGATAATGGTGGCGTGTACTTTGTCCCTGCCTTTAGTGGACTAGGCGCACCCCATTGGGATATGAGTGCCAGAGGAGCCTTTTTTGGCATTACCGCCAGTGTACAACCCCAGCATTTAGTCCGTGCCGTCTTAGAAGCGATCGCCTATCAAGTTCTAGAAGTAGTACAAGCAATCAACGCCTCTTGTCATATTCCCATGGGGCGATTAACTGTAGATGGTGGTGCTTGCGAGAATAATTTTCTCATGCAGTTCCAGGCAGATGTATTGGGAATTCCCGTAGAACGCCCCATCATGCGCGATACTACCGTACAAGGTGCAGCCTTTGCGGCAGGTCTAGCTGTGGGTTTTTGGGATGACTATGCCGCATTAGTCAGCCAACGGCAAATTGACCGCATATTTGAGCCTAGTCAAGGAAAACATCAAGCAGCAGCTAATTTCGCCACATGGCAACAGGCAGTTAAGCGGACTCTTGCTTGGGGATAGGGAGACAAGGGGACAAGGGGACAAGAGAAAGATTTTGGTGTTAGTCAAAAAAATTAAATTTCTCCCCATCCCCCCATCTCCCCATCCTCCTCATTCACCCTCGACTTGGCTCTAGCATGAACTTTGAATCCCAAGTATAGAAGCCGATTTTGTCAGGCACTCTAGAGAATCGTCCCGTCCGATAACCTCGTGATAGTTCATTAAGTACCTTGGTTTTAACTTCTCTAACTTGCCGATCGTTTAGTTCTCCATAAAGACCGAAGATGATTTCAGCAACACTGAAAACTCTGCCGGAATTTTTTTCCAAGAAAGAGGAAAGAGCATCTATCAAAAATTGACCCTGAAATTCTTTGAGCATGGGAACTACATTTGGATTCTGGATAGGAAGAGGTTTCTTCTTTTTGGGTTTGGTTGTCTGTGAGTAACCTTTAGTTTTATTGGAATTTACCAAACTCAAATCTAGAGTGTAACAACCTGGTTCGTCAGGAATACCCGACCAGGCATTTCTTTCTCTACCTTGTGTCAGTGAGGATTGGACTCTACCTTTGACTACTTTAAAGATGGGTGGCTCTAAGTCTCCATAAAGCGATCGCACAATAAAATCTATGTGACAAACACTGCCAAGATGTTCTCGCAAAAGATTTTTGATAGCTTCCATCCGAGTTTGCGGTTGATACTCAGGTAGCATGGGAATGTCCGGCACTCTAATTGATTGATCTTTACTTTCTAGAGGCTCTTGAACATCTGTAATTCTAGAAGCTGAATCCTCTATCTCCAAGTCTTCTGAGTCTGGAAGTTGAGACTGGATAGAATCAAGCAAATTCTGATCACAGTGATGAATGTGATCTGTGCTTGATAACAATGAATCTTCTTGAGGAAGAGCAGAAACCTGATGAACTGCATTTGATTGAGCAGACCAGTTAGATAACAAAGCATCTACATGATCGAGCTGCGATCGCGCTTGTTTATACAAGTTTTCATACTCTTCTACGAGGCGAGCATAGTAGTCTCGTAATTCTAAAAGTGGAGAGAGGAAAGCTTGAGGAGGTTCTAATTGCAACAAATTTTTCATAAAGCTTTAAATCATCCCAAATCGATATCACTTTTGTAAGTCATTGCTCTAGGTTTTGCTTTTTGAGATGGCTGGTGAGATTTTTTGGGTGGTTGTGGAGGACGGCATTGCTCGCAATATAAAGGACGAGGGCCAAAAGTCTCGCGTTGTGTAGGCTGATTGCACTGCTTACAGACAAAATGGAAAATACGAGTATGAATCTGTCTTTTATGGGCCCGGACAGTATATTCCCTAACTTCAATGAACTTACTAGGCATAATCCAAAATAGTGAATTGCAATCCTATCAATATAGCTATTCAAGCAAATGAAATGGGATCAGTGTGTGTTTAATTGTAAGTTTTAGGCAAATCAGTGATCTTACATGAGGCTAACTTGCAGGTAACTTATCGGTTACCTACGTGAGATAGACATAACTCATTATCAACATTTAAGTACCAATTATGTCTATATATATAGAACTGCTATTTAATGTTTGAAAAAATTCAGTATACATCTATTACCTGTTTCTTCCCTACGTAAGTAATTTCATAAATCAAATCGAATTGCTATATATCCAGGGTATTAAATTTAAAAATTGTAGATAAGTACCTATTTGGAAACATCTCGATCAAAGATTTATGACAAATTACTTCAAGTATGAGTATAGCCATGCGGTCAAAAAATATGAGCAAAAACCGCCTCCTCCCACAGAAGACGGTTGCTAAATAAACGTGAGTTCGATGACCTCTCCCCAACCCCTCTGTGATACCCAGAGGGACAAAAATATCCCTGGTTTTGAATCCTCTCTCCTGGCAGGCTACCGTGTACACACATCTCTACAAATGAGAAAGAATAACTCTCGAAACTCCTTACTCTGCGTTCTCTGCGCCTCTGTGGTTTCAAAAAATCATTAACCGCAGAGGACGCAGAGGGCACAGAGGGGAAAAGATGAAGACTTGTGGGTACACCGTAGCCTGGCAGGGGAGAGGTTTGGAGAGGGGTTTTTGATATTTGTCTAATTCACGTTAAATAAGTATGGAGAATATTTAGTACTTGACAAACCCAAACAAGAGATGGGGCGAAGGGGTGAAGTTGCTTCTACAATATCCTCATTATCTCCTGATCCTCCCATCGCCTCCTACTGCCTGAAATTAGTAGCCAAAGTCCTCTCCCATACCACCACCAGGTGTAACCGCAGCTACATTCTGAGACTCAGGCTGATCAACCACAATGCACTCGGTAGTCAATACCATGCCTGCGATAGAGGCAGCATTTTGCAGAGCAGAACGGGTGACTTTGGTCGGATCAACAATACCCACTGCAAACATATCGCTAAAGTCATTTCTCACTGCGTCGTAACCAACATCAAATGGTTTCTCCTTCACCCATTCGGCAATTACAGCACCATTTTGTCCGGCGTTATCAGCAATCCGCTTCAGAGGCGCATATACAGCACGGGAGACAATCTTGGCACCGACTTGTTCGTCACCACTTAGATGCTCGTTTGCCCAAGCTTCCAATTGGGGAGCCAAGTGTACTAAGGTTGTACCACCACCAGGAACAATGCCTTCTTCTACAGCAGCTTTCGTGGCGTTGATGGCATCTTCTAGGCGCAGTTTTTTATCTTTCATTTCGGTTTCTGTGGCAGCACCTACCTTGATTACGGCGACACCACCAGCCAATTTGGCCAAACGCTCTTGTAGTTTTTCTTTGTCGTAGGCAGATTCAGTTTCTTCCATCTGACGGCGGATTTGCTCACAACGAGTTTTCACGGCTTGTTCGTTGCCTTCAGCCACAATCGTGGTGTTGTCCTTGGTAATGGCGACGCGTCTGGCTTGTCCCAGCATATCCAAGTTAGTGTTTTCTAGTTTCAGGCCAGCTTCTTCCGTGATTAATTGCCCACCTGTGAGGCTAGCTATATCTTCCAACATCGCTTTGCGGCGATCGCCAAAGCCAGGTGCTTTAACTGCTGCTACATTCAGCACACCGCGTAGGCGGTTAACTACTAGAGTTGCCAAGGCTTCTTTTTCGATATCTTCGGCAATAATCAATAGTGGTTTGCCAGAACGAGCTACCTGTTCTAGGACTGAGACTAAATCTTGTACCAAAGTGATTTTCTTGTCGGTCAGCAGAATATAAGGCTCCTCTAGAATTACCTCCATTCGCTCTGGATCGGTAACGAAATAAGGAGAGATGTAACCTTTATCAAAGCGCATCCCTTCAGTGATTTCCAGTTCAGTAGTCATTGACTTGCCTTCTTCTAGAGAAATCACGCCTTCCTTACCCACTCTTTCCATCGCTTGGGCGATCATCTGACCGATTTCTTCCTCATTACCAGATGCGATCGCTCCTACTTGGGCGATCGCTTTTGCATCTTCTACAGGTCTGGCATGTTCGGCAATCTTCTTGACTAAAAATTGGGTAGCTTTGTCAATTCCATGTCTCAGGGCAATAGCGTTAGCACCTGCGGCTACGTTCCGCAACCCTTCTTTTACCATTGCATGAGCTAGCACAACGGCTGTTGTCGTACCATCACCAGCTACATCATTAGTTTTGGAAGCTGCTTGACGAATTAAAGCAACACCAGTATTTTCTACATGCTGTTCTAGTTCAATTTCTTTGGCAATTGTAATACCATCATTAACAATTTGAGGAGCGCCAAATTTTTTCTCTAAAACTACGTTACGACCTTTAGGGCCAAGGGTGACAGCTACTGATTCTGATAAAATATCCATGCCTCTTTCCAAGGCACGACGAGCTTGTTCATCGTAAATAATTTGTTTTGCCATAAGACTGCTCCTGAATAAATAGGAGTTGAACAAGTAGGAAGAAGTTTGGACTCAGAAAGAGGATGATTATTCCTTCCCTCTTCCTTCGTTAACAATTACTATCCCAAGGTTGCGAGGATATCTTTTTCACCCACTAATATGTAATCTTCGTCACCAAATTCAATGTCAGTTCCCGCGTATTTGGAATAGAGAACTTTGTCACCCACATTGACTTCCATGGTTTGATGTGAACCATCCTCACTTCGCTTACCGGGGCCAACAGCGACAACTTCTCCCACTTGGGGTTTTTCTTTAGCTGTATCAGGAAGGAAAATACCACCTGGGGTTTTGTCTTCAGATTCACTGATTTTAATCAACACGCGATCGCCCAGGGGTTTAACGGTAGAAACGCTGAGAGATACTCTTGCCATATGCAATCCTCCAGACGCTTAAAACCCAAATTCAGTAATGTTTTTAGTTGATAGTTTTAACTTGTTTTGCTCAACTCTGGGGATTTACAGTTAATAGAAATTCACCTTGTTAACTATCTTCCCACTGCTAATTTAGTCAAGGGTAGACAAATTGTGTGTGTGGATTACCGAACTATATTAAGTTTCCTTTGCTGCCTCAACGATTTTCCCTTTTCTTAGTGCCATTCCGTTCCAACCCCTTGCCTATCTTGTGGGAATAAGTCTGCCTATTCTCCATCTTCTTCCTGCTCATCTCGCATTTCTGCCGCTCTGATTTGTTCCTCGTTCTTGGGAACCTCAGACCAGAACAACGGAATTGCCACAACTGCGGCTAGCAACTGTATAGCACTAAAGATAGCCAGAGTTGAACCAAAACCCCAACGCAGAACTTCGCCAAATACTAAGCTACCAATACCGAATCCGGTAAATAAGGTAAAAACTTTAAGACCCATTGTCTGTCCTAGACTCCTTTTGGTACCTAGGTCAGTCACAATCCCCGCAAATAAAGGCTGAGTTAAGTCATAGCCAAGAGATAGAACCAGAATGGCGACGGTCGTCAAATTCAAAGGAATCTGAAATATCATCATGAATCCTGCCACAGCAGCCATACCCAGCCCTGGTGGAATTAGCCATCTCCTTCCCCATCGGTCTACTGCTTTACCAATTATCGGACTCAAGAGCAGACCTGGAATTCCATAGCCGAAAATTGCTAGCCCAATCCCAGTTACTCCCAAGTTATAACGCTGAGATAAGTAAAGTCCCAACCATGTATAAACTCCTGAGTGAAAAATGGCGTTCAAAAAGACATACGCATAAGTCCTCTGACCGCGCCAACTCGATAGCACACTGCGGTAGCCTGTAAAAACCTGACGAACGGACAGCAGCGCCCCCCCTCGCGCAGTATCGAACAGTAACTCATAACTGTGCAAGCGCCATAGAATAATTGCTGCTACAACAGAAGTAGCAATAAATAGAATGCGCCAGCCTACAAAGGGTTCCAGCATCGCCCCACCCGCAGAACCGAAGGCCATACCGCCTTCCATGTAGGCAAATACCATACCCAGCATTTGTCCCCGCTCACGAAAAGGAAATAAATCCCCAATCAAGGCAAACGTCAGTGGGATAACACCACTAGCCCCCAGTCCCGTGAGGAGTCGCCAAATAGCTATCTGTGAGGCAGACTGAGCAGTTGCTGTCAGCGCTGTACAGAGAATGAAGATGAAAACCGAAGCTCGCATCACAGGCCATCGGCCAAAGCGATCGGACAGCAGTCCGTAGAAGAGGGCTGCAAGCGCGTAGGCAAGCATATATACTGGGACAATGAAGCCAATTTCTTGCTCTGGAACTTGGAAAATCTCAGCCAGGCGAGGGATGAGCGGCGCAATCATATATCCCTGCAAAAATATTAAGCCTGCTGCCAGAGAAAGCAAGAAAAACAAACGATGATGTTGCTGTAACCGTTTTTTCCGGTTCGCCTCTTCTACATGAACCCTAAAGTCAGCCATAATCTTCCTCTAATGTTGTCCCACTTTTATCAGTCTCGAAAAACCCAATTGCTGAAGGCTTTTCGGAGCTTTACTTTCCTCTTGAGAGCTAGAAATTTTAGTTACTGTTAGGAAATAAAGCCTCAAATCTTCATTGATTCAACGTCTTAGAATCTGGCTTTGATTATTGTTTTCTGAGAGCGGCAAAACAGGTTAATCTAATATTTTGTTGCATCAGGGTCACAGACCGCCTGATGTTTCTCACACCAATTGACGCGTAGGTTGGGTTAAACGCAGTGCAACCCAACATCCACTTTACTGAACTTGAGTTATGCAGCCCAGAAATTGATTTATTGGGGGGATATGGGGTAGGTGCAGGGTATAAATTATGGTCATTATGTCAAGGTAGATAAACAGCGTGAAAAATTAATAACTACACAGCCTAAACTTTCAATCAATAGCCCTACTAATATTAGATGAAGCTCAACAGTATTTTCAAATGTTAGAGAAATTCAGTATGACCAAGCCAAGCACTTGCAGAGATTCTATCAACTGAAATTCATCAACCAAGCTTTGATACAAAATCTACCGCTACCACGTTCATCATTTTTAATATTAATAAAAACTTCTGACTTTGTTGGATAGACTAAATGCAATATCACAGACTTTATATAATTACTGAAGTCTTGAATCTGATTACTTGTGTTTCTGTAGAAAAAAAAATTGTTATTCATCTGCTGAATTTAAAAGTCTCGTTCTTTAGGTTTACTGGCTGAGGTAGTGAAGTCAAAAAGTGAATTTGTCAAAGCTATATATTCTTGAGAGCTAATATGACAATTTTTATATGATTCATCTAAAAAATGAATGAGTACCAAACTCGCAGACTCCAGCTTGATCCTTTTCCTCGCTGCCCTTATAGCCTGAACGAACCTCGGATAAATATGATTATTGCTAATTCCTATTTGCCCATCTGGCATCCAACACTTAAATACATAACCTTCAGACAATGGTGTTAATTCAATTAACCAGCCATGATATGAATCTTGCCATTTCATCTACAATTCGCCTTTACTTTACCTCCTCATGTGTAAACAAGAGGATATAACGTATACATGCAATCACTGTGCAGAATTTGTGCAGAATTTGTGCAGATGCAGTAGGGGAACTCAGCAAAATCGTCATTTCATCCAAAGTTCGATGATGCTTATTTGAGGCGATAACCCAGTCCGTGAACCGTTTCGATGAAATTTTCTGGCGCACCTAAAGCTTTCAGTTTTTGCCTAAGACATCTAATATGAGACCTGACTGTTTCCTCTACTGGGGAGTCATCCACTGGCCAAACCTGCTCAATAATACTAGAACGGCTTAAAACTCTTCTGCCATTAGCAACCAGCAATTCCAAAATGGCATATTCTTTGGGAGTTAATGACAAAGGGTAACCATTATAAGTCGCCTCATAGGTGCTGGGATTCAGGTGCAGTTTTTCCCAAGATAAACTGATTGTAGTTGCAGAACCACCTCGTCTGAGTAAAGCACGTATACGAGCCATTAACTCTTCTAGGTCAAATGGCTTGGCTACATAATCATCTGCGCCTGCATCTAACCCAGCAATCTTATCAGCTACAGTATCACGGGCTGTTAACATTAGCACTGGTGCGCCAGAATTCCGATGTGCGGGATTAATGGCGCCAGTATTACGCAAGCGTTGACAAAATCTAATCCCATCAAGTCTTGGTAGTGTCACATCTAACACCACCAAGTCATACTTCATTGATTCGGCTGAGTTCCAAGCTGCTTCTCCATCTTTAGCAACATCTACTACATACTGGCGTCTGCTTAAAGCTTCTGTCAGTACCTCTGCTAGTTGACTATCATCTTCCACTACAAGAATTCGCATAATATATTCTTTTGTTTATACCAATTTTATGTGAGGTTGCGCTTTATTACCCCACAGAAGCCTGGAGTTATCCAAATGAAGCCTTGATTAGCAGGCTAAGTATATATATAGCAATCCGATTTGATTCACAAACTATTCGTAGAAGCAGCGACAGATTGGTTTACAACTCATTTATAATAGCTATATCTTCATGAGAATTGGTATTAGCATTTGAATTTAAGTAGATAGACATAATTAAATATGAAATAAATTTTTGTTCGTAGTGAGCGATTTATCGCTTTTTTACAAGTTTTTTAAGGGCTAAAGTCCTGACTACAAACTTTTATTTTAATCAATCTTTCTATTTACTTGAATTAAATTCATTTTTTATGAATCAAAAATTTACAAAATGGTCTCTTCGAGGAAAATGGATTATTGCCGGGTTTGGTTTAACTCTGTTACTGATGGGATTAGTGACCTTCGCTTCATTTAAAAACACAACTGAAATTCAACAGGGCGCTAATAGGGTACAACATACTTATCAAACCCTCAATACTTTGACAGATTTTTCTGCGGCGATGACGGCTGCGGAATCTGCACGGCGAGGATACATATTTTTGGGTAATAGACAAGATTTAAAGCGTTATCAAAATGAAGTTACTAATATGCAGTCTGAACTCAGGTTGTTACAGAAGCAGATACACCCTAGTTTAAGTCAGCAACAGCGATTCGCACGATTGGACTCATTGGTAAATCAAAGATTAGCTCTTTTAAAACAATCTATTGAACTTTATCAAAAGGATGAAACAGCATTACAAACACAAAATAATATTACTGAACGCAGCGTTAAGCTGAGAGAAGAAATTTTGCCCATAATGGCAGATATCAAAGCTGAAGAACAAAGTTATTTGCAAAATTCTCTAGAACAATCTGATAACAGCATTCGTTTGCGAATCTTGATAGAAATACTGGGAACAATTTTAAGTCTTATAGTGATTGCTAGTTTATGTGCCACACTTGATCGTCAATGGATAAAACGCGAAAAAATTGAATCATTAGAAGTTTCTCTCGCTCAAGAAAAAGAATTTAGTGAACTCAAAATCCGCTTATTTTCTATGATTTCTCATGAATTTCGTACACCTTTGAGCATAATTTTACTTTCTTCTCAGTTATTAAAAGAAATTTTGAAAGAACTGGTGGATGAACTGCAATTAAAAAATCTCTACCGAATTCAATCTTCAGCGAAATTAATGAATCATCTGTTAACAGATATATTGACTTTAACTAGAGCAGAGGCAGGTAAGCTAGATTATAAACCTCAATTGATTAATGTAGAAAATTTTTGTTTAAATTTAGTAGAAGATTTACAACTTTTTGGCACGACTCCCCATTTAATAAAATTCATGAATCATGGTCAGTGTTTTCGTGCCAATTTAGATGAAAAATTGCTATATTCTATTCTCAGTAATTTACTATTAAATGCTATCAAATATTCATTTGCTGGAGGTAAGATATACTTAATTTTAAATTCGGAAGCAGAAGCTATAGTTTTTCAGGTAATAGATGAAGGAATTGGTATTCCACCAGCAGAACAAGAAAAAATATATGAGCCTTTGTATCGATGTCAAAATGTTGAAAACATTGTGGGGACTGGGTTGGGTTTAGCAGTGGTTAAGAAATGTGTAGAACGTCATCATGGAGAGATTTTTGTGGAAAGTGCTGTAGGAGTTGGAACAACATTTACTGTCAAGATTCCTCATAAAAATCTAGCATTGGTTTAAAATTAGCCAACATGACAAAGCCTTCAACGCGACAGCCTAAGTCTTGTAGCCACACGACTAACTCATGATTGCTGTTGTGATACAAGGTGTAGTCTAGGTCGTCTTGAACAAAGTGCATTTGATTAAGTTGATTGAATATTTGTGTTTCAATGTTCTGATTGAAACGTTTCTCTAATAATTTTCTTAACTGTGTGACTTTGGCTGACGTCACTGTAAAATTCAGAAGCTGACTATTAGCATTTATACTCTGCTTCAACTGAGCGAGATTGTGATATTTTCGTCTGCCGAGAGTTCCCTGAGTGGGAATTAGCAATGCTGCAATTGCACTACCCAAGTCTTGTTGGTTCAGCGCAAAATAACGCCAATCACCATAGGCATACTGAATCAAGTTGCCATCACCATCAGGCATAACTAGCCGGGAATGTAAGCCTGTGTCAATTACGTAGACGATGACCGGATTAATTGGATCAGCTGGGGGTATGATGACTGGGCGAGAGGAAATCAAGGCTAGTGCGATCGCAGCCAGTACCGCCAGCATGAATAAGGTGATACGCCGTAAAATACTCACTACTTCGTTTGAATGCACGTTGGTTAGGACTAGGACGGCTTTGTATCCAGGCAAATAAGGCAGCAGTACTTACCAAAATTGTGGTGATGCCTGTCACAAGTTGAAGCATAATACTGTAGCGCATAATCAAAACTTAATACAACATTGGGCAAATTCAACAAAACTCCGCGCTCCTTTGCGCCCCTCTGCGTTAAAAAATATACTTTCTACACAAAACCATACCTAAACAAGATTAAAGTGTTCCATGTGAATGTTAGTCACGGGAACCTCAAGTTTATGTAATGCTGCTTCTACCTGATCCATCATTTTAGGTGATGCACAGATAAAATATTGCCGCGTGCCTCTTCGCTTGGGAATGTAACGCTCTAACAATTCTTGATCCACATAGCCTGTTTCCCCTGACCAATCCTCTGGGGGATTCCTCAGAACATGGACAACAGTCAGGTTTAATTTTTCCTGCAATTCCTCGAGTTCTTCGCGGAAGGTGACATCATCCCAAGAATTGCTGGCATAAATTAATAGATAGGGGCGTTCATCTTTACGTTCAGCTTGGGTGAAAAGCATACTAATCATCGGCGTAATCCCGATACCACCTGCAATTAAGACAAAGCCAGCCGAGTCTTCATAGAGGTCAGTAGTAAAAACTCCATAGGGGCCATCAAGGAAAGCTTTGGTTCCAGGTTTTACATCCTTAATCCTGTTGGTAAAGTCTCCCAAGGCTTTAATGCTGAACTCTATTCGTTCGGGATTCTCGCCACTGGAAGACATGGAAAAAGGATGTTCCCGCATCCGAAAGGGAGAAATACCAAGGGTAATCCAGGCAAATTGACCGGGTTGAAAGCGAAAGCCTTCATGTCCTCTAGGTCGTAGCGCTAACGTCCACACATCCCCGCGTTCTGGCCGTACCTCTTCCACCAGATAGGGTTTTTTGATCATTAACCAGGGTTTAACTAAACGCACATATATCATTAGCCAAATGGCAGTAAGAATTAGTACTGTCCACAGTACTGCTTTCCAAAACAGTCCTAGGTAATTACCCACACCTAAACCGTGTCCCAGTCCCAGACTAACTGCCAAAACTGCCAAAACACCATGGGATGTGCGCCAGGGTTCATAGGGAATTTTCAACTGTTGTCGCCAGATGGTTGTTACAATCAGCACTATTAATGCTAATGTTGCTAAGACTGCGGCTCTAGCGCGCCAAGGAGCTGTGACAAAGTTTAACAGTTGTAGCGTTTCTGGCTGGACTACGAACAAAATTAGCGGGTGGATCAGGATCAAGGCAAATGCTACTAGGGAGATGTAGCGGTGAAACTGGAGGATGATATCAATTCCATAGGATGCTTCTATGCGATTGATCCGAGCTGTCAGGGCAAACTGAAGCGCCAGCATCGCCAGACCAATAAAACCGAGAGCAACAGAAAACTCAATCCAAAAGTCCCGACCTGTGGGCGGATATATGAGCAAAATCACTAGGGGTAGCACAGTAATAAATAGATAAGCCCCTATCCAACCTGCTGCTACAACGATGGGACTGTGCATTAACAAGCTTTTCATCGCCGCTTTCCTCCTAACTAGCTAGCTGCAATGAAACTTGCGATCGCCTGTTGATTTCTGGCCAGTTCACCACATTCCACCAATTATTCAAATACTCAGCCCGGCGGTTGCGATATCTCAGGTAATAGGCGTGTTCCCACACATCGTTACCCATGATGGGATATGCACCATCCATAATTGGGTTATCTTGATTTGCTGTGGTGACGATTTGCAGTTGACCTGCGGGATTACGTACTAACCACACCCAACCACTACCGAAGCGATCGCCTCCAGCTTGGTTAAACTGTTTTTTGAATTCATCAAAACCGCCAAAAGTGCGGTTAATTTCTTGGGCAATTTCTCCTGTTGGTTCTCCACCACCTTCGGGACTCATGATTTGCCAGAAAATTGTATGGTTAAGATGCCCACCGCCATTGTTACGTACTTTTGTGCGAATATTTTCAGGCACGCTGTTTAAATCTCGCAGCAAAGCTTCAACGCTGCTTTTTTGCAAACCTGACTCTTGTTTCAAGGCATCGTTGAGGTTGTTAACATAGCTGGCATGGTGTCCATCATGATGTAGTTTCATGGTTTCCGCATCAATAGCTTTTCCCAGCGCCGTGTAATCATAGGGCAATGGTGGTAGCTTTGCCGGAGCAGCACTGAGTTCCCCATCAGGAGAAGCTACGGGGGGGAATGTAGCCGTAGTGGGAGTTGCTTTAGGCGATTGTGATTCAGCTACGGGTACTGGTTGACAAGAAATTAGCAGAACCGCCAGCATGACTCCAGTGAGTAAAAAGGCAATTTTGTCTCGTAAAAATTTTGTCATCATTTGTATTTTCAAGTTGGGAAATTTAGCTGTAATTTAACACGCAAATAATTTTTTATACTGCCGTTCTCACGATACTCAAGAGAATGGAATTAACGATTGCCAAAGCAATAGAACCAACTAAAGCACTCCAAAAGCCCCATCTGAGAGTAAAACCTGAAACCAAAGCAGCAGCTAGAGCAAAAATAATTGCATTCAACACAAAGAAAAATAATCCGAAACTTAGGATAATAAATGGAAATGTGAATAAACTCAGAATTGGTAGCAAAATTGCATTCAATATGCCAAAAACAGCCGCCGAAATAGCCGCTTTGCCAAAACTATCAATTTCAATTCCTAAAGGCAGTCTGGAAATAATTAGAAAACTGACAGTCGTAACTAACCAAGTAAGGATAATGTTAAGCATAATGAGACCTCTTTGTAACTCTATGTTTGGAGAAAAACAACTTTGTTTTTGTCTTTAAAAATAAATAAAAATCTCCGGTAATTTCAATTTTCATATTTACATATAAAGCACAGATTTTATATTAATTGATTTTAACCCAAGAACGTCAATTTGTTAAGTCACAAATTTTAATATATTCCTTTAGATATATAATTAAAAGTCATGAACAAAACTATCGACAGATATAGGATAAATTTTCTTTTGCTAAACATATAATTAAAACATAAGCAAAATTCAATTTTGCAT
This sequence comes from Nostocales cyanobacterium LEGE 11386, assembly GCA_015207155.1. GTDB lineage: Bacteria > Cyanobacteriota > Cyanobacteriia > Cyanobacteriales > Nostocaceae > LEGE-11386. The sequence continues at coordinate 32,295 of JADEXK010000031.1, read as the reverse complement.
AACTTACTGACAAGTTGATAATAACTGTGTTTTCTATTTCCAGCGATGACAAACTTCGACAAAAATATACTACAAAGAAAGTGACAGATGATTGATTTGTATCTGTCTCGTTGCAGTTTTTTTGGTGTTTTCTATTTTAATCTAGCCTGTAAGCAGCTAATTTGACTAGAGTTAATTGATTATGTATGAGCATGGCAAACCAGAATTATCAATTAAATTTGGAGCAAAAATCAACATATTAAAGTTATATAACTGAGGTTAAATAATATGTCTGTTGAACCACTTCTGCCAAAACAAATAGCCGAAAATAGAAATATTAGCCAGGTAACTCAAAATGAAGTCAAACAAGAGCAAATACAACAAGATAGCTTAAACATTCCCGATATAGCTCTGACTTTATCTCCCGTTGCTTTAATTTTTAGTTGGGTAATTTTTTTTCTGATATTGCAAAAAATTCGGACACTTTTAGACAATAAGATGGTTTTTACTGTCAAGGGTTTACATCAGGTCCCATGTAGAAACTGTCGCTTTTATGCAAATAACCATTATCTCAAGTGTGCTGTACAACCTACCATTGTGCTGACTGAAGAAGCGAAGGATTGCCCGGAATACTCACCTAAAAATGGCAAATTTTCTCCAAAAAATCTCTTTAAATAGAGTACTGATTATTTCCCTATCTAAGCTTTATTTTGCATAAAAAAGCTGTTTTTAATAAATAATTAAACAACCTGACCTATATCTTTCTGTCGCTGCAACCAATTAGCCAAATCATTGGCAGTAATGATGCCCCTAAGTAAGCCATTCTGAATCACCAATACACGACGGATGCCTGAATCTTGCATTTTTTGTAATACCTTCGACATTTGCTCTTCTGGACGGGCCGTAACTCCGTTGTTTGCGGCGGTCATTGTGTCTCTCACCGTGCGATATATCCATTCTTCTCGTGGAATATCCTTGACTTGATTTAAAGTAATAATGCCTACTGGGTGACTGTCTTGTGTCACTGGAAAAGAATGATAGCGACGACTCAGAAAATATTTATCCACTAACTCTTGGAGTGTTAAATCAGCATTGACAGTTTCTGGATAGGGAGTCATAATTTCCTGCGCCCGTACGCCTTGTAGACTTGTACGTAGCAAAAGTTCTTCATAGCTAGCTTCGGCAGCATTGTACAAGAACCAACCAATGAGGATTAACCAAAGTCCACTTAAAATGGCGTAGCCAAACATCTGCCAAACACCGAGGGCGATGAGCAAATAACCCAGCCATTTACCGCCAGTGGTAGCAATTTGTGTGGCTTTTTTGAGATTGCCAGTGTACTTCCAGATGATAGAACGGAAGACGCGACCCCCATCTAAGGGAAATCCCGGCAGCATATTGAAGATAGCGAGAGCGAGGTTTATTGAGGCGAGGTAAGCAGTAACCCCTGTAACTACTACACTCAAACCAGCATTTCTGCTGACATACCAAATCACGCCAAAAAGGGCAGCTAGTATGAGACTGACAAGGGGCCCCACTCCTGCTATTTGAAATTCATCACCCGGAGTTTCTGCATCCATCCGAGTACGTGAAACTCCACCAAAGATAAATAGCGTAATTCCTTCGACAGGAATTCCTTTTGCCCTGGCCACGAAGGAGTGAGAAAGCTCATGAGCAAGCAGCGAGGCGAAAAAAAGTAGCGTTGCTACTATGCCCATACCAAAATAAGTGGTATTGGTAAGTCCTGGATAGTTAGTTGGGAATATACCTGCGCTTAAAGTCCACAGGACAAGAAAGAAAATTAACAGCCAGGACAAATCCACTCGGATTTCAAATCCAGAAATAGAACCTAAGCGAAAACCTTGCATAAGTTTCTCTGTGTTTCCCGCAATTCCCGTAGATGCAGCAATTTTCAATTGAATTCAACACATATTTTGGTAGCAGCCATCAGGACTTGCACCTTGATCGTGTGATAGAAACAACCAATAATTGCTAGCAATGAGGAATAGCTAATGAGTGGTAAATATCACCAAAAGCATAGAAAAAAGTAATTGCTTCTGCCTCTGGCAAATGATAGAGAGATGAGATGTAACTTTTGAGTGTTGATTTTGTGAATCAAGTAGGCTCTTTTGCAGGTAAAGCCTCTGGTTGGACAGCGATCGCTTGTCGGCTACCATTGCGATTGATGGTAATTTGTATGGTCTGGCCAATATTGGTGGCTTCTACTTGCTTTTGTACTTGTTGAGTGTTTTGAATAGTTTCGTCATTAATGCTTTCAATGATGTCACCGGGACGTAAACCGGCACGGAAGGCAGGCGAATTGCGGGCAACCCCGAGAATAATTACACCTGTATCCTGATTAATTTTAATACCAGTATCACTCTGATTAATTTTCGCTCGCAATTGAGGATTCAATTGCGCCATTTGAATCCCGATATATGGGTGATCAACTCTTCCTTTAGTGATCAGTTGTGCTGTAATTCGTTGAGCAGTGTTGATGGGAATGGCAAAGCCTAACCCTTGCGCTCCCTGGATGATGGCGGTGTTCATCCCAATCACTTCTCCTTGGGCATTTAGTAAAGGGCCGCCAGAGTTACCTGGATTAATTGCCGCATCAGTTTGGATAAAGTCAACTCGTTCTGTGGGCACACCTAGATCAGCAACAGAACGCTGTGTAGCGCTGATAATTCCTTGAGTAACAGTATTGTCGAGTCCTAAGGGGTTACCAATAGCGATCGCCCATTCTCCTGGCCTTAAATTATCTGAGTTACCCAGCTTGGCTGTTGGCAATCCAGTCGCTTTGATTCTCACAACAGCAACATCGGTTACAGGATCAGCACCTACCACATTGCCCTGAAAACGGCGACCATCTTTTAAGACGACTGTGACATTATCCGCACCTGCTACCACATGAGCATTAGTATATATTAATCCATCGGCAGTAGTAATAAATCCTGAGCCGACACCCCGTTGTACTTGTTCTTGACTAGGTAACTGTCCCCTAAAAAACCTATCTAAAAGTGGGTCTGGGGATATTTCAACAGTACGAGTAGAGTCGATGCGTACCACGGCAGGGCCTACCTGCTGGACAACCCGAGTCACATAATTTATATCAGTATTTGTGGTTGTTTGGGCTAGTAGGTTTGGGACTAGTGGTTGTTGAGGATTTCTCGCATCTCTAGCGGGGATGCATCCAGTCACTAGCAAAACTAGGTAAAGTACAGGTTGCGAGAAAAGTCTTTTCATGAGCTAATGCGATCGCCAAACTTGGTAAAATCGCTGCTTTGGTGCTGGGGATTGGGGAACTCAAGGACTCCCATCGTTAACTGCCCTTGTGTTTTACCATACTCAGTGCTGAGTGCTGAGTGCGCTTGCCCTGAGCGAAGTCGAAGGGGAGTGCTGAGTAATAACAAGAGGAAGGAAACACTTTCGCACTCGGTACAAGCAACGCGAATTGTGGTCACTGAGCCTTGCCGAAGTGTGGGCGGTCTTTTAACTCAGCACTCTTCATATTCTATTTTAGTCATCACGGTTCAAGCAATTCATCCTGATTTCATTTTGGTCTGCAAAGCTAAATAGTGGTTGTCACCAGCTGGCACAACTACTGATTTTTGGATAACCCCAGGAAATTACCAAAAAATTACTGTTATGGTTGACTCTCTAGTCAACTAGAGATTACAAAATAAAATCAGAATAATGTCTTGTCAATGATACTTATGCGAACCCTCTCTTGGCGAAATAGTTTTTTAGCGTTGAGCTGTGTAGTGTTTACATCCCTAGCCGGTGGGGTTTTAACAGCCTGCGCCCCAAATACCTCCCCAAATCAAAATCCCAATACGACTGCAACCGATACTAGCGATCGCCAGCATATGAACCACGGCGGTGGTATGGATCACAGTATGGATTTAGGGCCAGCCGATGCTAGCTATGATTTGCGGTTCCTAGATGGAATGATTCTGCACCATCAAGGAGCAGTAGATATGGCTGAAGATGCTTTGAAAAAATCTCAGCGTCCTGAAATCAAAAAGCTAGCAGACGACATTATCAAAACTCAAAACCAAGAAATCACTCAGATGAAGCAGTGGCGAACAACTTGGTATCCCAACGCTGGAGAAAAACCCATGGCTTATCATGCCGAAATGGGTCACATGATGGAAATGTCATCTGAGCAAAAACAAGCCATGATGATGAGCATGGATTTGGGTGCTGCGGATGCGGAATTTGATCTGCGCTTGATCAACGGGATGATTCCTCACCATGAAGGTGCTGTAGTTATGGCTGAAGATGCCTTGAAAAAGTCTCAGCGTCCTGAAATCAAGAATTTAGCCCAAGCAATTATCAAAGCGCAAGATGCAGAGATTAACCAAATGAAACAGTGGCGACAGGCTTGGTACAACCAGTAACTTTAGTGAGGAATTTTGATAGCAATGCTTAATCTCTCTTCCCAACCACTGGTAAGCATACGTTGTTTGTCGATCACAGTTGTGAGTCTGCTTTTGTTCGTCAGTCCCGCAGTGGTGTTTGCTCATGCTGGACACGGAGACGAATTTCACGGAGGAAGTGAAGCTACGTCATCAACTACTCCTATTCAAGTCGATACCCAAACAGCCCAACGGTTGGGAATTCAAGTCGCACCAGTTAAACGCCAGCAATTAGCTATTAGTATCAAAACAACAGGACAAATTGAAACTTTACCTGGTAACCAAGTAGAAGTTACTACGCCAATTTCTGGAGCCAAGGTAGTCGAGTTATTGGCGGAACCTGGGGCGTTAGTGCAACGAGGCCAGCCCGTTGCTGTGGTTTCTAGTCCTGACTTGGTATCGCTGCGTGTAGAATCTCAGGAAAAACTCGCACAAGGTCAAGCTGATTTACAGCAGGCACAAGCTGATTTAAAGTTAGCCCAACAAAACTACGATCGCTTTCAGCAAATAGCCGCAGCTGAAATCATTCAAGCACAAACTCAAGTAGCATTTGCTACAGAAAAATATAACAAAGACAAGCAGTTAGCTGATGATGGTGCTTTACCACAGCGCAATGCCTTAGAATCGCAAACTCAGTTGGCACAAGCCCAAGCACAACTTGCCCAGGCCAACAGTCGCCGCGATGTAATTGCCGCAGAAAATCAAGTTAAACGTGCTCAATCAGCCGTTGAGGTCGCAAAATCCCGGATTAGCCTGAGTAATGCCACTTATGCAACTCGGCTACAACAATTGGGAATCCGTGGCAACAATCAAGGATTAGTCACAATCACAGCGCCAATTTCTGGGAGAGTGGCAGACCGAGAAGTGACCCTTGGTCAATCATTCCAAGATGCGGGTGGCAAGCTGATGACGATTGTGAATGATAGTCGGGTTTTTGCCACAGCGAATATTTATGAAAAAGATTTAGAGCAAGTCAGAACTGGTCAACATGTAATTGTCAGATTTGCTGCTTTGCCTAACCGTAGTTTTACTGGAAGAATTGCTGTCATTGGATCTGTAGTTGTCGGTGAAACAAGAGTTGTACCTGTCAAAGCCGAAATCAACAACCCTAACGGAGTTCTCAAACCAGGGATGTTTGCCGAATTAGAAGTTTTGACAGACCAAACATCGCCAGCCATCTTAGCTATACCCAGTGCGGCTGTAGTTGAGGCCAATAATAGACAACAGGTATATTTGCAAAATGGCAACGCCTATCAACCAGTAGAAATCACCTTAGGTCAAACTTCTGGAGACATGGTAGAGGTAAAGACTGGCTTATTTGAAGGAGATTTAATAGTTACTCAGCGTGCGCCTCAGCTTTATGCTCAATCTTTGCGGAGTGGGAATCAAGCAACAAAACAGGAAGATACCACAACAGCTAACTCAGAGGCGATCGCATCCAGCCTACCAGCACCACTGTGGTTACTGGGAATTGTCGGCACCACCCTAGCAACCGTAGCATTCATCGCTGGTGCTTTCTGGTCTGGTCGTCGTAGTAAATCACATCTGTTATTACTACCAGACAAACCAGAACGAGAAACTCCCATCAAAACCCCAACCCAATCTCAATAAACCTCAGCGTTAAACAACATGCTCAATACCATCCTCAAGTGGTCAATTATCCAACGCTGGATTGTTGTGCTAGGTGCGATCGTCGTTACCTGCTTGGGTGTATACAATCTGACTCAGATGCCACTTGATGTCCTACCTGACTTTGCCCCACCCCAAGTTGAGATTCAAACTGAAGCCCCAGGACTAGCACCTGAGGAAGTGGAGTCGCTGATTACCTTGCCGATTGAAAGTGCAGTTAATGGCACACCAGGAGTAGAAACAGTACGTTCTTCGTCGGCTGTAGGGATTTCTGTTGTCAAGGTTATCTTCAATTGGGGAACGGATGTTTATCAAGCTCGGCAATTAGTCACAGAACGGTTACAACAAGCACAACAAAAATTGCCAGAGGGTGTGGACAACCCACAAATTTCCCCTATTTCGTCTCCCATTGGCACAGTTTTGCAGTACGCCTTTACTTCTGAAACAACTTCATTAATGGAAGTGCGGCGCTTAGTAGATAGGGATGTCACCAATCGGCTCCTAGCTGTACCTGGTGTTTCTCAAGTTATTGCCTATGGTGGCGATGTCCGACAATATCAAGTTTTAGTTAACCCCGCGAAACTGCAAGCCTTTAATGTCACCTTAGATGAAGTTACAGCAGCCACTAGAGGGGCTAATGTAAATGCGGCGGGTGGTTTTTTGAGCAATCCAGACCAAGAGCTAATTATTCGGGGCTTGGGGCGAATCGAGTCAATTGAGGAACTAGGGAAATCAGCGATCGCCTCTCGCAATGGTATACCTGTGCTACTGCAAGATGTGGCAGATGTCCGCATCGGTGCAGGTTTAAAACGTGGAGATGGCAGTTTAGATGGTCAAGCGGCAATTGTCGTGATGGTCAACAAGCAGCCCCAAAATGATACTCCCACAGTTACTAAAGCCATTGAAGCGGCGATCGCCGAAGTCAAAGCTGGATTACCTGAAGATGTCCAAGTTACAGAAACTTTTCGCCAAGAAAGCTTTATTGCATCTGCTATTGACAACGTTACCAGTTCGCTGCGTGATGGCATTATCATTGTTTCCATTATCTTGTTAATGTTTTTAATGAACTGGCGCACTGCCATCATTACCTTGAGTGCCATTCCTCTATCAGTTTTGATGGGGATGATAATTCTGGGTTGGTTCGGCCAGGGTATCAACACTATGACGCTGGGGGGGTTAGCTGTCGCCATTGGTTCGGTAGTGGATGACTCAATTGTGGATATGGAAAACTGTTATCGAGGTCTGCGAAAGAACCAAGCAGCAAATAATCCGGTGCATCCTTTTAAGGTTGTTTATGATACCTCTGTAGAAGTCAGAGTTAGTGTGATTTTCTCAACGGTGATTATCGCCGTTGTCTTTGCACCCATTTTCACCCTCACAGGTGTGGAAGGTCGGATATTTGCACCGATGGGCGTTGCTTATTTGGTGTCAATTTTTGCCTCTACCTTAGTGGCAATGACTTTATCCCCGGCATTATGTGCAATTTTACTAGCAAATCGTCAATTACCTACAGATGATACCTGGGTGAGTGCCTTATCACAGCGCATCTATCGACCGATTGTCAATTTTGCCATTCGTTTCCCGGCAATTGTTTTGGTAGTGGCGGGAGCATCTTTAGTGGCATCTTTGGTGATTCTGCCGAGCTTGGGGCGGGTATTTCTGCCAGAGTTTCAAGAACCATCATTGGTGAACACCGTTCTACTCTATCCAGGGAGTTCTTTGGAGGCGACAAACCAAGTCGGATTCGCCTTGCAGGATGCACTGAAAGACGACAAGCGGTTTAAAACAGTGCAATTACGAGCTGGACGCGCTCCTGGTGATGCTGATGCTGGGGGGGTTAACTTGGGGCATTTAGATGTGGAATTAAGTGCAGAGGGATTGCAGGATCGGGAAAGCAGTATTGAGAAATTACGGGAAGAATTCGCCAGGCTGCCTGGAGTTGCTGCTAACATTGGCGGATTTATCTCGCATCGCATGGATGAGGTTTTGTCAGGCGTGAGAAGTGCGATCGCAGTCAAAATCTTTGGTCCTGATTTAGACCAATTGCGCCATCTAGGAGATGAAGTTCAAGCAGCTATGAGGCAAATTCCCGGACTCGTAGACTTACAACTCGAACCCCAAGTCCCCATTCGACAGGTGCAAATTCAATTTAACCGAGAGGCCGCAGCTCGTTATGGTTTAACTGTAGGTCATCTCACCGAGATGCTGGAAACGGCGCTAAATGGGCGTGTTGTATCTCAGGTGCTGGAAGGGCAGCAATTATTTGATTTGGTGGTTTGGTTACAGCCAGAATCCCGCAATAATTTAGATATCATCCGCAATTTGCTAATAGATACCCCTACAGGTCAAAAAATTCCCTTAGCTCAGGTTGCCAGTATTGACTATGGTACTGGCCCCAATACAATTAACCGGGAGAATGTATCTCGCCTCATTGTCGTCTCTGCAAATGTCTCTGGTCGAGATTTGAGATCTGTGGTGGATGAAATTCAAAATCAAGTCAGTAAGTCTACACAATTGCCTACAGGCTACTTTATTCAATACGGTGGTCAGTTTGAATCAGAACAACGAGCTACCCAAAATCTACTGGTATTTGGCGGACTGGCCTTTGTGATCATTGCAGTGTTAATGTACTTCGCTGTTAAATCTGTTGCTGCCATGCTGATGATTATGGTTAATTTACCTCTTGCACTTGTGGGAGGCATAATTTCCATTGCTTTGGGAGGCGGGATAATTTCTGTAGCTTCCTTGGTGGGGTTTATTACTCTATTTGGTGTAGCAACACGTAATGGATTGCTGCTAGTAGATAACTATAACAATAAACTGGCACTAGGAATGCCTTTACAGCAAGTCATTTTTCAGGGTTCAATGGAGCGTTTAGTGGCTATTTTAATGACAGCGCTAACCTCAGCTTTAGGAATGATACCTTTAGTGATTGGTACAGGTGCTGGTAAAGAAATTTTGCAACCCCTGGCTGTAGTAGTGTTGGGCGGTTTGTTTACTTCTACTGCCTTAACATTGCTGGTGTTACCTGCTTTGTATGCCCAATTTGGTAGGTTCTTAATACCTCAGCAAACTCAGCCATCTGTAAAGGTTGAAAATGGTAAAGCGGTTGGAGCAATTTTTTAGGGATGAAGGATGAGGGATGAAGGATGAGCCTCTTCTCAATACTTTTCGGTTAAGGAGTGTAGAGACGTTCCATGGAACGTCTCTACAAGGGTTTTCGGCTGACGAATTTGCTTAAACGAGTAGTATTGAGGCTTTTCCTTCTTGTTCAAAGGCTTTTATTTAGTTATTTGTGAGGAGTAAATCAATGAATTCACTCAGATTAAGCTTGATTGTTTTGGGAAGTGTAGGACTACTGTTTGTCGGTGCTTGTACTAACAGTAATCAAGTCACTAATCCAGAAAATAATTCAACTTCCAGTGCTGAAACTCCAACTGCTACAGCTTCGCCTGTCGCAACAGAAAATCATCAACACGGCCCATCTAAAGGTGGTCAAGTTGTCGAAACAGGAACTTATCACTTGGAGTTTTTAGCGGAAAAAGAAGCTGGTGGGAGTCACTTAGATTTATATTTACTTACAGGTGATAATCACGAAACAGTACCTGATGCTAAAGTGACCGCTCAAATTCAGATGCCTGATGGTCAAGAAAAGACTATTCCTTTTACCTATGATGCTCAAGATAGACACTATACGGCTATGTTGAATGAAAAAGCCTCTGGTCAGTATCAAGTAAAAATTACCGCAGATATTAAAGGTGAAAAGGTCGATGGGCGTTTTAGTTTTAATCGGTAATTAAGTAGCAACTTTGCAAAACGGAAGATAGATTCTTGGCGATTATTAGAGGTTGTTTGTAAAGTCTAATTTATTACTAGCCCTGGCGACTAGAAGTCGCGCGCCAGTTGCTACAAGTCGGCAAAGCCGCCCAACGCACTGGCTTGGCTATACAAACAAAACCCGCCTGCGCGGGTTGAAAACCTTACTTTTTCATTAGTCTACGGAGATGGACTTCCCTACGGGAAGCCGCTACGCGTCATGCCTGTGTAGTAGCGTAAAGTCTGAGGCATCGGAGGCTCTATATATATTCGCTTGGGCTAGTATTAATTTAGACTTTTAAAACACCCTCTTCTGCCCATCATGACATTTCACGTTTAATTAGATGGAATTATGGCTTTAAACCGTTTATCATTACGTATTTTATCAAAGTCTGGGTCGGTTTTCGCTAATGTTTTATACTTCCCAGGAGCAAGTTGAATGGCTTTTTGCAGGTTCTCGATTGCTAAAGCTACATTTTTTTGTAGGGCATAAGTACAGGCTTTGTTGTAATAGATTTGATGCTTGTTAGGTTGGATGACGATCGCCTGATTATAAGACGCTAGTGCTGCTTGGTATTTTTGCATTTTTGTCAGGACAATGCCTCGGTTTATCCAGGCTTCATGCTTGTCTGGCTTGATGGCGATCGCTTTATCATATGATGCTAATGCCGCTTCGTATTGTGCCAACGATGTTAAGGCATTACCTCGGTTATACCAAGCTTCATCCTTGTCGGGTTTGAGGGCGATCGCTTTGTTGTATGATGCTAATGCCGCTTCGTATTGTTGCAATGATATGAGAGCATTGCCACGATTAATCCAAGTTGCCGGACTCTCTGGTTTAAGAGCGATCGCTTTGTCGTATGCTTGAATCGCATCTTGGAAGCGTTGCGTATCTAGCAAATGATTACCTTGAAGAAATAAATTTTCAGCATTTTGGCTAGCCTGTGCTTTTGTAAGTAGTTGGGCAACATTAATTTCTTGTACCACTTGCTTGGTATTTTCTGTTGATGATTTTTCCCCATCACCGCAGCCTAATGTAAAGAAAGTGATAAAGCCAAAGGCAACGAAGCAACGCCAAAAGACCATGCTGTACCCACAGATTTTATAATACAATGTTAAAACATGTTGATATTTCTTAATAGTATCAAAATACACTACTTTTTTGAATTAGTTTTATCATATTTTGATAATTAACTTTACTAATATATATATTCTTTATATTATTAAATGATAGGCACAATAACATATTAGGTATACAAAAAGCAAGTTTGTTAAAAAACGCCAACAGACTAATTTTTGCCAGCAATCTGACAAGAAGACCATACAATTAATCTGTTTAATCTAATAGGACTTACGCCAAAAATCCTGATATCTTGTACCTGCCCCATATCCCGCCAAGAAATAAATCTTGGCTAATAGCCCAAGCTATGCATCTGTAGAGACGTTCCATAACATTCTTTGTCAAAGATCTCTATCCCCCTAAAACATCCCAAAGATTCAGGATTTAACATTGTTTTAGCGGCAGTTAATATAAAACAGCGTTCAACTGCATCTGCTGGGTAAAAATAGTAAGCATGACGACTGAATCCAATTCCCCCAATCGACCAACCCCAGAACCCGCACCCGAAAACGAAGTACCGCCAGATGACTTTGACAGTGGTACAAGTGAGAATCACTTAACCCCAGAGGCATTGGCTACACAACAATCTTTAGCGGCAATTGCGTCTTTGCAATCGCCACAAAATACCACTGCCCTGCAAAAAGCCCATTCCCACATCAAGCCAGAAACTATCAATCAATTCACCGTTAAACCAAGGGCATTACTGTTTACTGTAGTAGCGATCGCCATTACTTTTATTGGAGTTATTCTCAATAATTGGATCGTCGGCATCTTGGGAACAGTGGCCACGTTGGTATTATCTCTAGCAATGCTGCTGCCTTGGTGGCAATATGTGAGCCAGAAGTGGTTTACGCCCCAAGATAAAACGTTGTTTGTCGCCTTTGTGGGATTAGTAGTGGCAATCATCGGTTTATTGAAATTTACTGGTTTAGGTTACAGCTTGCTGGTTTGGGGAAGGCGAATTAACTGGGAAGCTTCCGGTACCTTGGCAGAATGGTTTGGCGCTTTAGGGCAAATTCTCATCGCCATCATTGCCGTGTATGTAGCATGGCGACAATATGTCATTTCTAAAGACTTGACAATTCAACAAAACCTGCTGACAGTCCAGCAAAATATTATTACTCAACAGCAAACAATAGATTCCTATTTCCAAGGCATCTCCGACTTGGTATTAGATGAAGAAGGATTATTAGAAGATTGGCCCCAAGAACGCGCGATCGCGGAAGGACGCACGGCGGCGATTTTTAGTAGTGTCGATGGCAGTGGTAAAGCCAAAATTCTCCGCTTTCTCTCCCGTTCCAAATTACTGACACCCCTCAAGCGCGATCGCCGCTTAGGTAGAGCCATTCTCAATGGTACTGGTGGTTATGCAGAAGACCGTTTAGAAGGTGTGCGCGTTGTCGATTTAGGCGTAATGCTAGCCGCCGCAGACCTTTCTGGTAATGATCTGCGTTGGACTGATTTGAGTGAAGCGAATCTTGTCCGTGCCAATCTCAGTGGTTGTGACTTGGTAAAAGCTAACCTTTCTCGCACCATCTTATATGATGCCAATCTCAGTGGCGCAGATCTCCAGGGAACTCGTTTCTTCTATGGTTCGGTAGCAACAGCATCACCCCGCAGTCGCACCGCACCACCAAACTATGAAACTGGTGAATACACTGGCGCTGTTGTAGAAAATGCCGATTTCACCAATGTCCAGAGGCTACCTGATATTACCCGTCAGTACTGCTGTGCTTGGGGTGGCGAAAAAACTCGCGCCACTATTCCCGGCGGTTGTGAAGGTATTTCTAATAAATTGGGACGATAATTTTTGACCTTAATCAGTGCTGTGTGAAGTAAAAAGTGACTTTTTACAAAGGGTGTTGACACCCTTGGTTTTTATTTGTATCTTCAAAGTATATACGTCAGACAAAAACTATTAAGAGCGTTTGCTGCAAAAGTGAAGTTGGACGTGTGGATCTCTAATAAAAAGTTTGGAGATGGCTATGACAGCAGTGGTTGCTAAATGGGGAAACAGTTTAGCTGTGAGGATTCCTAGATCGATAGCTGAACAAGCACACGTAACTGAAGGGACGGATATAAATTTTAGTGTCGAAGGTAATAGTATAGTAATTACACCAAAGAGACGAAAAAAGTATACGCTCGATGAGTTACTTGAAGGGATGACCCCTGATAATTTTCATCCAGAATTTGAAACAGGTGAAGTTGTGGGGAATGAAGCTTGGTAGTAAAGCCTTACTTTCCCGATAGAGGAGATATTGTTAAATTGGAGTTTGGTTCTGCACAACAGTTCACAGCTGAATCAATTCGACGTGTATTTACCCTTCATGGTTCTGGAATGTCTTTTGATGATATTGCTAGAACATTAAATAACGAATTACAACAACAAGGGCGTGAGCAAACTGGCTATCGCCCTGTTCTTGTGATATCTCCGATTAAGTACAATCAAATAGCTTCTTTAGTTTTAGCCTGTCCCATAACTACTACACCAAAGGGGCTGAGGTTTGAAGTTCCCCTTATTGAAGGAATGGAAACAAAAGGAGTTGTGTTAACAGATCAAATTAAAACATTGGATTGGAAAGCTAGAAAGGTAAAATATGTTGAAAGTGTTACAGAATATTTAATAGAAGAAGTACAGGCAAAACTCGAAACATTAATTTTGTAAAAATATAATTGCATACCACTATGATTTTTTTTGTAAGTGCGATCGCCTGACATTTTAATAAGTAATACTTATTACTCTAAAATCTAGCAAACCCATTTCCATACATCAAAACCTACACAAATAATTTCATAAATCAAACCAAATTACGGTAAATCAGCATCACAGATTGTTTGACCAATACGCTGGAGAATTTGCAAAATGTTGTACAGTTCTTTGGCAGATGTCAATAAAGCAAAGACTCGTGACAAGTCATATTTTGGTGTGTCTGCTTCTTGCTTGACTTTGATAAATAGAACATCATCCCCATTGGTTACCATACCAAATACAGGTTTATCAGCTTGAGGGTTAGCCATGAGGTAAGCTAGGGCTTGCGGTAAAGCTGACCATACCGAAAGTGTGGTTTTTTTGCACTCTAATACCATTACCCACAATTGATTTTGTAGTACCAAAACGTCAATTCGACCACGCAGTACTTCTTCACCATCATCGAGTACTAAATCTACTGAGGATTCGGCTTTCATCCTAAAAGGCGGGTCGTAAAATCCAGACAGTGCAAGTAAAGGCGATACCACAAGCAACATCACTGTTCCTTCCAACAAATTACCTTCGCCACGATGATACAGATATCTCCGGCGTAGTACATCTAGAGAGGCTTTTTCTGTTTCGGTAATTTGAGGTAATTCACTAGACCATTCTGGGAAAAATTGCTCTGACTCAATGCGAACTAAGCCAAAGCGGGTATGTGCTTCACTCAAACTGGTAATTGCTTCTGTGATTGCTTTTACCTGTGTCATTCTTTCTTGACCACCAATGTTCTTTTTGTTGTGAAAGTATCTCTAACAAATGAGGGAGTTCACGTTAACTTAAAGCTGCTTGTAGTTGCTGTTCTAAAGAAACTAAGTCTACTCTCAGATTTTGCAAAACCTTAATTGCTACTCCTTGTCCTATACTTCTTGCACCTTCTCGGAGAATACCCAACAGCAAATGCTCTGTACCAATGTAGTTGTGACCAAGTTTTTGAGATTCTGCAACCGATAGTTCTAATACCTGCTTGGCTCTGGAAGTAAAGGGAATATCTATAGGTGTGAGTTTGTTACCTCTACCAATAATCTTTTCTACTTCTATTTGAGCATTTTCTAAGTTTACTCCCATAGCGTTGAGAATCTCAGAAGCATTACTACTTTCACTGACTAATCCCAACAAAATTTGCTCTGTACCCACATATTGATGACTTAAGCGACGGGATTCACTTTGAGCTATATTAATCACTGCGATCGCTTTGGCGGTAAATCTCTCAAACCCCTTTAAATTGTTCCTCCTGTGAAAATTTAATCAGCAAGGGTCAATATTTCTACACCATCTTCTGTTACAGCTAAGGTATGCTCACATTGAGCCGAAAGCAAGCGATCGCGGGTTACAGCCGTCCAACCATCATTGAGAACTTCAACTTCGTAAGTACCTTCGTTAATCATCGGCTCGATAGTGAAAACCATCCCTGGTCTCAGACGCTTGCCTTTACCACGTGTACCATAATGGGGAATGTCTGGCGCTGTGTGGAAAATATTACTAATGCCGTGTCCCACAAAATCTCGCACCACAGAAAAGCCTTGCGCTTCGGCATATTCTTGAATAGCTGCGCCAATATCGCCAATTTTCGCCCCTGGCTTCACCTCTGCAATCCCCAGGCGACGGCATTCTTCGGTTACCTCCACCAACTTTTGTGCTTTGGGAGAAGGAGTACCAACTAAAAATGTCTTGGATGTATCGCCGTGATAGCCATCAACAATCAGTGTCACATCGATATTGATGATGTCACCATCCTTGAGGATCTGCCTAGCGTTAGGAATACCATGACAGACGACTTCATTGACACTAGTACAAATTGACTTGGGATAACCTTTGTAACCAAGAGGTGCGCTTTTAGCTCCGTGAGCTTGTGTCCAACGTTCAGCTTCATCATTGAGCTGGAGAGTGGTCACACCTGACTTTACCATTGGTTCTAGGTGTTGTAAAAGTTGAGCTGCCAAGCGTCCTGCTTGACGCATTTTGTTGATTTCTCGCGTGGATAAAATAACAATCGGTTCGGTTTTCATGAAATTTCGTCTAACTATCTGTCATAAATACAGTTAACCCTGTCTGTGCAGCTGTTTGTGCAGCATCAGCAACCTTTAGGGTATACAAGCTCTCCTCTGGAGTGACGTACAAAGGAGCGCCATCAAAAAGATGATCTAAGACCATACTTGTATCTTTAGCAAACAAACCCCGACGAGTACCAACCTCTATAGGTGTTGTTTCCCCGGCTTGGATCAAAAATCCGGTGTTGCCATCAAAAATTAAACCACCATTTTCGCCGTGAACTTCAAATTTACGTTCTGGTTGCCAAATAGTTTCGCCTTTACCATAAACTACTTGTGCTAACAATCCACTGCTAAAGCACAGTTGACTAGTACAAAAACAGGTTTGGTAGTATTGGTGATCTGTTTCCCAATATCGCTGATGACAGTTCACTGAAAAGACTTTACCAAATAAATCGGTGAGCCGATGTAATCGTGAAAGCGCACCAATTAAGGGAAAACCAAAAAACTCATGGTTATAAGTCCACTTGCGAGGTGCGGGACTCTGAGGATTGATAGTACTGTAACTAACGTAAAAAACATTACCAACTTTGGCGAGGTTTTGCTTCAATGCTTGATGCAAACCACCCAAAAGTTCAATGTGTTCAACATGTAACAATTTATTTTGGGCTTTAGCTAAGGCGACGAGTTCTTCAGCTTCCTGAGCATCTACAGACAAGGGATACTCCACGATCACGTGTTTTCCCTGTGAAAGTGCAGTACGTGCGATCGCCCCATGATCCCGATTAATTGTAGAAATTATTACCAAATCCACATCTTCGCGTGCTACTAATTCTTGCCAAGAACTCAATGCTACTGTCTGATGTTCTTTGGCAAAAGCTGCTGTATTTTCTGGCTGATGACCTGCGATCGCTATGAGATATGCTCGCTTATCATGTAGCAATGCCTCCGCCCGTAGTTTTGCGGCATATCCAGTACCAATCAACCCTACGCGCATTTTTGCTGTTTCCCGAACTGCTTCTGAATTATACATGATCCTCACTAGTTCTGTTTCTGACAATCCCACTTTCAAGAAATATTAGGTGGTAGAGGACAGGTGACAGGGAACAGAAAGGTTATATGTGTTACTTTCATTCATAGATCAATTCCCACCGCATTCTATGTGATTTCTGCACAAATTCCCGTTGTCTTTTTAACCTATAGCTTTTACTTATCACAACGTTGCGAGACTGATAAAAGTATAAAAAAAACTTATTGTTATCAAGTAACTAAACTTCATTACTAATCGGGGTCGATTTCCAGTTACAATCTTTAATTTTTCTCGTAGTATCAGAATTGAAGCAAATTGAATTTGGCGGCTCATCCATAAGATCAGCCGTAGCCATTGCTTTAGGATAACTTATACTGCCGTTTGCAAAAGAGAGGATTACTGAATGGCTACTTACAAAGTCACATTAATCAACGATGCTGAAGGTTTAAATCAAACAATCGAATGTGATGATGATGTATATATTCTAGATGCTGCTGAAGAAGCAGGTCTTGATTTGCCCTTTTCTTGCCGTGCTGGTGCTTGCTCAACCTGTGCCGGTAAGATGAAACAAGGTACTGTTGACCAGTCTGACCAGTCATTCTTGGATGACGACCAGATTGAAGCTGGATATGTGCTTACCTGTGTTGCTTACCCAACTTCTGACTGTACAATCGAAACCCACAAAGAAGAAGAACTCTACTAAGAGTTAGGTGCCTTAATCAAAAATCTCTTGCAAGAGTTACTGATGTTGTAAAAATAGAAGCAGCACACTCAGGGAAAAATATCCCTCTGTTTTATGTGCTTTTTCCAGCTAATTTGGCAAAAATTTGAAATTTGTTCGTTAAGCAGGAACACAAAATTTAGTGTGTTCCTGCTTTATTGTCATAAATTCTAGAACTTAATCTCGTTACTGAGCATTTTAATTTGAGTGCCAGGATAATAAAATTGCAGAATTTTCGGATTTGACCAACCTAGTTTAGCTAAATTTTGAGCGCCAGTTTGACTCAAGCCGACTCCGTGTCCAAATCCACCACCAATAAAAGCATATCCCCACAAGCTTGATTTACCTTTATTTAAAGGTTCTATGTAAAACAGCGTACTTCGAGGAGCGGCAAAGGCGCTACGAACCTCGTCTTTTTCTAGAGTAAAAATGCCGATATCAGTCTTAACCGCAAGTTCGAGAATGCGTCCACTTTTACTGCGGTTGACCACAGACATGGCCTCAATGGTATTAAATTTGGCATAGGGACTGTTTTTTACTGCCAAAAACTTTTTCAAGAGCTTGGTAATATCTTCTATGGGAGTTTCCCTATGCCAACGAAAGGTATTCCAGGCACTTTCATTAAATCCTTGTTGCTGATTAATAAACTGCCGAAAGTTAGTTTCATCTGCTAAACTCTGCTTTGATAAGTTCCATAAGTTAGTTGGAGCATCTACAACTGGGCGTAAATAAGGACGATCCTCACCATTCCAGACATCGCTGAAGTAAGCGGTAACGCCACCAGTAGTCGAAGAATACAGAGCATCTACTAGCTGATTGTTATAAGTTAGCACCATACCCCTAGTGGCAGCGATCGCCTTGTCGGTACTGGGTGCTGTTCCACTCAATCCGTAATACACTTGGCAGTGTGTATCAGCACACAACTGATAATTATCAATAGCAAACCGACGTAAATTCCTTAAAGCATAAGTCCGGGCGATAATGGCCTGAGCTTCCACTGCGGCGGCTGGCGCATTTGTGCCAATTTCGTGAGGTACAACCCCACGCAAATAGCTTTCTAGAGGTACTTCATTAACTAAAGTGTATGTACCATAAGCATTTGGCTGCAAAGTCAACCTGCCTGGGTAAAGACGGGAATTTTCTAGCTTTTCACCTTTCTTGACTTGAATCAAGTTTTTTTCTGTACTAATTTCTAAATCATTCGGGCTGTAGCGGTTGCCATTCACTTCCCAGGTGACTCGCGGCACTTGTTGCAAAATCTTGGTGTCAATTTGTGCCATGTTTTTTCCAGCAGCTTGTACACCCTGGAATAGCAAGCGCCGCAGTAAGGGCGTGTTGTAAACATCTCGTTTAGCCCAAACTTGCCAGCGTTCTGGTTGGGCTATTTCCACTTTGATGCCCTGAGAACGCCACTTTTCGGCACTATCTTCGGCAGTTTCAAAGGTGCGATATGTACCTAAAACAACTACCTCTTCCACCTCAGGTTTGGGTAAAGCTTGCATGACTGTTTCCAGCTTTACGGGGTTTTGGGTGACAATAGTTTTTTGCTGGTTGCCTGCTGTAAATTTTAGCTTTAAGTGATCGCCTTTTGTGGGTTCCAGTTGCAGCTGAGCTTTGGGATTATCGCCAAATCTTTGCACAATCCCCACTCTCAGTTCTAAGTCCTGATTTTTGCTCTCAAGACCTGATGCAGCTGTCAGTCCCAACAAACAAAAGGGTGTCAGGACGATGTAGGAAAAACGCCAGAATGTAGATTTCATAGTTACCTTACTCAGTGCTGAGTGCTGTAGACGCTGCTGCGGCTTCCCGCAGGGTGGAGCCAGTGCGTTGGGCGGCTTTGCCGACTTGAAGCATCTGGCGTTGCTGAGTGCTGAGTCAGAAGAAGAATACTCAGGACTTTCGCACTCGGTACAAGCAACGCGAATTGTGGGCGGAGTCTGACTACCGGGAGAAGGTTGATACCACGCGAATTGTGGGTGGTTTTTTAACTCAGCACTCTTCATCTGATTTTTACCCTCTGTGCGTTGGGGCAGATTTTTCAATTGCTTTGTCGTGCGGTTGTGTTGTCGCATGATTGCTCCAATGATACCGTTAGCAGTTTTGCCCCAAAATTAGTTGCAAAACAAACTCATAATGAGTATGATTTATTTAGACACAAAAAACAGAACTAGTTAAATCAACTCCTGATGGTGAGAGTTCAAGAAATTCCATTAAATCAAATTAAACGGCCATTGCCCCGTGCCAACGATCCCCATAAGGTACAAGCCTTAATGGAGTCGATTGCCGCAATTGGACAGCAAGAACCCATTGAGGTTCTAGAAGTAGATGGACAGTATTTTGGCTTTTCTGGTTGCCACCGTTATGAAGCTTGCCAGCGCTTAGGTCAAGAAACCATTTTAGCCAGAGTCCGTAAAGCTCCGCGTAGTGTACTAAAGATGCACTTAGCATGAGTCAATAGAGGTGAGATTGACGATTTTGGATTGCCGAGCCGTAAAATGCAAAATTGATAGTCAATTAAGTTAAGCTACTGTTCCACTAAAACATATAACCAACTGGGAGAAAAATATGTCATCTCAAGCAACAGTCAAAAACATCAATATCGGTATTGACGAAATCAGTAGAGCTAAAATTGCCGAAGGGCTATCTCGCCTGTTGGCTGACACCTATACACTGTATCTAAAAACCCATAACTTTCATTGGAACGTTACAGGGCCGATGTTCCAAACCTTACACTTGATGTTTGAGACTCAGTATACAGAACTAGCCTTAGCAGTTGATTTGGTTGCCGAAAGAATCAGAGCGCTTGGCTATCCTGCACCAGGAACCTATAGCGAATATGTCAAACTGAGTTCCATTCCCGAAACACCTGGAGTTCCCAAAGCGAAGGAAATGATCAGCTTACTAGTGGAAGGACAAGAGGCCGTAGTTAGAACTGCACGGTCTATTTTCCCCGTAGTAGAGGAAGTCAACGACGAACCCACGGCTGATTTATTGACTCAAAGGATGCAAGTTCATGAAAAGACTGCTTGGATGTTGAGAAGTTTGCTGGAAGAATAGAACTAGGGAGTAGGGAGTGGGGAATAGGGTGAAGAACTTTCTCCCTATTCCTTGATTTTCTTCTCCCATACCCCAGGCTATGAGTTTTATGCCCCATGCCAATTACACCCAAAGTTTGCAAAATTTAATGCAACAAGTGGGTATTTCTAGTTTTAAAGCGCTGAGTCGTGCTGCTGGTGTCTCAGAGCGTCAAATTTTGCGCCTGCGACAAGGCAAGTTAGAACATATGCGGGTAGAAGTGCTGCTCAAACTGTCGCCAGTGCTACAGATTTCTTTAAGTGAATTGATCACAACTTTTTCTCCACACCCCACTACAGATGCAGATTTAAAAACAGAGTACCAGCGATCGCTACTACAACTGGAACAACAGCAAGAGGTGTTACAGCAAAAATTCCAGCAGTCGAGTTTACAACTACTGGAATCTTTATTATTACAATGGCCAACAGCCGCCCAGAAAGCGCAAGAAAATCCCCAGCTAGCAGCGATTAAAATTGTGCCTTTAGTACAGAAGCCTTTAGAAAAGTTATTACAAGCATGGGGAGTGCAAGCGATCGCACCAGTGGGTGCTGAAGTACCATATAATCCTCAACTACACCAACTAATGGAGGGTACAGCGCAACCAGGTGAAACAGTTAAGGTGCGCTACATCGGCTATCTGCAAGGTGACAAGCTGCTTTATCGAGCCAAAGTAAGTCCCATTTAACAAAGGAAGAGGGAAGAAGAAAGAAGACTTCTTCCTTCTTTCTTCTTGCCAAACGGGTTTAAATCCCCACTTCGACAGGTGATACAGTGAGCCTGTCGAACAGCTCAGTGACCACCACCAATTTTCCTTCTGACTTCTGACTCCAACAGCACTTCCTTCTTTAATTATTTACGCCGTCCTACTTAGTCATTAATGATGTGTCCAGTAGCTAAATTTTCTGTGACATTTGACTTGTTGCCAACAGATAATATCCTTTGGTAAGAAACGTCATCACATCTGCAAATTTCTTGTGTACTACACGG
This sequence comes from Nostocales cyanobacterium LEGE 11386, assembly GCA_015207155.1. GTDB lineage: Bacteria > Cyanobacteriota > Cyanobacteriia > Cyanobacteriales > Nostocaceae > LEGE-11386. The sequence continues at coordinate 10,777 of JADEXK010000031.1, read as the reverse complement.
AAGGATAACTTTTACTATAGTTTTTTCTTGTGGCTGACTTTGGATTTTGAGTTTACCACCGTGTAACTCAGCCAACTGTTTGGCAATAATTAACCCTAATCCTGAACCTTGTTGCTCGTGCAGTTTACGCTCAAATTGCCTATAGGCTCCCAATTCAGAAATTTGTTCTGCGGTCATCCCTCGTCCATGGTCGATAAAGGATAAGCTAAAACTATGATTAACACAATTACTTTTCACCTGAATTAAAGTTCCTGGTGGAGAAAACTTCAAGGCATTATCAATTAATTCTTCAATAATTTTATAAATTTTTTTAGCAGATATATGAATATTACATGGATATAAATCTATTTTTAAATCTGCTTCCCTACCTGCTTTTTTTGCGGCTTCATTAATTAAGTTAATCAATGCCGGTGTAGGAAAAACAATGGAATGATTTTGCAATAATTTAATTCGCTCTGGATCTGTGGCGATAATTTCTAGTTCTGCGTGTAGTAAAAAATTTTGAATCAACCGAAATAAACGTTCACCTGATTGATAAATACATTCTGCCATTTCTCGGACTGCCTGCGAATCGAGTAGCTCACTTTCTTCCATGAGAATTTGGGAAAATCCCAAAATACCATTCAGAGGTGTTCGCATTTCGTGAGGTAGAGATAAAGTAATACTACTACGCAAATTATCTAGTTTTTTCTGCGTTTGCTGATGAATTGTAGTTTGTTTTTCTAATCGACAGTCAATAGCAGCTAATAACTCTGCTCTTGTAAAAGGCTTAATGAGATAATCATCTGCTCCCAACTCCATACCTTGACGGAAATCAGTTTTTTCAGATTTAGCCGTCAGGAAAATCAAGGGAATTATTGCCGTTGTAGGATTTCGGCGTAATGCTTTCAGAACTCCATAACCGTCTAATTCTGGCATCATCACATCGCAAATAATCAAATCAGGAATTTCTGTTTGGGCTAGTTGTAAACCGAGGCTACCATTTTCTGCTTCAATTGCATGAAACTCTTCTGCATATAGCAAATCTAAAATATTGTGACGTACGTTTATATCATCTTCAATAACTAAAATTTTCTTCATATTTACTTAAAAAGAATGATAAAACTTGAAAAATTATATAATATAGGATAATTTGTGTCAAAATTTAAATATATAGTAATGGTTAAATGAATTTTTTGATTTACCATTACCAAAAAAATATCAAAATTTATATATAATTATAGATAATCACAAACTACTTAAAAGATGCTTCTTTAGGCAGGTAAGCGATTGTTATTCCACAAAAAATTTTCTAATTCTGCGGCTGGTAATGGACGGCTAAATAAAAACCCTTGCATCGCATCACAGTTATTTTGGCGTAAAAAATTAAGTTCTGCTTCTGTTTCTACACCTTCAGCAATTACCTGCATATGCAAATTGTGAGCCATTTCAATTAATGCTTTGGTAATTGCTGATTTTTGGGAATCTTGGGCAACATTATGAATAAAATAGCGGTCAATTTTTAATGTGTTAATTGGTAAATTCTTTAAATAAATTAAAGAAGAATATCCTGTACCAAAGTCATCAATAGCAATTCTTACCCCCATTTTTTGCAATTCATTCATAGTAGCGATCGCCCCATTGGCATTTTGCATAATCATACTTTCGGTGAGTTCTAGTTCTAAGTATTTTGGTTCCAATTTATTGACTTTTAAAAACTCAAGTATTTTGCGGATAAAATCTGGATGATTAAATTCAATTACTGAGATATTGACAGCAACTCTCAACGAAAAAACTCCTATATTCTGCCAGGCTTTAATTTGTTCACAGACATTTTTTAATACCCATTGATCAATAGGAATAATTAAACCTGTCGATTCCGCTAACGGAATAAACTCTGTGGGAGAAACAGTACCCAATTCCGGACTATGCCAACGCAATAAACTTTCAGCAGCAATTATTTTTCCAGAAGCAATATTAACAATTGGTTGATAATAAACCTCAAATTCTTGAAATTTTTGCTGTTGAACAACTCGGTGTAAGTTCATTTCTAGCAACTGCATTTTCGGAGATAAAGTTTTAATTGCAGTTTGATTGGACAAATACTTTTTTAAAGTAGCTTGTCTTTCTAAACGATTCATGATTGCACTTAACAGTTCAGCACGAGTGAATGGCTTAGTCAGATAATCATCTGCACCCATATCCATACCTTGGCGAAAATCGGCTTTGGCAGATTTAGCAGTTAAAAAAATAAACGGAATTGTTGCTGTTAAAGGTTCTTGGCGCAGTGCTGTTAATACGCTGTAACCGTCCATTTCCGGCATCATCATATCGCATAATATTAAGTCAGGCACTGTAGATATAGCCAAATTTATGCCAATTTTGCCATTAGCAGCTGTAATAGTCTCAAAATCCTCGGCTTCTAGCAAATCTAATAGGTTTTCGCGTACTGATTCTTCATCTTCAATAACTAGAATTTTGGTCATTTTTTACCTCAGTTTATATCGGGTTATGTAACGGCAGAGTCACAGTAAACACTGTACCCACTCCTATTTGGCTGGTAACAGCAATTTTACCCTGGTGTAGATCTACGCACTTTTTCACAATCGCCAGTCCTAATCCAGTTCCTAGGATGTTGCCAACATTTCTGGCGCGATGAAAAGTTTCAAACAAGTGTGGTAGGTCTTCTTCGGGAATGCCAATTCCTCGATCTTGAATTTCTAATACTACCTGTTCATCCTGACAAGCAAGAGTAAACTTAACAGTACTTTGATTCGGAGAGTACTTGATTGCATTCGACAGTAAGTTACTGAGAATATGCCCTAGCAACTTGTCATCCATGCAGCATGACATAGATTTATGTTGGCTAGTAAAATAAATTACACATCTATTACTTTGATTCAGTTGTACTTCTTCCAACAAAGAACGACAATACTCGACCAAATCGAAGAACGTCGGCCTAAACTCCAGTTTTCCCGCTTCTGCCTTGCCAATTACCAACACATCATTTAACATTTCCGTCATCCGCTTAACAGCAGCCTGAATGCGATGCAGGTGAGTGAGTTGTTTTTCTTCTGTCCATTTGTGACGGTAATGTTCTAGTAATTCCGAAGAAGAAAGGATAGTACTTAACGGCGTGCGGAATTCGTGGGAAGTCATGGAGACAAAGCGGGATTTGAGTTCGTTAAGTTCTTTTTCTTTTTCTAGTGCTACTTTCAATTCTTCTTCTAATTGCTTGCGATCTGTGATATCTGCTAAGTAACCCACCAATTCCAATGGGTTGCCAGTTTCATCGCGTACTAGCTGACCTTTGTCATATAGCCAACGATAAGTACCGTCTTGATGTAAAAAGCGATATTCCAAAGTGTAATGCTCTTTCTCTAATACTTTGGCAAGTTCAGCAAATACATATGACAAATCTTCTGGGTGGATATGATTCGCCCAAAAATTAGCATCTTCTGATATTTCCCAGGCTGCATATCCCATCATGGCGGTAATATTGTCACTGATGAAAGTACCACCAAAGGTACCGGAAGTTTTGGCTGTATAAATCACTGCTGGACTGGAAGAAAGTAGATATTGTAATCGTTGTTGGCTCACCAGTAAGGCCGTTTCTGCCTGCTTACGCTCAGTGATATCTGTTTGAATGCCGATGTAGTGGGTAAGTTTGCCAGCAACATCATAAACGGGAGAAATATTTAACTCATTCCACAACAGGCTGCCATCTTTACGGTAGTTGCGTAAAGTGATGGTGCAGTCTCTTCCTGCTTGCATGGCTGCATTGAGTTCTTGTAACCCTGATTGATTGATATCAGCACTTTGGAACGAATGAAAATTTTGCCCGATGACCTCCGCAGCACAGTAACCAGTCATGCGCTCAAAGGCAGGATTGACATAGATAATTGGCCCATTGGGGATAGTGGCATCAGCAATAATAATGCCATTACTGCTAGCCGCGATCGCGCGATCGCGCAATCTTAAACCTTCTTCAACTCGTTTTTGCTGCGTAATATCTGTATGGATGCAGACTGTACCGACAATTTTACCTGTGGCATCTTTAATGGCATCAGAGCGGAGGTAAACTTGGACAATGCGACCACTACATGCTCGCATTGTCACTTCACCACGCCATGATCGACCACTGATAATAATATTATGTATCTGTTGATACTCTGTTAAATATTTAAAAATTACCGCTTCTCCGTGAGCAGTCTGTAAGTCTTCCAAGCTGTACTCATATAGTTCAATAAATGCTGGGTTAATGTAGATAGCTGCACCTGTAATATCTCCAATCGCAATGGCATCACTCGTGCTTTCTATGGCTTTATGAAAGCGTAGTAGTGATTCTTCTGCTAATTTGCGTTCTGTAATGTTAGTGGCAATACCACCAACAGCATAAGGAACGCCATTGGCATCTTTTAAGGGAAATTTGGCAGATAGGTAAGTTTGTAATTCATCATTTGCAGGTAAAACTGCTTCGGTTTCTAAGGTAAGTCCACTAGCAATTACTTTCAGGTTATTAGTTGCAAACCCATCAGCAAGATCGTGAGGCCAAATATCGTACACAGTTTTACCGATGATTTGGTCTTGAGTGATATTAAATAGCCGTTCATACTGGCGGTTGATCAGTAAGTATCTATTTTGGGTGTCTACTACATAAATTACCGCCGAAGAATTATCTAAAATCGCCTGTAACTGTTGTTGAGTTTCGCGTAAGGCAATTTCTGCGGACACGCGATCGTCTATGTCAGTATTCGTACCAAACCAATTGATAATTTTACCTTGTTGATTACGCAGAGGCAAAGCACGTACTAAATGCCAGCGATAGGTTTTGTCAGTTCCTCTGAGTCCGCGAAACTCAATTTCATAAGGTTGGCCTGTAGCTAAAGATTCGCGCCAGCAAGACAGACAACTCGGCAAATCTTCTGGATGTATCCATTGCTCCCATTCCCAACCTAAAATTTGTTCTAGGGTGCAACAAAAGTAGTCAAGCGCGCGTTGGTTAATGTATTCAAGATTACCGTTGGCATCAGCAATCCAAACATGTTGGGGAATGGATTCTGCCAAAAAGCGAAGACGCTCTTCGCTAATTTGGCGTTCAGCAATCTCCGATATTAGCTGCTGATTAACTTGAGTTAAAGCATGGGTTCGTTCAGTTACGCGCATTTCTAGCTCTTGGTTTGCCTGCTTGAGAGCCGCCTGTGCCTGCTTAAGTTCGGTGACATCTTCGGCAATGCCAGCGAAGCGGTAAACTTCTCCTTGTTCGTTGTTGACAGGAAAAGTTTTTGCACAAATCCACCGCACCTCGCCGCCGGGTCGGACAATGCGATATTCTATGTAGGAATACTTACTTACTAATAAATTATCTAAAGCTGCCACGTAGCGATCGCGGTCTAGTGGATGGATAGAATCAAGCAGATTTTCTCGTAAATTTTTGTAAAGGCGATCGCGACTTCTACCCCAAATTTGTTCGTAAGCTGGGCTGACATAATAGAGTTTATGCTCTCTAGCATCTCGCACAAAAAACACTTGCGGAATATTTTCTGTGACTTGCCGAAATAGCTCTTCACTCCACCTAATTGCCTCTTGATTGCGTTTACACTCGCTGATATTTCGCTGCACAGATACAAAATGAGTAATTTTTCCCTCTGGATTTTGTATGGGGACTACGTTCACCTCAATCCAGTATGTAGAACCATCTTTGTGGTAATTAATTAATTCTGTCCTGATAGGCAAACCACTTTGCAGTGCTACGCGAATTCTATTTAGTTGGGTGCGAGAAGTTAGCTCACCCTGTAAAATACGCGGTGTTTTGCCAATCACTTCACCAGATGTGTAACCAGACATCTTGGTAAAGGCTGCATTAACATAAACTATTTGTGGGCCAAATGGTTCATCTAACGCATCAGCTTTGGTAATTACAATAGCGTCGTTGGCATTTACCACTGCTGACTCTAGCAAACGCAGTCGTTCTGCTTGAGTTTGTGAGTATTCACCTTTAGTCTCCTCCACTGGTTCTGCTAGCGCTCGACAAATACTTGCGGGTGTTACTGTCCCCACAAGTTGACCTTGCTCATCGATAACTGGCAATATGTCCAATTGGTTCTGACGCAATAGTGAAAGTACTGTTGTTATATTTTCAAATTCCGCAAGTTTCAGTATAATTACTGAAGTATGCATAACTTCAGCAATCTGGGTTGTTTTAAAGTCAATCCCAGCAGCTAAAAGCCGTACTACATCTTTCTGTGTCAACCACCCTACTACCCGTGAAACCGACACCACCAAGACACTAACACCATAATTTGCCATGAGTGCGATCGCGTCTGATACTGATGTTTCCGGCTTAACCGTCAGTGGCGAGAAGTCAATTATTGACTTTATACCAAGTTGCCAGAGAAGCTGAGGTAAAGCTTGCATAGGATGATTATGATAGCTATTGTCAAAAAATAGTTATTTAAAGCAGTTATTTATTTAAATATCTTCTAATATTTTGCTGCAAGCTGAATAATAATGTTTCAAATTAGAAAAACTATAAATCTACTGTGAATTTTGTATGAAGAAATCCTAATATTAAGTTGTATAAACCCAATGGAATTATGGGAATAGGGAATGGGGTGAAATTACTTCTATAATTCTCCCTCACTCCCCCACTCCCTCACTCCCCACTATTTAACGCAACCGCCGTTCACCATAACGCAATAGCCTTTCTATGGTTGTGAGACGATTTTCCCAGGCTTTGACTTGATAGGGATTGTCCGTAGCTTTTTGGCGCATCCATATGCGAAATTGAGACTGGAACCGAGCTAGTGTTGCTCTGGCAGCTATTAAATTACTCGCAGAAGGTGAAGTTGCCAACTGATTTAAAGTATTTTGTACCACTTCTACCTGCTGATTAAAATCAGAAATTGTGGTAGCAGGCATTTGTAGTTGGTCGTTTTGTAAAACTAACTGCCATTCCCCTTGTAGAGCCGTGTAACGGACAGCAGCAGTTTTAAAAGGCTGGCTGTGAGGAATAGGTTCACTAGTTGCAGATAGAATCTTGCCTTGGGTGCTACTTAAGATTGTTTGTAGCTCGTTATTAAAATTTTCGGCGGCAAATAGTGCATAACCACTAACTGGTAAATCTCTAATTAGTTGTAGTTGATCAAAGGCTCCGACTGTGGGTAAGGAAAGTAAGCGAATACCTGGCAGCAACAAGGTAGAACCTAATTGTGTAGAAGCTATCCAAGGTTGGGCTAGTCTTTGAAAACGAGGAGTATCTTGGGCATAAGTCATGGGTACAATTAAATCTATATCTCCTCGTCTTGCCCAAACTTCCCAATGCTGTTGCAGTTTTTGAATACGTTCTATTTCTGGCAGAGGAAATACAGCAACTGAAAGAATCAAATTTGGCCGCTTTTGTCGTAATTGCTGTGAAACTTGAGCAACAAAGCTATCAACTTGCTGGGTGCGAAATGCCGTCCATTTTTGCCATAAATCTCGTTGATTGGGAGAAATATTGACTGGATCTATGCCATGCAATTGTTGAAATTGCGCTCTTGCGGCTTTACCGTAGCCGTAAATTCTGCCAGCAAATGGGTCTTGGAAGGGATAGCGAATGTAATCTAGCTGTATACCATCAACTTGATAGCGGGTGGCAATTTCTTCATACAGCTTCAGTAAGTATTGCCGTAATTCGGGATTAGCTGGGTCGTAGAAGGGCTTAGTTTGACCAGCAGGAATCATCTTACCCTGGTGATCATAGTTTGCCCAATCAGGATTAGCCGCCAGCACTGGGCCTGGATAATGAGAATTGAGATTAATCAGCTCATTATGACGTTGGTTACCAGCAGCAAAAACCCAAACCCAAGCGTGTAATTCCATACCCCGTTCATGGGCTAATTTTACCCCAGTTGCCAACGGGTCCCAGCCGCGAATCAAAGGGTTTGGCTGGGGTGCAACCTGGCTGGGATAGATAGTGTAACCAGCATTGACAGTTTCAAAAAAGACGGTGTTAATCCCGGATTGTGCCAGCCGATCAAAAATTTTGGCTAGTTCTTTTTCACTACCAGCCTTGACAATTGTCCCCCGGTCTAACCACACAGCCCGAATTTCTGCCTGAGCTAATCTGCGATTTACAGGAAATTGTTTCCATAAATTCGCCTTTGTTGCTAACCACTGTTGACGAGCTAAAGCATAATTTTTTTGAGCAATCAACTGAGGTAAATTCTGGGCGACTACCTTGGCTTGTGCTATGGCTTGCTCTTTACTAGAAGTTTCTCGTCTGACTCTGTTTGAGGCTAATTGCCCCTGTTCTCCCTTGAGAGATGGGTTCCTAGTAACGGTTTCACCACTACTCGCAGCATAGGCTAATGCAGCTAAATGGGCACTTTCCACCCGACCAATTAAACTTTCAAGCTCTTGTTGGAGAGCGATCGCTTCATTATTATTAATTGGTGCATTGGAGTTGGGGGCAACATCCAAGCGTACTGTTTGTTCTAGTTGGTCGATTTCGTCGGCAGATGGGGGAGATGTAGAGGCGATAGCGGCTGACCGCAAGGTGGGAGATGGGGGAGCAGCTGCTACTGATGTAGAACAGTGTGAGGAAGCTCCTTCTACCTTTTTTTTGTTATTTGAGGATGCTGATAAATGACGATTCAGGGCAGTTTTTAACCAGGTACTATCTAAATCTGCGGCGGAAGCTGTATTTGTTCCCCAACGCCAACCCAATAAGGTGGAACGCTTTGTTGTGACTACTGCGGCGGGATTATCTGGGGAATTCCATACAGCAACGGCTTGAGCTGCAACATCATTGGGAATCAACACACCGCCATGTACCTTACCAAAAAGTCCATTTTGGTTAGTCCATTCCTGGCTCTTGGTTTTTGAGGGTGACATCTGCTGTGTCTGATTGAGGCTGAATCCCCAATAACTGCCCAAGAGCGATCGCATCAACTGGCGGACTCCAGGCGCTGATAAACTACCTACAGGGCCACTAGCAATTAAGTTTCCGCCTTTGCTCATCCACGTCTCTAGGGCGATCGCTTGGGCTGGTGTTAATGTTTCGATATTGGGCAAAAATAATACCCGGCGATCGCCCCAATCTGCGGCACTCTTGACATCAGCTAGCCCAATGACGCAATACTTCACATCTATTGCTTGCAACCGCTTGGTAATTTCTGCCCATTGCTGCTGATTTTCTTGGCTCTGCACCACACTCAATACAGGTTCTTCAGTCGCCGCTTTGGCTGGCAAAATACTCAAGAAATTAAAAACTAAAAATTTAAAAGTGAAAATGAAGAATCCAGCTTTGATGATTTTTTTATGGCATTTATCCTGATTCTTCACTTAATCACTCCTCAATCGATTATTGACAATAGCTTATTTCATTTATCAATCAACATATCAATAAATTACCTCCGAAAAACAACTGATATTTACTAATTAAACAAGAACAAGTTCAGCAATACAAGCCTTAATTAATTCCTCAACGCCAGCAACTGGAAGGATTTTGGTATTTAGTTTGTCGGCTACTTCTGCAATACTCATGTCATCTAAAAATAGTAATTCACCATGTTTTAACATAACTTTTGGCAGCAAAATTCCCTCGCCTAAATCTTGCCCTTGAAGATTTAAAAGTAAATCATGACCAGTAAGTAATCCCGTGACACTAATATTTTGTCCCCAGTAATCACTACATAAAGCCTGCATATTTACTTCTAAACCCTCAACAGCATTCAAGCGTTTGAGAATGGGTTGAAATGCCTTTTCTACTGCATTACCAACTACCCAAGTTAATTTTTTCTGATGATATAGCTTTGGCGGTAATAATTCTGCGGCAGTAGATGCAAATTGCTTGATAAATAAACGAATGGAACCCACCCCGTTATCAATTTGCGGATATTCTTCATATTCCGCTTCACTGGGCAATTCTTCACCTGCAATCAAAAACCATTCATCGGCTAACCAAGCAAAGCCGGAACCGAATTGTTGGCGAAATTGTTGGGAGAGTTGTTTTACTTGAGAAATTACTTCTTGAGCTTTTTCCTTAGTTACGGGTATGAGTTCATCTTTTTCTGGGCGAAATCGCGTCAAGCCCACCGGCACTACTGCCACTGATGCGATCGCAGGCACTTCACCAGTATAAAATGACGCTAAATCTCTTAAGGTTTGTTCCAGGTGCTTGCCATCATTTATACCAGGACACACAACTACTTGAGCGTGAATTTGTAGCCGTCGCTCTTGAAACCATTTAATTTGTTGCAAGATTTGTCCTGCACGCTGATTTTTCAGCAGTCTAATTCTAATTTCTGGTTCTGTAGCATGAACAGAAACGAATAAGGGAGACAAACGCATCTGTTCAATACGCTGCCATTCTCTCTCTGGCAAGTTAGTCAGGGTTAAGTAGGAACCATACAAAAAGCTGAGACGGTAATCATCGTCTTTTAAGTACAAACTGGAACGCTTACCAGGTGGCTGTTGGTCGATAAAGCAAAACGGACAGCGATTATTGCACTGAATTAACCCATCAAATAGAGCAGTTGCAAATTCCAACCCCAGGTCTTCGTCATAGTCTTTTTCAATTTCAACGTGATGAGTTTTTCCAGTTGCGTCTAAAACTTCTAGTTCGAGAATTTCATCAGCACATAAAAATTGATAATCAATTAAATCACGGGGATGTGTGCCATTAATCGCAACGATCGCATCCCCCGGTTCAAAGCCAATTTCTGCGGCTATAGAGTTGGGGATAACTTTGGTGATTTGGGCAGGACGGATGGTAGACATGAGTGTGGGGAGTGGGGGAGTGAGGGAGTGGGGG
>JADEXK010000030.1 GCA_015207155.1 Nostocales cyanobacterium LEGE 11386 | reverse complement strand
CCTCCCATCCCACTCCCCAATAAATTATGAAATATTCCCTAGTTGCCAATGCTGCTCAAGCACGTCAAACAAAACAGCAATTTGCTAAACCAGAAGACCAACTATCTTATGAAGTGGGTAAAGCTGTACAGGAATTACCACCGCTTTATACGAGAGTTTTAGCGGGAACGATGAGCTTAGTAGTATTTGGGGCGATCGCCTGGGCCAATTTCTCTCAAATAGATGAAGTAGCGATCGCCCCTGGGGAATTAATCGCCTCGACACAAGTGCGTCCGGTAACATCCCTGGGTGGGGGTTCAATTTTGGCAGTGAATGTCCAAGAAGGTGATCACGTCACGAAGGATCAAGTCCTAATTCAACGTGATCCAGACTTGAAACAAACAGACGTTACCCGCCTAGCTCAATCTGCCAAATTGATTCAAGAAGACTTGCAACGTCTAGAAGCAGAACGCATCGGTACAACAACGGCTGGGACAAAACTGCAAGATGAACTTTTAGAATCGCGACTGAAAGACTACCAAGCACGTCAAGCTGTGGCGGAAGCAGAAGCAAATCGCCAATTAGCAATTATTGAGCAGGCGAAAGTCCGCCTCAAACGGTTACAAGAAAATTTAGTCAACGCTCAAAGCAGTGTCGTTAACGCCCAAGCTAATGTAGTCAACGCCGAAAACATCGTTGAAAAAGTTGCAAGCAATATGGCGATCGCTCAACAACGAGAAGAAAACCTCCGCACTCTCGTCAGTCCCGGTGCAGTACCCAGACTTGATTACCTGGAAGCGCAAGAAAGATTAAATCGAGCCAACACAGACATCACCAGGGCAAAAGATGAGGTGATTAATGCTCAGAACCGAGTAACAGAGGCTCAAGACAGAGTAGCCTCCTTAGAAAGAGATATTACCGCCCAAACCCAAGAAATCCGCCAAACCGAACAAGCCTATCAAGGTGTTCTTAAGCAAGCACAGCGTTTAACGTCTGAGCGCCAAAGTGAAATTTTGACCCAGATAAATCAGCGCAAAGAAGAATTGACTAACATTAATGGTCAATTAGAACAGGCCAGAAAGCAGCAAGCAGGGGAAACCATTAAGGCTCCAGTAGCAGGGACAATTTACAAAATTAAGGCAACCAAAGGCCCAGTCCAAGCCGGTGAAGAGTTACTGTCAATTTTGCCGGCTGGGGAAGAGATGTTGTTAGAAGTAAAAGTCCTCAACCGCGATATTGGCTTTATTCGTCAGGGTATGAAAGCAAAGGTGAAAATGGCAACTTTCCCCTTCCAGGAATTTGGCACTATTGATGGTGAAGTTGTGCAAGTCAGCCCTAATGCAGTTGTCGATCAAGAATTGGGTTTAGTTTTTCCCACCAGAATCCAACTAAGTCAACATTCCATGAATGTACGGGGTCAAGAAGTTGCATTTACTCCCGGAATGGCAGCTAATGGTGAAATTGTCACTCGGAAGAAGTCAATTTTGACTTTCATTATTGAGCCTGTAACTCGGAGATTTAGTGAAGCATTTTCAGTCAGATAGGTTTATTTCTTGTGGGGTGAATCAGATAACTCATCTCACAAGAAAATTAAAAGCCGCCAAAATATCTCCGCAATTCATCTAGCTGCTTTTGGAATTGACTCAAAATTGTTTCAATATCTGTAAAATCACCATTATTCTGGTCATCATCTTGACTAATGCTGTTGTTAATATTGTTGCTGAAAGCGTGATCATAGTACCGGAATTGCTCTTGAATGCCTGCATTCATCGATGAGATTTTGCTGTCAGATGAGTAGTAGGCAGTTGCTGTATTGCTTGCGGTTAGTGGTATAACTTCAAATTCAAAATTAATAGTAGTAGCTGATGTCCTATTGCCTACCATCTCTGCGTAGACTGGAAACTTTGTATCAGAGAGTTTTTGGGAGTTGTTCCCATAAGGTAGTGCAAACCCATTCGTCAAAGATGTTTCGTGAGAAATCGCCTGAGAAACCAGAGAACTGAGATTGAGAGAGCTAATCTGAAAGCTAGAGGTAGCAACTGGTGTACTATTTCCTGCTGTTTCGATAATAATTTGACGTACTTGAGCATCAGTCAAGGAGGGATTAGCACTCAACATCAAGGCAACTACACCAGCGACGTGGGGAGTCGCCATAGATGTGCCACTGTACTGAGCATACTGATTACCGGGAACTGAAGAATAGACACCAACTCCTGGGGCTGTCACGTAGGCGAGTGGATTTGTTCCCGCTCGGTTAGAGAAGTTAGCCATGTTATTGTTTCTGTCTACTGCTCCAACTGCAAGTCCCCAGTTGTTGGCATAGCTAGCAGGATAGCCTGTAAACGGGAAACCGTTATTACCTGCTGCCATAACCACGATTGCACCTTTGCTACTGGCATATGCAATTGCTGATTCCAGAGCGCTGTTAGGGAAAGCACCACCCAGACTCAGGTTAATCACATTAGCGCCATTATTCACAGCATAGTAAATGCCATCTGCGATCGCGCTAAATGAACCCGTGCCAGAATCATCCAACACCTTAACTGGCATAATCTTGGCATTATAAGCAATACCAGTCACACCAAAGCCATTATTCTCCCCCGCAATAGTACCGGCGACGTGAGTACCATGACCGTTTACGTCCAGAACATTATTGCTTCTATTAACAAAATTCCAGCCTTGGACATCATCAACATAGCCATTACCATCATCATCTATGCCATTACCCGGAATTTCTCCAGGATTCGTCCAAATATTGTTCTGCAAGTCTGCGTGGTTGTAGTCAATCCCAGTATCCAGAACAGCAACCACAACACCTTGACCTGTGTATCCTTGTGCCCAAGCTGCTGGCGCTTTAATTAAATCTGCTCCCCAATTATTGCCACCAAGATTGGGAACATTAGCAAAAGTATTTTGACCAGCAGCTCTTGCCACTGCGGCGGCGGCGTTAATCAAGCCATAGCCAGAGGTAGAATTATAGTTTGCGGTACGGGCAGAAGTTGCCGTCACAGCACTTTCTAAATTCAAGCTACTACGATTACTTAAACCCCAGCCATAGTCATGTTGAACTTGAAAAGTATCTACCGAGGAAATAGAAGTGAAATTTAGCCCTTTATGAGGAAAAAAATTGTTACTAATATCATCAGTGGGCATGAATACTTTCTCCTCAAATAGAGTAGTTTTTTGGCAGCAATAACTGTTAAAACCTGCTCCCTAAGGTTTTAAAGGGTGACTTTCCCCCCTTTGCCAAAAAATACTATGAAATGAAATAGCAAAATGCAACTTTTTTGACAAAAAATCCTACTTAAAAAGGGATTTTTCTAAAAATTTTATATTGTTTGCATTTACAGATATTTTTACTTGGTGTCTTAGTAACTTCGTGTTAAAAAGCATTTATTTTTCACCACAAAGACACTAAGACACAAAGAAGACTTAATCATGAAGGTTACACTGAGGGCAACTCTAAAGTTTTACTTATTCGCCTCTAGTTTCAACTAAATATTTGCTTGCTGGCGTTGATATAGTGACCAGTACAATCCTTTTTGCTGTAATAACTGTGAGTGAGTACCGCGTTCAGCAATTACACCTTGCTCTAATACTAAAATCAAATCAGCACGTTTAAGAGGTGCAAAGCGATGAGCAATGAGGAAGACAGTCCGGTTAGCAGAAATTTTTTGTAAGTTTTGCAATACCTGCTGTTCAGTTTCACTATCTAAAGCGCTGGTAGCTTCATCTAACACTAAAATTGGTGCTGGGGAAAGAAATAATCTTGCTAAGGCTATACGTTGCCTTTGTCCACCTGATAAAGCCGTTCCCCGTTCACCAACATTGGTTTCGTAACCGTAGGGTAATTGACTAATAAAGTCATGGGCTACGGCAAGTCTGGCAGCTTCTACTACTTGTTCTGCACTAATATCTGGATTACCAAGAGTGATATTTTCCAAGATGGAACCATTGAATAAAAAGTCTTCTTGGAGAACTACACTAATTTGTTGTCGTAGTGACGCTAAATCTGCGCTTTTAATATCAAAACCATCAATGAGGATGCGTCCTGATTCAATTTGATAGAGGCGTTGTAACAATTTAGAAAGGGTACTTTTACCAGAACCGCTGCGTCCGACGATGCCAATAAATTGCCCTGGTTCTGTATTGAAAGAAATACCTTTGAGGACTGGTTCAATATGTGGCTGATAACGAAAAAAGACTTGCTCAAAGGTGACTTGGCCGTTGAGTGGTGGTAATACTAAACCTGTACCAATTTCAGCTTCTGGGGCAACGTTAAGAATGTCCCCAATGCGGTCTACAGAAAGCAAAACTTGTTGCAAATTTTGCCATAATTGTACTAGACGCAAAAGCGGCCCGGTGACTCTCCCCGAAAGCATTTGAAAGGCTACAAGCTGACCAATTGTTAGTTTTTGTTCAATGACTAATTTGGCACCAAACCAAAGAATTAGTAAAGAAGAAAATTTAGTCAGAAAGTCACCTATATTACTGCTAATGTTAGAGGTAGTAGAAGCCTTAAAACCTGTACGGATAAAACGAGCAAATAAGCCTTCCCAGCGATCGCGGGCTACTGATTCGGCTGCATGAGCTTTAACTGAGTGAATTCCTGTGACTGTCTCTACTAAAAACGATTGGCTATCGGCACTGCGGTTAAAGGTTTCGTTGAGCCAGTTACGCAGAATAGGTGTGGCAATAATTGTTAAAGCAGCAAACAACGGCAGCACAGCCAAAGACACAAATGTCAGTGGGATGTTGTAGTAAAACATCAATACCAGGTACACCACAGCAAAAATGCTGTCGAGAATCACCGTTAATGCTGTACCTGTAAGAAACTGGCGGATTTGTTCGAGTTCTTGAACTCTGGCTACAGTATCTCCCACACGCCGCGACTCGAAATAAGCTAAAGGCAAACGCATCAGATGGCGAAATAGTTGTGCTGATAAGCTCAAATCTAAACGCCGAGCTGTATGAGTAAAGATAAATAGCCGGAGAATGCCGAGTAGAGACTCAAATGAAGCAATTAATAAAAGTGCGATCGCCATGACATCGAGAGTGGGCAAACTCTGTTGCACCATCACTTTGTCAATCACGACTTGGGTAATCAGTGGAGTCCCTAATCCCAACAGTTGCAACGTAAAGGACGCTAGCAATACTTCTCCTAGCAATCCCCGGTACTTCCAAACTGCTGGAGTAAACCAACCAAGGTTAAATTTTTCTTGCTGGGATACAAGTTCTACCTGCCACAAACTACCATCCCAAAAATCCTCAACTGCTAATTGGGGAAGGCTTTCACAAGTATGATCAAGGTTTAGAGGATTAGCAATAATCAGATTAGAGCCTTTCACTCCATAGGCTACTACCCATTGGGGAGTATTGATTGAAGATGAAGTGTCTGATTGCCACTGTAATAAAACTGGAAACGATAACTGCCGCAACTCACCCCAACTGACTTGCAACCGTCGCAACACCAACCCTAACTTTTCTCCTGCTTCCACCAGATTTTTCGGGCGTTGTCCCCTCAGTTGACGTTGTACCCATTCCAATTTCACAGGATGTTCCAAGTATTGCGCCACCATGGTTAAACAAGCAGCAGCTGTGTTCCAATTAGAAACAAAGGGATAAGTGGAGGATGGAGAGCTAGGATGTTGTGGGACAGAGAGATTAGTAATCTCCTCTGCACCTCTGCTCCCCTGCTCCCCTGCACCTCTGCTTTTCCTAGTCCCCTCGTCCGCTTCTACTCCTCGCCAAAACTCTTCAATTTGCGGTGTGGAAAACTCTGCCCACAGTGCTTTATCCCAACACACTACTACTACTTCTTTGCTAGCAGCTACAGCTTTACACTCCACAGCAAGTTGATATAAGTCACCAAACCAATCCCCTGCTTGTAAGGCTGCTAAAGGCTTACCTTCACCTTCTTCCCGCAAGCGGACTTTACCAGCAACAATAAAAAATTGCTCACCTCCTGCTGCGGTTGACCAGATTTTTTCCCCTAGTCGATATTGACGGACTTCTGCTTGATTATGTAATCGTGATTTTTCCTCGGAATTTAGCCAGCATAAGGGTGCTTGTTCCCAAGGTACAGAATCTAGGGCGTTTACTCGTAGAGATTGACTATCCAGAACTTTTAGCTCATTTGTAGTTTGACCGTCAGCTTTTGAATTTTCTCTACTAGCCATTTCTCAAATAATTCATTTTGTAGTACTTGCTTTAGTTGAACATCTTCTAAAGACGCTGGTAGAAATTGTTCTACTCGAAACAAACCATAACGTCCTTCTATTTCTATGGGGCCGACCAATTGTCCAGGGCTAGCTACATCAACAGCTGCCCTCAATTTATCTGGCATTGTTCCTCGACTAACTGGCCCCATCATGCCGTTGACAATGCGATCTTCTGCCAGTGAGTACTCTTTTGCTAGTTGCTCAAAGCTACCTCCTTCATCAATTTGGGTTTGTAGTTCTTCTGCCAGTTCTTGATTGTCTACAACTATACGAGAGACGATTACTCGATCCAGAAAAATCTTACGTTCAATAAAATATTCTGGGAGTTTTGTTTCTGTAATTAAAACTTTAAGTTTTTCTAACTTAAAGCCAAAAGCAATTGATTCGTAAAAGGTAGCGTAGTCTGTGGCATTTTTCTTTAACCATTCTTGAAAATTTTGGGGGTCAGTTAGTTGATTTTTGAGGCGAAAATCAATAATTGTCTGTTCTGTGGCAGCCGGACTGATTTGGATGTCGTCTCGCGTTTGGATTTCTTGCTCAATGACATACTGCCGGAGAATATCGCCAATGAACTGTGCTAGTTTTCCATTAGCTTGCAGATATTTTACTGCTTGATTAATAGAAATTGGTTGGTCATTGACGGTTAAAAATGATGAAGATTCCATGAAATAAACTGATAAGGAACTGCTAAACCTTTATAAATTACAAAATATACGTTGGCAATTTTAAAACTTAGATAATCACCGATTTCAACCGTTGTATAGCTACACAGTAACTACACTACAAAGGTAGTGTGCAAAAATACTTGTAAATTATTTAGAAAAAATTAGCCAGCAAATGAAGCATTAATAATTGCCCATAATAAGGCAATGATCATAGCAGCGATCGCGCCTATTAAGGTATTGAAAATATTTACTACTTCATTAGTCATCCAATTATATTCAGATTGCAATGTTGCCCCAATTACACTTTCTAAATTAGTAGCAATAAATGCCGCTAATACACACCACACTATCCCCAATAAATCTATCAAACCGACTGCCCAACCTAAACAGGCGATCGCAATTGAAGCTACTACACCAGCTAAAGTACCCTCTAAGCTAACTGCCCCTTCTGTACCACGGGGTACTGGTTGTAATGTGGTAATCAAAAAGGTGCGCTTACCATAGGCTTTACCCACTTCGCTAGCAGTGGTATCAGCGAGCTTGGTACTAAAACTCGCTACATAGCCTAACAAAAGTAAGGGCAAAAGACTCAGGAATAAAGACTGGGGAATGGGTATAAGCAATTCTGAATTAAGCATCCCTACTCCCACAGCACACAATGCCGCAGTTAAAGCTGAACCCCAGACGTTTTCCGGGCCTCTTGCTCCAGAACGCTTTTCTGCTATTCCTTCTGCTTCTTTTTGTGCCATTCCAATCCGCGTTACCCCAGAACCAGCTAAAAAATAAAACATTACTACCACATATCCTTGCCAGCCTAGGGTTCCCCAAATAAGTACTCCAAGTAACCAAGCGTGGAATATTCCTGCTGGAGTGAGTAGCTTCTTGGGAGCAATCCCAACTAAACCCAATAAAATTGTGTTCAATCCTATTGCTACTAACCAGGGATTTGCAGAGTCAATTAAAGATAACATCAGCAATCAATCATGAGTAGTTTTGCCAGAATATCAACAGAATAACCAATTTTAGAACTTGGGTGCTGGATTTCTAGGAAGGTAACAGGGGATAGGGGATACAGAAGAAGGAAATACATGTGAGTTTTGACAAAAATCAAATAAAGTTCCTTTAAGCTCTATTCCTTTTACAGGTGAAGGACAGAACAAACAGGGAAGACTTGAGAAAACGAGGAAAAAGAGAGTACTAATATAATTTCTTTCCCTTACTCCCCATTCGACGTAATATCGTCACCAGGATATAAGTTGAATTTATATAAAACTGTGTGCAAATTGACCACAACTAGAGTTTAAGGAATAAATTTGTAGATATAGCAGTTCAAGTAAAGATTAGGACATCAATTTATCAGAAAACGCAGACACCAAAAGACTTTCAAAGCTGTTCCCTGTTCTCTATTCCCTGTTCCCTGTTATAGTTTCAACTACTAGTCTCTGCAACACTAGCTATCTATGAGCCAAACTTTATTTCATCTGGCTTTCCCCGTCACTGATATTGCCCAAACGAAAGCCTATTATGTTGAGGCCCTAGGTTGTATCCCTGGCCGTGAAAACCCCCAAGCGCTGATTCTCAACCTCTACGGTCATCAATTGGTGGCTCACGTCACCAAAGAACCCCTGACACGCCAACGCACTATTTATCCACGACACTTTGGACTAATTTTTATCCAGGAAAATGACTGGGAGGAATTACTAGAAAAGGCACAAACAAAACAGCTACTTTTTCGCGAAGTACCTAAAAACCGCTTTGTTGGTTCTCCCTTGGAGCATCGTACTTTCTTTTTGGAAGATCCTTTTTATAACTTGATGGAATTTAAATATTACCGCCACCCAGAGGCGATTTTTGGAAATTATGAGTATACCCAAATTGGTGATAGGGCTTAATTGGCTCTGCCAAGGCTGCGGCTACTGCTGCCAAACTTCTAGAGTCTGTCAACATCCAGGAGTGTAGAGCAACTGGCACTATTACCTCTTGTCCCAGTGGCATTTGTGAACTATTTGCGGGAACGATCATCAAATCATAAGGTGTCCATATAGAAGTAAAATTTAGCTGTTCTAGTATTAGAGCATCAGAATTTAAATCCTGGATAAAAGCACTGTTGGGGCGCATTTGTAAGCAACCAGGACGTTGAGAAGCATAGGCAATTACAGTTCCATGATGAGGTGATGAGATAGTGATAAACCTCTGTACACGGTTAATTCCGCCTAGTCGTTGCACATAGTAGCGGCTGACAATTCCTCCCATGCTGAAACCTACCAAATCCAGTGGTTGTTCTGGAGCAAAGTTAGTGGCAACATAATCGGCTACCTGCTGTGCCAATACATCAAGACCTGCATCACAATTATTAGGAACCAAATCGAGGGTATACACAGACCAACCCAGTTGTCTTAAGTAACCCGTCATTTGACGAAAAACAGCTCCCGTGTCATCAATGCCATGTACCAATAATACGGAGTTGCGCTGCTGGTTTTTGGTGTTCATCTCCCAAGTTTACCTGCATCAAGTCTGTTGGAAATTTAACTGAGTAGCGTCACTGCCTGTAGATAAGCTATGACACTTCTACCACTGGTTGAAAAATGGGGAGTTGGAGTGAAATTATTTCTGTAATTCTCACCTTGTCCTCTTGTCCCCTTTCCTACTTCTGTAATTAGTTCAGTTTTTTCATGGGAATCGATTGTTTAGTAAACAAAAGAATGTTAAATTTTATTAAGTAAACTCTCAGATTATTGCTCTTAGTTACAGTAAAATTTAATAATTAATTTTCGATATCTACAGGTTGCGAGTGCTTGCAATAAAGAGTTGAGAACATTTGCTCTGTAGTGTTACTACAATGTTAATTAAGTACAAACCAATAAGGCTTGTCACTCTTAAGGCATAGCGTGGCACAAAAAATGTAATATTCTGCCGTATTTTTTAACACTACGGCCAAGTTTACAGACATCAAAGGCAGGAGCAATTCTAATGTTCGGTTTTATCAAAAAGTTAATCACTGGTATTCTAGGTTTCATTACTGGGTTGTTACCAGGTAAAAAAAGTAACGGCTACTACTTGGAACTAGATGAACCTGCGGCTGAAAAATCCCCAGCAGCTAAAACTAAAGATGCATCTCCAGCAGTAGCAGCTAAACCAGCAGCAACATCCAACGGGACAAAAGCTGCGGTAGCAGTAGCTGTAACGGAGCCAGTGGAGTCTGCATCTGCAAAGAGCAATGCACCTACTACGGCTAAAACAGCTAAAGCTTCTAAAGTAGAAGCATCAAAGAATGGCAAAGCGCCTAAAGCTGAACCTGCCAAAGCGCCAGCAGCAAC
This sequence comes from Nostocales cyanobacterium LEGE 11386, assembly GCA_015207155.1. Lineage (GTDB taxonomy): Bacteria > Cyanobacteriota > Cyanobacteriia > Cyanobacteriales > Nostocaceae > LEGE-11386. Next base: position 58,018 of record JADEXK010000030.1, on the reverse strand, counting down.
TACAAGTATCAAGGAACCAACTGAAACTACGTTTGCGCCCAAATATCTTGCTCCTTCGGCTACTAGCTCGAACGGTCGTCGCCGTCCGGGTGCAAATATGAGTACTTATTTGGATATGGCACGTCAGGTTAAAACCCCTGGTTAAGCATTATCAGGTATGGGGAATGAGTTATTGTCTATACTACTCATCTCCCTTTCCTATTTTCAGGTGAAGTTGACAAATATTAAACCACTATATAAGTGAAACGCTGGGTCCCAATTAGTCTTTTCCCTACGAAACAGGTGAATGTGAGACTGAATGTTACCCAGCATTTCTGTTTGATCTAATACTGTTTCTGCAAAGGGTGTGAAATCTGACCAAATTTTTACTTGTGGCAGATGTTGCTCCATCCATTCTAGTAAACTATTCCAATTAATTCTGATTGTATTTTGGCTAACTTGGGGAGTAATCTCTACACCTTGCTGAAATTCATAACCATGATCATAAAGTCGCAAAATGCAATGTCTGTCAGGTAAGTGTAAATCACAAAATTGGGCATAGTCTTGAGTTTGAGTTTTGCGTTCTAGTTTACCTCTGACGTTGCGATCTACAACTTCTTCAAAAATGGGTAAAAGTCCTACTACCCTGGTTGTAACCTCCGACCAGTCAAAAGTAAGGGAGCCGAGTTGATTTTCTTGATTGCGACAAACAACAGTAAGTTGTGGGTTAGATTCTGAGAAGTATTTAACTTGAAAAACTTGGATTTGTTGAATAGCAGCTATTGTTGTCCAAAAGCAAGGAATTCCGGCTTGCTGTAACTGTGTACCATAATATTTGAGTTCTCCCACTTGTCCAGTACGATATAATCGCCAGCCGCGACTTGGTAGTATGAGCCTTGCGGTGTAAGAGTCTAGCTGCATAATCTGAGCGAATTTTGGTGCAGCTATAGTTTTTAGTTCTTGACTCAAAGGTTTTAAAATTAATACACCAAGTTCAGTATGACTGGGTTCAGATGTTGCTTTGGTAATGGCTCGTTGTCTTTCTTCTTGCTTTATTTCTTGTAGTCGCTGTAAACCTTGGCGTGCTTGCGTCAATATTTTAGTGTTGGTTGTACTCCGCAGCAGTTGCCGATAAATTTTCTCAGCTTCTTGGCGCTTTTGGGATACTTCATGCAGCTGTCCGAGATAAAATTGCACCCAAGGATTTTCTGGTGATTCAGTTAACAGCTGTTTGAGTAATTTGGCAGCTGTGTAATAGTCTTTACGCTCAAAGGCGGTGGCAACTTGCTCAATCATTGCTTACTTTCAACGCACACTGGTGAGATACCTCACGCAAAGATATAAAGCTTTAGGTGGGGATAAATCATTTATATAACAGGGGAAAGGGGACAGGAGACAGGGAAGAGCCTGGAAAATCTCTTGCTGTCCGGGTTTGATGATTAGTTTATATCCTCAACTATGTGGCATCTGCTATACTTCACAACCTGCGGAAACTAAGGTTAATGCCACTACTGGTGCTGTAACTGCTCGTAAGATCCGACGACCAAGGGAAACTGGTTGAAATCCAGAGGCGATCGCACTGTCAATTTCGGTTTGAGTCCATCCCCCTTCTGGGCCTGTAGCAATGACAATTTCACTGCTGTCATATTGAATCACATTGTTTAAATGCGGATAATCGCCACGCGCCTCACAAATATAACGGTGAGTTGCTACGCTATCGGTAAGAGCAGCACTAAAAGCGACAGGTTCTAAAATTTTCGGCACAAAAGCACGCTCTGACTGCTCGGCGGCTTCTGTAGCGATACGCCGCCAACGTTCGAGTTTTTGGTGACTAGGATGCAGTAAGGTGCGATCACTCAATACTGGAGTAATACAAGTTACACCCAATTCCGTACAACACCGGACTATTTCATCGAATCCATTACCTTTGGGCAAGGCTACCATAAGTGTGATTGATACAAATAATTCTGTTTCTACAGTTAGTATTTCTAAAACCTGGGCTTGTTCTCCTTCTAACTGAGCTAACCACCATTTTCCTTTGCCATCCATAGCAATAAAGCGATCGCCTGCACGTAACCGCAACACTCGACCTAGATAATGTTGTTGCTCTGTTGTCAGGGAAATTTGCCCTTGTTGGAATTGATTTGGGGCGATCGCAATTCGTTGTAGTTGCGCCATGACAAAGTGCCTTTCTGAGTGCTGAGTGGGAATTTCCCTATTCCCGACTCCCCATAACCTACCCTATTTTAGTGAATTGGAAGCCGGGGCTGTAAATTCCTGGATGGGAATTACCCGTACATTTAAAGTTAATGGTTTTTTTAAGCTTTGCTGCACAAAATCCCGTACCATGTTCACCTGATTTTCCGAAATTGCACCGATGGGAGCTGCTACTTCTAGTTCAACAATTAGAGAATCTTCTTGTCGCTGTACTTTAATACTGCGAATGTCTCTACTAGCAAATGTCAGAGTTCTGCGGTAAAGCAAATACTCAATACTGCGACGTGTGCGTTCTTTCAGGAGCAAATTATCTAGAGAAAATCCTAAAGGTAAACCCAGAAGAATTATTGCCCCAATGGATAAAATTAAACCTTGACGCGCTCTTTCTATAGAACCGTAGCGTTGCCCTAGAAACACCAGCGCACCGCTAAAAATGATGCCGATTAAGTTTGCCAAAAACAGTAAAGAAGCACCAGTAGTGACCGACTGGGAACCCATAGCGATGCCAATCCCCATAACACTCAAAGGCGGGACTAAAGCTACAGCGATCGCTACTCCTGGCAAAGCATCGGCAACGTGACGGCGTGATTTGGCATATGCTCCAGCTGCACCTGCTGCCAAAGCTACCGCCAAATCTAGTAAAGTCGGACTGACTCGCCCCCAAATTTCTGGGCCAAAGGTTCTGATACCTACAATTCTGGCAATGAGCATGGAAGTGACAACAGTCAGCACAACTCCAGTCAATAGCGTAAAACTAGCGCGCTTTAACAGACGCTGATTGCCCATGACCATGCTGTAGGCGATCGCGATAATTGGCCCCATCAACGGCGCAACGATCATCGCCCCGATAATTGTGGCTGCACTATTAGCCAGCAGTCCTACAGTAGAAATAATCCCAGATAAAAACAGCAAGATGTAAAAGTTCTTGGAGGGTACAGCTCCTCGCCAGAGGCTACGGTTAAGTCCAGCTACTGGCATGGGCTTTTCTGCCAACCAATGCCACTCACCGCTATTACTCTCCTTTAGCTGGGTAAATTGTTCTTTACCCCAACGACGAACTTGGTTAATTAGCCACATTTGCTCATTGGGAATTAAATTTTGAATCTAAAAAAGCTGCACCATATTACAGGTGCAGCGATTCTTATTTTAATCACATTCTTCTTCGCCCCAGCTTTTTCTTTAAAACTGATGAAATGGCGTTGCTAAATTAGAGTATGAAATGCCAAAATTACCTTTTTTCACGTGAATTCGATGAACCTCACCCCAACCCCTCTCCGACGCCCAGAGGGGCTTAAATATCTTGAAAGCTCAACGAGAAATTAAGGTTTTGAAGCCTCTACGCCACTTGCTACAACGCGGGGAACCCGCGCAACGCAGTGGCTCCTCCTGGCAGGGGAGAGGTTTGGAGAGGGGTTTTTGATATTTGTCGAACTCACGTTTTTTTCAATCAGCAACACCGATGAAATCAGTTATCAGTTATCAGGCGTATGCTGGGGGATTTAGACCCAGGGATTTAGCTGTTCACTGTTAATTCATCTCCAAATAAGTTTTGATTGCTTCATTCACTAATTCAGTCATTGGTTTACCTTGACTGGCGGCGGTTGCCTTTAATTTTTCGTAAACTTCATCCTGGAGGCTGATGCGATGCCGGGATCTACTGGGAGATTTAGTCGTCTTGGCTGTTGGCTGAGTTGCTTGTGGTGCAACGATTTCAGGCTCATATTTGGCAGCAAATTCACGCAGAGCATCAAAACCCACGCGATCGCAAAAATCACCGAAGCTTTCCCCAGATTGGCGCGATTTTTGGAAATAAACAAAAATCGGTTCGAGAAAGCTTTCTAAATCATTATGGTGTAGCCTTTCTGTATAAGCTTGCGCCAAACGTGTTTGGTCTGGTGAACCCCCCAGCCAAACTTGGTAAGATTCGGGAGCGCTACCCACAAACCCCAATTCTGCCATGTAGGGACGAGCGCAGCCATTGGGACATCCTGTCATCCTCACCACAAAATGTTCATTTTGTAAACCAAGTTTATCTAACAGGTTGCGAATCCGTTCTAAAATGCCTGGTATTGCCCGTTCTGACTCAGTAATTGCCAAACCGCACGTGGGTAAAGCCGGGCAAGCCATTGCATAACGGATTAAAGGTTCGATAGTGTTGGGGTCAGAGACGATACCGCAACGGTTGAGAATTGCTTGAATGGCTGGTTGCTGATTTGGTGCGATGTCGTAAAAAATAATGTTGTGGTGGGGTGTCAAGCGCATGGGTAAGTTAAATTGCTCAACAATTTCCCGTAAGGCAGTTTTCAGCTGAAACGAACCTTCATCCTTGACTCGACCATTATCAACGGAAATGCCTAAAAATAAATTACCATCACCTTGTTCTTGCCAACCCAGAAAATCTTCATATTTAAACTCTGGTAATGGTTTAAAGGGTGCGAGTAATTTGCCGAAATATTCTTCGACTTGGGCGCGGAACTTATCGACACCCCAATCATTGATTAAATATTTTAATCTGGCATGACGACGGTCGGTGCGATCGCCATAATCTCTCTGGGTGGCAACAATCGCTTTAACTAAATTGTAAACATCATCTTTGGCTACATAGCAAATCTCATCTGCTAATCTGGCAAAGGTTTCTTCTTTATTGTGTGTTCTGCCTAAGCCACCACCAGCAAAAATATTAAATCCTGCTAGTTCTCCTTGCTGATTGGTAATGACTACCAAAGTCAAATCTTGGGTATATAAATCAACTGAATTATCACCAGGCACAGTCACGCAAACTTTAAACTTGCGGGGCATATAATGAGTGCCATAAATCGGCTCTTCACTGTCATGGATAATTGTGCCAGTACCATTACGCTGACGTGCAGCTTTTACTTCTGGGCTTTCTTCTGCACTAATTACCTTTTCGCCGTCTAACCAAATTTCGTAATAAGCGCCTGTTTGCGGTGTCAATAAATCCGCGACATTATTGGCGTATTCCCAAGCGTACTGATAATCTGGGCGATTTTTAAAGGGCGCTGGTGGTGCCATAACGTTACGGTTGAGGTCACCGCAAGCACCCAAAGTCGAACCCATGTTTTTGACTATAGCAGCGATCGCCGCCTTCAGGTTCTGCTTTAAAATACCGTGCAATTGAAACCCTTGACGAGTGGTAACTCGTAACGTGTGGTTGCCGTATTCATCAGCTAGCTTGTCTAAAGTTAGATACAATTGCGGCGGCACAAACCCACCAGGATTTCTTGTCCGCAGCATGAATTGGTAATCTTTCTCCTGTCCCTTGACGCGATTATCGCGGTTATCCTGCTGGTAGGAGCCATGAAACTTGAGAAGTTGTACCGCTTCTTCGGTAAAATGGGTTGTATCTTCTAGGATCTGCGTAGCTACAGGTTCACGTAAAAAATTACTTTTTTCTTTGATACCTTCTACTTTAGAAGGCTTGTTACGGTTAGCGATTGGGGCAGGAGCAGATTTAACCATTAGAGTTGTATAGTATTCTCAATAAGGCATCGGTCAACGCCGAAGCAGATTTTCGGCTGAGTGATCCCCGGTAATTCGGTCGGAAATATGAGGAATAATCCAATTTTAACACGGCAAAAAGCTGGTTTTGTTAAGTGTTAAAACACAGACAAAACCAGCTTTTTTAAGTGCTGAGTGCTGAGTGCTGAGTGCTGAGTGCCTTTCTGAGTGCGCTTGCTCTGAGCGAAGTCGAAGGGGAGTGCTGAGTAAAAAAGACTAGTACTCAATGCCGATTCCCCAGTCCCTAGTTCCTACCTAAAGCGATAGCCTAAACCACCATTAATGCTAATAGCAGAAGCGGGACTGTTTTCGTAGGCACGAAGTCCAACTTTGGCATTGGTGTAAACGAGGAAGTTGTTAGCCACTTCTGATTCCACACCAGCACCTACAACTACAGAATCCCTGTTACCAATGGGACTGGGTGAACCATCTTTATCCAAAAAAGAATAACCACCAGTTATATAAGCGTTGGTGCGATTAGCAATTGGTACGTCTACGGAAACTTCTGGGATGATAGCACTCGTCTGATCATTCCACAGGACGTTACCACGTGCAGAAAATGGTGTATTACCTAATTTCACACGACCTGTGAGATTACCGCCAAAGTTAGCAGCATCGTTATCTTGTCCACCATTGGTCACACCAGCTGCAATACCAGCACCAACATAACTAGCATCAGTACCTTTTTGTGGTTGAGCAACAGCTTGACCAGCACTAAGAACAAGAGGCGCAATTACAACAGAAGATAGGGCAGAAATTGCCACGAAAGATTTGAGTAACTTTTTCATAATATTGAAAAAACTTTGTAAGTTTTGCTGTTATATTCAAGGTCGAATACCGTATAAAAAAGTTCCAGATAATTTGAACAAAAAAGATACCCGACTTCTTGAAGAAGTCGGGTATCTGGGTATCTTGAGGAACATTATTAAAAGTAGGCACTTTAGTAACTGGCACAAGCTAAAAATTAAAATTTAGTGAAAATATAGCAAGTAAAATACTTAATTAATACTAGGTTTTCTGGTTTTTCACATAGAATGAAACAACAGGCTGTAGCAGCTATAACAACAACTTATAAAGGAAATCTATAAAGTTAAATTTTGGGATTTTTTATGGAGATTGAATAATGCTAACCGCTACAAAAACGTTATCTGGTTTGATGGGTTTATGTGTCGGTGATGCGTTGGGTGTGCCAGTCGAGTTTACTAGCCGCGCTGAACGAGTTAAATCTCCCGTGACAACGATGCTAGGTTACGGTACGTGGAATCAACCGCCGGGAACTTGGTCAGATGATAGTTCTCTGACGTTTTGCTTGGCAGAAAGTTTATGTAGAGGATATTCGTTGGATGCGATCGCCAATTCTTTTTGGCGCTGGTACAAACAAGCTTACTGGACTGCTCGTGGAGACTTGTTTGATATCGGTCAAACTACTCATGCTGCAATTATGCGTCTCAAACAGGGTATTTTACCTCATCAAGCAGGTGGCAAGGTGGAGAACAGCAATGGCAATGGTTCCTTGATGAGAATTTTGCCGATGGCTTATTGTCATAAAATTGTCACTTTCAACGAATTAATAGCGCGAGTACATGATGTTTCAGCGATTACTCATGCTCATGCGCGATCGCAAATGGCCTGCGGCATTTATATTAGTATTGCAATCGCACTATTAGAAGGGGCTAACCCCCAAGCAGCTTATTTACAAGGGTTAGAAAAAATTCAATCTATTTACTCTGAGCGTGAATATATCTTAGAAAAGCCACATTTTGGTAGGATCTTCAGTGGCGAAATAGCCAAGCTACCAGTTGAAGAGATTAATTCTGGTGGCTATGTGATTGATACCTTGGAATCATCTCTGTGGTGTTTACTAAATAGCTCGTCTTATTCGGAAACGGTACTGAAAGCCATTAACTTAGGTGGAGATACAGATACTACTGCTGCTGTCGTTGGCGGGTTAGCCGGAATTTACTACGGTGTAGAAAATATTCCCCAAGCATGGATCAACCAAATTGCCCGCAAACAGGACATTATTAATTTAGCTGAACGTTTTGCAGCTGCTGTTTACACTTAGCACCTATCTCCGGTGATGAGTATTAAGTGCTTTTCTAAGTGCTGAGTGCTGAGTGCTGAGTGCTGAGTGCTGAGTGCTGAGTGCTGAGTGCTGAGTAAGGAATTATTATTTATCCCCATTCCCCATTCCCCATGTTTTTTTAAGAACAGGTACACTGGCGGCGTACCACCCACAACAAATATAAACTCCTAAGCGATAAGTCTGAGGACATAGCTTTGCTTACCGCGTTAGTTTGAGTGCATAGTTAAAGTAATTTAAAAAGCCAGTGTCGATGAATCACAATTTAAGTGTTGCTCCACCTTTAGAGGAAGCCAATCCTAAAAATCCTGCTGTTGCTCGACAACAGTTATCTATCAAGCAACTAATTGTCTTGAGCCTAGAAATACTACTGGCATTGCCTTTGGGTTTGGCCTTAGCAAAGTTACACATTGGCGGAATTGCCTGGATATTTGGCGGACTTGCTTCTGGTGCAGTAGTTCTGCAAGGATGTCGGATTTTTTATAAATATTCACCCAAACCTAATCGAAATGCCAGAAAGGTGGGTATGGCACTAGTTGGACTGTCTGTTGGTGCTTCAAGTAGCAGTAACAATTTAACCAGTCTGGCTGCTGGTATTCCTATATTTATTTTTCTCACCTTATTTCTGCTGCTAAGTGGTAGCTGCATTGGCTACATTTACTCCCGCTTGAGTAAAACCAACCTATTAACATCGATGCTGGCTACAGTTCCTGGTGGTGTGGGAGTCATGGCATCTATTGCTGCCGATTACGATAGAAATGTTACTCTGGTAGCGCTAGTTCAGGCAATTCGCGTCACCTCTGTAGTATTACTTATTCCTTTAATTGCTCGGACATCAGTTGCTAATTTCCTCAATCCGCAAACGTTGCCGATTACAAATACATTAGTGAGTTTTAATCCATCCCAACTAGGATTACTCTTATTAGCATTAGTGGTTACCGGATTAGTCGTTTATCTGGCTGCATTGTGCAAAATTCCTGCTGCCGAGTTTTTTGGTGCATTGTTGATTGGTATAGCTTTTAATCCTTTATTGCATTGGCTGCCCTTTGTGGGTGATGTTAACTTTAACCCGCCATTATTCATCAAGTTATTAGGTCAACTGCTGCTTGGAATTACCATTGGTGAGTATTGGGGAGATAAACCCAATTTAGATAAAAAAGCTATAGGTTACGCCTTTATGTCTGTAGGTATGACTCTGGCGGCTGGTGCGATCGCTGCGATGTTGGCCATGCAATTAACCTCTTGGGACTGGTTAACTTGTCTTTTAGTCACAGCACCAGGGGGAGCGCCAGAAATGATTTTGGTATCACTGGCATTGAATCATAATGTGGAAATTGTGACAACAGGTCATTTAGTGCGACTCATCGCTATTAATAGTTCTCTACCACTTTGGATATTTTTGTTTCGTCATCTTGATAGTCAACTTTCAGAACCTGACTTGAAAAAGTGCTGAGTGGAATAGCACTAAGAAAAGCGCAAACTCTCAATATGAATGTTTTTTGGGTATAAGGATGTAAGAGAAAAAACAAAAAATAATACTTACAAATCAATGAAATATAGAATAAATTTTTTCACGCTGTGCCTAGACGGGGGGAAATGGATAAGAACCATATAGAACTTAGAAGGAAGAGATACTTCAAACTTAGTTCACAAATCGCTCAGTTAGATAATGCACAATTGCGTTCTCTATTTGTCAATAGTGAGTCGAAGGAATCTAGCACGGGTTGGGGACAAAATCACACTATCGTTCTTGGGGAATCCAAGGTCTTTGTGAAACGTGTTCCAGTTACGAACATCGAATTTGACAACCAGTTCTCCACCAGAAACCTCTATGATCTGCCGACTTACTGTAATTACGGCTTCGGTTCCACTGGTTTTGGGGTGTTCCGCGAACTCGTAACCCATATCAAGACGACAAACTGGGTATTGGCAGGAGCGATCGCCACCTTTCCACTGATGTACCATTATCGGATTATTTCCTGGAACGGACGGCGTGCGGATGTGGATAGGTCGAGTATAAAAGATTATGTAAAATACTGGGGCAATAGTGAGAACGCCGGGAAGTATGTGTTAGATAGAGCGATCGCTAATTATGAGTTGGTTCTGTTTCTAGAGTACATACCGCATGTTCTGGAAACATGGCTGCAAGAAAACCCCAACAAACTTCAGCAACCTCTAGATGACTTACGCACGACGATTAACTTTTTGAGGACGAAGGGAATCATCCACTTCGACGCACATTTTCGCAATGTCCTTACCGACGGCGAGCAGACATATTTGACCGATTTTGGTTTGGTACTTGACAAAAGTTTCATGTTAACTCCACATGAAAAGTCTTTCTTTGAGCAGAACACGTTTTATGACTACGGAGAAATCCTGCGAAATATTGGACACCTGATTCGCTCGCTCTATGATTTATGTTCGGAGAACAATAAACACAGGATAAGGGAAAAATATGGTATAAAAGAAGGCTTCAAACTCTATGAATTGGGGTCTATATTACTCGACAACATCGAGCAGATACATGCTGACGGGGATATAAAGTTAGATGAGTTCTATGTTGCAAGTATCGTCAAATACCGCAGGATCATTGCGCTGATGCAAGACTTCTTTTCTCAGATGTGGGAAAACAACAAGAAGGACACGAAACTTCGTCATGCAGAACTAGGGCTGCTGCTGAAAGAGACAGGGTTTATTTCCTGACTTTGCCCATTAAGTCTGCCTCCGCCTTGCCTCTTCCCAGTCCCCAATCCTTTTTCATGTGGTGTATAAAGTTCATGGCGGCTATTTAGTATTACGCTTTGTTTATCAGTTCATAAGGAGACAGGAGATGGTTGCCCAAGTTCAAGAATTGGATGCAGAGCAATGGGTGAAAACTCGTTCTTCCCTTGATCCTAGCCAATCCACATTCCTCATCTGGACAGGTAAAATTTACAGCTTTATCCCTGGTGAGAAGCGAAAACTTCTGTTTAAAATGTCGGGAGTCAGCGTCAGTAGGTGCATTCCCACAGCAGAGGGTAGTTGGGATTTTACTTCCAGGGAATTGACTTACTACCTCAACCCACAAACAAATGAGATTCTGCAAAAATGGGAGAATCCCTGGACAGGGGAAACTGTACCTGTAATGCACGTTGCTAATAATCCTGTGCAGGGTCAGTTTCAAGGCAAATTTCCTGCACAGATTGAGGGAGATACTACAACTTTTGTTTTTGATATTTTTCCCACGTATCCTAATCCACTGGCTGAAGATCCAAAATTTGCTGAATACAGCCCTTATCCAACTTATCAAGCAACGGAATTGTTCAAACTAGCTGTGCCAACAGCAGATTTATTTAATTCAGAACTAGTTTCCGTGTCTCAACTTAGACTCAGTTGGGATAGAATTGGTCAATGGTTGCCTTGGATGAAAATGGGCAATCGCTCCGGTTATCTGATCTATAGTGCTGCTGGGAGTAAAGTAAATGGTTTTACAGAGTTGTCCCAATTACTTCAGGAGCAAATTAATACCCGCGTTCCTCTGTATAAACAAGCCCCGAAATTATTCTCAGATGGGGAAGATATGACTTCTTGGCTGTACTTCCAAAAGCACTTTCAGGCTTACTTAGACGGCGAAATATTCCCGCTTCCTGAAGCTGAGGAGTTGTAATTGGGAATTTCAAACATAGTTAAAGTTTTTGCATATTTCTACTGATGGGGTCAAAACCTTTAGAAAACCGGGTACTTTCATCATAGTAAGCCCCTCTCAGGTCTGCTCCATACAACTTAGCTAAATTGAGTTTGGCTCCCCGGAGATTTGCCTCATTCAGTTTAACGCCAGACAAATTAGCTTTAGTCAAATTCGCTTTGGCTAGGTTAGCTCTACTCAAGTCTGCTCCCCAGAGTTTGGCTTTAGCTAAATTAGCGAGACTCAAATTCGCTCCCCACAAATTGATTCCCGGCAAATCGGCTCCAATTAGCTTGGCTCTACTCAAGTTCACGGCGGGAAAATATCTCTCTCCCAAGGCATAACGCCGCTTTAGTTCTTTAGCATCCATGAGTTTCGTTAATCTTCTTTAATAAATAAGAAGTAATCTTTTCCCATTCCTGATTTAGCTCTTCTAGGCACTCTGGCTGATGACTGCGTTGATACCAGTAACGAGCATTGCTCAAATCACCTTCTTTGCGATGTAGATAGGCATGAACCCAGGCACTATCAGCATCACTGGCATTTTGCACTATTTCGTGAGCGTTGTCCCAATCACCTTGTTTTTCATACCACAGTGCTTGCAGCGCTTTTGGCAATGTCTGGGGACATGAGCGCTGTTTTTCAATCAATCGTAGGAATTCTTGTGTATTCATGATCCCCACTCAACAACTATTAAACTTCTATTTCCAAGATACTCCGCAGTTTGCTGGTGATGTGTGTAGTTAATTCTTTATAAGTATTTATTTATGCGTAAGTTTAATCAGGCTGAATAATTTTAGTGTTTTAAATAATTAATATTTCTTAGCAAATAAAAAATGTTTTATTGTCCCAAATATCGGTAAATGCCCCTGGATTAAGTGTTTTGGATAAAATAAGTTAACAATTGGTAGCCTGATCAAATACGCCATAACGAGCTTTTCCCTGCTTTTTAGCACGGTACATGGCAATATCTGCATCCCGCAGTAGGCTTTCAGGTTCATCATAACCACCGCTATTCAAGGCAATACCAATGCTGGCTGTGGTGTATATCTGATGTCCATTGAGGCTAAGTGGCAACCCTAAGGTATCTTGAATCCGTTTGGCGACGTTTGTGGCATCAGTAACGTCTTTAATTTCCTCTAACAGTACGGCAAATTCATCACCACCAAATCGCCCTACAGTATCGCCACTGCGTACACACGACTCTAAGCGGCGGGCGATCGCGACTAAAAAATCATCTCCCATGCCATGCCCAAAGCGATCGTTAATCCCCTTGAAGCCATCTAAATCCAAAAACAAAACTGCGAATTGATAATCGGTGCGTCGTTTTCTGCGTTCTATTGCTTGCTTGAGTCGATCTAAAAATAACACTCGATTGGGTAATGCTGTTAGTCCGTCATAAAAAGCATTCCGCAGCAGTTGCGCCTCCATCTGCTTGCGTTGAGTAATGTCTTGAAAAACTAACACTGCGCCCGTAATCTGGCCATTGCGATCGCGGATGGGTGCGATATTATCTCCAATCGGTATTTCTCTACCATCTTTGGCAATCAGTGTACATTTTTCTGGTAGGCTCAAAACCTCTCCTGCTTCCATTACCTGTGTTGCTAAATTCTCAATTGCTTCGTCCATATCTTTGTCAACTAAATTTACAACTTCTGCTAAATCTTTCCCAAACGCTTCATCTTGCTGCCAACCAGTTAGTGCTTCCGCCATTGGATTCATCATTTGGATACAACCACTGGTATATGTGACAATTACTGCACAGGGCATACTGTCAATCACCGACTCCAGTCTTTGTTTTTCTTCCTGCAATTTTTGCTTAACCTGGTGCTGATAAATAGCCATTTCCACAGCAATATGCAGGTCTGTTTCAGCAAATGGTTTCAATATATAGCTAAAAGGCTCACTTAGTCGCTGATTATGTAATTTATATTCTGAATACTCAATTAAATACAACACGGGAATATGGAAATCTCTTTGGATAGTATCTGCTACTTTCACACCATCGATTTTTCCCGATAAGGATATATCAATTAATACTAGATGTGGATGCGTTTCTGCTACTTTTTTTATTGCATCCTCTCCAGAATAAGTGATTTCCGGAACATTGTATCCTAACTTCTGTAAAGTATTTATAATATTTAACGCTAGGACTTTTTCATCTTCAACAACTAAGATTTTGGAGGCGAACATGTTAAAATAACCTGTTTGCGAAGGTTCAGATATCGTTTTCAGTGTTAACTCAATCTGAAAGTTAATAACTCTATGATAATCAATCTCTAAAATATCGGTGTCTTTGCTTTACTAAAATACTGATTAATTAGCAAATACTATATTTTGTATATAATCCAGTCCTTAAATTAGCTAATTGCTTTCATGTGGCTAATATCAGGGTTTTTAGAATCGAATGTAGACTACCATGGAAACACAAAAACAAATAGCATATTTTTTTGGATAACAAAAATATTAAGAAAAACAAAATAGTTACGGCATATACATAAATTTAAAATCAAGATTAGCATATTCAAAATCTCGATCTAAATGTTTGTTTCAATAAGCACTTAATACTAATTTAAAAAGTGTATCAAAATATGATGTTAAAATTTTGAGGAATATACCTATTAACAAGAGAGAAAAAATTAGGGAAGCATCTCACTTTTTTCAGCCTATGCAAATAGAATATAACTTCCAACACACTACGCAAACACGGCGACAATGAAATTACTTGTATAGGCAAAGTACAAATGATCGGTGAACTCTTCCTCTTTGCGCCTACTCTTTGTTATGTCGCGATCGCAACTTTGCATGAGACTACAATCATCCCATTTATCAACGTGAACGCCGCAGTTAACATTAAAAGCCGCCGGAGGACAAACGGAACGGCTCAAAACGGACGTGCTACGCCTTTAGGCGAGAGAGGATGTCAAAAAACCCCTCTCCCGCGTTAGCAAGAGAAGGGTTAGGGATGGAGTTTTATTAAAATTCTGGACAGTGGCGGTGACTAACTAAATTCTTCCTGGGCCTTTACCCCTGCTGTCACGGTTTTCTGTCAACTTACCGTCTTGATCCTGATTCACTTCTAAAAGTTCTTCAACACGTTCTGCGGTGTCTTCTGCTGCTTCTTGTCGCGCATCGCCTGGTACTTCATAGTACATTTCCGGTTCAACTGGGTAGTTGTTTAATAAACCTTCTTTGTCTACTGTGTAGCCGTCAGTAGTGTTTATGCTCTCTGCATCGGTTTGGTCATCGGTAGATGCATTTTCCTGCTTTTCTTCTGTGGGGGTCGTTTTGTAGTTTTCTCCTTCTCTCTCTCTTCGAGCAGCAGTTTCGGCAGGTACTATTCCTCTATCATATGTATCTTTATCTACACGTTCAGATGAATCTATCGCTTTATTAGCTTTATTAGTCATAAGTTATGTCCTTTTTAAAGAATTTGTAGAATAACTTCGTGACCTAGATTATGCTGTTGAAAATAATAAATCTACTATCCTGAGAAGTAATTTAAATAAAATCGTTTGATTTTTTCTGTCTTTAGACGTAGCAAACTACGTGTTAGCGGAGCATGTGCTTTAGTGATAAGTATCTACATTTGTATAGTCGCAATTTCTCATCACCTAATATATTTGTTGAGATCCTACCAATTCCAAATCTCTCCCTAAAGTGGCTACGGTGTACATACATATAATTAAATTAACGTGAGTTCGACAAATATCAAAAACCCCTCTCCAAACCTCTCCCCTGCGAAGGAAGAGGCTTTGAAACCTTGATTTTTGACCCTCTGGGTGTCACCGAGGGGTTGGGGTGAGGTTCATCGAATTCACGTTAAATTACTCCAAATACTTTTTTATAGACAACGCACTATTCCCAATTTTTGGTACGTTAGAACTAACCAGTGACCACCATTCGCGTTGCTTGTAACGAATGCGAAAGTCCTTCCTTCTTCTTTTGACTCAGCACTCAGCACTGAGTAAGGTAAAAATTCAGGATAATGATCAGTCTTTAACTAGACACAATATCATTTGACCTGGGTGCTTCGTCATCCATTATTTGTTGTTTCAGCGAGCGAATATTTTCAGTTAATTCTTGGCGAGTTTCAGCTTTGATGAGATAACGCAAACTAAACCACGTAAAGTAACCAATCCCAATCAATTCAAAAGTTGGTGATAGTAAGGGAATATCATTGATTGCATCCAGTACTGCTAGTACAATCTTGACAGCAATAACTGTTGTTAAAATTAAAGCAATGTTAATCAGAGGTCGCTGATTTTTCTGCAAAAACTCACTTAAATATTCTGGTAGCCGCTCTAAAAAGTAAGAAACTTGATTAACAACTCGACGCCATTGAGCTTCGGGTTCTTTAGCTGGAGGTAGCTTAGGCAAGTTTTCGGTTTCGACACTTACAGATGGTAGGATACCTTCTGGTGAAATGACATCGGCGGCTTCTAGTTGCTGTTGTTGAATTTCCATAGTTTTTTTGTTTTGGTAACTACAGCATTAAATGAATTTTCAAATTCATCAAATATAAATAATTTGGATTTTGGTCTAATTTTGGACTTTAGATTGGAGATTTTAGATTAACTTACTCAATCTAAAATCCAAAATTTTTCACTTACTGGGCTTTGTGGTCAACGAATTTAACCTTGTGGCGGAGCAACAACTGCATCGACAACTACATCATTGACTCCGTAAATTTCCTGTGCCAAAGGTTCAATTTTAGATAATTGATCCTGATTATTCACAGTTCCTGATACGGTAACTATACCTTCATCATTTGCCTCAACTGTTAGTAGTCCATCAGGTATGTTGGCTTCTAACTTAGAACGCACCTCACTGGCCAGGTCTTCTGGAGTTCTTTCGCCAGGAGCTTGATCTAGAGCAGCTGTTCGCTCTTCACGAGCACGAATATCAGCATCTAGTTGTCTTCTGCGGACATCGCTTTGAGATTCTTCTAGAGACTCTTGTCTTGTCTGTGCGGTTGGTGCTTCTGGAACTTCACCAGGTGCAGGAGCGGCACTATCTGTTCTCGCAGTATCATTACAAGCAGCAGCGCCAAAAAATAAAACGCAACTAATTAAGAAGGGAGTTAGCTTGTGCATATGTTTAAATTCTGGCTCGTAAATTGAAATTTTGAGAATGTGTTGATGTTTTTTAGAAGTAGGGTAGAGCAAGTTTTGTTTGTTGCTACTACAATCGAGTGAAATTGTTGTGTGTAATCACCAAATTACTTGGGTTAAACTTTTTCATCCCGACGGTCAATAATCACTACAGAAGGATCTTCGCGATCGCCTGTTGCTGAGTAATTTCTTGTGGTCTGATGTCTGACTTGATCCAATCCTGGACGATGTTCTCGGTCTATATCAGTAGCATCATAGATGGCAAATTCTTCAATACCGCGACGTTTGAGAATGGCTTCAGCGCGGCGGATTTCATCTGGTGTCCCATCGATTATGACTAAATGGTCGCCTCTTTGGAAGCGATCGCTATATACTCTTGCTCGGTCTTCGGGAATGCCTAAACCAACCAATGCACCAACTAAACCGCCAGCCGCCGCACCTACCACACCACCAGTTATGGTGGATGCTAATGCAGTCGCGACTGCACCACCTGCAATCACAGGCCCTACTCCAGGAATTGCTAAAGCACCAAGACCGACTAATAAGCCGCCTAAGCCACCTAAAGCTCCCCCTGTCGCGGCCCCAGCTTTTGCTGTTTCGTCTGCTTTATTACCTGTGCCGAGATTTCTATCTGCTCCAGCTACACGATGACCATTTGTATCTTTGGCAATGAAAGATACTTGATTCATAGGAAAACCAGCATCTCGCAGTTCACTCAGTGCGGCTTCTGCATCTTGGTAACGAGAGTATACGCCAATTGCCCTTTGAGTTATTTGTGCAGTTCTATCCCTATGAGCGACGTTAGTCGTTGCATATTCGTCATGCGGGTAGTCATAAATGCCAAATTCTTCGATACCGTGGCGATTAAGAATTGCTTGAGCTTGAGCAATTTCGGCGTCTGTGCCTTCTATGATCACCAAATAATGTCCTCGTTCAACTCGCTGGTTATAAACTCTGGCTCGCTCTTCGGGAATTCCTAAACCAATTAAGGCACCTATTAAGCCACCAGCAGCAGCACCAATACCAGCGCCAGCTAGAGTGGTAGCTAGAGTAGTTGCTGTTGCACCAGCTAGCATGATTGGCCCAATTCCGGGAATTGCTATAGCTCCCAGACCAACTAATAAGCCAGTTACACCACCCAAAACACCGCCAGAAATAGCTCCGGTTGCTGCACCTTCGTCGGCTTTATCTCCAACGCGTTCCTTGACTTGGGTACCGGCAATATCATCTTGACGATCTGCATCTCTGGCGATGACAGAAACTCTATCCATGGAAAAGCCGGAATTATTTAACTCACGCAGTGCTTGTTCAACATTACCGCGATTAGAAAATACACCTACAGCTCGTCTACGCACGCCTACAACCATGTTTTCTTCTCCTAATCAAAAAATGATTTGCTGCCAATCTGCCAATCTTTAATTTATTGATATTTAGATCAACAATTTAATTTATATTTCTTTTATAAATTTTTTTCATCAATCGCTCGGAATAAATTTAATCTCTGCCATTGGACATAAGTGTATTTATTAAATTACGTAAAAACAGATATTTTATGAGGTTTACTAAATATTGATTATTGCCAATTAGGTTTGATTTTTAACTACCTAAAATTTAATTTAATATTTTTTAAATAAAAATATCCAAGATGATTTATTGGAAAGTTATAATTTATTGATTTATTTTTTATCTCAATACTATCTTCAGTATTAAATCGGCAATTAGCAGTAATCAATAGACAAAATACGACTTTTGACAAAAAGATATATTACCTAGGAAAGTGTAACCAGAGGTAATTAGTATCTAAACTGATAGATAAGCCAATTTCTCTAGAAATGGATTTAATTGAGTGCAATTGGGGAAATATTATGTTTCAAGCTGTTGAAACTATGTTTAATTGGATTGAGCTATCTATAGGGATAGCACTCATAAATGGAACGCCAGAAATGCTTACTCCAGAACAAGTATCAGTCGTCTTTTCTGGGCCTAAATTTATTGTGGCACTATTGGCTGGTACTTTAATGGCTTTTGCTTTCCAATTTCTATTGACAAACTTTTCAGTTGCTGTAGGAATTTCATCTTGGGGAACTGATTCATCTGCTAATTCTGAATCGGAAACTTGGGGTAGGACAATTCGTAAAGTTGAAACTAAAGTAGGATTTTGGGCATTAATAACCGCTAGTATTGCATTATTCATTGCTTGTTTTCTAGCGGTGAAACTTAGCTTAATTGAAAGTGCGCTTTTAGGCGCAATTATCGGTGTAGTAATTTGGTCTGCCTACTTTTCACTAGTAGTTTGGTTGAGTTCTTCAACGGTAGGTTCCTTCGTTAGCTCTTTTATCAGTACTGCAAATGCTGGTTTACAAGCTCTAGTGGGGACTGCAACTGCTACATTTGGTGCTAATGCAGGGAAAAAACAGGCAGTTTCTACAGATGAGGAAATTACAGCCGCAGTCCGGCGCGAATTAACTTCAGGTTTAGACACTGAAGGTTTGAGAAGTACGTTACAAAATTCTTTGAATTCTCTGCAAATACCTAATTGGGATTTAGCAGAAATTCGCAGTCAATTTGACAAGATACTCAGTGATGTAGATTTACAATCTATTACTGACAGTGACTTACTAAAAAACATTAATCGTCAGACATTTATCGATTTAATTAGCAGTCGAACAAATTTATCAAAACAAGATGTCAATAAAATTGCAGAACAACTAGAAGATGCTTGGAAACAAACTATTGCTCGTCAAAATCCTACAGAGCAAGTAATTAATTTACTTAAATCTGCTACTCCCGAAGAGTTGAAATCGGAAGATTTGGGTGAACGACTTCAGCAACTAGTTGGAGTCAGAGAAAACGGTAATGGTAGAAATGGTTTGCTCAAACAAGGTATTCGATATGGCTTGAGTGCAGCACCAGCATTACTAGATCGGGTCGAACTCTCTGATATCGATGTGGAAAAAATTACAACTCAACTGCAAAAACTAAGAAATAAAGTCCAGGATATAGATGTTGAGAAAATTACACACCAGTTGCAAAATCTCAGAGAGCAAACTACTAGTAAAATAGCTGCAAGATTGCCAAAGCCATCCGAAAATACTATTAAAGCGGATGTAGAAGACTATATTCTGAATTCTTTACCTTGGCATTTTAACCGCATCAAAATTCAAGATGAATTTCCAGAAGTGATATATGATCCACAGGCAGATCCTGGAACCACACGTCGGGAATTAGCACAAATCAATCAAGAATATTTTACTAACTTGCTGACACAAAGAGGTGATATCAGCGAAGCCAGGGTAAAAGAAATTTCCCAGCAGATGGAAAGCATTCGCCAGGAAGTTTTAGAAATTGTCCAACAGGCAGAAGTACGAGAAAAAGGACAAGAACTTCGTTTCCGCATCGAAAATTATTTGCGTTCTACAAGTAAAGTAGAACTGAAACCAGAAGCTATTGAACAAGATTTCAGTACTTTGTTAACAGAATCAGCAACCGATTTTGCTGATTTAAGTATTCGCTTACAAGAATTTGATCGTGATGCTTTTGTGCAGATACTCTTGCATCGTCAAGACCTCACTGAAGAAGAGGCTAATAATATTGTTAGTCAACTAGAAAATATCTGCGAACGCGTCTTGAATCAATTGAGGGAACGCCAAGAACAAGCAACAGCAACAGCCAATCAATTGTGGCAAAGAATCGAAGATTATTTGCGAAATACCAATAAAGAAGAATTGAATCCTGAAGGTATTAGGCGTGATTTTAAAGCTTTACTAGAAGAGCCAACTGTAGGAATTAGTTTACTACGCGATCGCCTATCTCATTTTGACCGCGATACCATTGTGAAATTGCTCACTCAACGGCAAGATTTGAGTGAAGAACAGGTAAACCAAATTCTCAATCAATTGGAAGCCGTCAGAGATAGTATCTTGCAAGCACCGCAAACAATAGCAGATCAGTATGAGCAAACTAAAACTGCACTGGCTGAATATCTCCGCCATACTAACTTAGAAGAACTCAACCCAGAAGGTATCAGACGAGATTTAGAAACATTACTAGCTGATCCGCGAATGGGTGCTTTAGCATTCCGCGATCGCCTATCCCATTTTGACCGTGATACATTGGTGAAACTGCTCAACCAACGGCAAGACTTGAGCGAAGAGCAAATTAATCAGATCATTGATCGGGTACAAGCAGCCATTCAAAGTATCGTCAGAGCGCCACGACGTTTCGCCAACCGGACTGCTCAAAGAGTCACAGACTTTGAAGCCAATCTGGAAAATTACTTGCGTCAAACCGATAAAGAAGAACTTAATCCAGAAAGCATCAAACGTGATGTGCAATTGCTGCTGCGAGATCCGCAAGTGGGACTGGGAAATTTAGGCGATCGCGTGGCAAAATTCGACCGTTCCACAATTGTGGCGCTATTATCCCAAAGAGAGGATATTTCCGAAGCAGAAGCTAATCGCATTGTCGATCAAATCGAGTCGGCGCGTGATTCAGTTGTGAACCAATTGCAGCAGGTTCAGCAAAGGGTACAATCCGTGATTGATGGAATTTTTGCCAGAATTCGCGATTACCTCAACTCCTTGGCTCGTCCAGAACTGAACTATGAAGGGATTCAGCAAGACTTTGCCAAATTGTTTGATGATCCACAAGCCGGATTTGAGGCGTTGCGCGATCGCCTAAGTCAATTTGACCGTGATACCTTAGTTGCTATCCTCAGTTCTCGTGAAGATATTTCCCAGGAGGATGCTAACCGAATTATCAACCAAATAGAAGCAGCGCGAGATAGTGTGTTGCACAGAGCCGAACGCATCCAACAAGAAACGCAAAAACGCCTGCAAGCAATCCAAGAACAAGCTAAAAAGCAAGCTGAAGAAACTAAAAAAGCCGTAGCCAGTGCTGCTTGGTGGCTATTTGGTACAGCGCTGACTTCCCTTGTCGCCAGTGCGATCGCTGGAGTCATAGCCGTGCAACTTTGGTAAAAGTATAGGAATGGGGAATTGGGAATGGGGAATAGAGAATGGGGAATTGGGAATGGGGAATTGGGATAAATAATAATTCCTTACTCAGCACTCAGCACTCAGCACTTAGAAAGGCACTCAGCACTTAGAAAATTGACCACTTTTAAAGTTTTCAGGCTGGTATCTGTACAACCACTAATAAATCCACCTATGGCTTGAATTTGTTGCAGATATTCTAAAGCTGCTTTAGTAATCACTTCTCCAGGCATTAAAACAGGAATTCCTGGGGGGTAGGGACAAACAATTTCTGTACAGATGCGATCGCTTGTTTGTTCCACTGGTAAAGTTTCGCTATCAGCAAAAAAGGCTTCACGGGGAGAAAGTCTCAGATGATCATCCCAGACGATGCATTCGTTTCTCGTTAACAAATTACCAGTATTCCCCCTACTCCCCAATTTCATAAAACCTTGCACTAATTGCTCAATATCGGCTGGGGTATTGCCTAAACTAATAATAAAAGTCAGATGTTGCATTGATGCAAATTCAGCCGTAACACCCAGTTGTGCATCTAAAATTTCATCTGCGGTAAATCCCGTTATACCTAAACCAGAAACATTAACGGTTAGCCGCGTTTTGTCTAAAGCCATAAAGCCGGGTGATGTCACCTGCAAAACCGATAACCCAGGAATTTGGCTAATTCTCGTTCTAGCTTCATCGGCCAGTTGCAATGTGTGTGACATCAACTCGTTTCCATGTAGCGCCATTTGTTGACGTGCTGCATCTAGGGAAGCTAACAGTATATAACTAGGACTGGTAGACTGGACGAGTTGCAAAGCTTTACTCACACGGTCAATATCTATCCTCTGGCCTTGAACATGTAACATAGATGCCTGTGTCATTGCACCTAGTACTTTGTGGCTAGACTGGATAGTTAAATCTGCACCTGCGGCTAATGCTGGGGTGGGTAGTTGGGGATGAAAAGCAAAGTGAGCGCCGTGGGCTTCGTCTACAAGTAAAGGGATATTATATTGATGGGTAATTTGCGCGATCGCTTGTAAATCTCCACAAACACCATAATATGTGGGATAAACTACGAACACTGCTTTCGCATCAGGATGTTTTTGTAGTGCGGCTTGCACAGATTCAGGTGTGATACTGTGGGCAATATCTAAAACTGGGTCATATTCGGGATTGAGAAAAATAGGTATGGCGCCAGAGAGAATTAACCCCGCGATCGCTGATGAATGCACATTCCGAGGCAGAATGATTTTATCGCCTGTGCCACAGGTTGCTAGAATTGCCGCTTCAATCCCACAGGTAGAACCATTAACCAAAAACCATGTTTGTGAGGCGCCAAATGCTGCGGCTGCTAGTTGTTGGGCTTGTTGAATTACGCCTTGGGGTGCAAATAAATTATCTAAATTGGCTAATTCGGTTAAATCAGCATCAAAGACTTTTGTCCCCAGTAAGTCAGCCAAGGGTTGATGAATGCCTTTTCCCCGCTTATGTCCTGGTGTGTAAAAGGGAGTGTGAGCATGGGTTGTATAAGCTTTTAAAGCATCTATTAATGGTGTTTGGTTTTGATTGAGCATTTTTTTATAAACGAACCGCCAATGATAAAATTTGAAGTCTGTTAGGGCATCTTCATAGACGATGAAATTACCCAACGGCGAGCAAGCAGAGATTTCTACGCAAAAGCTAATAGGCTATTGTCTAAACCCAGAACATTCCAGTGGAAAACATAAAGCCAGAGTTTTCGCGTCGATTCTAGGAATCACGCTGGAAAACACGGATGTTTTGCTTGAACTTGTGCGAACAGCAGCAGTTGCAGGTGAAGTTGTTCAGCAAAGTACTACACAATTTGGTCAACAGTTTAAGGTAGATTGGATAGTACCTGATACAGACGGAATCAGGCTGCGGACAATCTGGGAAATTACTGCTAAAAATCCCTATCCACGTTTGATTACTGCATTTCTGAAGTTCAATGAAAAAAGTTAAACTTTTGGATATTATTGCTACCCTCAAGCCTATTCCCATTGAAAGATTACAACTAGTAGAAGAAGATTATTCTTCTATAAAAAGCTTACCTAGTGGGCAAGTGGGAACAATTGTAGAAGTGTATGAGCAAGAAGAAGAATATCATTATTTAGTCGAATTTGCTGATACCCAAGGCTGTGAATATGCAATGGCTACTTTGAGAGCAGATGAAATTTTAGTTTTACATTATGATTTGGCAATTGCTTAATTTTTTAATTCACTGACCAAGCAGTTGATTTTTGAGGAGGATTTGTGACATGAACTTGCAGCAGGTATGAATAGAAAGACGAGAGGAGATTTTAGGGATTGCAGCAAAGCATGGGGCGTTTAATGTGCAGGTGTTTGGTTCAGTAGCACGAGGGGAGGAGACAGAAGATAGTGATATTGATTTTTTGCTAGCAGGCTTTATTTAATCTATATTCGCGATTGTCTGGGGCGGATTGAAAGCTACACCCAGGACGGAAAATATGACTTTATTAGATTAGTTTGATTTATTCCCGCCGACTTACTTGGTTGATATTTAACACAATCTTAATCCCTGCTTGATTTGGGGTTGTTAAGTTGCTCTAGTTTGTTTGGGCAATTGAGAAACCAGTCAAAATCAACATCTCAGTAGGGGTGAATTATGGATCTGATGGAGAGCAACCTGCTAGCAAATCGGTGCAGACGGCGAAGTTTTTTACTGGGTGCAGGTTTTTTAACGGGGTTAACAATCACTAGCCAATGGCGTCCGGTATTGGCTAACCCCAGATTTTCTGGCTATCCGTTCAGTCTGGGTGTGGCCTCTGGTGACCCTTTGCCGGATAGTGTGGTGATCTGGACTAGGTTGGCTCCCAATCCACTTTTCGGCGGAGGAATGCCACAGAACAATGTACCTGTGCGGTGGCGAGTAGCCCTAGACGAGAACATGAGAAGGGTTGTGCGTCGCGGAACTGCGCTAGCAACACCAGAATTAGCACACTCAGTACACGTTGATGTCCGTGGACTAGATCCAGATCGTTGGTACTGGTATCAGTTTCAGGTAGGTAGGGAAGTTAGCCCCATAGGTCGGACTCGGACAGCACCAGCATTTTTTGGCTCTATCTCACAACTAAACTTTGCTTTTGTCTCTTGTCAAGACTGGCAAAATGGCTTTTATACAGCTTTTCGACATTTGGCTGAGGAAAATCTCGATTTAGTGGTGCATTTAGGTGATTATATATATGAAGGCGGGCCGCGATCAGGTGCGCCACGCCAGCATAATGGCCCGGAAATTATTACCCTTAACGACTACCGCAACCGTCACGCTTTATACAAAACTGACTCAAATCTGCAAGCTGCTCATGCTGCGTTTCCCTGGATTGTCACTTGGGATGATCATGAAGTTGATAACAACTACGCCAATTTAATCCCTGAAGACGACCAAACCCTAGAGGCTTTTACGAAACGACGAGCCAAGGCATATCAAGCCTACTACGAACACATGCCCCTGCGTCGGTCTTCTCTGCCCAATGGCCCAGATATGCTGCTATATCGGCGATTCACTTTCGGTAATTTAGCTGAGTTTAACGTCCTGGATACTAGGCAGTACCGTACTGATCAACCTTGTGATGATGGACTGAAACCTCGCTGCCCTGAAGCCTTTGACCCCAATGCTACCATGACAGGCTCAGAGCAAGAACAGTGGCTATTAAAAGGGTTAGACCAATCGCGATCGCGCTGGAATATAATTGCTCAACAAACCATGTTCGCGCAATACAATTTTAATAGTAACCCGGACATAGCTGTCTTCAATATGGATCAGTGGGATGGCTACGTGGTTGCACGTAATCGACTCCTCAATTTTCTCAATCAGCGACAACCCTCTAACCCAGTAGTGATTACCGGAGATATTCATTCTAGTTGGGTGCATGATTTGAAGCTTGATTTTAATAACCCAAATTCACCAACAGTAGGGACTGAATTCATAGGAACTTCAATTTCTTCGGACTTTCCCAGCCAATTTATTGCGCCAGTTCAAGCGTCCTTAAGCAACAATCCCCATACTAAATTCTTTGACGGTGCCTTCCGGGGATACGTGCGTTGTCAACTGACACCTACACTCTGGCAAACTGACTACCGTGTTGTCTCCAGCATCATTGATTTGAATGCCTCTGTCAAAACTTTAGCTTCTTTTGTAGTCGAAAATGGACAACCAGGCGCACTTTTAAACTAACCAAATCAGGACTGATACCAATCCCCACATCTTACTGTAATTCTCATTTTGGTAAGGAGTAGAGAGTGGGGAATATAAATTGCGTTTTTTGCGGTACCCTGCGGAAAGCCACTTCGTGTCTAAGTTCTGAACTAACCAACCCCCCAAATCATTATCTGGGGGGTTTCCATATTCAGACACAGTTGATGGCAATAGCGGTAAATTATTAAAGAAGGGTATAGGTATTTGGGGAGATGTCACCAGTTCATGTTGTCATCTAGCTTGGGAAAGTCGAATAATTGAATTAGACCTACCGTGATTAATCCCACTGCAATTTCTGTACCCGAACCACAAATTCCCAATCCTGAACCGAATCCGTTACCCAGTCCCGAACCTATACCGGGGCCAACTATTCCCCAACCAGTACCTGGGCCAGTGCCAGAACCAGTACCTGCCCCCATTCCCCAACCAGTACCTGGGCCAGTACCAGAACCAGTACCTGCCCCCATTCCCCAAACGGTTCCAGGGCCAGTTCCCCAAACGATTCCTGAACCTGTTTAAATTGACTCTGTACTTAACAAAATCTCAAATCGAAAATGCTAAGAGCCGGAATTGTCGGACTTCCCAACGTCGGAAAATCTACTTTATTTAATGCTGTAGTTGCTAACGCCAAAGCAGAAGCGGCTAACTTTCCTTTTTGCACGATTGAACCGAATGTCGGCGTTGTCGCAGTACCGGATGAGCGCTTGAATGTTCTGGCTAAGATTGCTAGTTCTGCACAAATTCTGCCGGCGCGTGTTGAGTTTGTGGATATCGCCGGCTTGGTTAAAGGTGCAAGTCAAGGTGAGGGACTAGGTAACCAATTTTTGTCCCACATCCGGGAAGTTGATGCCATTGTCCATGTAGTACGTTGCTTTGAAAATGACGATATTATTCACGTTGCCGGTTCTGTTGACCCAGCGCGAGATATTGAAATCATTAATTTAGAACTGGGTTTAGCTGATTTATCCCAAATTGAGCGGCGCATTGACCGCACTCGCAAACAAGCTCGCACTAGCAAAGATGCACAGTTTGAAGTAGCGGTACTAGAAAAATTAGCTGCTGCTTTAAATGAGGGTAAATCGGTACGTCAGGTAAGTTTGGCTGAAGAAGAAGCAGAGATTATTCAAGGACTCGGACTGCTGACCAATAAACCAATTATCTATGCTGCCAATGTATCGGAAGATGAATTGGCCACAGGTAATGAATTTGTAGAACAAGTCCGGCAAGTTGCGGCTTCAGAAAATGCCCAAGTTGTGATAGTTTCGGCTCAAGTAGAAGCGGAATTAGTGGAATTACCAGAAGCAGATAAAGCTGATTTTCTGGAATCTTTGGGTGTGGAAGAAGGGGGCTTAAAATCTTTAATTCGTGCCACTTATGCCCTTTTAGGCTTACGAACATATTTCACCTGTGGCCCCAAAGAAACCCGCGCTTGGACGATTCATGCCGGCATGTCTGCACCTCAAGCAGCAGGTGTAATTCACTCTGATTTTGAACGGGGTTTTATTCGTGCTGAAACCGTTGCTTATGATGCATTAGTGGCAACTGGTTCCATGAATGCTGCCAAAGAGAAAGGGTTAGTTCGCAGTGAAGGAAAAGAATATATTGTGCAGGAAGGGGATGTGATGTTATTCCGGTTTAACGTTTAACTTTTCTAAGTGCTGAGTGCTGAGTGCGCTTGCCCTGAGCGAAGTCGAAGGGGAGTGCTGAGTTAAAGTATTTGGTATTTGGTACTTACAACGCGAGTTATGTGCGGTCTTTCAGCGATCGCACTTTTTATATTCTATCCGGAGTTGTTTGATATCAGTTTGTTCAGCCTCACAAAATACAACACGGCTAACTTCGTCCAAACCCAATTTCTCAAACTGTGCTAGTTCCGAATTAGACAACGGCCAAGGCGGCCCGTCGGGTTCTGCTTCAGTATCCCGAAAACGAGTAATCACCAATAGGCTTCCCTTGTTTGCGACTACAGAAGCAACTGACTCAATAACTGTTGAGCGAATACTCAATGGTAAAGCTTGGATATTCCGAGATTCTACAACTAAGTCAAAAGCTTGATGCCATTGCAAAGGAAGCGCCAATAAATCTGCAACTACATAGGTTACAGGGGAATCAGGAAATCTTTGCTGACACCAATCAACAGCCGTGGGGGAAATATCAAAGGCGGTTACTTGATATCCTATCTTGGCTAAAGCTTCTGCATCATCTCCCAAGCCACACCCAATCACTAAGGCTGAATGTCCTTCGCCTTGGGGGTTGTGATTAGTTAACCAATCTTGTAAATAGGGGTGCGAGGTTAACTTTGCCCAAGGAATTTGTGTGACATCGCCATTGGATTCGCTATATAAAATATCAAACCATGCCGTAGGGTTTGATTGTTGTAGGGCTTGAATGGCTAACTGTTTTACTTTTTGGTGTAAAGTTTCTGGTTGTTGTTCAAACATATGGGAAGTGGGGAGTAGGAAAAAACACGCAAGCGATCGCGCTAAGTTGGATTTTGGCTGTCAAGAGCGATCGCTATGCTAATGCAGAGGCTACTATCCCTCTTGCATATCAATCCAAATACTGCCTTCTTCTACACGAGTAGGAAATACTGGCAGTGTCTTTTGTTGTGAAATCATGGAAAGTACTTTGCCTACACCAGGTGGCCAGGGACACCAGTCTTGGACTTCACCAGTCTGCAAGTCAAAAGCACTGCGATGTATAGGACAAACAATTGCCCCATCTTCAGTAATTTTGCCATTTTTTAGTGGCATTTTTAAGTGAGGACAGGTGTTATCCACAGCATAAAGCTGATTTTCGTGGTTCAAAAGCAAAATTTTCCGCGTGCCAACTTTTACTACTTGTCGCCCACCTGGGGCTAATGCATCAGCTGCAAGAACTTTAGTCCAGCTCATTTGGTTCTCCTTTCCTCATAGACCTGCTTTCAGTTTCTCCCAATTGTGACCAGTTTATACACCGACGGCAACACACTACTTTGATAAATAGGGAATTTTAACTTCTACACTAATCATGGACAACAAATACAGATAACTGATTAACTTACTAATCTTCATGTTTTGGCGGTAGGATCTGTATGAGGTGTAACTACCTGATACCTTGCAAACTCATTCCCATTAGCTGTTTCCATGCCTCGAAAATCATCATCACCATCCCACACTCATCAAACAACATCACTAGCGCTTTCATCTCTCCACATCCGTCTAGAAACGTTAGACAAAGAACATCAATGGCTATTGAAACAAATTAAAAGAAAACGGACGGAACTGAACAATTTTGTCGAGCAGATGCGTTCCTTAGCCACAGACATATTTCATCGGTGTAGTCCCAGCTTTCAAAAACTGGTAGATATCGACCGGGAAATTCATACTTTGTTTGCGGAAATTTTTACGGTGAGAAAGTTTGGCAAGCAAAGTAAAAAAGATATTGAAGGTGTTTATTATCAACTCCAATTAGCGGGAATTATCAGCCCCAAACCCAAAAATAATGAAGAAGATCAAGATACAGAATTAGATGAATTATTTGCAACTAATGAAGAAGAGGATGATTTCTCTGGCGAATCTACTGAAGAATACCGTCAATATCAGCGAACCCAGCAGGAAATAGAGTTTCCCTCTAGAAGTAAATCTGATGCTGCGAGGAAAATTCGCCAAACATTTTTGAGTTTAGCCGAAATCTTTCACCCTGATAAAGTAAAAGACGATGAAACTCAAATGCGCCATACGGAAATTATGAAGGAAATCAACAAAGCCTACAAAGAAGGTGATTTGGCGCGACTGTTGGAAATTGAACAGCAACATCAGGTAGGAGAAACTATTGATAGTAATAGTGAAGATGATTTAACTCGCAAATGTACGCGTATAGAACAGCAAAATGAATTACTAAAAAATCAATATGAAACCTTGAAAAATGAACTTCGCATAGTAAAGAATACTCCAGAAGGAGCAATGGTTTCTGATTGCCGCAAAGCTGTTCGAGAAGGCATAGACCCCATTGGACATATGGTGGAACAAGTGGAATCTGAAATTCAAGTTATTTCTGCTATCCGCGATTTTGTTAAGGATTTTCGAGAACAAAAAATAACTATTAAAGAGTTTCTCCGTGGCCCGGAAATTCTACGCCAAATGAGCCGGGAAACTATGGAAGACCTACTTG
Organism: Nostocales cyanobacterium LEGE 11386; assembly: GCA_015207155.1. Lineage (GTDB taxonomy): Bacteria > Cyanobacteriota > Cyanobacteriia > Cyanobacteriales > Nostocaceae > LEGE-11386. The sequence goes on along the minus strand of JADEXK010000030.1, from coordinate 28,080 downwards.
AGGAAATGTTTGCCGAGTTGAATGACATGATGGTGTATTAAAGTCATCAACACCACAAAAAATATGTCTTTTGACAGATGTATTTAAAAATAATTAGCCAGAACTGATAAAATATTCCACCATGCCCAAAGGAAAAAAATGGCACAGGGGAAAATCTTGCTGAAACCTGGCACGTTGTGGACAAGTATCAAGGAGCGGACTGAACATGCTTTGCAATGTGGTGCGCTGTTGTCGATACCGACAGAGTTTGAATTTGTCGAACAGCATCATGTTCGCTTCTTAGTACGAATATTATCCAACCTTGCCCGCAAGGACGCAGCTCAAAAGCAACAGCAGAAAAAAACCCACACCTCCGGTAAGGAGTTTAATCCCTTCCTACCCTACGAAGAGGATTTATTTGTTGCAGATATTTCCGATACCCATGTTTGTCTATTGAACAAATACAATGTTGTTGACTATCACTTGTTAATTGTTACCCGTGCTTTCGAGGAGCAGGAAACCTTACTCACCTTAGAAGACTTTGCTGCCATGTGGGCTTGTCTAGCTGAGTTTGAGGGTTTGGCATTCTACAACGGTGGTAAAATTGCCGGAGCAAGTCAACGACACAAGCACTTACAAATAGTACCCTTACCATTAACATCAACAGGTCCACAGATACCCATAGAACTGCTACTAAAATCAGCCGAATTTCAGGACTCGATAGCCACTATTCCGGGATTGCCTTTTGTCCATGCTTTCGCAACTCTCAATCCTAGTTGGGCAAAGTCCCCGTTAACAGCAGCTGAAGTAACACTGGAGCTATATTACACCTTGTTGCGTAGTGTGGGTTTAGCAGCCGTTGCTGGCAACAAACAATCTGGAGCTTATAATCTTTTAGTTACACGAGAATGGATGTTGATTGTACCGCGATCGCAAGAGCATTTTGACTCAATTTCTGTGAACTCATTGGGATTTGCAGGTGCGTTGCTGGTACGAAATGAACAAGAAATGCAACTGCTTAAAGCACATGGGCCAATGAATATTCTCAGGGATGTTGCCTTACCTGTCGCCTAAATCACCACAAAGACACTAAGACACTAAGAATTTAACGCACGATTCGTTTACATTTAATCCTCGCTTCCTCAACTCATAAATCAGACACATTTCATATACATTCTCCAGTAACCCTGGACTGAAATGAGAATTTAACGTGAATTCGATGAACCTCACCCCAACCCCTCTCCGACACGGAAAGGGGCTTAAATATCTGGAAAGCTTAACGAGAAATTAAGGTTTACTACTTAGCACCTAGCCCTGGCGATTAGAAAAGAGCCTCCGGCACGCTCCGCGGTAAGCGCAGCTATGCCCTTTAGGGCTTTACGCGGCTATACAAACTAAGTCCGCCTGCGCGGACTCACGGAAAATCAAGGGTTTTAACCCGCGTAGGCGGGTTTGGCCTGTGTAGCCGCGACTTCCAGTCGCCTAGTGCAAGATATGAGTTAACATGCCCAGAGTAAAAACAAAAATCACAGTAACTGATTCTCAGATAATCTCCTGACGACGATGATTAGCAGCTTGCAACAACAGAGATTCTGCAAAAGCGATCGCCTCTGTGGCCGACTTACCACCAGCTAACTGCGCCAATTCTTCCCGGCGATGAGTTAAATTGTCCAACTTAGTCACGCGTACCACAGTACGTTGTTCTGCTTTACCCTTGCCTTGAGTAATAATTTGCTTATCCACGCGAAAATGCCTATCAGCCATCGCCGCCACCAAAGGCTGGTGAGTCACACATAATACTTGATTATTTTGACTCAACTGATGTAATTTTTCCGCGATCGCTTGGGCTACTCTTCCCGAAACCCCAACATCAATTTCATCAAATACCATTGTCTCAGCCGCATCCGCTTGGGAAAAACAAGCTTTCAGCGCCAGTAAAAAGCGACTCATTTCCCCACCAGAGGCAATAGCCATCAAAGGTTGCAGTGGTTCCCCAGGGTTGGGACTAAACATAAAGGTAATTTTGTCTGCACCTGCGGCGGTTGGGGAAGTAGGTACAATCTCAACTTGAAACTGGACTTTTTCCATCGCTAGGGGCTTAAGTTCTGCCAGCAATCGGGAGGCTAAATCAGCCGCAGTTTGACGCCGCAACTGAGTTAACTGCCCACAAGCATGGGTAAGCTTTGCCAAACTCGCTTTTTCTTGCTGTTCTAGACTTTCAATAGATTGTTCGCTGTCGTTAAGTTCTGCTAATTCCCCTTGGATGCGTTCGTAATAGGCGATCGCTTCTGTCAGGGTAGGGCCATATTTACGGCAAATTTGTTTTAATTCCTGGATGCGTTCTGCTACTTCTGCTAACCTTTGGGGATCGGCTTCTAAGCTTTCCCCATAAGCATTAATTTGTCTGCCCACTTCCATCATCGCCGTTTGAGCATCCCTGACTAAATCTAACAGGGGTTGCAGTTGGGCATCATATTCCACCATATCGGTTAATGTCGCTTCGCTATCCCCCAATAAATCTGCTGCGGCTGGGGTTTCATTGTCGTTTTGATACAAAGCCTGATAAACTTTGTAACTCATTTGTTGTAGTTCCACTACATGATTGAGACGTTCTCGTTCTTGTACTAGTTGTTCCCATTCCTGGGGATCATGGAGATTTGCTGCGCCCAACTCCTGGACTTGATAGGTGAGTAAATCGAGTTGTTGCAGACGTTCCCGTTCTGATGTCCGGCGTTTTTCTAAGACTATATGGGCTTGTTGATAGTTGTTAAAAGCAGTGGCGATAATTTGACGCTGCTGCATTAGGGAGTCACCGCCATACAAATCCAACCAGTCGCGGACTTGGGCGGGTTGTCCCACTTGCACAGTTTGACCTTGGGCAGTGATTTCCACCAAGCGATCGCGCAGTCCTCCCATCATCTGCCGATTCACCAAAACTCCATTCACTCGCGATCTACTGCGGATATTACTAGTAGTGACAGTAATTTCTCGGCTAACTATTACACAGTTATCATCAATTAAATCAATTTCCTGCTCATTCAACCAAGCTGTTAGGGGAGGATTGGAGGTAAAAGTGGCTTCTACCATTGCTCGATTTGTCCCGGTACGAATCACTCGGCTAGAGACTTTACCGCCCAAGGCTGCATCTATAGCATCCAAGATAATCGATTTTCCCGCGCCGGTTTCACCTGTTAAGACATTTAGTCCAGCGCCAAATTCTAGTTCCAGTTGGTCAATTAGGGCAAAATTTTCGATTCGCAGGCAGAGCAACATTAAGCCAAATTATCCTTTCTGATTGCTGAGTTGGCAGAGAATTTGGAGGCTGTTTTTATTTAGTACACAATTTCGTAAGTTTGTGGACAATTAAGGGTCTGAATTTAAACGCAAAGGGGCGCAAAGTTTGTTTGAGTCCATCTGCTACGAATTTAGGCTAAGTAAAGCTTTGCCTTTTCAACTCAGCATCTAGAAAGGTAGAAATATCTACTACTATTGAACTAACACGCCCTTCTTAGTGTAGCAAAACTCTTGATTAGCTTTACCTAGGTCAATAGTTATTTAGCGTGGCTGTTGTGAGAAGAGGCAGAGGGGCAGAGAGGCGGAGGAGAAAAAAACTTATGTATATTTATTAGGCAAAAATTAAATTACCACTATCTGCATCCAAGACGACTATCAAATTCTTCTCCCCCCCTGCTCCCCCACTCAGCACTCAGCACTCAGCACTCAGCACTCAGCACTTTTTTCCCCTTTGAGGGATGCTTGTCTGTAAACATATTGTTACAATACTTAACATGCTCAATCCGACTGGTGGCTTTCTTCATGATTGTTAAGACACTTACCCCGACTGCCCGAACAACTGAGGGCGAACCACACCTGAGTGAAGTAGTGCCAGAAAATGGTACATCAGCTTTGGTTATCCGTTCACCGAAACACATAACGGCCCAAAAGTCTGAGCCTGAGACAATACGTTACGACCCTGATGAAATTAGGGAGCATTACGGAAATAGACCCCTGCAAGTTTTGCAGCGCATTTGTGCAGTTTTAGGGCCGACTCTTTCCTTTGTTTTTGGGTTGTGGTGGGACAACCGTCGGGGAATTGTCGTGAAAAAAGACCAGCGTCGAGCTGTGCAATTACGGGAATTACTGACGAAACTGGGGCCTGCCTATATCAAAATTGGACAGGCTTTATCTACCAGACCGGATTTAGTTCCTCCTACATATCTGGAAGAGTTAACTAGGTTACAAGACCAATTACCGCCGTTTGCCAATGAAATTGCTTACCAGTTTATTGAGGAAGAACTAGGCGCACCACCCCAGGAAATTTACGCGGAACTCTCACCCCAGCCGATTGCTGCTGCTTCCTTGGGACAAGTTTATAAGGGTAAATTGAAAACTGGTGAAGAAGTTGCTGTTAAAGTCCAACGCCCTGATTTAAGAGAACGAATCACTATTGATTTATACATCTTACGTAACCTAGCGGCTTGGGTAAAAAACAAAGTCAAACGGGTGCGGAGTGACTTAGTTGGCATTCTCGATGAATTAGGCGATCGCATCTTTGAAGAGATGGACTATATTCATGAGGGAGAAAATGCCGAGCGCTTTTTCGAGTTGTATGGTCATATCAAAGACATTTATGTCCCAAAAATTTACTGGGAATATACCAATCGTCGCGTGCTGACGATGGAGTGGATTAACGGGACTAAATTAACTCAAACCAAAGAAATCCGTGACCAAGGTATAGATGCTCGCTATTTGATTGAAGTGGGTGTGCAATGTTCGCTGCGCCAGTTGCTAGAACACGGATTTTTCCATGCTGACCCCCACCCAGGTAATTTATTAGCAACAACCGACGGCAAATTAGCTTATCTTGACTTTGGGATGATGAGTGAGGTGCAACCGCCTCAGCGCTATGGTTTAATTGAAGCGATCGTTCACGTTGTCAACCGTGATTTTGAAGGTTTAGCCAACGACTATGTAAAGCTAGATTTCTTATCACCAGATACAGACTTAACGCCGATTATTCCAGCTTTTGCTAGAGTGTTTGCCGATGCTCAAGGCGCCAGTGTTGCTGAATTAAACATCAAAAGTATTACTGATGAACTCTCGGCTTTGATGTATGAATATCCTTTCCGTGTACCTCCTTATTACGCTTTAATTATTCGTTCTCTGGTGACACTAGAAGGTATTGCTATCTACATAGATCCCAACTTCAAAGTTCTCAGCGAAGCTTATCCTTACGTTGCTAAACGACTTTTAACCGACCCTTCAACGGAATTAAGAACATCTCTGCGAGATTTGCTGTTTAAAGAGGGAAAATTTCGGTGGAATCGTTTAGAAAACTTGCTTCGTAACGCTAAGAAAAATCAGGATTACGACTTCAACCTAGTTTTAAATCAAGGAATAGAATTTCTGTCTTCTGAACGTGGTTCATTTATTCGAGACAAACTGGTAGATGAATTTGTTAATGGACTTAATGCTTTAGGCAAAAATGTTTTGCACAACTTCACTTACGTACTACGAGAACGAGTAGGTTTGACGGCGGTTAACGAAACTCCTCGGCCGACAGTTGAGCAACAACAAACCTTAGAGCATATTAAACGCATTTTAAATATTCTCCGAGAAACCCGTGGTTTTGATCCAGTGCAGCTTGCTCCCCAACTAGCTCAATTATTGGTGAATCCAGGTGTACAGCGTTTGGGTCATCAAGTTACCAATCGGTTAGCACAAAAAGCCACCGCACGTTTAATTCGAGAATTATTGGCGGCGGAAGAAGTAAATTTCAGCAAAGCAGCAGGGTTTGACAGCAGGACAATTGGTGAATAGATAAGTGCCTTATTTTAGGGTAATTCACGCACTCACCAATTGAGTTAAATGCTTGAGGATACGCAGAACTTCGTACAATTCATTTCCAGGGTTACGCATTAAAAAACCTTTTGATAAAGCATAATGGGGTGGTTGTCCTTTTACTAATTTCACAAAAATAAACTCGCTACCTGTGGCAATCATCCCAAAACTGGGTTTGTCAGGATAGGGATTACCTAACATATAGGCGAGAATTTGTGCTAGTCCTTCTTCAATAGAAAATGAAGCTTTTTTTGATTCAATAATCATTACCCAGAATTGGTCTTTTAAAACTAAAGTATCCATTCTGCCTTTAATGATTACATCTTCATCAGGTACAGCAATATCTATAGATTCCTCAGATTTTACATAAAACGGAGATAGGTAAAAGTCACCGATAAAAAGTATCGGATCTACAATTGCCATTCTCACAACATCTTCTAGCAATGGTGGATAATTGAGCAGATTTAAATAACCAGCTTTTACTTTGTCTAAAAGTTGTTTATCTAAATCTGTAAGTTCCGGTAATTCCTCTTGCCATTCACTGAAGAATTGTTCATCTAAAACTAACTGAATGCCAAAATTATCAATTAAGTAACGTAAGTCAATATCTTTGGCTGGGAGTGTTTGTGTCATAATTCTTGTATTTCAATTCATTAGCCAGAGCCAAAATTGAAGCTACTGAAATATTTTATCCTTACTATAGCCTACCTCATACATTCGTTTAATCTGGCTCAAGTTTCACTGCAATCTATCTGTTAAATCTTGAGTTATCGCTTGTGTCCGCAGGTGTGCCATCACCAGTACAGCAAATAGCAATCCCTAAATGAGTCACGAACAAAAAGATCCCCGACTTCTTGAAGAAGTCGGGGATCTAAGCCTCATTCTTATTGCAACTTAACTGCTGCACGCTGTATAGGCAAAACTTCCTCTAAACTCATTTCATGGTCAGCAGTAATATGGCTATTGCAACAAATAGTGCTGAAAAAAACTTGCTGACCGACAAGCGCTGAAAAATGTTTTTCTAAAAGTAACCGCGAAGTAATATCACCTAATAAATCAGCAAGGTCTTTGGTTAATTGGTCTTTGTCGTCACGGTGAACCATTCTAAATTTGAAGTTGGTTGTACCAATTAAATCTTTTACTGCTGAGTCAAATTGGTCTTTTTTTCCATGAACATAAGCAAAAGATTGTTCTTCTAAAAACTGCCAAGCTTCGGGAAAAATCTCACGAATTTTTTCCAGATGATTCTCTGTTTGGTAGACCAAAGTAGCTGTTTTACAATCCATATCGCAACTTATTAGGTGATTGACTTAACCCTGATTTCCTGTGATTTTAAGGTTAAATAGGCAAATAAAACTAATAATTAAATATTTATTCACTTTTGCCTAAAACCTTTGAGATTATGACAAAAATGTTATCAATAGAATGTTACATAAAATACTAAATAATTAGAAATACCATATGCTCATTCAACACTTCCAGATGCTCTCACGCTACAATTCTTTAGCAAATCGTCGATTATATGAAGTTTGTTCACTGCTGTCAGATGTAGAACTGAAGCAGACTCGACCAGCATTTTTCAAAAGTATTTACGGAACTTTAAATCATATTCTCATAGGAGATTGCATCTGGCTGGGACGCTTTATAGGGAAAGAGATGTCATCTCAAGGACTTGATGCTATCCTGTATGATAAATTTACTGACCTGTGTGCAGCACGGGTTTTAGAAGATGAGCGCATCGAAGTATTTATTAATAATCTCAATGATGACTTTTTACAGGAAATAATTACTTACAAAAATAACCAAGGTAAAATCTATCACGACCCGGTTAACTTGTTGCTGGCACATTTTTTTAACCACCAGACACATCACCGAGGACAAATTCACGATATGCTGACCCAAACAGAAATTGCCCCTCCAGTTCTGGATATGCACAGGGTAATTGCACCATAGTGTTAGTAAAAGTTATAAATTAATCAATTATGAGTGAGCAAAATTTAGAATTAATTATTGGTTGGCTGTATCCGACGCTGATGAGTACCTACGGCGATCGCGGTAATGTAATTACTATAGAACGTCGCGCCCAATGGCGGGGATACAATGTCAAGATAGTACCCTTAGATCAAAATGCTACAGCCGCCGATATTAAAACTGTAGATGTGATCGTTGGTGGTGGCGCACAAGACCGCCAACAAGAAATAGTTATGCGTGATTTGCAAGGTGCCAAAGCTGATGCCATGCGTGAGAAAATCGCCAATGGTACACCAGGAGTATTTACCTGTGGTTCTCCCCAACTGCTGGGACACTATTATGAACCTGGATTAGGACAGCGCATTGAAGGCTTAGGTATACTGGATTTAGTCTCAGTGCATCCCGGTGAAAATACTAAGCGTTGTATAGGAAATTTAGTTATAGAAGTTACAGCTTCTCGTTTAGCACGGGAACTGGAAGAGATGACAGGCAGTAAACCTTATTTGGTAGGCTTTGAAAATCACGGTGGACGCACCAAACTGGGACAGGTGGAAGCTTTGGGGCGAGTGGTATATGGTTTAGGCAACAATGGTGAAGACGGTACAGAAGGGGCATTTTATCAGAATGCGATCGCAACTTATTCCCACGGCCCTTTGTTACCGAAAAATCCCTTTGTGGCTGACTGGTTAATACAAACGGCATTGCGGTTAAAGTATCAGCAGGCGATCGCCTTGAAACCGTTGGATGATTATCTGGCTATACAAGCCCGTTCAGCAATGTTTAAGCGTTTGAAAGTCAGTTTTCCAACTCCTGCGGCTAAAGTTCGGGAATTTTGAATTGATTTGTCTCTACTCCCCACTCCAAATTGACTGAATATCGGCTGCAAGTACCTCCTGGATCGAATTCAACAATTCATGCGCGGTGAAGGGTTTTCGTAAAAATCCTTGAATACCTGTAATAGTGGCTTGTGCTAACGCCTCAGCAGACGCTAATCCACTCATAGCCATAATTTGCACCTGTGGATTGATCATTTGCAAGGTGCGGATAGCAGTTCCTCCAGCCATTGATGGCATCATCATATCTATCACCACTAGTAAAATTTCGTTTTGGTGCTGGCTATAGAGGGCAAGAGCTTCAATCCCATTTTGGGCAGTTAAAACCCTGTAGTTGTGGATTTCTAAGGTAGTTTTAGTAATTTGCGTGATTGCCGCTTCGTCATCTACAACTAAAATTAATTCTCCGTTTCCTGTAGGCAGTTCTATCTCATCTACTATGGGGGAAATGCTGCTCTCACAACTGGGCAGGTAAACTTGAAATTGGCTACCAACTCCTACTTGACTGGATACTTCCACAAAACCGCCGTAGCTGTTGATGATACCCATAACTGTAGCCAAACCCAGACCAGTACCTTTACCCTGTTCTTTGGTGGTGAAAAAGGGTTCAAAAATTTTATCAATGATTTCTGGATTAATGCCAACCCCGGTATCAGTAACTGTAATGACTACATAGGTGCCAGCTTTTGCTCCCATGTGTATCCTCGTCAAGTTTTCATTGAGAAATACTTTGTTAGCACAGATTTTCAGTTTCCCACCTTGAGGCATGGCATCACTAGCATTAACTACTAAATTCATTAACACTTGATGCAGTTGGGTATAATCTCCCAGAATCATCCCGGGATCTGAGGGTATATCTATAGCAATTTCGATAGATTGAGGAAACGTGCCTTTGATGTTTTGCTCAACATCTTCTATTAGATGTGAAACTGACACCATTGTGCATTTTTCTTGAGCATTACGGGCAAAGGACAAAATTTGCTGCACTAAATCAGCCCCTCGTTTGGCATTATTATCCAACAGCTTGAGCATCTGTTGTGAGCTTTCACTCAACTGGGGATGTTTGAGTGGTAACAGTTGCGCCACTGTCATCATCGGGGTGAAAATATTATTGAGGTCATGAGCGATCGCACTAGCGAGAGAACCTAGACTTTCTAAGCGTTGGGCCCGCCAAAGCTGGATTTCCAGTTGTTTTTTCTCGGTGATGTCGGTGTCAACAGTCAAAATGGATTTGGGTAACCCTGCGGCATCATACATTAATGTCCAGCGACTATTAATGATGATTGCTTTACCAGCTTTAGTGACTTTGTGTAACTCACCCAGCCATGCACCATCTTCCATCACGGTTTTCAATGCCACTGCGAGTTGCGGCGAACTTTCTGGCGCTAAAAGTTCCCAGGCGTTCTTTCCCAAAGCCTCTTGGGTTCGCCAGCCGTAAATATTTTCTGCACCTTGGTTCCAGTATAAAATTTGGTTTTGCAAATCTCTGACAAGAATTGCATCTGTTGTAATGTCTAGCAGTGCTGCTTGTTCACGAATTTTCTGTTGTGCTTGATGGCGATCGCTAATGTCCCGTAGTAGCCAGCGCCAACCATCTATTTTCCCTTGATTCTGACCTTCAGTAACGCCAACTGTTACTTCCGCCGGAAAGTCTATCTCACCATTATTATGAAACATCCGTAACTCTTCTGTACGGGTCTGCTTTTGTTGCCCCAATTGCAGCATCATCTGACGAAATTTTTGCCGTTCTTGCTGATGTACAAACACAGAAAGTGGTTTGCCGATGAGGTAAGACTGGCGCACATTCAGTAACTGGGCTGCTGCATAGTTAGCTTCTTGAATGATCCCGCCAACATCAGTAACTAAATAACCATCGGGGGCAAAGTTGAATATATCCTGATAGCGCTGGCGTTCTGTTTCGACAAGATAACGAGTAGCTATTAATTCCTGATTTTGTTGTTGTATTTCTTCTGCCGATACATGTAATTCTTCTAGAGAAATAGAAATTTCTGCGATCACTTCTTGCAATAGTTCTCTACAAGTATCCTGCACTTCTACTTGGCTAACGCGCCCAGATAAATCTTCTAGTCGCTGATGCGCCCCGGCGATCGCTTGCTGTAAATTATCTCGATTCATTTGCAGTTTTCTCCTCTGATTTCGCCTCTTACTGTTGCTGCCGCCTTTCTGCGATTTCTTGAGTAGAAATCATACTGTTGACTCGATCTATATCTGCCATCATTAATACTGCCCCTTCCATTTCTGTGCCAAATAGAGGAGTAATAGCGAGATAACATTTAATTTTTCTGCCCCGACGATTAGTCGCATCTAAAATCATTTCTTGGAACTTTTGCTGTCCCGATAAGGAATTGCGAATGGGCGCTCGCAGTTGCTCTAAGGGCAGACCAATATCTAGACTAAATAACGATTTTCCTAAGACTTCATCTGTCCGTAATCCCCACAAATCCTCTACCATGTAATTCCAAATTAAGATATTAAAGTTTTTATCTATTACTACGATTCCTGTTTGGAGACTTTTGAGGATGCAGACCAGAAAAACATTTGTACGGTTGAGTTCTGTGGTACGCTCGCTCAGCTCGTTATTGATTGTTTGTAATTCTTCATTGGAAGATTGAAGTTCTTCGTTCATCGTCTCCAATTCTTCATTGGTAGATTGAAGTTCTTCATTAGTAGTCTCCAATTCTTCATTGGTAGATTGGAGTTCTTCGTTAGTAGTTTCTAATTCTTCATTGGTAGATTGAAGTTCTTCATTAGTGGTTTCCAAATCCTGTCGGGAGCGTTGCAATGCTTCTTGGAGTTGAATAAAACGGGTAACATCATGAAAAGCAATGCTTACACCTAAGAGGGTATGATCTGTATCTTCCAAAGGGATAATTCGCACATCCAGACATTGCATTTCTGCATTGGATAAATAGCGCTCTACATTTGTCAGGGTGATAGTACGACGTTCATTATAAGCCCGTTCAATGAGCGATCGCAGTTCTATTGGTCGGTAGGAGAGTTCTAAATCCTGGAAAGGACGAGTTAAATCCTTGGGTGAAAGACCAAACACACTACGAGCCTGGGCATTCATCAACACTAGTATGCCATTAATATCTACTACTACTTGGGCAATTGATGCCGAATCAAAAGCCATTTCTCGCAGCCGGATGTTATGAGACAAACGTTTGCTAGATTCTTCTTCTATAGGTGTCATACCTAATAGGCGATCGCGGACATTCGCCACTGATACTTTAGTAAATATGCGATTTTTCAAATCTACGGGGGTAAATAAATTGGAATGTATTAATAGCATCTCTGCCTTTCCCAAAAATAGATACCCTGTATCATTGAGTGCAAAATGAAAGCGAGCCAGAATCCGTCCCTGAGTTTCCGAATTAAAATACATCAAAGTGTTGCGACAAACCAGCAAATCTAAGCGGGAAATTGGCGCATCTTGCAGCAAGTCATGACGACCAAAAATTACTGAGCGGCGAAAGTCTTGGCGAAAGACATAGTTATTTCCTGTTACCTCAAAATATTTCTCCCGGAATTCCGGTGGTACTACCTGGACATCCTTAGCTGAATATACAGCTTGGCGTCCCTGGTTTAGAGCTTCTTCGTCTACATCTGTGGCATAGATTTTGACGCGTTGGCGAAATTCCTCTACTCCCAAAAGTTCAGCCATCAGCATTGCCAAAGTATAAGCCTCCTCACCTGAAGCACAACCAGCACTCCAGATGCGGATCTGGTCAGAATTGTTTTTACGTGCTAAGAGATTGGGTAGGACTTGCTCTGCCAGGTATTCCCAAGCGGATGTATCTCGAAAAAAGGCAGTGACATTGATGAGAATGGTGTTGAATAGTTGATTGAATTCCTCTGGATAAACTTCCAGGTAATCGAGGTAATCTGCAAAGCCTTCTATGCTCAAAGATTGCATTCGTTTACGGACACGACGCATCAAAGTTGAACGCTTATAGCCTGTAAAATCAAAGCCCCGGCTTTGTCTCAGATAAACAAGTAAATTTTCAAAGTCAGGGTCTCTTTCTGCGGATGTCATAAGGTGGAGATTTAGGAGTTGGGATTTGGGAGTGGACTATGCCCTCTACCCCATGACCAAAGCTACCAATGCTGCTGATATTTCAGGCAAAGGTAAAACGAAATTTACATTACCAGTGTTAATTGTGGCATTGGGCATCCCAGAAAATTCGGCGGTTTTTTTATCTTGGGCAATGATAGTACCGCCCATTTGATGAATTGCCTCTACCCCTCTGGCACCGTCCTTACCAGTTCCAGTTAGTACCACAGCGATCGCTCTGTCTTTGTAACTGGCTGCAACTGATTCAAATAACAAGTCAGCAGAAGGACGTAAGAAATGTACCAATTCTGACTGTGATAAAGACAGTGTGCCATTGCTGTTGACCAATAAGTGATGGTCAGGTGGGGCAATGTAAACTGTTCCTGGGGTGAGAGAGTCCCCGTTTTTTGCTTGCTTGACTTTTAAGGCAGTGCGCCGAGCCAAAATCTCTGACATCAGTGAGCGATGCTGGGGAGCCAGATGTTGCACTACAGCGATCGCGGCTGTAAATTCTCCGGGTAATGTTGACAAAATTTCCCTCAGGGCAGACAAACCGCCCGCAGAAGATGCGATCGCGACTATATCGAAAGCAGCATTAGCAAACCGAGGTGGATAATTGTTGGCATTTTCTGCCATTTGTGACATGGTTTCTTGACTGAATAGTTACAGCCAAACTTTTAGTGATAGATAGCTATAGATGAATTTAAATTCATTTACACCCCTAAATATATTGTACTTTATTTGATGCACACCTGTATTTTAGCTATTCAATTGTTAATAACACAAGTTAATTTCTCTGTTTTAATAGAACCTTTTATTCCTTGCTAATAGATATTTTTTTGAAAGTATTTTTTTGCTATTTAATGTAGATGATATAGCTGTAGTCATACAGGTTAACGTGAATTCGATGAACCTCACCCCAACCCCTCTCCGTGTCGGAGAGGGGCAAAAATCTCCCTAATTTTCAACTAAAAATCAAGGTTTCAAAGCCTCTAACGCCACGTGCTACAACGCGGGGAACCCGCGCAACGCAGTGGCTCCTCCTGGCAGGGGAGAGGTTTAGAGAGGGGTTTTTTCCACTTGTCGAACTCACGTTAAATTAAGATAGTGTTGATTGCTCAAAGAGAAGCAGCAACTGGGTTGACACTTAGCATCATGAGCTATAAGCATAGCTATTCCTCACAGTCTACAGGTCTATTTAATTAGCAATAATTAATGTAAAAATACCGCTAAAACCTATTAATTGACGAGAAAAGTATTTAAAGTAAAATATGAAAATTAGCTAATTATTTTTACTAATTTAAATTAAATGTAACATGCCCCCCAGACAGTTGAAAATTCCTCCTATTCTTCTTCAAAAGAGGTCATTAGTCAATTACCGTTTTGGCAATTTTTTAACCTTTGAAACAGGACGCATCGCTTCTCGACCCAGAATAAACATTCCTGTTACACCCAAACTGACAAACCAAACATATTCATACCAGTATTGGCGAATTTGCTCAATCGTATTGAGTGTTGGATGCAACGTGTTCAAGTAAAGCAGTAGCACAAGTATCATCAGCGCCCCAAAACCAACAAAGCTCAAGCCAATACAAATTCTTGCAGGTCGTAGGTCAAAGTCGCTAATTTGCTCCAGATTAATGTTTGCCAGTTCCTTGAACGAGTCATCAGCCACAGTTGAGGCTACTTGCAATTTGTTGCTGAGCTTGGGCGGTAATATCAGCGTTAGTGTCGCTACAGTAGGACGACGTAGCAAAGCCTCAGTAGATCGCAGCAACTCGAGGGGCTGACGAGCAGTAGTTGGTTGAGCAAATTCCATATTATTGATAACGGTTGGGGCGGTGGCTTTGCTTTCAAAATCCATAGCGCGCCTTAGAAAAAAAAGGATATCAATAGCCTAGCGAATCAGTTAGCAGCTATGCAAAGGCTAATATGTAATTGTGTTACAACTTGACACAATAAATAGTATTCACTATTGCTAACAATTAATTTCTTTGCAAATATCAGGATTATTTCACCGATTTGATTAATGTCAATCTCACTGAGGTAGTACATCACAGTAACGGCAATACTCCTAAAGACGTATGTCTTAGTACTAATTCCCGCAAAGAATGCGGCTGAATCAAGCGATGATTCTTGTAGGGTGGGCATCTTACCCGCCCGGAAATACAAGGGACGGGCAAGATGCCCATCCCAAAAATATGCAACGCCCAATATTTTAGCTGTGTCAGTAATTAAAGTTAGTAGTGAGAACTTTAGTTCTCAAATCAGGACTAAAGTCCTGACTACGAACTGAATTTCAACAATTTTACATAGTTTGGTTTTTTCAAGTCGTTCTACTTAACTGAAAATTATGAGACGTGATGCGTAAAACCCCCGAATTCTATTCGGGGGATATAAGCGAATGTGCCAAATTTATTTGGCTGTTTTATGTCAATTGCTCTAACATAAATATGTGGTCAATTGGTCGATGCCATGATTGTTTACGAGTTCAAAGTCAGGGGAAAAGACAAGCAGTATCGCGCTATAGATGAGGCAATACGTACTAGCCGATTCATTCAAAACAAGTGCTTGCGCTATTGGATGGATAACAAAAATATTGGCAGGTATGACCTAAATAAATACTGTGCAGTATTAGCTGCTGAATTTCCCTTTGCTGAAGAACTTAATTCAATGGCTCGACAATCTGCTGCTGAAAGGTCTTGGAGTGCTATTTCTCGGTTCTACGACAACTGCAAGAAGAAGATAAAAGGTAAAAAGGGATTCCCAAAATTTAAGAAAGATTGCCGTTCAGTTGAATATAAATCATCTGGATGGAAGCTTTCAGAAGCTAGAAAAGCCATAACTTTCTCAGACAAGAAAGGGATTGGAACACTGAAACTGAAGGGAACCTATGACCTTAATTACTATGACATCAAGCAAATAAAGCGTGTCCGTTTGGTGCGTCGTGCTGACGGTTACTATGCCCAGTTTGCGATTGATGCTGATATCAAGGTAGAAATTCAACCCACTAATCAGATTGTGGGAATTGATTTGGGTTTGAAGTACTTCATTGCTGACAGTAAAGGCAATGTAGAAAAATCTCCGCAGTTCTACCGTAAGTCAGAAAAACAGTTAAACCGTGCAAACTGCAAAAAGTCTAAGAAGTTTAGCAGGGAAAGGAAAAAAGCCAAACAACGGCAATCAAACAATTACCACAAAGCTAGAAATAGATATGCCCGTAAACATTTAAGGGTAAGTAGGCAACGAAAAGAGTACTGCAAGAGATTAGCGTACTCCGTCATCCAATCTAACGACTTGGTAGCCTATGAAGATTTAAATGTGAAGGGTTTGGTGCGTAATCGAAATCTGGCTAAATCAATTTCTGATGCTGGTTGGTACACTTTCAGGCAATGGTTAGAATATTTTGGACACAAATACGGGAAGGTGACTGTTGCTGTCTCTCCCTATAACACGAGTCAGAATTGTTCTAACTGCGGCACGAATGTTAAAAAATCTCTATCTACTAGAACTCATGTTTGTCCTCATTGTGAATATGTAGAAGACAGAGATGTCAATGCAGCAATCAACATTTTGAAACTAGGACTAACTACGGTGGGGCACACCGGAAGCTACGCTTGGGGAGATTTACCCTCTTGGGCAGTTGGCGTAAGCCTGCTGTCTAACGGCGAATCTATGAACCAAGAATCCCCGTCACCTTAGTGCGGGGAGTGTCAACTAGTATCAAAGTAGCGAGTGAATTCTACTATTTAATAATAGAAGTAAAACATTTTTGCGCCTATCACGTTACCAAATAAGGTGAGTTAACTGCCGCTACACGACCAGCATCTACTAAAGCTTGATACACCATTACTGCAACTTCTGCCCGTGTGGCATCGCGAGTGGGGTTGAGTTGCTTGAGGTTGGGGTAATTAACGATGAGTTGCTTTTGAGTGGCTGTTGCTACTGCATTCTTAGCATAGCTAGGAATTTTCACCTGGTCATCGAAAGTTTTAATAGCAGTTGTATCATCAGCAGATAAACCCAGCCCATTTACTAGCGACACAAGCACTTGTACGCGCTGGATATTTTGGTTGGGGCCAAACGTATTGTCGGGATAACCAGAGAGAAGTTGTCCTTGATAGGCTTGTTGAATTACCTGAAATGCCCAGAAACTTTCTTGTACATCCTTGAATTTAATAGCAGAGCGTTTAACAGGTGGGTTGAAAGCTTTTACCATTAATGCAGCATATTGCGCCCGTGTCATTGTCGCATCTGGTTTAAATGTGCGATCGGGAAAACCATTAACTATCCCTTGTTTGACTAATTCCCGAATAAATACAGCCGCCCAATGATTACCAATATCGGTTAATTCAAGGGTAGGTGTAGGCGTTGGTGTAGGTGTTGGTGTAGGTGTGGGTGTAGGTGTAGGTGTAGGTGTGGGTGTAGGTGTGGGTGTAGGTGTAGGCGTTGGTGTAGGTGTTGGTGTAGGTGTGGGTGTAGGTGTAGGTGTGGGTGTAGGTGTAGGTGTAGGTGTAGGTGTGGGTGTAGGTGTTGGCGTTGGTGTCGGAACCTGAAGATTTGCAAACTCTACATTTCCCGTCACTTTATTTGGATCTATTTGATTTCCGACAGACACCAACTTGTTGGAACTGGCATTTTGCAAATCAAATTTACCGTTATTGCGTATAATATTTCCCCCAGGGGTGTTGGTATTGCCAATATCCGGTAAGGCAGTTGCAATTATCGTTAGACCATCGTCAGTATTGTTTTCAATGAGATTATTACGCAGGATGGGAAGCGCACTACCAGAGACAATAATTCCAGAACGGTTTTCGTAAATTTTATTATCTAGAAGAGTAGGTGATGCAGCATCACTAATTGCAATGCCAAAACCTGTGTTGTGACAGGTGTTACCTTGAATTTGACCTTGAGAATTTTTAGCGATCGCAATTCCGTTAGCTGCATTTTCAGTAAACACGTTACCTAGAATAACTGGATTAGCATCGCCTGTAGCAAATACTCCCTCACGCTTACAGTTGGTGAAGGTACTATTAGCAACAGTGGGAGTACTTGACTCAATCCAGACACCACTACCCCGGCTAGCTAGATTTGTCACAGTCACTCCTCGGAGTTCGGCGTTATTCAGCAACACAAAAGTCACGTTTTGACCGGCAAAAGTGCGGCTGAGATAGTTACCACTCCCTTCAATCAATATGCTGCTACCTTTGTTGGCTTCATTACCCACTACTGTTACGCCAACTGGAACTGTGAGGGGAAAAGATTCACCACTGGCGACGCTATAATTACCATTCGTTAGTTGAATCTTGGTATCAGGTGTGGCAACCTTCAGGGCTTGCGTAAGTGTTTTGAAAGGGGCTTGTTGGCTACCAGGGTTGGTATCACTGCCTATCACCGGATTTACGTAAAAAGTTTGTACCATATTTATACTGCCAAAAAATACATAGCCATCTTAGCGCTAACGATGAGAATAAGTAGCAATACTTACGGTGGGCTACGCCTGCGCTAAAGCTAAAACTTAACTTGCAGTTTTTACTACCAAAATTACCCGCTAAATTCCCGAAAATCTCGAAAAAACCATTGTTCTCCCCTGATTCGTGGTCTTGGGTTGCAATACCTTTCGGTTAAGGGGAAAAGGGAAAAGGTTTGAATTCACAGCTCATATCATGTCCGGTTAATCAAAACTAAATAAAAAATGTTTGCTCGTAGTCAGGACTTTAGTCCTGTCTTTTGGGACTTCAGTCCCTACAACAACAGAGCTTATTATGGGTGATTTGGCGGACATCATATTAGTCTGTTCCCAGACCACAAGCAATGTCCTTCTCATTTATCCCATTGTTGTTGATCTAGCGTGTGTAACCTTTCTGCGGTCATTTCTTATTGAGAAGATGAAATGTTATAATTAGGTTAATGCTTGTTCTATCTAAAAAAATAATATTTAAATTAATTTGTTGCCATGAAAGAAGTTATTAAAAATGTCAAAGTAGCAGAAATTCCTGAATTGATTGCTCAATTAGGATTGTCTTCAGAACAAAGAGTTGATATTACTATTGAACAACTAGATAATGATTTAATATCAATTATGGAACGAGTAGGCAAAAAAGCCCAAGAAAGAGGCTTGACAGAAGAAAAGCTAGCCGAACTTCTTAGAGATGAATCCTAATATAGTAGTTATTGATACTAATGTTTTTATTAGTGCTTTACTCAATCTTCAAGGTACACCAAGAAAATCTATTGAACTTGCTATTCAAAAATTTCAAATTATTCACAGTGAGGAAACTTATCTAGAATTAGTCACTAGAATCCACAAAAGGAAATTTGATAAATACATTTCAACACCTGAGCGGTTAGCTTTTTTAGAAGCTATCAAAAATCAGAGTCAGTTTATCGAGATAAAACATCAAACAAATATTTGCTCTGACGCGGATGATAATAAATTTCTGGAATTAGCTGTATCTGGAATGGCAAGTTATTTAATCACAGGAGATGATGATCTGCTGTGTTTGAAAGCCTATGCAGAAATCCAGATTGTTACGCCAGCAGAGTTCCTCATGAAAAGTCATGATTAAAGCTCAGTCGTACCTAATTTTCCTGCCTTATCACCTTTTAAATCAACAATTCTACTAGGCAACTTAGTCCCACACCTTTTACAAAATCCAGCATCCACATCATGAAAAGCTAAACCGCAACTTGAACAAACTATTTCTACCTGATTAGCAGTTTTGATTAATCGCTTAATTAAATCACCCACTTGCCAAGGAATCAGGGCAATACCTGTTAAAATCATTAATACTGTTAACAAGCGACCTAATTCAGAAATTGGTGTTACATCACCAAATCCCACAGTTGTCATAGTCACGATAGAAAAATAAAAAGCATCCAGAAAAGTAACGAATACGTCAGGATTAACTGGATGCTCAACTTGATAAATTAAGCCAGAATAAACAAATATTATACTAAATAAAGTAAATAATATCCGTGCGAAAATTACACCATCTTCGGTGCTAACACTACCAAATAAAAATTCCCTATCTATAAATCTAATTAATCGTAAAATTCTAAACCATCGCAGCAAACGAATAAATCTAATATCAACTATTCCCAGAAAAAATGGCAAAATTGCCATTAAGTCAATAATTGAGTAAAAACTAAAAATATGTCTAATTTTATTTTCTGCACTCCATAGGCGTAATGCATATTCTATGGCAAAAATTATGACTATCGCGGTGTCGATTACATCTAATTGTAAGCGAATAGCATCAGGAATATTATAAGTTTCCACCACGAAAATGCCTGATGATATTAGCACTAAAGTGGCAAGTGTTAAATTAATTGCTTTGCCTACAGGTGTTTCTAAGTCTGTTAAATAAAATTCTGTTTTTTGTCTGCTCAGTAACATAATTATCCAGAACTAATTTTCATACATTTGCAGAAATCACATTGGTAATGCGATATTATTGACCATTGTCCTTTTGAACTTATCAGCTAAAATGAACCAAGAATATTTTATGCGCCTAGCACTAGCAGAAGCTAAAAAGGGTGATGCGCCTTATGGTGCAGTAATTGTTAAAGACCAGGAAGTTGTTGCAGTGGCTCATAATACTGTAAGACGAGATAGTGATCCATCAGCCCATGCGGAAATAAATGTAATTCGCAGTTTAGCAGCTAAACTGAAAAACCCCTCTTTAGACGGTTATAGCATATATACAACTGGTGAACCTTGCCCAATGTGTACAACTGCTTGTATTTGGACGGGTATATCAGAGATTGTGTATGGTGCTTCAATTCAAGATTTAATTTCGGTAAATCAATCACAAATTGATATTTCTTGTGAAGAGGTGATTGCTAAATCGTTTAGAAATATCAAGGTGACAAGAGGTGTATTAAAACATGAATGCCTAGAATTATTTAAATAAACTGTTGAAGATTTGATTTTTTATGATTTATTTAGACTGATTTAAATAATCTAAGAATGTATTAGCAATGATAGCGGCTTGGGTACGATCGCGCAAATTTAACCTGTTTAAAATATTTGTGACATGATTTTTTACAGTTCCCTCAGAAATATATAGCTGTTGAGCAATTTCTTTATTATTTGCACCTGTAGCAATTAACTGTAAAACCTCTTTTTCTCTGGGAGTCAGTTCAGCTAAACTGGGAGGTACTGGTGGTGACTGGGTTGGTGCATTAGTAGAAAACTGAGTCAAAAGTTTTTTTACTATTCCTGGGCCTAGTTGTGAATATCCCTTATAAATTGCACGAATAGCAACAGCTAACTCTTCTGATGGCGTATCTTTCAGTAAATAACCCATTGCCCCATTCTGTAAAGCTGCTGTCACATATTCGTCATTATCAAAAGTTGTCAATACTAAAATTTTAATTCCCACAAAACGCTTTTGAATTTCTCGCGTAGCTGCCACACCATCCATGATTGGCATTCTAATGTCCATCAATATCACATCTGGTTGTAGTTGGGCGCTCAAATTAATTGCCTGTTCACCATTTTCTGCTTCTCCCACTATTTCTAAATCGGGTTCTAGTTCTAATAATGCTTTTAATCCTTGACGGATTAAATTTTGATCATCTACAAGTAATACTTTAATCATCGTATTAACCTCGGCAAAGGAATATCAACTATAATTTGACAGCCAGTACCAGGGGTACTATTAATCTTAAACTCACCGCCAATTGCCAACGTGCGATCGCGCATACTTTGCAGTCCAAAACCAGTAGTATTTTGTCCTATATCAAAGCCTATGCCATTATCTTGCACAATCAACTGAAAGTTTCCTTTATTTGTGGTAATTTCTATCTTAATTTCTGTTGCTTTTGCATGTTTAGAGATATTGGTCAGAGATTCTTGGATAATCCGATATATGGATATAATAATGTCTGGTGGTAAAGAATACTCCAGATTAATTTGGCAAATCGGTGAAATGCCATTGGATCTGTGAAAATCTTCTAAAATAATAGCGATCGCCTGTTCTAAAGATTGGTCTTGCAATGGATTAGAACGCATGGTAGAAACAGACTGGCGCACATCATTTAATGACTTAGAACCAAGTTCCTTAGCTCTTGCTAAAAATTCTTGAGCTTTACCCGGATTAGATTGCCACAGTTTTAAAGCAGTTTCTAACTGTAAATTTAAAGCTGTTAAAGAGTGTCCCAATGAATCATGTATTTCACGAGCAATACGATTACGTTCTTCTAAAGTCGCTTGATTTTCAATTTTTAAGGCATATTGACGCAGCTTTTCGTTAGCAATAGCTAGTTTTTCTCGACTTTGCCGTTCAGAAATTACTGTATTCATCAACAATAATATAAAAATTAAACTCAAACCAAATATCAGCGCCAAGCTGAGAGGAAAAAACCGAAATCGCTCTTGTGCGTGTGGTGGTAGTGGTGGTTTAGGGAAGCGATGTTGTAGTGTTAACAAAAATAAACTAAACGATATACTTGTAACTAATAAACGTCCAGGTAATTGGAAAATTAGGCAACTGCGAGTTACTAAAATGATGTAAAGAAAAGGAAATAGTCTCGCAATTCTCCCCCCAAAGAATCCAGTTGTGACAATTAAAAAAATTTCACTAGCTGTATAAATTAGTTTACTTAAGTAATTACTAGTAGGTAATCTTAAGCCCATTAAACCAAAGATAATTAGACTACAAATAGTCAGTTCTGGAAACTTGGCTGTAAATCGTGGTGAGGCAGATGGTAGCGCAGCTGTAAAAACGGCGATCGCCAGTAATACCCACTCCAAATACAGCAGAAATCGAAAAGGATGATTGTTATATTGAATAGGACGACTCATATAATATTTTGGAGTTAAATAATTAAAAAAAAATCTAATTAGACGAAGCTAATTTCTATATTTACTCTAATTTAGAATTAATTAACAGTCACATTTCTCAGTAATTGAGCATGACTTTAGTCATGGTTATAATCATGACTTTATCCTCATTTCCCTAATGAAAGTAATTTCCTATGATGGTCACATCAACTGGGAAATAACACGAGGTAATCGATGAAACTCAAGGCATTATCGTTAGTAGCTGGAGCAATTGCCCTCACTTTAACTACAATCCCCTTCGCTGCTCAAGCACAAATGAGATCCTCCTCACCCCTACAACTTGCACAAATGCCCAAAAAAGAAAGGGGTCAAAGGGGTTTTTGGCAAAGCTTGGGTCTAACGGATGCACAAAAAGCCCAAATGCAGACAATCCAAAGCAGTACCCGCACCCAAATTGAGGCAATTCTCACCCCAGAACAAAAAGCCAAAATGGCAGCTGCAAAGCAAGCACGTCAAGCTCAACGGCAAGGAAATCAAGGTCAGCGTCCACAGAAGGGTTGGACTGACTTGAATCTGACTGAACAACAAAAAACCCAAATGCGCCAAATCCGGGAGTCATCTAAACAACAGATGCTAGCAATCCTCACCCCCGAACAACGGCAAAAAGTAGAGCAAATGCAACAAAACATGCGATCGCGCCGTCAACAACGTAATTCCCAATAATTTCCACCTATTCCCCAAATACATAGCAAGTCTGGGGTGGGCAAAGCTGCCCATCTCATTGCAGAATACTTATGATCCAACCTGTTGCTAATTACCCAAATCCTACTCCTCACCTACAACAGTTTTTAGATTTACTTGATCGCACAGCTGAAGCACAAGGGCGAAATGTTCCCCCAATTGTGGATTTAGAGAAATTGCATTATCTCCCTCCTGACACTTTTGGCAGAACTTGGGCTAATTTTCTTGATGAACATAACTTAAAAGCTTTCACTACAGGTAGCCGCCGCAAACAACTACATGACGGGGTTCATGTCCTTACAGGTTATGGTACAGACCCTATGGGTGAAGCAGAGGTACAAGCATTTTTATTAGGTGCTAAGTTTAAATTATTGCAAATTATTTTAGGGTTAGGACTATTACGAGTCATCCACAAAAATTTGGATGATCGACAACAATTTAGCTGGGACAGATTGTGGCAAGCATACGAACGCGGTCGTAATTCTCATTTTGACCCAGATACTTGGCAACCAGAATTACTTTGGCACTTACCCTTGACTGATGTGCAGTCATTATTTTTTCTAGCCAAAATTTAACAGACTTCTTGCAGAAGATAGGAAAGGGGGAATCATGCCATCCCCTTTCCCTTTCCCAATTCCCACACATCAAATAAATAGCCATCATGAACTGATGAAAAGCTACTTTGCTGACTCATTGACTTTTACTCAGCAACGCCAGATGCTACAAGTCGGTAAAGCCGCCCAATACACTGGCTTCACCCTGCGGGAAACCGCAGAAGCATCTACAGCACTTTCAAGCAACCCCCTAGTAAAAGTTAGGATTTATGAGTTATGAGTTAATCAAAACTCGTAACGTTTTCAAGATGTCTAAAGAATTCGCCATTGGTAGCAAAGTCCGAGTCGTAGCACTCCCGCCTTACGTCAAAACAGCAGAACCTATGCCCATGTTACGCCCTCCCGATGTCATTCACATGGGCGAAGAAGGTATAGTCCTTGACCGCCGTCCTGGGGGATACTGGGGTGTTCGCTTTGCGAAAGGAGCTTTTCTCCTGGATAGCCAATACATCGAGAGTATTGATACCCCACCTGAATCTCACTTGGAGGAAGAACAGAAGTAACCAAAAATTGTAAACTTGTGTAAAGTTATAATTTTGGTCTGCACCATGATTTCTCGGCGCACTTTCTTCAGCATATTATTTGCCAGTTGTTTTACTATCATCAGTTGGTTGCATCTTACCCCTACTGCTGATGCGCTTGGTGGCAAACTGCCGGCAATTAATCAGCTTGCACCAGAGTTTACATTGCCAACCAACACAGGTGATGGCAAAATTTCCCTGTCTGACTTGCGTGGTAAGTGGGTAGTTCTCTATTTTTATCCCAAAGACTTCACTTCTGGTTGCACCATTGAAGCTCGTCGTTTTCAGCAAGACTTACCCAAATACATAGACAAACACGCTCAGATTATTGGTGTTAGTGCTGATGACGTTGATTCCCACGCCGAATTTTGTGATTCAGAAGGATTAAAGTTTCCTTTATTAGCTGATACCACTGGCGCGGTGAGTAAAGCTTATGGTTCTTGGATCGGTTTTGTATCTATGCGCCACAGCTTTATCATTGATCCCGAAGGAATATTGCGCGAGACTTTTGTCAAAGTCAACCCATCAGTTCACAGTACAGAAGTTCTAGCGCAACTTGAAAAGTTGCAGTCTATGGCTACGCCAGGTAAGCTATCAGCTTCTTAGCAGTCAGTAATTTAGGATGAGGGGGTTTTACTTCCCCTGCTTCCTCATCTCCCCTAACCTTTCTCCCGAAGGAGCGATCGCCAGTCTTTGATTGCCTCTTCTGTCCATAACCAATTGTTACTTAATTTATTAATCTGGAAATTGATGGGATCATCGGCGATTACCATTTGTCGCAACTTGATCGCTTCATTAATATACTGTCTTTGTTTATTATTAGGCGGTTGATTATATGCAGTTTTATACAACCCAAGGGCTAACCCAGCATAAGAGGTTAAAGCTTCTTGAGGTATTGCTGTTTTAATAGCTACTGGCTCAGTAGAGGCTGTATTTTGCTGTTTAAGAGCTAAATTCAAAGCTTTGAACCAAGAGTCGTTGGCGCGATTTAAATTGCCTTCTGCATAGTAGGCAAATCCCAAAGCGTTAGTATACAACAACGAATCTGGCTGAGATTTCACAGCACTTTCCCAGTAACGACGAGCATCATCGATGCTATATTTTTGGTCTCCAGTCTGGACGAACTGCCATGCTAATCTCCCCTTAAAAAAGTTGACAGATGGATCGTCAGCTTGCTGTTGTGGAACCAGATTTAGGGCGACTTGAGCAGAATTAAGTGCGCCACGATTTAGCAGTTCTTCCACCAATACAAGCCCGCCTTGTAAATCGCCCTGACTTAATTTTTCCGTAGCTCTAGCTGTAATTATGCCAGTGGGAGCATTTTGAATGTCGATTTCAGCATTATTTGGATCTGGTAGAGATTGAGTAGGAATTGGTGGTATATCAGCTAAATCTGTAACTTGTCGATTTTGCCACCACCAACTCAAGCCGATGATCGCCATAATCACACTGGCTCCCACAATACCCAAAATCGGCCGCAGTTGCCAACGGGCGCGATGTGGAAGTTTTGAGGCAACTGATGGCGATCGCCTCAACGGAGGATTCTGTAAATTTTGTGGAGAATTGCGGGTAGCTTCGGTGATGCTTTCTGGTAATTCTCCCCATAACTCTCCTGATCTATCAAGGAAAGTCATCTCTTCGCTAGTCGGTTCTTCCTGAAGATGATTTTCTCGAATCGGTTGCATAAGTCCCCGATTCAGAGGCAGTTGTTCATTTGCTGCTTTTTGGTGATCTAGCTGACGAAATAAATCCGAAACTAAAGCCGAATCTTCTGCATAGTTAGGATCATCATCATACTCAATTTCATCAACGAGATCGCCCCATGTCTCTTCACCTAGCCAGTCCAACCCAGAAGAATCATGACCTAAGCCAGAAGGCATCATGTCATTAATGGGTAAAGGGATGTCGGTATTATCTGCCATGGCAAAATACATCGCAGTAGGATTTACCCTCAAAGGGGGATGGTGACTATATCCGTTAAGTGATTCTGCACTTAAAGTTATTTCTGGACATAAGAGACCGTCAAAATCCTGCTGAAGATATAAAATTGGTAACGCCCAGTAACTCTGGTGAGAACCATAAGCAGAAATTAATCCCTGACGTACCCGACTGACACACAAATCCACTGGATAACCCTGGCTGAGGTTGCGGTAAAACAATTGTGTCAGCGTTAGCGCTACTTCATCGGGAATGCGTTCTGACATTGCCAAAACGCCTCTAATGCCTCGCCTCACTAGGCTTTCTGTCAAGTTACGTTCACCTGTCATATCCCCAACGGGATCGGATGTAGCTGTGTATGCTCCCCAGCAGGAGTTAAACACAGCCATTTGAATATTATTGTTAACCAGCAAGCCTGCTAAATCATCACCACTCAGGGCTTCTGTTAAGCCAGTTCTTCTACTGACAAGATAAATTTCTCCGCCATTTGGCCCTAAATTACTGTGACCTGAGTAGTGTAGAACTTGGTATCTTCCTTGTTCTAAAGCTTGCGTCAATTCTTCTCGTCCTGGTTGGTCTAACAGGGTGAGTTCAATATCTGGAAAATGATTGCCACTTTCGTCAGTTCGTGGTGTTTGACGGTGAAGTTCAGCTTGTAGTTTAATAGCTTCTTGTTTGAGGAGATCGAGGCGAACTTGATCAGGAGGGGAAGCCAGCACCATCAAAACTTTCACTCCACCAGTTTCTGGTAGTGTTGGACTGTTTCTAGATGGTAATCGAGACGTGGCCATCATGCCGCTTTGGTAGCGAGAAAAAGCAATATAAGGGCCAGTAGCCAAGGGGCGATCGCCTGCGTGCATCACTTCCCACGGCAAACGTGCTAACCTGATATCTTTTAGCCCTAAACGTAGGCGCAGTACTTGTTGGTGGTTCTGGGCAATACCTTGGGCAGTAATCCAACTGTCTCTAAGAGTGCCTTGAAACAGTGCATTATAAAATTGCTGTCCCAATGCCACCAGGTTAACAGAGTTTCTCGCAAAGTCGCTGGCGCGATCGCCAGAGGCGAAAGCTTCTCCCTGCAACACAGATTTCAATGGGTCATTCATTAAGTGTCCAGCAGATGCTAACCACTCAGCGACAGGCCAAGTTACCAATTCTTCTGCCAATGGTACCCCAGGCGCGACTTGTTCCGTCCGCACCAAGTAGTCATTTTGCCCTACTGGGGTTACGGAAATGTGAAATTCCTGGGTCACAACTTTTCCTGTTCGCCTCCTAAATCTAGTTTGAAACGCGAAAGTTTCAATTCGATTTTTCGCTCCTTCTGATACCTTAGATGCATCCTGTCACTGAATGTTTCTGAACCATGTTGTTTTGCGGCCTTAGCTTATAACTTTATCCGGATTAGTTAGCACCCACCTAGAACAATTTATTGGTAGATGCACCTTGATCTTCAACTCCCCTCGTTGGCTAAAGCCTACTGGGGGTTTTTTTATTTTGGCAGAAATCAACAATTCCTAACACAGGTATTTTTGACCAAAATAATGATAATTAATGCTAGAGGATTGCACCCTGATAACTAACTCCCCTAGCTGGCTAACACCCGTTGGGGGATTTTTTTATGCAACGCACAACAACTATGATGATAATTTCCTCCGGAAAATGGTAGTTGCATCACGAAGATTGAATTGGTAGATGCACCCTGATAATTAACTCCCCTAGCTGGCTAACACCTGTTGGGGGATTTTTTTTACGCAACGCACAACAACTATGATGATAA
>JADEXK010000029.1 GCA_015207155.1 Nostocales cyanobacterium LEGE 11386 | reverse complement strand
ATCTCCCCCACTCCCCACTCCCTGAACTTCTTCATCTCCACTTAACAAGATAGCCGGATTGTCAAGTATTTTCATGAAATTAGAAATACATGCCTCGTCTGTACAGTGTTACCCTGTGTTAGATTGGGCATACTGACTATAAAATTTCTCCCTCTGACACAGCTGTCATTATGGTGATTACAAAAAGTAGACTTGTTTTGGGTGCTACGGCAGTGACGCTTTCCACGATTGCTGTTACTAGCCTGGGCATTCACTCGCGAGGTCAGGCTTTATTTAAAGCAAGTCCCAAGGAATTAGTAGATGAAGTTTGGCAAATTGTTCAGCGCCAATACGTAGACGGTACTTTTAATCAAGTAGATTGGCAGGCTGTGCGGAAGGAGTACTTGGGCAAGTCCTACAGTAATCAGCAAGATGCCTATAAGTCCATCCGGGAAATGCTGAAGAAGCTAGATGATCCCTACACCCGGTTTATGGACCCAGAGGAATTCAAGAATATGCAAGTAGATACCTCTGGAGAACTTACTGGTATTGGCATCACAATCAGTCAAGATGAAGAAACGAAAAAGATTGTGGTGATTGCGCCAATTGAGGATACACCTGCATTTAAGGCGGGGGTTCTAGCTAAGGATGTGATCATCAAAATCAATGGCAAAAGCACTGAGGGGATGGATACCAACCAAGCAGTATCCCTAATTCGAGGTGAACCAGGAACGAAGGTCAACTTGACAGTGCAACGAGACGGTCAAACAAAACAGTTTGATATTACGCGGGCGCGGATTGAAATCCATCCAGTTAGGTATTCTGAAAAGCAAACTCCGGCAGGTAAACTTGGTTACATTCGCTTGAACCAGTTCAGTGCCAATGCTGGTAGGGAAATGCAAAGCGCTATTAGAGATTTAGAAAGGCAACGAGTAGCTGGATATATTTTGGATCTACGTGGTAACCCAGGCGGGTTACTTTTCTCCAGTGTGGAAATTGCTCGGATGTGGCTGGATAGAGGGACAATTGTTTCCACTATTGACCGTCAGGGTGAGCAAGAGCGCGAAGTTGCAAGAGGACGTGCTTTGACGAATAAGCCACTGGTGGTGTTGGTAGATAAAGGATCAGCCAGTGCCAGTGAGATTCTCTCAGGAGCCTTGCAAGATAATAAACGTGCCGTTTTAGTTGGTACTCAAACCTTCGGTAAAGGTTTAGTGCAATCGGTGCGTCCCCTAGAAGATGGATCAGGATTAGCGGTAACAATTGCTAAATACCATACACCCAGTGGGAAAGATATCAATAAACACGGGGTTGATCCAGATGTGACGGTGGAATTATCTGATGCCCAGCGTCAGGAATTGTGGCTCAACGAACGCGATAAACTTGCAACCCTAGCAGACCCTCAATTTGCTAAAGCAGTGGAGGTGATAGGTAAAGAAATTGCTGCTAGAGGTATTACAAGCTCTGACAAGAAATAAAAAAATCAGCAATTTTTTCAGGTGTGTTATGACGTTTTGTCTAACGCACCTTTTTTTATAGGGAGTGGGGATTGGGGAGATGAAAAAAGCTGAGGTAGCTGGGGGAGTGAAAGTAAAGTTTCTTGCTAATAACTAATGACCAATGACTAATGACGTATTTACAAAAGCACAGGCAAGGATTTGACTCCATGTATAGCCATTGAGGGAATAAACTCTAGCGCGGCATTTGGGTCAACGCGCAAATTTGGCAGGCGTTCCAACACTGCACTCAGCATGATTTTTCCTTCTAGCCGAGCTAAGGGTGCGCCCAAGCAAAAGTGAATGCCGTTGCCAAAAGACAAATGCGGATTTGGGTCACGATCAATGACAAATTCATCTGGGCGATCAAACTGAGTCTCATCCCGATTTGCTGCCCCTGTCCAAGCCAATACCATTTGTCCTGATGGAATCATCTGTCCCCCCAGTTGGGTTTCGACTTTGGTAAACCGTTCCATCCCCTGCACCGATGAACGATAGCGCAAAACTTCTTCGATCGCCAGTGGCAGTAATTGTGGCGATCGCTTCAACCTTGCAAATGCCTCTGGATACTCGTTGAAGCAAAGAATAGCGTTACCTAACAGATTGGTTGTAGTTTCATTACCAGCGACTAACAGCACAATGCAGAAAGCGATTAGTTCTGGCGCTGTCAGGGTTTCACCTGCTTCATGGGCTGCAATCAAATTACTGATCAAGTCTTTTCCAGAATGCTGCCGTCGCTGTTTCAGTAGATGCCGGAAGTAGTCGGCCATCGCCTGCAATGCTGCCGGATCAGACACAACAATACCATCCGACCAGTGTTTGAAATCAGCACGATCTGCAACCGGAACACCGAGAATTTCCGCAATCACAATCACAGGTAGCGGAATTGCCAAGTCATGCATGAAGTCGATATGATTTTGTCCTTGAACTTTGTCGATCAGTTCATGGGTAATTTGTGTAATGCGTGGTGCCAGTTCTTCTACCCGACGAGCAGTAAACACCTTTGCTACCAGAGAACGCAGCGATTGATGCTTGGGTGGGTCAGTATAGATGAAACTTTGAGTTAAATCTGTTTGCTCCGGTGGATGGGGAATTTGAGACGAAAATATTTGCCAATCCGCAAAGACTCGTTTTACATCTTCATAGCGAAACACCATCCAACTTTGTTGCTCTGCATCATAAAATACTGGTGACTCGCGTCGCATCTGGGCATACCAGGGAAAGGGATTACCGATCAGCATAGAGTTTTGCTCTTTCATCGTAGACTGATGATCTGGTTGCATAAAAAATCTCCTTAGTGGGAAAAATTGCCGATTGAATCGAGCCAGATGCTTGTTATCTGACTCACAATTCAGAAACTGATATACAGTAATACTTTCGTGACTTGTATCTGTTGTCTAATTTGGGAGAATTGGTATAAGTCATGAGAAATTTACAAGTCAAACTTGCTGAATGAAACTGAAGATTCATCAGCGTTCTGCAAATAGGTTGTGGTCAACTACTTTGACTTAACGTGAATTCGATGAACCTCACCCCAACTCCTCTCCGACGCCCAGAGGGGCTTAAATATCTTGAAAGCTCAATGAGAGATTAAGGTTTTGAAGCCTCTACGCCACTTGCTACAACGCGGGGAACCCGCGCAACGCAGTGGCTCCTCCTGGCAGGGGAGAGGTTTGGAGAGGGGTTTTTGATATTTGTCGAACTCACGTTGACTTAGTAGCGACTCGCGTCATGGCAAACAACGCTTCTAAAACTTGAGTGCGAAGAGGTTCTTCGGGTGCGCCAACGTGAAACATTTCCGACAACCACAAACCATCGCTCGCCAAAAGAATCAGGGCCGCTTGAGTTTGATCAAGTCCATCTGTTTCAATGCGTTGTTGCCACTGCTGCTGATAGGTATGGGCAGATTCAAAGAGATGGGGTGAATTTGCCGCAATTGACGAGAGTCTCGCAATTAGCGCTAGAGATTGTTTGCTAATTTGCAATGATGCCCGAATGTATGCTCTCACCCACTGTCCTGGAGTCCCTGGTGCATCGTCTTGGTCATATTCGGCTTGCAGTGCCGTTTCAAAATCTTGGATCAGTTGCTCAACCATACCCTGCATTAATGCATCTTTGCTAGGGAAATGGTAAAGCAGCCCTCCTTTGCTGACTCCAGCTTTTTGAGCCACTGCATCTAAGGTTAACGCCTCAACACCTTCGTCAATTACAACTTGGCTGGCAGACCGCAGAAGCAATTCACCTGTAGTCGAGCGTTTTGACTTATTGTTAGCAGCCATAGGAATAACCAAGAAAGTAGTAGAGAATGCGGATGGATTACATTTGATAATCAAGGTATAGATTGCCAGCAAGCAGTATGCAAGTTCTCATAAATTAACTATACCGTCTGGACGGTTTTTGTCAAGCGTCTAGAAGTGGTGAACTGGTAGAGCTAAAAATAATGCACTAAAATTTTCTTGTGGAACAGGCAAGGTGCCTGTTATGACCCCACAATCATTGATTGAGGGCTTCTACGGCATTGATAACTGCGCTGGACTAGTTAAAGTATCCTATTGATTCCGATAAAGCGATCGCTTATTCTTCTAACAATTTCTGCAAAACAGGGATAAATATCACCTT
Source organism: Nostocales cyanobacterium LEGE 11386 (assembly GCA_015207155.1). GTDB lineage: Bacteria > Cyanobacteriota > Cyanobacteriia > Cyanobacteriales > Nostocaceae > LEGE-11386. The sequence continues at coordinate 64,844 of JADEXK010000029.1, read as the reverse complement.
TATCACCTTCTTTCCCCATTCCTAAACCCACCACTAAAACTACTACTTTGTCAAGTTCGACTTTATATATTATCCGGTAGCGTTGACCTACAGCCCTGATACTGCGATATCCTTTCAGCTTGTCAACTAATGGTTTACCTTGTTTTTCTGGATCTGTTTTCAGGTGATCAATGCGATCGCTTAAACATTTCTCTTGCTGGGGGTGTTGCGGTAAAGTTGCAAATAACCGTGCATCTAGGAGGAAAGATTCGTGAAAGCAGTCTTAATGAAAGCAGCAGGTAGTCCTGAAGTTCTGCAACTACAGGAAGTGCCAAACCCTGGCATAAATGTAGGAAATACTGAACTTTTAGTCCGGCTAGTGGCGGCTGGTGTGAATCCCATTGACACTAAACTGCGTCAGCGAGGCACTTTCTACCCAGATCAAATGCCGGCAATTTTAGGCTGTGATGGTGCTGGTATTGTTGAGGCGGTGGGTGCTGGTGTGGAACGGTTTCGCCTAGGAGATGAGGTATTTTTTTGCTATGGTGGTTTGGGCGCACACCAAGGTAATTATGCTGAATATACTGTGGTGGATGAGCGGTTTGTGGCACGTAAACCCGCTTCGGTATCTTTTGCGGAAGCAGCCGCCGCACCTTTGGTGTTAATTACTGCGTGGGAGGCTTTATATGAACGGGGAAGGTTGGAACCTGGGGAACGGGTTTTGATTCATGCGGGTGCAGGTGGTGTGGGTCATGTAGCGATACAACTGGCGAAACTCAAAGGTGCTGCTGTGTCCACTACTGTGAGTTCTCAGGATAAGGCGAATTTTGTGAAACAACTTGGTACTGACGAAGTAATTTTTTACAAGCAAACAGATTTTGTCGAAGCAGCTTTAGCTTGGACTGGTGGTGAAGGTGTAGATTTAGCTTTTGATACTGTTGGTGGCGAAACCTTTGAAAAAACTTTTCCAGCTGTGCGGATATATGGTGATATTGTAACGATTTTGGAACCCAAGGCTAATACTGTTTGGAAAACTGCTAGATTACGTAATCTCCGCATTGGTTTGGAATTAATGCTGACACCAATGTTGCAAGGATTGGAGGAGAGTCTGAAACATCATGCAGAGATTCTTGAGCAGTGTGCTATTTGGATGAATGAAGGTAAGTTAAAAATCCACGTTAGTCATAAGTTTCCTCTGGCGGAAGCGGCTAAAGCTCATCAACTTCTGGAAACTGGCTCTATCACGGGTAAAATTGTTTTACTGATGAGGGATGAGTGAGTTGAAGGGGTTTGTTTAAATTTTTTGTTCAACGCAAAGGAGCGCAAAGGGAAACACAGAGGAGCGCGGAGGTAAGATTTTGTGTATATCTGCGTTTAATTTTTGTGTGTCTGTGCTTTTTATTAATTCTGTTGTTTTCTGTACCTGCTAGAGCAACTCAAGCTCAAATAGAACGTACACCTTTAACTTTGGAATTGTTGCAAGAACGACTGCGGACACCGACAATCCACGAGGGTAATTTGACTGTGGATTTGCGGAAGATGGTAATTGATTTGCGTCCAGAAAATGCGGAATTTCGTGATAGTTTCTACCAATTACTGCGCAAGGAATTGCAAAAGTCGGGGACAAAACCTTTGGGTTTAGACCTGAGTTATTCTTTAATTCAAGGGGATTTTTTAGGTAGTGATTTGGGTTTAAGAACACCTCTTTATGCCTCAGCAATATCTAGTGAGCAGCCTGTAAGTGTTTATGCGCCGATTTTTACTGCTAGCGAACAAGAACAACTGGAACATTTACGCTTTGTTTGTTTACAGTCTCAGGCGATCGCTTTACCTAATTCTAAAGACTGTCGGGCGCTTTTGGGAAATCAGCCGAGTGCATCTAGCGAAATTAGTGTGTTTCGTGGTTCTTTGACTTTGGTGCAAACTCGCTTTAATGGGGAGGTGCAGTTTCCGAATACGTTCTTTTTTCAGCCTGTGGATGCAGAAAACGCCACTTTTCTCCAACCAGCTAACTGGACTGAAACTAGATTTAGCCGTTCTGTGCGTTTCACTGGCGCTAATTTTTGGAAATTGAGTAATTTTCAAACCAGTATTTTTTTTGACAAAGCTAATTTTAAAGAAATCCAGTTTCAAGAAAGTGCTGATTTCCAAGACAGCACGTTTCAAGATGCTGCCAAATTCAATGCAGCTAGTTTTCAGCAATCTGCTAAATTTAATAGAACACAATGGCTAGGAAATGCTGATTTCTCGGGTGTGCGTTTTGCTAATCAAGTACAATTTACTAAAGCTAATTTTAATCAGTTTTTCTTCCTCACAGAAGCCATTTTTGAGCAAGCTGTGATTTTTCGAGAAGTACAGTTTAACCAACCTGTAAATTTACGTGGTGCTAGTATTTTTAACCAAGCAGATTTTAGTGATGCGAGGTTTGCTAAAAAAGCTTTTTTAAATGTACCTGGTTTAACTTTTAACTCGAATCAAGCAAAAATTTTAGGCAATCCCGGCGAGATTGGTAAAATGTTTCATGTTCCTACCTCGCAAGGTAATCAAAATATTTTGCGGAATTTAGGACAAAATTTCCGTCAGCAGCAGCAAATCGCTGACGCTAATCAACTGGAGTATACAAAACAACGACTGCGATTAATTGAATTAAGCCATCGTCTGGTAGATACAAATATTAATACTGCTTCCCTCAGCAGTTTGATTAATCTGGGTTTTAGTACAACTCAAGCAGAAGCGATCGCACAGCGTCGTGTTGTTAAACCGTTTCGCAATAGCAGTGAGCTATTAAGTTTAGCAGACATCGATTTAGAAACATATAATCAACTCAGCGATCGCCTAGTTGTGGCTGAACCTCTTTCTCCTGGTGGGTGGCTAATACACGCCGCCAGATGGTTGGCGTTGAGTGTACTGCTGCTGTTGAGTGGTTATGGTACCAGTTTTTGGTTAGTGTTTGGCGTGGGAGGAGTAGCGATCGCTTTTTTTGGCTGGCTATTTTGGTTAGTAGATCGCTATCGTCGCTTACATCCAGTCGCAATTATTCCCACATATTACGAAACTACATGGATATTAGCTGGTTTTAGCTGTTTAACACTCTTTAGCTTATTAGCTATCTTTCGTAATGCTGAACAGCCTTGGTTGACACTAGGGTGTCTTTTGATAATTATTGTCCCCCTACCAGTGGCTTTATTAATTCGACTTTATCAAAAAGGTCGCTATCACGATTTAATGGATGTTTCTTATTTTACAGAAGACGGTACTTTCCGGCAGTTACGATTGCTAATTGGACGATTACCAGTAATACCAAGAAACCAAATATTTCGTGAAAGATATATGCCTCTTTTGTGGAACCGTCGTTGGAATTGGCTAAATTACTACGACTTTAGTCTGAACAATCTGGTGAGGTTAGGATTTAACGATATTCGCCTGCGAGACGAACATTTACCGGGTATCATCGCCACACTTGCTTGGTATCAGTGGAGTTTGGGTGTACTTTACATCACGCTAGTTTTGTGGACACTTTCTCGCACCATTCCAGGATTAAACTTACTTATTTATCTTAAATAAACGTGAGTTCGACGGATTAAAAAAACCCCTCTCCAAACCTCTCCCCTACAAGGAGGAGCCACTGCGTTGGGCGGCTTTGCCGACTTGTAGCAAGTGGCGTTAGAGGCTTTTAAAGCCTAATTTTTCGTTGTATTTTCAGCCCCTCTCCGCGTCGGAGAGGGGTTGGGGAGAGGTTCATCGAATTCACGTTAAATAATATCTGCAATGTTAGAGAAACTAGGGACTGGGGATTGGAGCTACTGAAGTCTTAAACCCTAACCCTTTCAAGATGGAATGTATTTTTCTTGGTATCTTAGTGGTAAAAAATAACTTTTGAACTACAAAGGTATAAAGGTAGAAAATGTAAGTTTCACAGAGAAGAAAAACTTATTAGATATATTGCTATAAAAGGTATTTCTGATTTTTATATATGTATCTATCTAATGTTAGATTTAACAGAGATAACAACCTTAAATTTATTTAAAGTACATTATTGCATATTTTAGAAAATAAAAAAATAAACTGTTTAACTTAGTTTTTGATGTCTTTTTGATGATATATTTAAAAATAATTTAGACCTATTTAAAAGGTAAACATCATGATTATTAAAGACTTAGATTTTTGGGAAATTGCAGCATGTGCAGACAGCATTATCGGAGGCATAAGTACTAGTACCGACATTCAAATGTCTGTTGCACCTGGATATGCTGATGTAACGGCTTCAGCCGTTGGTGTTGGAGATAGCTCTAATACTTTTACCAAAACTAATGCTATTGTAGACGAGAATGATTGGGCGAGAGTTAGTAAGGCTACAGGAATAGCGTTAGCTACGGCTAGAGATAGTAAAAATTTCTCCCTGTCTTACCGACAAGAAACTATGATTTTAATCACAAGTAAATACTAAAAATATCCGGTTAGATTTGTAATTCTCTAGCTTTAAACTCAGATTTTCTATTTTCATACCAAAATTGCATTGTATAATTCTTTCGTTACAGTAATTTGCAATTTTTGGTAATACCCTACTCTTTATAAGAGTAGGGTATTACTTGCAATATTATAACTTTATTAGGCATTGTCAACATCATTGGTATTAATTAATCAGGACTAATAACCAGTGATTTGAAATCCCACACCTATGAAAACATCGCGTCAATTGTTTTCATAGGTGTGGAATGAGTGAAAATTTTATGGTTTTCTGAAACTTTATTTCTTCAGTCTGATTAATTAAAATTAGAAATAGATGTTGAGGAACTGCTATCAGAAGAAAGTGTGACTGAAATGCTTTGATTAATCTCACTTTTACCATTGCTATATGCCGAAGCTATACTTTTCGCTTCAGCAATAATCTTGCCATTAGATGAGACTATACGTTTGACTACAACTTGATAACGAGGCATATTTTATCATCTACTCTTATTTATTAGAAAAATATTAGTTACATCCAGTTTAAAATATTTTTGTCATTAGCTTATACAGGTATTTATCAGCTATTTTATATTTAAGTTATATTACATAATTTATTAATTAAAGGTTTTTATTGGTTTAGCTCAATCTGAAATATTAAATTAGATTGAGCTTACTTATATCGCTAAAAACATTTTATTTTAAAGCCTTCAGCGATTACTATTGTCAGATCCAAAGAAAGAGATAGAGAGCGGCTTTTAGCCACTATCTATCTCAAACATCATCTTGATCTATTTTTTGTACTTATTGTTTCCTTTGAGAGCTGCTGCTGTTGAACGGGAAGCAGCATCAGAAGAATAACCTTCGTATACTTCTGCAAAAGTGATAGTTTCAGCATCTGTGTTTTCGCCATATGCTTGAGCAACTGCCTGAGCATCAGCAAAGTTACCGATAATATCAACTTTTACATCAAGTTTTTTAAAGATATCAACATTTACTTTGCTGTCGATTTTTTCATCTTTCTTGTTATCGATCTTGAAACCGCCACCACCAACAACAGCAGAACCTTCAACAGCTTCTAAAACGTTCAATTCAGAAATAATCATGAGTTTTTCCTGGAAATTTTTAGTTGGTCTTAGAAAAGTTTTGCTAACCAATTTGTTTTAATTGGTTATATTTCTACTATAGTTATTTTTTTCCAAAAGTCAATGTTTTTTGTCTTGATTTCCATAAAAATAATCATCATATAAGTATGTGCTAATTGATTTAATTATTAACTTAAAAAATATGCAAAAACATGACAAATTCAGCAATAAATTTGTTATTTATTGCTGAATCTACTGTTATATATTTCAAAAACATGGCTGTTTTAAAGATTGTAAAATATAGTAATCTGATTTAATTAGCTTCAGATTCCCTACTGCTGATAGATATACAATTATCCAAAAAAGAATAGAGAATAGGAAACTTTATTCCCTATTCTCTTTGAAATTGCCAGTTATATGCCTCACTCATAGAAGAGTCAGAAGCAAAAATTAATGTGTTACATCAGATAGCTCAGGACTCAAATATGGTTTGAAATTAAAAACTAGCAATACTCAATTGGTCACAAAATTGTTACTGCCTTATTATCATATAAATTTGACAGTTTTTGTCCTCATTTATAGAATAATAATAGGCAAAAATTAAGTTGAAAATACCAACGAATTCTAACTAAATATAAACATCTGCGGTTTGTACGATGTTAATGGTATATGTAGTTGTGCCGTACGATTCTACATCTCTATCTTTCTTGTCACCATTTCTGTCATTCTTGCTATCATATTTGTCTTTCTTGTCATCTTTTTTGTCTTTCTTGTCATCCTTTCTGTCATTTTTACTATAACAACAACAACCACCAAGAACATTTGCAGCTTCAACAGTTTCTAGGATATTTAAATCAGTAATAAACATTGAATTTCTCCTGGGAAGTTTACTTTTTGATAACCGATTTGTTTTGTTCGGCTATGCTTTTAATATAGCGAGTTAATCAAGAAAGTCAATATAGTATGCAACGTCTTCTTATGAAAAATATTAATATGAATATATGGATAACTTCGATGTTTATTCTTGTAAATAGACCTGGCAATGCAAAAATTAGGCAACATATTCTATCGCCTAAAAACCGATTTAAAAACTAATTGAACACAATATTATCTAGTGTTTAAAAAGTTATTTTAAACACTATTTATAAGCATAGCTATATTTATTAGCTACAAATATTTGCTAATAACTTAATAGCCACTTATTTTTATCGCCGTTCACAGACTATTTAGTCAAAGATAGAAGAGATAATTTTCTTCTATTATTGCCATTGATGAGCAAAATATTAGCAGTTTAATAAAGCTATTCGATGTTAGCTAGAAATGAGATTAAGACTGCTTAAGTAATTCTTTTTGTGGCTGTAGGATATCTGAATTTAGCTGAGTAATTATTTCCACACATTCGATTTGTTGCTTTAACCAACCAGTGAATAACTCTGTGATGATTTTTTCGCGTAATAACTCATCTAATTGGGGTTGACTAATTTCTTCCACCCAAATTAAATACACTCCTTTTGGAGTTGCAATTGGCTTGAGTATCTGCGGCGGAGTTGCCGCAAATACAGCAGCAGCAATTTCTGGGCGAAAATCTTTGCGATGTCGCCGTCCCTGATATCCATAAGCACCGCGAAGTTCTGGTTCTTGGATATATAGACGAGCAACTTCTGGGAAACTGATTTCACCTTCTTCTACTGCATAAAAAAGTTCCAAAGCCAAGTCTCTATCATCAAAAATAACTTCATAGGTGATGGCGGTGACATAATCTAGTTGGTGTTGATAAAAGTAACGTTCAACTTGAGGAGCAAATAGATAATCTGCTAACTTCTTAGAAAGGATTTTGTTGTGGACTAATTCTTCAAACTCATGCACAGAAAGATGATGTTTCTCCAGCCATGTAAATGTGTCTTGAGCTTTTATAAGTTTCTTGGCTAAACGTAGATTATCTCCTGCTTGCTGGATTTCTTCTGGCGTGACTGTAATTCCTGAGCGTTGGGCTACTTCGGCAATAATTTTTTGAGATGCGATCGCCTCTACCAGATCAGGAACTTGAGACGAGAGTTTGAGGCTATGAATGATCTCTGAAGCAGATATAGTCAGAATTTGGGTCATAACATAATCCCCCTGATAGTTTTGCTACGTCGTGATGCGTCTACAACCAATGACTAAAGCTCTAAACCGCCTTTTTGTAGTCTCTTAAACGGATCTAAAACAAAGTCAATTACACGTCGCTGGCGCACAATAACCTCAGCATTTGCTGTTTGACCCGGAGATAATGGAATACGTTTCTCGCCGTTTTGGACATACTTTTGTTCTAAGGCGATTTCTAGCTCAAAGCTTTCTGTGTGTTCTTGGGGTGTTTGACTAACTTTAGAATCAGGTGCAATCCAAGTAACTTTACCTGGGACAATGCCATATTCCTGGAAGGGGTAAGCATCAAATTTGACCTTGACTGGCATTCCTACCTGCAAGAAGCCACTATCTTGAATAGGCATCTGAGCTTTGAGGACAATTTCAGTATTTTTGGGCGCAATGTGGGCAATCCTCTGACCGGGTTGTACAACCTCTCCCGCCTTGGTAACAGGTAACTCAAAAATCATGCCATCAATAGGCGATCGCACTATTCGTTGCTGTATTTGTAGTTTTAAGGATGTGATTTGGCTGATAGTCTGAGCAACTTGGGATTTTATCGCCGCAACTTGTGTGTCTATGTCTTTGAGCTGTTCCTGACTTTTCAGCACCGCCAATTTGCCTGCTTGCAGTAAGCTTTGATAACTATTTTGCTCCGCTTGCAGTTGTAGTTTCGCTTGCTCAATATCAGACTCTAACTGATTCAGTGTGGCTTGATAACGGCTCATCTCTTCAGTCAAGCGCAATTGTGCTTGTTGAACATCTGATTGCGCTCTTTCGTAGAGTCGTTGGCTTTCTTGTTGTTCTTTTTTGAGTTGGTCAACTTGATTTACAGAAACCGCACCATCATTTACCAGTTGCTGAAAGCGTTCAACTTGCCGCGAATCTATACTCAAACGAACTTGCGCCGACTTCTGATCATTCTGAGCGGTGTGAATCTGCTGTCGTACTTGACTGACCAATGCCTGTCTTTCTAACTTTTGTAGGTTGTAGCTACTCTGTTTGACAGCCAGGTTTTGTTGTGCCAGGTTCACTTGGGATATTTTTTCTAAGGCTTGAAATTGGTTTTGTTGTTCCTGAACATTCAGCGTCAACTGTAGTTGATTTTTGAGGATATCAAATTGCATGAGTTGATTTTGCAGTCCAGAGAGTTTAGCCTCGGCTTCCTGAAGTTCTGTTTGTAAGATATCAGAGTCGAGTTCCAGCAGAATCTGTCCGGTTCTTACAATGTCACCTGCTTTTACCATCACAGCTTTGACACTTCCTCCAGCTTGTGAGTCCAATTTTTGGGTTGCACCTTGAGGTTCTATACGACCTCTGGCGCTACCGATTTCATCCACCTGAGAAAGTGTTGCCCAAGGTAAGGCAAGAGTGGCAAAGCCTACCATTACATACAACACACCACGTGTCCAAAGTTTTGGTAAGGCATCTAGCAGTTCTTCAGTACCGTAATACAAATCTGGAGTATTACCTTCTTGAGTCTGCTCGTTAAACTGAGAAGCTTCTTCGCTGGGGCGAATATAATTCTTATACTCATCTTGCTGATCTTTCAGAAATGTAGATGAGGAATGAGGAGAGGTATATGACATGGTTTTATGGGGGAGTGAGGGAGTGAGTATTTTAGATTGCAGTCCAATCCAAAATCTCAAATTCATTGACTCAAACTACTTGAGCTAGTTGTTGTTGATTGAGATAGTAGTAATGACCTTTTTTAGCGATTAATTCATCATGAGTACCGCTTTCCACTAAGATGCCGCGTTCCAAGACTAAAATTAAATCTGCATTGCGGACTGTGGATAAGCGATGGGCAATAATCACGCTGCTACGCCCTTGGAGAATGGTTTTGAGGTTATTTTGAATGATTCGTTCTGATTCCGAGTCCAGGTGACTTGTGGCTTCATCAAACAGTAACAACCGGGGATTGCCGAGTAAAGCCCTGGCAATGGCTAGGCGTTGGCGTTGTCCACCAGAGAGCATTCCACCGGCTTCACCGATTTGGGATGCGTAACCTATTGGCAGTTGCTGAATAAATTCATCTGCTCCTGCCAACTTTGCAGCTTGAATAATATCTTCTAAAGAAGCTTCTGGATGAGCAATGGAGATGTTTTCTTGAATGGTGCCACCAAACAAAAAGGTATCTTGATCAACAACACCTATTTGAGAACGGAGCGATCGCAGAGCAATACTATTAACATCACAACCGTCAATCAATACTTTGCCATCTGTTGCTGGGTATAAACCCAAAATCAACTTGCCTAAGGTTGTTTTGCCTGAACCACTGCGTCCTACTACTGCTACCATTTGCTCAGGTTGGATCTCAAAGTTAATATTTTCCAGCACGTTAGTCTGACTTTCTGGATGATAGCGGAAGGTGACATTCTCAAAGCGGATATGGCCGCGCAGTCTACCTAAGGATTTGCGGGGTTTCTTGTGCAAGTCTTCTTCTGGTTCCGCCTCTAGAACATCATTAATTCGTTCAGTAGAAATAATGATTTCCTGCAATTCATTCCACAGCATTGACAGCCTTTGGAAAGGACTCAAGACGTTACCCACCAACATATTGAAGGCTACTAATTGTCCAATGGTGAGTTCTCCTTGAATCACCTGCCATGCTCCAAACCACATCAATGAAACATTGACAAAGGTTTGAATAGTACCACTGATAATTCGTAGGCGGTTACCTATAACCTGAGCATTGAAGCTTTTTTTGACTAAATCATGCAGCAGTTCTTCCCAACGCCAGCGTACTGTTTGTTCAATGGCCAATGAACGAACTGTGCGAATTCCTGTGAGAGATTCTATGAGATAACTGTTTTCTTCAGCTCCGGCATTAAAAATCTCTCTGGAAATGCGGCGCAAAATATTTGTGCTAGCCAGTGCCAAAATAAAAAATGGTGGCACTGTTAATAATACGAATAAGGCCATACGCCAGCTATACCAGAACATCATGCCCAAATAAACCACTAATGTCAGCATATCCAGCATGATTGATAAAGTTTCGCCGGTCAGGAAGCGCTGAATTTTCTGGTTTTCCTGGATACGCGAGACAATATCCCCTACATAACGCGACTCGAAATAAGAAAGGGGCAAGCGGAAGGTATGTTTGATAAATCCCACGAGTAGGGAAATACTCACGCGATTAGCTGTGTGATCTAGGAGATATTGCCGCACTCCGTTCATGGCAATACCGAACAAACCAAAAACAACCATCCCCAAACCAACGGCATTCAAGGTAGGAATACTACGTTGTACAAGGACGCGATCTAGCAGCAACTGGGTGAATACTGGCGTTACCAATCCAAATAATTGAATTAGCACACTGGCAATGAAGACTTCTAGCAGCACCCGATAGTGGGGTTTGATTAACTCAAAAAATTTCCAGAATTTAGGAGTTTCATCCTCAGTTTCTTGGAGTAGGTCTGTAGGTTGCAGCAACAATGCATAACCACTCCAACCTGTATTGAATTCCTTTCTGGTCAGGCTGCGTTGACCAATGGCGGGATCACCAACAATTACGCGCTTTTTGGTGATTTCATAGACGACAATGAAATGCTTGCCTTCCCAGTGGGCGATCGCAGGTAAAGATTGTTCTGCCAATTTATCGAAAGTAGCTTTTACAGGACGAGTGGCAAAACCAAGACTTTCTCCTACTGCTGCTAAGGCACGTAAAGAAGCCCCACTGCGGTTAACATTGGTCATTTCCCGCAAACGATTCACACTAAATTGCTTACCCCAATATTTACCAATCATCACCAAGCAAGTAGCACCACAGTCTGCGGCACTGTGTTGAGCATAAAAGGGATAGCGTTTGCTTACTCGTCTCCACCAATGCCTGATTTGTACTTTTGGCAGAGGAAAGACAGCGTGTGATTTTTCTGGCTTTTGTGTTGAATCTGGTTCTCGTCGGGGAAAGGGAATAACGTTGAGTATGGGTGATTGGCGATGGAGCCTTGGGGATGGGGAAGAGTATTCTGTCTGCTCCTCAAAAGCAGCTTCTAGTTCTTTCGTCTCTAAGGCAGTGAGACGTTCACGCACAGGGACAAACAACCCTAATTCCTGGCAATGTTTCAGTGCTATTTGCCAATTTGCATTTTTCAGGATGTAAGCAACTGTGGGTTGTATTGCCTGCCAACTACCCTGGTTTGCTTCAGCAGAGATTGTACCTGGTGTCAAAGATTGACTCTCAGAATTTAGCAATTGACCCTTGTACAACAGCCATAATCGAGAATCTGGGAATTGTGTACTCACATAGCCAATCTCTAGATTGTGGCGCTCAAATAGTGATAAGGCTTTGAGCATCCCTGGTACTTGAGATGTGTGGGATGGAAATTGTGAGGTTTGGCGACATAACAGCAATAAATCCCAAATTTCTGCGCTCAAGAACAGGCGATCGCGGATATTGGGATATAAGTCCATCAATTCTTGCAATACTTCTTGTCTGAGATAACCAAGTTCTAAATTTGTAGAAGCTCTGGCGGTGTAATGGCTGAAGTTCTCCTCTGGAAACAAAGTCATTTCACCGAATGATGACCACGCAGAAAGGGTAGTAATTAAGTTATCAAAACTATCCGACAGTCTGACTTTACCCATCAGGATGATGTAGATGCCAGGGTTCATCTCTGCGGATTGCCAGAATTGCTTTGCTACTGGTGGCTTGACAATTTCCACAGATGCCAAGCAGCTTTCTAGTTCTCTTGTTGAAAGCGTCTCTCCCAAGGTGTGTACAAGTTTTTCACTCAGATGTTGCTGGGAAAACACTGTTGTCATGACCTAACCTCCAAAATAGGGAACAGGTGATAGGCTTCGCCGTGAGCGTCAGCGTTCGACTGATCTCACGCCGAAGTCCGAACGGTGATAGAGAATAGGGGAAAGAGATTTCCACGCTTGATTGTGAGATTTTTTTATTAGCCAATTGAATTAAAGAATGCTGATTTTTGAGTAAAAATATAGCCTCTAGGATCTGTTTTCAGACTATTTAAACTTTTTGAATTTCCCTAAATCCACACGACTTGTGCCTCTTGCTGGGGCAGAGCGCCTAACTCAGTCGCTCACCGAAAAAGAAGAATTTTGACTTTAATTTCCCCTTTTTTAGAGAAACCAGAGGAGATTATAAGAATTGGAAAACACACCTTAAAAAATTGATTCATTAATCTTGGAAGCCTCATTTCTATAGATTGAATGACCAAAATTTAGTTAGCAAAATCTCTCCAAACTCTCTTTACTGTCCTGCGGGTTCGCCAGTTCCTTTATGCCGGGGAACCTGTCCACCGGAATTGCTCTCCGCTAACGCGTCTACGTGTTCTTTGCGGTATGCGCTGCACGCACGCTAGCACGGTGTCAGGGCTTTACGCTTTAGCGATACGTTTTCCTTAATTCTTGGGTAAGTCTTAGTTACAATTTTGAATACTGAATTGGTGTTCTAGCATCTGTTTTCTTTTTATTATTTACTAGTGCACCAGTGCTATAGTGAGGCAGTCCAATATTCAGTGTCTCCCATCATAAGCAACTGGTGAAAGCGAAAGGTTTACGCAGTTCATGACGAGTACTTATGAAGCCACTTCAACGATTTGGGTAATAAATTTGACTTGATATGTTACGAGAATATGAAATATTATCAATTAACCTAGAAATGAAGCTAGCAGGTATTAATGAACCTATCAATTATTCATTTATAGGAAATTTCAAACATTAAGTTTAATTGGCTTTATATTCCATAGTGATTTACCTAAATAACACAGTTAATTAGCCTAAAGTTAGACATATTTGATACTAGAAAAATAAAAATTGCCTATATGTAAAGGAATATTTATTATTAGGCAACTTGTTTAGTTAAATACAAAGTAAGTTAGTCGAGCCTGTACAACTATAACAATTAAAGTTGAGTAATTACAGTGCCAATGTTTATTAATAATTTTAGTTGTTATTACTGTTGTACCGAACTATCAATTTTGTACCAGGTTTTTAGTCCTGTTGTCACGCCATTTTGGCACAAATACTTGAAAAACAAAAGTTTTTATTTAATTACAAAATATTTACATATACTAAATATATTTTCCATAAAACAATGGTAAAAATAGTATTACTTCTGATTGCTTTTGCTAAATTAATCAATATAAATCTGAAGAATATCATCATGGCTGTATTCTTATACCAATTCTTTATAAACTTGAACTTAATCAAAAACCCCTCTTTCTCGGCGCTTCTAGCACCTAAAGCCCTTACGGGAATACTCTGCGAGAACGCGGTATACGCTATGCGTTAGCAAAGCCTATGCTTTAGCGATACGTTGTCTAAATATTAAGCGCATCTTCATGAAGAAATGGTATTTCTTTGTCATTTCTACTCATCGCTGTGAGAGAGAATATTCATCACTGCATGAAAATTCGGCCCAAGAATATATTGAAGACTGTTGGGTAGATTCTCTAAACTCAGAAATATAGATTTAAGTTCCTGATTTCGTCCTCTTTCATGAGGTTTAATTATGATTTCTGCCTTGTTTATCCCCGAAGGGATTGATACAAAGTTAGCAATTAGTTGATAATCTACTCCGTTCTTAGCCGTTCCTCGAATGCTGTATCTAACCATTAAAGGTTTATTGAGATTACCTGTGCGAGTTACAACAAACTCTCCAGGTTCTCCAGATGGACAGGCCCATGTTTTTGTAGCTGTAATGTTGACCATTGTGAGACTGCTATGAGTAAAATTTAACTTGACATAGTTATTTTTATCTTTTTCACTAGGTACGCAACTGAAATAAGCATCTTCAATCTTAGTTACGCACTGATTTTTTATATAAAAGTTATCAAAATTGATATTACTGATGTCTTGTCGTGAATCATAGCCCTGAAAAGTAGAGTTTTTACCATTTAACTCATCTATAACAAGATTGTAAAAATATACATCTTTGATATAATTTAAATTTTTGCTATATGACGTATCTTTTGCATTATCTGAGATAATTCTCAAATTAATTAAGTAGTGATTTTGCCAGTGTTTTTGCAAGTTAAGTATATTTTCTATGCGAATATTTTTAAAATAAATATTGTTAAATTTAGTTTTACCAGGGGAAATTAATTCAGCAAAATTATTAGCATAAATAATATCGATATTTTCATAATTAATATCACAAATCAAATCTTGGTATGTGGATGTACCAATGGTAAAAGCTCCGCAAGTATCAAATACAGAGTTTTTAATATTTATATTTTCATTATTTTGGATCAAAGCTCTATTATCACCACCATAAGATATGGCGCTATCTGTACCTTTATATACAATATTATCAATAGTAATATTTCTGGAAGACCATAAATCAAAACCATCTGTATTCACAAAATATGGATTGGGATCTGAAAATATTTTAATATTATATATAGTAATTTTTTGGGAATATTCTATCCAAATATTAGCAAAAGATGCGTCATGAAGTATGATGTCTTCTACAATAACAGTGTTCACATTTGACATCTCAATCAAATTGTAGAATCCTCCTCTAGGACGCCAATAAGATCCATGCCCTTTCAACACTCCACGTCCCATAATTTTGACTTTATTAACATTTTTTAGATATAGTAACCCCTGTCCATAGGAAGGATATATATCTTTGGTAGCCTCCAGTACAGCACCACCTGCAAGATATAAAGTCATGTAACTTTTTAAGTTAAGTTGTTGAGTTTTATATAGACCGGGGGGAAAATACAATATGCCTTGTTGATTAGCAACATCATTAATGGCTTGTTGAATTTTTTCGGTTGCATCATTCACACCACTACTATCAACTCCATAGGTCATGATGTTGATTACATTTGGACTATCCAGTTGGGGTTGTTTGTCTTCTAGTGGGTCAGCAATAATAAAAAGTTTTTCATGTAATGAATTGACTTGATGTAGTATTAACTTTGTAGGGTTAGTCAATGAAAAGTAAATTTTATCTTCAAAATTACTAGAAAAAATCTCATATCTTTTTGGACTAAGTGTATAGTGATGAACTTTCTCTCTGACTGTGATTTCAATATCAACCTGGCCAACAAAAGCGAAATGGCAATAGCTTATGGAGTTGTATTTCTCCACAAATATAGGTTGACGATTCACAGTTAAAAAATAGGTATTGCTGGCTTCAGCAGAATCTGGCGTGGAATAGATGACGAGGGTACTTTCTTTTTGAGAAATTGCCTTCATGTTTTTGATTACCTGTTAAGGCTGCGTAGAGTATGAAGAATCACTGCCCAACTCATGACAGCTTGCACAGTTGCTTGGTATAAAAATTTATATTATTAATAATAATCAAGCAAAAACTACTTGATTTTCTCAATTCTCTAATATATTATTGCCAAGGCTTAAGTTAGTTGTACCAATTTTTTATTGATTGAGTCATGCCAATTTGGCAAAATATATATATTGACAAATATACACACTAAATGAAATTTGTTTGCTTGTTGTATAGATAACTAGACATAAATACAGATGATTCTGATATATTCAGTGAATAATTTTAATTTTTACTTACTAAATACTGCTATAGATAATTAACTGAATATGCATAGATTTTATATTTAATTTTATTGATTAACTATTGCTTATACTAATTTTATTCAAAGCCTACCTACTGAGGCTAATTATGTGCATCTTCATCAGAATTCATAAGGTCAAACTCCTTCAACTTTAGCCTAGATACTTTTTAGCGGCTGGCCGCAGGCAGTGCATGGCTAGAAAATAGATAAAGTATAAAGTTGAGGTTAGACCATTTTCGTTAATCTAAAAATCCCACGGCTTTGTGATCAAAAATCGTGGGATTATCAACAGGGCTAACTTCTCAAGTGTTTACAACTAAACCTTGGCTTCTAAAGACTTAAGCAACTCAGTATTCACACCCGACTCACGAGTCAGGGCAATTTTGCCAGTGCGGGCTATTTCCCTCAAACCAAATTTTTGCAACACCTGCACGATGGCTACCATCTTACCTGGATCTCCCACAACTTCCAAAGTTAGAGAATCTTCTGCCACATCCACCACTCGCGCTCGGAAAATCTGCGCCAGTTCGACAACTTCTGAACGGTTGCTGCTAGTAGCATTCACCTTCAGCAGCATCAATTCTCTTTCTACGCAAGGAATTTCAGTGATGTCCTGTACCTTGAGGACATTGACCAGCTTGTACAGTTGTTTGGTGAGTTGCTCAATCACGCGATCGTCTCCGGGTACAATCATCGTAATTCGGGAAACTCCTCCTTGCTCAGCTGGGCCAACAGCCAGGCTTTCGATATTAAAGCCACGACGCGCAAATAAACTAGAAATGCGGGATAGAACGCCCGCCTCGTCTTCTACCAGAACTGAAAGGGTATGTTTCATCTTCGCCAACACAGGCTCAGGCAGTATTTTTCTAATGCAAACATTAGCTAACGGCTGCCTTACACGTACTGTTACACTAAATTGCTAAATTGTCAGTCTAATTTTCCATTTTAAACTTAATACCCGCATTCATTACACTTTCTCAAGAAAAGTTATGGACAAATCATACCGAAAGCATAAACCTCTGTGATTGCATATCTTTTCTTGGGCAGATGTGGATTTTTTGTCAAGCTTTTATTCTGCAAATGTGAAACGAAAAATGATTAATCTCTCATAGTAATTAGGAGAAAAAGTTTATGAGTTGGTTAAAAAGACTGTTTGGGTTAGAAAAACCCCAAAATGCACAAGTAAATCCTACTCCGCAGCCAGTACCGCAAGCTTCTACCACTAGTGCAGCCCCTACCGCTACGCAATCAATTCCGCCAGAACGGTTGGGATTGAATGGAGAATATGACCAAAGTGGTTTGGCAAAGCGAGTAGCATTGGCGTTTGATCAAGACCCACAACTTGATGATATTAATACCCTTTGGGTGGCTCAAACAGGTAGCACTGTGGTATTGAAGGGTCAAGTTCCCAGTCAGGAAATTTTGAATAAGATGATGTCTGTGGCGCGATCAGTTCATGGTACTACAGGTGTTGAAACTAACCAAGTCACTATCGCTTAGGATGTAATTCGTAATTACCAGACCACCAGAGTTTTATTGATTTGGCATGAGTTGTTGATTTTCGCTGTGCTGTACTAGCTGTTGACATCTATCAATCCAATTCAAAATGGCTTGATTAACTTGTTCTGGACATTCATCATGGGGACAATGCCCTACATCCTCTAAGTTGAGTAGTTCTAATTTCTCGTTGTACTGAGTAAATCGTTGAGCAAGTATGGGGGGAACAAATCGGTCTTTTTGTCCCCAAATTAAGAGCATGGGTACTGTTAAATTTGGTAATAATTTCTTAACACTAGGACTAAAGTTAACAGCGATC
The DNA here is from genome assembly GCA_015207155.1 of Nostocales cyanobacterium LEGE 11386. Lineage (GTDB taxonomy): Bacteria > Cyanobacteriota > Cyanobacteriia > Cyanobacteriales > Nostocaceae > LEGE-11386. Next base: position 46,884 of record JADEXK010000029.1, on the reverse strand, counting down.
GCAGCTTTAAACAAGGCACTAAAAGCACGCGCAGAACCCCGGTCTTGAGGCGGCCCAGCTAAAATGTCTATCAGTTCGTCGGTAATTGCTTGGGGATTAGCGTAAGCCAGACTGGCCCAGCGACGCACAAAGCTGGGTCGGCGCACGAAGTGAAACACAGGTTTGAGTATTAACGGAGAAGCAACTACCTTTTTGATGCCAATAACTAAAGGTCGCAGGAAAGGTGGGATGGCTTCTTGTTCTACAGATGGGTCTGGCAAACTCATCATAATTATGCCCTGTACCATTTCTGGATGGGCGGCCGCAGCCGCTAAACAAATCAGTGAACCGTTGGAATTGCCTACCAATATCACTGGTTTACGGATAAATGCTTGCCAAAATTCGTACACCTGGGCTACCCACAGTTCTATACTGTAATTTACTGGCGCTTTTTCGGAAGCACCAAAACCCAGCATATCTAGAGCATAGACTGTGTGGTATTCGCCTAAGACTTGTAAGTTATGTCGCCAATGGCCAATAGAAGCACCAAAACCATGTAGCAGAATTAAAGGTGTTGATTCTTGCTGATTTTGGCTAGGTCGGATATAAGTGTAACGAGTTTGCCAGCCTCGCCAAACCCAATCTCGTTGATTACCAACTCGTTGTTGCCAGTGTACCGTTGTGGTCACACTTTCCTCCGAATTTATCAATAATTTAATTAAATACTCAATACCTTCGCCAATTTGCGAGGTTGAGTTGATGATGGTTTAACCATGAACTCCCATTTCTTGAAGGCTTGGCAAAAACAATAAGCTCTAACAATACCTTTAAGGTTTCCCACAATGGGTTTTTAACCTATTAACTACAGTATAAGGGTTTGAGATGACAAACTACCTTTTAACCTAAATGCCTATGTGGGGGTAATTTTGGCAAAACTGGCAAAATTTTTGTAGCCTCTTATTTTGGCAAAGGTATTGGTATTGCATCAATGTCTGGTATTTTGCTTCCAGGGCTATAGTGGTAAACTTATTGATAATAAGTTGCATTAGCTCACTCCAGCATGACACTCATCCTCAGCCAATCAGACCTTGACGAACTGTACCAACAGGCTGCGCAACCCCAGGTTCAGAATTTCGTACTTGATAGCTTTGAGAGGCTGGAAGGTGTGCCGGAAATTTTGGGACAAGGCTACAATCGCATCATGAAGCTATCGCCTGGGGTGTGGTTGAATTTCTCAGATTGCGAATATCACCAGGACTTGATGGTGAAAACACCTGCCCATGACCATCGGATTCAGATTTCGATTTTTCTATCAGGCATGATTTACTTTGATGATGTTCATCCTAATATCGGTGGAACCCATAGCTACTTTTCTGGTAGCGGAATTTCGCCTAGCTACATTGAAAAGTATCGGGCTGGAGAGTGTTTAACTTGTGTGAATGTAGAGATTGAGCCAGAATTGCTAGACTCGTTTTTGCTGGAGGATGGGCAATATAGCTCTGATATCCAGAAATTGCTGTTTAAAGGGGAAGACTGGAAAACCTCATTCTATCCGACAGTGACACCAGCAATGCGATCGCTTGCTCAACAAATGTGGAATGCACCATATCGCGGTACTGCAAAGCGGATGTATCTTCAGGCGAAGGTATTTGAGTTAATAGCGATGCACCTGGATTGGATTTCGGCAGAGCGAGAGGCAATTCATGACTCAACTGGGCTGAAAGCTGAGACAATCGCCCGTATCCATCACGCTAAAGAAATTTTGACCACACAACTGGAGTATCCGCCATCACTCTGTGAACTAGCGCAGCAAGTAGGAATCAGCGTTAGCACTCTCCACAGAGGTTTTCCCTTACTCTTCAACACAACTGTAGTGGGCTACTTGACACAGCAACGGTTACAGAAGGCAGAAATGTTATTGCGCCAAGGCAATTGCAAAGTTGCAGAAGTGGCAAATCTAGTGGGTTATAGCCATCTGGGTAACTTTGCAGCAGCCTTTAAGCGACAGTATGGCATCACGCCCAGTCAGTGTTTGGCAGGAAAAAAGGCAGTTTTTGGATCATAAATGGCATTTTTTAGATAGACACGCCACAGTCAACTTTTCTACACTACACTTCATAGCTATCAAAAATGATTAGCAACAAAAAGCTTTGATTGCTGTGTGAGGAACTATGAGGAGTTGGTGTTTATCTGCTGGTGTGCGTCTATCGTTTTTAATTAGTCTTTCGGGATGTTTGAGTATTATTGCGGTTTCATCGGTATGGGCAGGGGAAAAACCTAACCAGCAAGATGTAGATAACAGACAAATTACATCTGCAAAGACACAACAGAAAACAGGTTTAAGAATTCCGCGATTGAGTGAAATAGAGCTTCTCAGCACTAGCGCCATCATGTTAGCGCAGTCGCCAGCACCAACTAACCCCCCTGAGCAGCAGGGTGTCATTGAAGTAACAGGAGTGCAAGCTATTCCCACTGAAAAAGGTGTGGAGGTGATATTACAAACAACTCTTGGAGAACAACTGCAAATCACCAATCGCAGTGCTGAGAATAATTTTATTGCAGATATTCCTAATGCTCAATTGCGTTTACCTAATGGTGATGGGTTTACATTCCGTTCCCAAAACCCAATTGAGGGGATTAGTGAGATCACAGTGACAAACCTGGATGCCAATACAATTCGGGTGACGGTGGCGGGTGAAGCAGGATTACCAACGGTTGAGTTATTTGACAGTAACGAGGGGTTAATTTTTGCATTGACACCTGCTGCAACTGCGATACAGCCTACACCTGAGCCACCAACCAGTGAAACACCGCCAGAGTCACCAACAGCGCAGCAGGATGACCCAATTGAATTAATAGTCACCGGACAGCAAGATACAGGGTATCGTGTACCCAATGCAAGTACGGCGACGCGGACAGATACACCATTGCGGGATATTCCCCAATCAATTCAGATTATCCCCCAACAAGTGCTGAAGGATCAACGCGCTGATATTTCTAGTGCGCTGCTTAATGCTCCCAGTGTGCGTAACGCAGCACCTTCTAACTTTGACTCGTTGCGATTGCAAGTGCGAGGCTTTTTTAGCCAACCTACTGTGAATGGAATTAAAGAGACTAACGGTTTAGCCTCTAATGTAGGGCCTGATTTGACAGGAATCGAAAATATCGAAATTCTTCTAGGGCCAAACTCAGTTTTACTGGGTTCAACATCTCCGGGTGGAACAGTCAACTTTGTCACCAAACAGCCTTTACGAGATCCTTACTACTTTATTGAAGCAACTGTGGGTAGTTTTGATTTTTATCGTGGTGAGGTGGATATATCGGGGCCTCTAGATGATGAGAAAAAGGCACTATATCGGCTGAACGCATCTTACAGAGATCAAGGATTTTTTACTGATCTGAGCCAAACTAGAAACCTAGTAATTGCACCAGTTTTGAGTCTGGAACTGAGCAAAAATACAAATCTGACCATTGAAGGAATTTATAAGAATCTACAGCAAGAGAACAATAACTTGGGCTTACCTGCAATTGGGACTATCTTTTCTAATCCTAATGGCGATATACCTCGTACCCGGATTACCAATGAAGGCGATCTTGATGTCACAACTGCCAGGATTGGATATAGGTTAGAGCATAAATTTAATGAGAATTGGTCATTAAATAATTCTTTCCGATATGGATACCTGAACTATGATGGTACTGGTATTAACGTTGGTACAAGGCTTTTAGACGATAATCGTACACTACTAAGAACAGCTAATGATTTAAATGATCGCTATCGTGATTATAGACTAACGACAAATTTGATTGGCAAGTTTGTGACTGGCTCTATCAACCATCAATTATTATTTGGCATTGATTTAGGAAGGCTGAACAATAGCTTAAAATTTACGGGTAGACCAGGCGCACCCATTAACTTATTCAATCCCATTTACGGTCAAGCACCTGGAGAAATTACATCTGAGCTTGATACTAATACCGTTACCGATGAACTTGGCATCATCATACAAGATCAGGTGGCGATCGCCGACAACTTAAAATTACTACTAAGCGGTCGATTTGATACTTTTACTCAAACCAACAGAGACTTGCTCACCGCTACAGAAACAAGTCAATCAGTAAGTGCCTTTAGTCCCCGTGTAGGGATTGTATATCAGCCGCTCCCGCCTATTTCCCTCTATGCTAACTACAGTCGCTCTTTTGAACCAGCCATTGGTCAAGCCTTTGATGGGAGTGACTTTGAGCCAACAAGGGGTACGCAGTTTGAGGTGGGAGTAAAAGCAGATTTAAACCAGAGGCTTTCGACAACACTGGCGTTGTATGATATTACCCAATCTAACGTTTTAACTGACGATCCAAATAATATAGGCTTTTCTGTGCAAACTGGAGAGCAGCGTAGCCAAGGTATTGAACTCAGCCTTACAGGTGAAATTTTACCCGGATGGAATGTCTTTGCCAGTTATGCCTATAACGATGCTCGTGTCACCGAAGATAATAGCATTCCCGTCGGCAACCGAGTCCAACGGACAACTCCTCATGCTGCTAGTTTATGGACAACCTATGAAATTCAACGAGGAAACTTGCAGGGTTTAGGCTTTGGTTTAGGACTTTTTTATGTAGGCGATCGCGCCGGAGATACTGGAAATACATTTGAAGTACCTAACTATTTAACAACTAATGCTGCTATTTTCTACAAAAAAGACAGATTCCGTGCGGCGATCAATATTAGGAACCTCTTTAACGTGGACTACTTTGAAAATGCTTTCAATCGCTTGCGCGTCTCTCCTGGTGAGCCATTGACAGTTCAAGGAACTATTTCTTGGACATTTTGACAATCCCATGATTTCCTAACTCACACCGCAGGATAAAAGCTGACAGGATTTATCTAGACATCTTCAGAAATAATAACTTTCTCAATTTCTGGAGATGTGTACTGATCCTGTTTTATCAAGCACAAATCTATGAAAATAATTTCACGTCGCTTTATTGTCTTATTTTTATTGGGAATTTTGATATTTACTGCTATTTGGGCTGGTAGTAAAAGTTTTACTTATGAAGCTACAAACTCAATATCTCAACAACAAAGTGCAAAATGTCGAGTGGTGCAACACGTCAAGGGAGAAACTTGTATTCCCCTCAAACCGCAACGAATTGTCACATTAGATTTCAATAGTTTTGCAGCAGTTTTGGCTTTAAACACCAAACCCATCGCCACTTGGATCACAACTGAAATAGAAGATGACTTTCGTTACTTTCAAGGAAAAGCAGATGGAGTAGAAATTTTACGTAGTTCCATCGGTCAAATTAATTTAGAAAAACTTGTATTACTCCATCCCGATTTAATTATTGTGATTTCCCATCCAGGATTTGCAGGAATTTATAAATATGCTTCACAAATTGCACCTACAGTAGTTCTACCTTGGATAGAAACTAGAGGAAACTGGAAACAACACATTCAAGATACTGCAAAAATTTTAAACAAAACAGAAACAGGCATTCAACTAATAAATCACTATCACCAACGTGTTAACCAATTAAAACAGAGAATTAGTAATAATCATCGGAAAATTCACGTATCATTTGCTTTTGTTGCTTCGGGAAGATTAGTTATTACTCGTGAAAAATCTTTTGCTGGTGGAATTTTAGATGACATTGGCATATTAAATCCTATATTTGCAGAATCTGGTGACAATGATTTACCTATTTCTGAAGAACTCTTACCCAAGATTGACAGCGACATCCTATTTATTGCACCGCTACAAAAAGATGATTACTCCATTATCAAACAGCTTCAGCAAAAGCCTTTATGGTCTAAACTCAAAGCTGTGCAGCAAAATCAAGTTTACATAGTGGATTTTTCCGTTTGGCGTGGACTCAATATTCTTGCGGCTCACGAGATGCTAAATGACCTTGATAAATACCTTTTCACCATTCCTTAAAACCATGCCTAAATATAACCTATTTATTTGCAAATCTTGTCACCGTTCCTCCCAAGAACGACCAACAAACCCACTGACGGCACTATCTTGCTTGACAAATTGAACAGTGCAATTACACAATCAAATCACAAAATTTCTCGCACTTCTTCAATACTATTTGCAACAACAATGCTACGTAAAATCTCTCTTAATCTATCGACATCAGAAATTTGGGAAACTTGAGAAAACAACTCTAACCCATCGCTGCCAAATTTCGCCTCTAAGCTCATTTCTATGCTAGACAAAATTTCTTCTCGTCGTCCCCGTACTTCCCCACGTTTATCAATTTCCTGATACCAAGGAGACTCACGTAAAATTGCCATATCCCACCTCATGATTTGTTGAACTAATTCACTCTCTAACACAAAGGTAGCAAAAAATGCTAGAACCGTCTCCAGTTGATTTAACTGCTCGTCTGCACGCAGTAATCTTAATGCTTCTCGAATTGTTGACTCGTCATCTCCTCCTTTGAGTATGGGTACAAAGGGAAGCAAAGATGAAATTTCTTGTTGAAACGCAACGTTGACATCAACTTCCCAGAAATTAATCACGCGATAATCTTGACGCGCTTGTAAACCAGCAAAAATTGACTCGTAGCAGTTAGGTATGTTGACATTTCCGTCTGGGAGAATATTAATCAATACTGGATAAATTGGTAACTTATATTTTTCCCTGGCTAAAGCAGTGTAAGCATTAATACGCAATGGCATATCTGATTTATAGCGTATTTGCACTTCGTTGAGAACCAGAAATTTTCCATATTCACGACTCTCCGCACGAATTAATACATCATTTTCTCGACTAATCCATTGAAACTCAGAATTCAGAATTTCTTTGACTATGGTGTCGGGAATATTAGTCACCCACTTTACCCATTTATCGGGAGCAAGACTAATAATTTTTTTGCTACTGATATCGGAAGATTTTGCCATGTCTAAACTAGATGCACATCTGGAAATTATCTCATTTGACCTAATTGCAGAAAGTCAATTTTTATAAAAAAAATTCAGTTTTTAGTTCGCTCCCTTTATGAACCTGCCCATTACAATGTCAAAACCTGCTGCTCACCCCCTCCCGCGTTTACTGCGCTATGCTAAACCCTATCAACCTCAAATTTGGGGTGCAATTATTTGTTCAATTCTGCGTACCCTATTAGACTTAGCACCACCCTATCTGATCGGTATTGCAGTAGATGTGGTAGTCGAACGAGAAACTTCCTTAATTGCTCGGTTTGGTATTCCGAATCCCCTGACTCAGTTATTAGTATTGTCTGTGCTGACGATCGCCACTTGGGGTCTAGAATCCCTCAGTCAATATGGAGCGGACAAACTTTGGCGTAATTTAGCACAAATCCTACAACACGAACTGCGAGTTGACACTTACAATCACTTACAAGAACTAGAACTTGCTTACTTTGAAAACCGTAGCACGGGCATCCTGCTATCTATTCTGAATGATGACATCAACCAGCTTGAGGGCTTTTTCAATTCTGGCGCTCAGAACCTCATCGGCTTTTTCACGCGAGTATTTGCGGTTGGAATTAGCTTTATACTTCTTGCTCCCGGTATTGGGTGGCTGGCGATGTTACCCATCCCGTTTATCCTCTGGGGCACTTTTACCTTTCAATCGAGGTTAGCTCCCCGCTATGATACAGTACGCGATACCTGACGGTAAGCTTCGCTAACGCGCTGGAATTATTAGCGATCGCCTGGCTAACAACATTTCTGGTATTGCTACCATCAAAAGCTTTACGGCTGAAGCTTATGAAAGAGATCGTGTCTATATTGAAAGTGAAGCCTATCGTCGTAGTAACAAACGGGCGATCGCGTTGAGTGTAGCCTTTCAGCCCGTGCTGAGATTTTTGATTTTGCTAGGGTTTGTGCTGACTCTGTATCTGGGTGGTCGGGAAGTGCTACAAGGTCGCCTGACTGTGGGTACTTATGGCTTCATGGTGTTTATTGTGCAAGATTTACTCTGGCCGTTTACTTTTCTCAGCGAAGTTATGGATGAGTATCAGCGAGCGATGGCTTCGGTGCGGCGTGTCATGGGCTTACTGGATACTGCGATCGCAATTCCTCACGGTAATAATTCCTTACCAATCGAAATGATAGCTGGTAAAGTGCAATTTGATCATATTACCTTTGCCTACAACGAACGCAACGATATACTCAAAGATTTATCCCTACAGATTCCAGCCGGAGCCACAATCGGTATTGTGGGAGCAACTGGTTCAGGTAAAAGTACGTTAGTTAAGCTACTGCTACGCTTTTACGAAGTACAGAGTGGACGCATTTTAGTTGACGACATTGATATTCGCGACCTCAATTTATTCGATTTACGTCGTTGTATCGGTTGGGTGAGTCAGGATGTGTTTTTATTTCACGGTACGGTGGCTGAAAATATTGCCTATGGCAGCTTTGATGCGAGTCACGATGAAATTATCCATGCTGCCAAGTTAGCAGAGGCTCATGAGTTCATTCTCCAACTACCCCAAGGATACGATACTATTGTGGGCGAACGTGGTCAAAAGCTTTCTGGCGGACAAAGACAACGAATTGCGATCGCGCGTGCTATTCTCAAAGACCCACCAATTTTGATTTTAGATGAAGCGACTTCTGCGGTGGATAATGAGACGGAGGCGGCTATTCAAAAGTCACTGGCGATGATTACCCAAAATCGGACGACGATTGCCATTGCTCATCGTTTGTCTACAATACGCCATAGTCATTGTATTTATGTCATGGATGATGGTCAAATTGTCGAGCAGGGTAAGCACGAGGATTTAATAGCACTTGATGGAATTTATGCCAGTCTGTGGCGTGTACAGTCTGGAATTCATTAATACTTGCTTTTAACTATTTTTGATAATTACAAGTTTGTCTACAAAGCAGAGGATAGGTCTAGCAGTTTGCTACATCCTTGAAAACAAGTTTTACCAGCACTGAAAGATTTTCTTGAGGATAGCTGTGCTTATGGATAATTTAGATTCATTAAAAACCAAATTCAATGCTCAAGGTTATCGATTCACCCCACAACGACAATTAATTTTCGAGATTTTTCAAACTCTGCCAAAAGGTCATCATTTAAGTGCCGAGTCATTATACTTGTTGCTGCTACAACATGGGGAAGCAATGAGTTTATCTACGGTTTATCGCATCCTCAAAATCATGACTAAAATGGGGATTATCCGAGAAGTAGAATTGGCACAGGCACAAAAACATTACGAACTCAACACCATCTCTACCCATCATCATATTGTGTGTGTTCAATGTCATCAGATTATCGAGTTTGAGAATAACTCTATCTTCCAACAAGGCTTAAAACAAGTAGAAACAATGGGATTGCAACTGATTGATTGTAAATTCACACTGCAAACTATTTGCCTAGAAGCTCTACAAATGGGATGGCCGACATTATCTAGTAATTGGGCATGTTCTCGATTTATCAAGGCAGACAAAGAAAAAAACTCAACCCATCAGCAACTAAATTTAAACACCGATATCAAAGAAAAGCCTGAGCGCCGCATTGATTTAAAAGGAGAATATATTGTAGTTCATACACCAAAAGATGAGATTGATAACTGTCAAAACAGAGCCAAGTTGATTCCAGGATGGCGTTTGTCAAGAGCAGATAAAACCTTATATTTTCCCCTAGAAAAAGCATCAGAGGTACTAAATCTTTTCCCAGGATATGAAGTTGACCCAAAAATATTTCATAAGTAAGTTTTGGATTAATTGAACACTGGTTTTACTCTAATTTTGCCCATGCTTCGGGAAGCATAAAGGAAAGGCGGAGTGTAGTAGCGTACAGCCTGCGGCATCGTTGGGCTGCTATTATATTTGCCCCATATTTTTCAAACAACCTCTAAGACTTTAATCAAGCTTTGAGCTTTTATTTTCTAACAGTAACTAAAATTTCTAGCTTCAAGGTGGAAACTAAAGCGCCAAAAGGCTTTCAATGATTGGGTTCTCTCAAAGTGACAGAAAAGGGCTAAGACAATGAAGGGTTTTGCCTGTCTGGCCGCAACTTCAAGTCGCTTGGTGCTGCTAAAAGCGTTCTTTGTAACACATTTATCCAAGCATATGTTAAACTTGTAATTAAAATTAATATTTTTTTAGTTATGTAATTTACATTAACTATTGCAGAGAAATTCTCTCAGAGTGAGTAGAATAACAAATACAACGAGATAACTAATACTTTATGGATTAGTTATCCTAGAGATATAAACTCAAATTTAAGTCCTCAGTTATTTTAAGTATTGTGCTTCTGAGGCACACGAATCAAGACCAAGCCAAGCAAGACCAAACCAAATTCTTAACAACTAGAGAGCTGCCACAAATCATAATGCCTGTGATTGAGAAAAAACGAACTCGCGATCTGCCCCAAATCAACGAACGCATCCGCTTCCCGAAAATTCGAGTCATCGATACGGATGGCGCGCAGTTGGGAATTATGCCTCCACATGAAGCACTACAACTAGCTGAAGAAAAAGAGCTAGATTTAGTACTGCTGAGCGACAAGGCTGATCCCCCGGTTTGTCGGATTATGGATTACGGGAAGTACAAGTTTGAGCAGGAGAAGAAGGCGCGGGAAGCCCGGAAAAAGCAGCACACGGCTGACGTTAAAGAAGTGAAGATGCGCTACAAGATAGAAGAACACGACTACAATGTGCGTGTTAAGCAAGCAGAGCGCTTCCTCAAAGATGGTGATAAAGTCAAAGCAACTGTGATGTTCCGGGGTCGGGAAATTCAACACAGTGACTTAGCAGAGCATTTGCTCAAGCGCATGGCAACAGATTTGGAGCCGTTTGGTGAAGTACAGCAAGCGCCCAAAAAAGAAGGTCGAAACATGATGATGCTGATTTCACCTAAGAAGTAATCTCCAAAGTTTCGCAAAAAAATTTCCTAACCACCCAAAGTTGGGGAAATTTATGAAAAATTGATAGTCCTGAGCGCTGAGTGGGAAAGATAATACTCAGTTGCTTGGGACTTTTGCCATTTTGGTGCATGGAACTAAAAAATCTCTCGTTTGCGGCCAATAGGGGTGTTCTGGCGCGACTGTTACAGTGGGTGAATTTACGACCGGAAGAAGGCGAACGGACTTGGATGATGTTTGCCTTTTATACAACTGTATCTGTAGGATTGCGATGGGCAGAAGATAGTACAGTCGCACTATTTTTGGATGAATATGGGGCTGGCCCCCTGCCTTGGATGTATATTGCCAGTGCAGTGATGGGTGTGGGACTGGTTTTTATATATTCTTGGCTGCAAAAGATTTTCCCATTGCGTTGGGTGATTGTGGCGATCGCACCTTGCATGGTCTTGCCCATAATCTTAATAGTCTCATTGCGTGGGGAAATACATATTTCCTACCTGACAGTGATTTTAGTATTTCTGCTGCGGCTGTGGGTAGATGCACTTTATGTGATCAACGACCTCAATACTTCCATCGTCGCCAACCAACTATTTAACATCCGAGAGATTAAACGCACTTACCCTCTAGTCAGCAGTGGTTTATTAGTAGCAGATGTAATTAGTGGCTTTAGTTTACCTTGGATGCTGCAATTCATCAAATTAGAACAAGTGATCCTGATTGCCTGTGCATTCATTATCTTAGGAGCAGGTATCTTATCCTACTTAAGCAATCATTATCGCGCAGCCTTTCCCGATGCTCCCCAAAAACTGATTCCCCACGAACAAGCCTCCCGACACCGCCGCCTGCAAGCTCCCCTGAAGCGCTACACGTGGCAGTTATTCGCCTTTGTTGGCTTGTTGCAAGTCATTGGCTTGTTAGTAGATTTTCAATACCTCCGCGAATTGAATCTCAGTTTAAATAGTCGAGACTTAGCTAGCTTCTTGGGTTTATTTGCTGGCATTGTCGGACTGTGTGAGTTAATAACTCAGTGGTTTATCTCCAGCCGACTCATAGAACGTTTTGGCGTATTTTTCACGGCTGCACTATTACCCATAGCTGTAGGCTTTGTTTTACCAGGCGCGATCGCTTTACTCAACTTAGTCCCAGCATTGCAAGCCCAAGGCTTCTTTTGGGGATTAGTCGGGCTAAAATTTTGTGATGAACTGTTACGCTACACCTTTGTTGTCAGTAGCGGGCCAGTGCTGTATCAACCAATCCCCGAACGTATTCGCAGCCGGACGCAAACATTATCAGGAGGTACAGCCGAAGCGATCGCCACAGGTTTGGCAGGTTTAATCATTATTTTGACTGTGTTTTTTTGCGGGCGTTTTGTTCCCCTACCACTACAAAAATGGGTATTAGTAGCAGAAACAGTTTTAGTAGCTGCGGCTTGTTTAAAAGTAGTTTGGGTACTGCGATCGCGTTATGTTGACTTGCTGGTATTGAGTGCCGAACGGGGAGAATTGAGTGCAGCAAATGTTGGTCTGCGTTTCTTCAAACAAGGTGTAGTCAAAGCTTTATCCGAAAAAGGCAACGCGGCAGATAAAAGCTCTTGCATTGAACTTTTAGCACAAATTGATCCCCAAGGGGCCGCACAAGTATTAGCACCCCTGTTAATCAAATTACCCCCAGACTTGCAACGTCAAAGTTTAGAGGTGATGCTGATGGGAGATGCAAATCCTCTGGATGCGCTAGAAGTCCGCTCTTTGTTAGAAAAACCCCAAGGAACAGTTGATCCCGAGGTTTTTGCCCTGGCTTTGCGTTACGTTTGGCTAGCTGAAGCCAACCCCAATTTAAGCTTATTAGAAGAGTACCTACAACCGCGACATCATTCACTAATCCGCGCCACCGCCGCCGCCCTGATCTTACGTCAGGGGACGCCTCTACAAAAGGTCGCAGCCACCAAAACTATGCGCCGGATGCTGACTCATAAACAAGAACGAGAACGGGTGAATGGGGTGAGAGCGCTAAGGGAAGCCGTTTATTTACAAGCGTTGCGGATTCACATCCCCAATTTGTTGCAGGATGAATCGTTACGGGTACGCTGTGCTGTTTTAGAAATGATTGCAGCAACTCATTTAGAAGAATATTATTCAGCATTAATAGGGGCACTTTACTATAAATCAACCCGCAGTACCGCCATGCGTGCCTTGATCAAACTAGAGAATGAATCTTTAGAAATGCTGTTGCAGCTGGCTACCAATACTTATAAACCAGAAATAGTCCGCATGTATGCTTGGCGCACCATTGCGCAAATTTCCACTTTAGAAGCAATGGAAACTTTATGGTTGCACTTGGAGAGGTCTTGGGGCGCTACCAGATATTATATTCTTCGCAGCTTATTAAAAATCAATAAACAACCAGAAATCACCAGTATAGATAGGTCTCATCACAGTAGAGTAGAAAGTTTAATTGACCAGGAATTAAAATTTTTAGGTGAGATTTACTCTGCTTATATAGACTTCCAACAACCAGAGATTTTAGAAAATCATCACTCAAATAGAATTTTGGTAATTGGTAACTTACTGCAACGCTCACTGCGAGAATTAGAAATGGATATCAAGGAGCGATTGCTATTACTACTGAGGCTACTTTACTCGCCAGAAAAAATGCAGGCAGCCGCATTCAATCTCCGATCGCAGTCGGGGGTAAACTTAGCCCAGGGGCTAGAAATTCTAGACCATACGATTAATTTGCCCACAAAATCCCTATTGTTGAATATTTTAGATAGGCGATCGCCCCAAGAAAAACTGCATTATCTGGGAGAAGCAGGGTTAGGAAAATATCAACAAATGCCAGTTAGCGATCGCATTCGCCGACTGCTGACATTGAGTCACTTTCTCTCTGATTGGTGCTTGGCTTGTTGTTTTCATTTTGCTCAAGTTAGCCGCATCCGACTGAGCATTAATGAAATTTTAGTAGCCCTACGTCATCCTACAGGCTTTGTCCGGGAAGCCGCGATCGTCTATCTGAGCGTAGCTTCACACCGCGTCCTGCTAGAACTGTTACCCAAACTGCAACAAGATACTCACCCTCTCGTAGCAGCTCAAGTTCAGGAGTTCATGAAAAAACAGGGGACAGGGGACAGGGGACAGGAGATAGGCTGGAAAGATTAGTGTATGTCCTCAGATCTGTGATAGCTACTATACAATTCAAAGGGATTGGGTGTTGGAGATACAAGAGGACAAACCCACTCCCAAAGATAAAAAACTATCAGAGAACAACCATGTACGTGCTAATAGGTGGAGCAGGCTTAGTGGGGCTAAGTTTGGCGCAAAAACTAGTAGAACTTGGGCACACTGTATCCGTTATTGACAATGATCCTAATGCTTGCCACTATGCCCGTGAACAAGTGGGAGCAATGGCTTTTGAAGGCAGTGCTGTGAGTACAGAAACCTTACTGGAAGCAGGGATTCGCAAAGCCGATGCCTTAGCAGCTGTTCTCAGAAGTGATGCCTTGAACTTAGCAATGGTGACTCTAGCAAAACATTATGGTGTTTCTCACATTCTGGCACGGATGCGTCACCGTGATTTTACTGAACCACTGCGTTTAGCTGGAGCTAACCATATTATCAGTACTGTTGAACTAGCGGTTTCCACAATGGTAAATGCCATTGAGTATCCGCAAGTAGAATCAATGATGCATTTTGAGCAAGGGCAGATTGAGGTGCTGAAAATGGTCATCCCCAACAATTGCTATGTTGTCGGTCGAAGTGTGGCGGAAATTGCTCAAAATCCTTTGTTTCCCAGTGGCTCGTTAATTATTGGTTATCAATCCCATCCCCATACGGATTTAATCATTCCTAACGGCAGTACAGTAGTAGAGCCTGGTTCAACAGTGTTGATTGTCACCAAACCAGGATTTTTACACCAAGTCATTGATTTTATCGAAGGATGCCAATAGTTCTGACAGCCTTTGTTAATACATTATTTGGCGTTGTTGATTGAAAGTATGAATTAGCCGGGCTACGCCCCGCTTTGCTAACACGCAAAGGCGCAAAAGATTGTTGTCTAGTTATGTCGAACAATCCCAATCTCATACTCCGACTCAGTAACGCCCGTTATTTTTTCTAAACCCAGGATATAAACCTTAGAGCAATTAATATATCCTGGTTTATAGTTAAGTTTAAATTTCAAGTATTATCATCCTAGAATTCCTTTTCTAGCGGCTCAAAGACAATTGCAAACACGCCTTTAGGGACAAACCGACGTAAAAAGTTAAGATGATCATCAGCATCTTGGCGGTTGAAAAAACGGGCAATTGTATGTGTTTTGGTGCTTGGTAAAACACTTACAATTATCCAAGGGCGGTGCAATATTTCTCTCGATTCTTGAGAAAAGGTACTTTGATAATTCATGCATTCTCCTGTTGTGTTTTGTTGGTACAGTTAACAAAATTTGTTATCGAGCTAATTTCCTGGTTAATTAGCTGATAGGGTTAGAGCCGAGTGAGATTTGATTACCCTATGCCAAAAAGAGCCGCTAAAAAGGGCCCAATGGCTATTTGACAAAAGTCTAGTTATGTGTATTGTGAGCCTTGACTTGGGCAACAAAGTAGATGAAAAATTTCACTTGGAATTTCTTCAAAATGCTCTAGAAGAAAATCCATCAGCGCGAGATGGTGCAAGTCACATTTGCTAGGTGAGCGATAATTTCGACCTCTTCTGAACCAACGCCTTACGGTTGAAGGGGAGCGAGAACAAATTTTACCAATCATCTCGTAATCTACATCCCACTTTGCATAAAAAGTACGGGGTGAAAATTCTAACTTGCAGTTGATGTATAAGTTGATGAGGGTAATTTCTCGCTCTGTTAATGGGCGAGGATGCCTCATGAAACTAGCTCCTCGCTCATGGGTTTTATACGATCAAGTAGGGGTGCTGTAGTGTTTTCAAAATTACTTTGCCTCACACATTGATCGCTAACAGGTTTTATCATTATGAAAGTCTCCTTGTTACTGGGGAGCCGGAAGTCAGCAGGAAGCCTCGGAAACTTATTTGCTGGCTTTTGACAAGATTTGTAATTTTGTTGTCGGGTTGCTGTAAGTGTGAGTGTGTTTTCATCGCTTCTAAACACTCTCATCTCATAGATTTTGTGGTAAAAGCTGGGTTGCATCATGGTGGTGAAGTCCTGGAACAACTAGCCATAGCCACATCCGGCACTTGAACAAGCGAAGTGGTAGCAGTTCTTCAGGGAATTTTTGATTTCTGTGACCTTGCCAGTGTCCAAGGTGTGCAAGTTGTTGTTTGGCACAGGTTGGGCAGAGGTCGCCTGGTTTCCCTTTGTCGATGGTGTAGTTTGAGTCTTCAGGATTGAGGGGTTTGATTCCAGGAAAGCGCCCTGCTTGGGAATGGGGGGCAGGGTTTGTCGTAGAGTTCTGCGGGGATGATACCAGTGCAAATTAGGTTATCGGGGTATACGTTGCCGCCAGTGGAGAGGAAGAGGGCTTTGGGTTCGGTGTTTTGAATATTCATGCTCTACCGAATAAAATGTTTGACTTAAAAACAATATATGCGGTAAAGTATTATTATGTAAATAGGTTTAGTTTAGATTTTGAATCCAGCTTGTTTTGCAATTAAAGTCAAATACTTAGATGTGGCTAAAGTCGGCTCATATACACTTTTTTCCCATTGGCTCACTGTTGCTTGTCGCACACCTAGCCTTTGTGCAAACTCCGCTTGTGTTAAATCCATGTGTTGCCGCAGTGCTTTAATTAACTCAGCATTCCACAGTACAGTATCACCCTGAAGCTCAACTTGATATTTATCAGGAGGTCTACGCAATGTCACTTGTTGCTGATCAAAATCCACTTTCTCAACACGATATCCCGCTTCCATCCAAGCGCAAGCTTGTGATGAACCTTGCTTGCGATTGCTCCACCATGCCTGTTTATTTCTTGCTGATTCAGGCAAAATATCATTTATTAAAGTTTCAATTTCAGTAAATGATAAAGTTATTTCATTTTGATCGCTGCCACGCAAAAATTCTAGGAGTGGCTGATATTTACTGCCCTCCTTCATGCGACTTGTTGTCCTCCAAAACTCATTTGATATAGTTTCTTTATCACTTTATTTAAAATATTTTTTGTATAAAAAATACTCTATTACTGTTTAGATATTAGTTTCCGATCATAAAAATCGCCTACATGGCCTCGCTGTACAAGAAATCTATGCAATTGGCCACAAATAACCCTAATAGTCTGTAGATTTTCTTCAGTTAAATACTTGCCGTGCATTACGCGATTCCGTAAATCACGAGCTTCCCCAATTTTACCTATAACGTTTACCTGGTCATAATTATCAAAAATATCTTGGAATGGTTTATTTGTTATATGTTTTGCATCTTCATCATCTATGATTTTTTGTAAATCTTTAAAATCTAAATAAAAAATTGGATGTAATTCAAAATTATCATGTAATGAATTTGTAGTTTCATTTGTTTTATAATTATTAGCTTTTCTGACCAAGTTAGTATCAATACCACTATTATCCCACCACTGAGTACCATACTGAGAAATCATTACTTTAATAATTAATTCCCTAATAACATTTTCTAAGTCAAAGAAGAATGGAAAACTAGCTAAATTACGAGAACGACCGCATGAGCTATATACAAGGGTTAACTTACCAAAATAATTTTCTGCCTCTTCTTCAATTAAATCCTTCAGTTTATCAATATCAATGTTTTGAAGAGATTCAATATCAAAATTTAATAATTTTGGTTGGGGGGAACATTCCCAATTAATATTAATAGTTAATTCATAATCAATTGCTAAATAAGCTTCAGCTATACGATAATTGTTAGATGGATTAATCCGAAATTTTCTATCGTATGTAGCCCCTAAAGCATCAAAATACCTTTTTATGTTTTGAATTAAAGTTTTCTCAGTTCTGGTATAACCCGTAAGATATCTTGCCTGCATAATAACTATTATTTAGTGTTGAAAAAAGTTTCTATTAACTCACTAGCCTCTTCCATTAATATTGCTGCTTTTTGCTGGAGTTCTAAAGCTTTACTTTGTTTATCTAGCACAGATTTCACCAATCTTTTTTGTTCTTCTAAAGGTGGTAATGGAATAGGTAAATCTAGCAATTGAGAAGTAGTTATTGAGGGTTGAATACTGCCTATAGCTTTTTGTTGTATCAAATCTTTACCAAATGGAGAATTAAGAAATATAGATAAATAGTGCGGATAGACTTTTTCATTTAATTCTAATTTTGCTAAGTGCGATGTAATATTAGCCGGGGTATCAAATTCATAAACAGCAGATATGTTCATATTAGGACGTGCAAATAATGTAACTAAAACATCATTTTTTTTTACCGCACTCTTGTATAAATTTTGATGTTGTTCCAATGAAATAAACTTATTTGCATTCGTAATAACAACTCCTTCATGCGTTATACAACTTAACGATAATACTGGTATCCCATCGGAGGTACTTGTAAGTATTCCAGAAAAGCCTCGCTCAGTTTTTTTCACTATTTCTTTTAGAGACAATACTGGATATTTTATTTTTTGCAATACTTCATCTATTTTGCGAGAGGCTGAAGAAAAAAGAGGGAAATCCCATCTGCCTTTTTTCCTTATTTCACTAAGTTTCACAACTATTTTTTCCATAATCAATTTTCACACTTAGATAAATCATCAATTACTTCTTGTATTTCAATAGAAATTAATCTTTGATTTTGATTACTTGTAATACGACCAAATTTGTCATAACCAATATCATCAATTCTTGCCATGTAAATGTCATAATCCTGAGCATTTTTAGTATTCACTTGCTCAAATTCTCGCTTTTCTAAAAGAATTACACTAGTCTTCACACCAGCACCGTATGGCATGAATGTCTCTTGAGGCAAACTAATTACTGCTCTCAGTCTTGTCCATCGTAAAATCCAGTCGCGTACATCTTGCATTGAACTATTTGCCAATATTCCATTAGGTAATACAATTGCTAATTTACCTTTTGGAGCAAGATATTCCAAACAACGATTTAAAAAAGCAACTTCTTGAGGAATACTTTTAACAACTTTGCCATTTCTCTTTGTCACTCCATCCCGTGCAGCAAAGTCTTTCAAAACATTTTCATTTGTCAATTTAGAACCAAATGGAGGATTAGTTAAAATCATCGTCAACCCTCCTAGATAAAACCCAGGACGTTCTGGAAGTCCCTCTGTAATTCCTTCTGTAATGCTACCCAATCGCTCCAGCGAATCCATTACCTTCAAATCGGCATATTGTGCGCCATTCATTAAAGTATTAACTCGCGCTACGTGCATCACATTTCGAGAATATTCAGCACCAAATAAATGATTATCTCGAAACTTGATAAACTCTTGGGTTGGTTCTTCAGGATTAATCCCTTCAGCACTACCACCATTATTTGCGATCGCTTTTGCATACTCCTGCTTACGCACATAATCCAAAACGTGTGTCAACATCCGCGCTGAACCGCAAGCAGGATCGCCAACATAATCATTTACTGTAGGTTGCAAAATTCCCACCATTAAATTAATTACTGGTGTAGGTGTGAAATATTGTCCCAAATCATCGCGGAAAGTCTTACTCAAAAAATCCTCAAACACTCCACCTTTGACATCTGCTGAAGATTTTCGCAAACTCCAAGGCTGTAAACGCTTGACGATTTCCATTGTGGTGTGAGGCTTGAATTGCAGCACATCAGCCTCATTAAAAGCCAAACGCGCACCCAAATCATCACCAAATTTTTTCGCTAGTGTTTCTCGTTCCCACTGCTTTGCTTTCTCAAAAGTATCTCTTACTTGAACTAATAAACGTTCTGGGTCAGTTTCATTACTAACACTAAACACATAAGCCCGTGATTCTCCTGTTTGCTTTACCAAGTCAATTGTTGCCTGTTCGTCATACCACTTCGCAAACAAGAATTTAACCATTGCATCAACGGCTTCTTGTGGCTGCAAACCCTCATTATCTCTGAGAATTGAGTGACAACCAGAACGCGTATCTCCCAAAACCTCCCGAAACTTATCACGGGTTAGGGGCGTGAGTCCGGTTTGAATCCCATCTGGTTCACTGGGATTAAGGATTACAGTATAAAAACTGTGCTTTGCAGCTTCACGGGCGCTTTCATATTTTGGTAAATCTACAATAGGTTCTAATTTGCTTGGGTAGTCGAGGTTACGACGATAAACTTCTGTATGTTGACCATTGGTTAAAATTGCATAACGAGGAAATGGTGAAGCACTTATGTAAGCAGTGAGTCGATTAAGATTATCTACCCAACCTTCTGGTTCTTTTCCATCCAGCTTTTTACTTGGTTCCATAGCCTCCACCATAATGAAGGCTACATCCAAATTACCTACAGAATCAGCATAACGGTCATCGTAAACTACAAGGTCTGCCCGTCCTTGATAGCGTCGCCCACCTTGATAAGTTCCCTCGGCAAAATCTGAATTTAGTTCTAGTTCCATTGCCTCTAGTGGAACACCGTACTCTTCTACTAAAATCTGAAGCGCCCACATCGTCACAGGGTCTTCTGCTGGACGCACATAAGAACCATCAGCTTTAAATAACTTCCGTAGATTTATATCCTGGCGATAGTTCTGTGGTATGTTAGCCGGATTTTGGTAAGGATTAGTAAAGTTACTGAATGGCATGGAGCGATCGCTATATATAACAAATTACGCTGTAGCAAGTTAATATCCTACTCTAGGATGCCAGAAAATTAGACAGCAAAAAGCGATCGCTCATCCTCAATCACAGTTTATTGGTTCAGGCGATCGCCCTCATAGCCTGAACGCTTACACATCTTACACCTGAAACCACGCTGTCAAAGCCACCGCCAAAGCATCAGCAGCATCATCTGGCCGGGGAATCTCTGCTAAATCCAACTCCCGCGCTACTGCATCTTGCACTTCTGATTTATCTGCATTGCCATAACCAGTTAAAGCTTGTTTAATTTGAGCAGGAGTAAATTCTACATACGGTAGCTGATGTTGTGCCAAAGCTAATAACAGCACACCCCTAGCTTGTGCCACAACAATTGTATTTGACATACGATAGAAGAACAATTTTTCAATTGCTACTAAATCTGGCTGCAATTCTTGAATCAGGGTGTGCATATCATCGAACAAAGTACACAGGCGCTGTCCCATTTCCGCATCGGCTGATGTGCGAATTACTCCAAAATCAATCATGTCTACGGTTGTATCTTGTATGCGTTGGGGATTTTGTGTGCAGGTAATTGCCCCAAATCCTAAAATCGCTAATCCTGGATCTAATCCTAAAATTCGTTTTTCCATTAAACTCACTTTTACTGGCCAGACTGGCAACTTTGACAACTTGTTGCTAATCTAAAGTCCTTGATAAATTTAAGAATTCCACATTTGGTGTTAAAACCATGTAGTGTACATTTTCTGTTAATCATTTAGTTTGTAGCACTGCTCCGAATCAGGTATGTCAATTGGTTTTCTCAGACAAGCCCTCAACGCCCTGCAAAAGCAGTCGCGCCGCCGTACTCCCCATCGGGTTAACCAGTGGTTCAAGTGGTTATCCCCTGGACTATCTGTAAAACGTTGGTTGCTCATCAGCGTTGGTGGTGTGCTGCTGGCAATTTTGGGGTTGGCTATATGGGTGAAGCTAACCCCAATTTTTTGGATGATCGAGTTGCTTAGGGGGTTTCTGGGAGTAATCGCCGGCATTTTACCCAATTATGTTAGTGGCCCTTTAGTGTTACTGGGTGGTTTGCTGTTGCTGCTTTGGGGACAAACTCGCACCGTCGGCTCAATTACTAAGGTATTAAGACCAGATGGCGGTGAGGAGGAACTAATTGATGTCCTGTTGGCACACCGACGACTGTATCGGGGACCGAAAATAGTGGTGATTGGTGGTGGTACAGGACTTTCTACCTTATTGCGGGGATTGAAAACCTACAGTGCTAATATTACTGCCATTGTTACTGTAGCTGATGATGGTGGGTCTTCTGGGCGGTTGCGTCAGGAATTTGGAGTTTTACCACCAGGGGATATTCGTAATTGTGTCGCCGCCCTGGCAGATGAGGAAAAATTATTAACAGAATTATTTCAATATCGTTTTAAGGCTGGGGATGGTTTGACAGGTCACAGTTTTGGCAATTTGTTTTTAACCGCCATGAGCGATATTACTGGGGATTTGGAACGGGCGGTTGCAGCTAGTTCCAAAGTTTTAGCAGTGCGGGGACAAGTTTTGCCAGCTACCCTCAGTGATGTTCGCCTTTGGGCAGAATTAGACGATGGCCGTCGCATTGAGGGGGAGTCTAGTATTCCTAAAGCTGGCGGAAAAATTGTCAAAATTGGCTGTATTCCGGCTAATCCTCCGGCTTTGCCAGCAGCGATTAAGGCCATTAAAGAAGCCGACTACATTATCATTGGCCCTGGTAGCCTTTACACCAGTTTAATTCCTAATTTACTAGTACCAAACATTGCCGATGCGATCGCTAAATCCAACGCTCCCCGCATTTACGTCTGTAATATCATGACCCAACCGGGAGAAACTCAGGGATATACCGTTGCTGACCACATTAAAGCCATTGATATCGCCTGCGGAGAAAGACAGCTATTTGATGCTGTACT
Source organism: Nostocales cyanobacterium LEGE 11386 (assembly GCA_015207155.1). GTDB lineage: Bacteria > Cyanobacteriota > Cyanobacteriia > Cyanobacteriales > Nostocaceae > LEGE-11386. The sequence continues at coordinate 24,422 of JADEXK010000029.1, read as the reverse complement.
AGTACACAAAAAATCCCCTTCAGAACAATCACTCATTCGCTATGCCCAACAAAACTCCCATCCAGTATTCCTAGATAGGGAAGCTGTATCCCAGTTAGGGCGGCGAATTGTTCTAGCTAATATCCTGTATGAAGATGAAATCGGTTGCGTGCGTCACAATCCCCAGAAACTAGCACGAGTTTTATTGCGGTGGTACAGTGGAGCTCATCATGGGAAATAAATTCAAAACCATGAAGATTTTGCTTGCAGATGCAGAGGCGACATTAAACTTGGGTATCACACTTGGTCAAACTCTGACTGCTGGCAGTGTGATTTTACTAGAAGGTGATTTAGGCGCTGGTAAAACTACACTGGTACAAGGGATTGGTCAAGGTTTAGGCATCAATGAATCAATCGTTAGTCCTACTTTCACTTTGATTAACGAGTATACCCAAGGACGACTCCCTCTTTACCATTTAGATTTATATCGCCTAGAACCACCTGAAGTCGTAGCTCTAAACTTAGAAACTTATTGGGAAGGTATTGAGGTAATACCGGGAATTGTGGCAATTGAGTGGGCAGAACGAATGCCTTACAAGCCAGATAGTTATCTCAACTTGGTTTTAACTTATGGGGTTGAGGGTACTCGTCAAGCCGAAATTAAGCCATTCAATTGCACTATTGATGAATTCATCCAACTTAGTGCTGAGTAAATTGCACAATGAAGCAACTGGGTTGATACTCAGCACTCAGCACTCTTCATAGATAGTCGAGGGAGAATTCCACACTCAATTCTATCTACCGCTACCACGCTCATCAAGGAAATTCACTAAAATTATTGTCTTCATCATCCAAAAATCAATGAAATACTGTTTGACACATGAACTGGTTATGATTGACATCTACTAGCTTTTTTTTGCTGCGGTTAGCTAGGATTGGCATATTCTCGCAGATGGATTGCATGTAGATGAATGAAAACTTGACTCAAAGCGTCCTAGAACAATGTTCTGGCAAGTAATATCTAGCAAACGCCAGACTTTTTTAATACCTACTCTCAGGGAAAACTACATTCACATGAGAATAAACATAAACCTGTTCTTTAGCGGATCATCTTTCTGAATAAGGCTTTTTGATGAATTTTAATTACTTAGTAAACATCGGTAATTTTTTCATCTGTTTACACCATGGTTATGCCTCTTGCTTCATTACTTTGATTATCTCGATAAATTAATGATTGAGTTTGTTTGATTGGATGCTATTTCATAATTTCTTGCTGTGGGTTGCTGACTAATGTTAGCTTTCTAGCAAATTCATTGCCTGCAACCCCTAAGCAATCAGAAGTGTAGGAAATAGGTTTTAATACCGTACAAATTAAGTGCATATAAAATTTTTATATGTATAAAACATAGTTTTCACAGAAATTTGCTCGTTTACTTAACCCTACTAATTCTCTACAGTTATTTAGAGAAAAAATCCGGATAGTTAAATACAAAAAGATAGCAGTGAAAAGTCCAATGATGAACATTTCCGTATTTATTCGTTTAACTTATCCTTGCGCTTAGTATTCCCATAACAAGTTCAGAATCTATAACCAAAAAGTTACTAATTGTAAATTTATGAGATAATTTTATTTAAATGATTTTTATCAAAAGTTATTCTTATATTTATATTTATCTATGTAGTTATTAATTTTATAAAAGCAATTTTAATTAGCCGACCTAACTAGAAAAAATGTTGAGTGCTGAGTTAGAAAAACAATTACGTAGTTCACCAGGACATTTTCATACTTTTCTGCTGATGCAGCACGCAGTAATTTCTTTGGTGAAACTTTTGCGAGTCAGGCCATAATTAGATATTTGTACCCGTCTATGTCGAAGAAATATTTATTACAAGAAAGTCAAAGCTTGACCGCGTACCTGCGGATTTATTTGACCTTGATTATAAACAATTTGACCACCGACAATGGTTGTTACAGTCCATCCTGTGAGGTTCCAGCCTTCAAAAGGACTCCAACGACACTTAGTTAACAGCTCTTCGCGCTGGACTGGACGATATGTATTCAAATCAACAAGTACTAAATCGGCATCATAACCAGGAGCGATCGCGCCTTTATGCGGAATACCATAAGCCTGAGCCACAGCTTGAGACATCCAGTTAACAACTTGGGCAACAGTACACTTTCCTGACATAGCCGCAGTTAACATTAAAGCTAAGGAGGTTTCCACACCTGGCATCCCAGAGGGAGTATTGGGATATTCTTGGGCTTTTTCTGCCAAGGTGTGGGGTGCATGATCTGTGGCGATAAAATCAATCACACCATCGCGCAAAGCTTGCCAAAGCACTTCGTTATCTTCAGGCGATCGCAACGGTGGATTCATCTGTGCCAAAGTCCCAATCTTTTCATAAGCACTAGTATTTAGTAACAAATGCTGTGGTGTTACCTCTGCTGTGACCCAACTTGGTTTATGCTGACGCAGCAAGTTTGCTTCTTCTGCCGTAGACATATGTAGAATATGCAGACGACGTTGATATTTTTGCGACAGTTGTAGTGCCCGTTGCGTGGCTAAAAGTGCTGCTTGATTATCTTGAATCTGGGAGTGAACGGCTGGGTCATGAATACCCGCAAACTCTTGGCGACGTTGGTTAATTCTAGCTTGGTCTTCGGCATGAACGGCAATTAAACGATTACCCTGAGCAAATATCGCCTCCAAAACTGCTTCTTGATCAACAAGTAACTGACCATGCATCGACCCCATAAAAATTTTAATTCCTGGTGTTGGCTGGGCAGTAAGTAAATCTGGCAGATTGTCTGCCGTGGCTCCAATAAAAAAGCCATAATTCACCAAACACTTCTGGGAAGCACGTTGTAGCTTGTCATCTAACGCTTGCTGGGTAGTTGTCAGAGGGCGGGTGTTAGGCATTTCCAAAAAAGAAGTGACTCCGCCTTTGGCACAGGCACAACTAGCTGTAAATAAATCTTCCTTGTATTCTAGTCCTGGTTCGCGGAAATGCACTTGGGGGTCTATGACTCCCGGCAACAAAGTTAACCCTTGTGCGTCAATTTCTGTGGTTGATGTTGGCGGGGAAATGTCCGGTGCAACTTCAATTATTTGGCGATCGCGCGTCAGCACATCCCCCACCATGAATTCACCATCAGGGAGAATTATGCGCGCGCGACGAATCAGTAAACTTCGTGGAGATGACATGAGGTTCACAATATTTAGACAGATAACTATGCTTTTAGGTTAGACTTGGTTGCACTCATCTTGATCAATTTTGGCAAATTGTAAAAAAAAAGTATATTTTTAGCTGATAAATCCCCCCATTAGGATGCTAACCTCAACCAGGAAATTCAACTTTTCTCGTTAAGATTAAAAAATATAGTCTCCCTGAACGAGTTAATTACCTGCACTTTCCTTTATTTCAGTAATTTCATGCGAAATCAAGTGTCTGATAACAACTCTAGTCAACAACCCGATAATTCCTGGCTGGCCGAGCTAGCTAGAACAGTTGTATTAAGTATTGTTCTAGCCTTAGGCATTCGTACTTTTGTGGCTGAAGCTCGTTGGATTCCTTCTGGCTCTATGGAACCCACACTGCATGGTACCCCAAACCAGTGGGAGGCAGACAAGATTATTGTCGATAAGTTGAAATATAAATTTTCTGAACCGCAGCGAGGAGATATCGTGGTCTTTTCGCCAACAAAAGCGCTACAAGCAGAACAATACAACGATGCCTTCATTAAACGTATAGTCGCCTTACCCGGAGAAAAAGTAGAACTCAGAGATGGGAAAGTCTACATCAACAATGAACCTCTTCAAGAAGTCAACTACCTTAGCTCCCAGCAGCGTACAGCAATTGATGTTTGCACCTCAGGGCAACAACAACCTTACTTAGCGCAAACCGAGATCATACCCCCAAACTCATACTTAGTTCTAGGCGACAACCGTAGTAGCAGCTACGATAGCCGATGCTGGGGTGTTGTTCCTCGCCAGAATATTATCGGTCGTGCTGTACTCCGCTTCTGGCCTCTAAATAACATTGGCGGAATTGATAAGTCGCCCTTGTATCCGCAGTAAGTAGTTATAGCAAAGTGCTGTTAGCGGTAGCGGGGCGTTTAGCCCGTGCTGAGTATAACTAGCTGCTTCATTGCTCTGAGCAATCGACCTGTCCTAGCCTATGTGACTACGGCTATATCTAGATAATTTGAGGTTGGGAATATTGAGCTAAGAAGATTGTTACAATTTGAGTATTCTAATTTTCAGGCTATCGAGTAACGGTTGATGCCATACCTAGCCAAAATTTTACTCTACCCGATAAAGTCACTTGATGGCGTTGAAGTTGAGCAAGCAAGGGTTCTTACTAGTGGCGCACTAGAGTATGACCGCGAGTTTGCCATTTTTGATGGACAGGGTAAGTTTGTCAATGGCAAGCGCAATGGCAAAATTCATTTACTCAGATCACAGTTTGACATCTTAAATAGAACAATCTCATTGCAAATCCCCCAGCAGGATTCACCACGGATGTTTGATTTGGATGAAGAACAGCCAGCACTAGCCGCAACCTTAAGTGATTTTTTGGGATTTGCTGTCACATTAGCTCGGAACCCTGTAATGGGCTTTCCCGACGATACTCATTCACCAGGGCCAACAGTAATTAGTACAGCAACTTTAACCGAAGTTGCTTCTTGGTTCCCTGGTTTAAGTGTTGATGACATGCGCCGCCGGATACGTGCCAACATTGAAATTGGTGGTGTCCCACCGTTTTGGGAAGACCAGTTATTTAGCAAACCAAGTGATACAGTCTGCTTGCGCGTGGGAGATGTCAGCTGGTTTGGGGTGAATCCATGCCAACGGTGTGTAGTACCAACACGCAATCCTGACTCAGGAGCCGCTTACCCCAACTTTCAGAAAATATTTGTACAACAACGACAAGCAACTTTGCCAGAGTGGGTAGACTCATCTTACTTTAATCATTTTTATCGCTTGAGTGTCAACACACGGCTAGCTCTGTCAGCATCTGAGGGGATTTTGCAAATTGGTAACAAAATTGACATATTTTCCCGAAAAATGTAATATCTATCCATATAACGCCAGAAATTTTAAAAAATCCAGATATTTTTCTGACTTTTTTGTTGATCGTTGATTTGATAATTGTTCATCTTTTTAGATGGGACTAGAAGTCTTGAAAGTAGAAAATTCAGGATGCAAATCCTGGCTGTCGTATGGTGTATGGTGTGCATGAAAGAGGTGTAGGGGGTAGGGTGTGGGGAAAGAGTGAAAAGACCGCCCACAATTGGCATTGCATTTACTAATTGCTGACATCTTTCTTCACTTAAATTTTAGTCAAATTATATACATTGGTTGCTGGCAACGGTAGCTACAAATACTCAATACACCTTCAACTTTAGTACTAATAGCAACAATTGCTCCGAGTTTGAATGTGTTTATGAATGAGTGTAAATATATTTTGCAGTTCAACTAGGAGTGTATGTTGATGTATTGCCAGATGAAATAGAGCAAATTAAGGTGTTATAACAAAGTTTGAGGATTATGTATAAAAGGAAATCAGCTAGAAAAATGCGTATATACAATTGAGTTATCATACAGGTTTATACTAGTATCAGCTATTTGCTTGATTTTTGCTAAAATTTACAATAGTAATAACACTGAAAGCCTAGGTAGCTTATATAGCTAAAATCCCTCAATTTTAGCGTTGGGTAAAAATCAAACTACAATGTTATCCAAACTTCAGCCCGTCAGATTTCTCAACTGCTTAATTGGCAGAGTTGATGCCAAGATGCACCTCAGATCGGTTCTCATTGTGCCCTTTGTGTTGCAAATTTGTGGAATCATGGGAGTAGTAGGCTATCTTTTGTTTCAAAATGGGCAGCAAACAGTAAAAGAATATGCTACTCAATTAGAAAACGAAATCTGCGATCGCATCGAACAACACCTCAACAGCTACTTAAAAACTCCTAAACAAATCAATCAAATCAATGCAGATGCGATGCAGCTAGGCTTACTCCAGCCTTCGGACTTGAAAACAACTGCACATTACTTTTGGCAACAGATGCGGGTTTTTAAGATTGGCCATAAAAACTTTGCCCATCCCAACGGTGAATTTATTGGCGTTGAACGTCTAGATAATCACCTTTTAATCAACGAAATTTCCGCAGATAACGGCATCGGCAAACTTTATGTTTACACGACAGATAACCAAGGAAATCGGATACAAATTAAGGAAATCAAAGACTATGAGCCTCGTCTAGAAGCTTGGTACACAGATGCAGTCAGACTAGGTAAACCCGTTTGGAGTCAAATTTATCAACGGAAAGACCACCCAGATATTTTATCCATATCATCTAGTTATCCTCTTTACGATCCTACTAATCAGCTGGTTGGAGTCATTAGTGTCGATGTGATGTTGTCACAAATTGACAATTTTTTAGCCAACTTAAAAATTGGACAATCAGGAAAAGCCTTTATTTTAGAGAGATCTGGGCTACTAGTAGCTTCTTCTACCACAGAGCCATCATACACAGTCACGAATGGTCAAAAGCAACGCCTTTTAGCAATTAATAGCCAGGATTCCTTGATTCGACTGACAACACAGAATTTGCTCCAAAAATTGAGCAGCCTAGAGTTTATTGTAGATAAGCAACAATTCAACTTTACTGACACCGGAGAGCGTTATTTTGTGCAGGTTAAAAGTTGGCAAGACAAACTAGGCTTAGATTGGCTAATCGTGGTGGTAATTCCTCAAGCCGAATTTAGGGAGCAAATTAATCACAATACTCGCATCACTGTCCTACTATGTGTAGCTGCTTTGTTATTGGCTATAGAAATTGGCATTTGGACTGATCGCTGGGTGATCAAACCAATTATGCAATTCAACATATCAGCTAAAAAAATCGTCTCAGGCGAATCACAGCAGATTTCCACAATTCAGCAATCCCAAGAACTAGAGGAGCTAGCCAAATCATTTAACAGTATGGCCAAGCAATTACAAACTTCCTTTGCAGCTTTGGCCGCAAAACATGCTGAAATGAAAGTTTTAAATGAGGCGTTATCAGAAAGTCAGAACCGACTGATTCAATTACAAACCGTTCAACAAGAACTGATTCAATCTCAAAAAATTGCAGCACAGGGACAACAAGTAGCGGAGAGAGCAAACCACGCTAAAAGTGAGTTTCTTGCTAACATGAGCCATGAATTACGCACCCCACTCAATGCTATTCTCGGCTTCACCCAAGTCATGAGCTATGACAATTCTCTATGCGGCGAACATCAAGAAAACTTGGCAATTATCAATCGTGCTGGTGAACATCTCCTCAATTTAATCAACGACATTTTAGAAATGTCAAAAATTGAAGCTGGGAGAACCACATTAAATCTCAGCAGTTTTGACTTGATTCGCCTTTTGCAAAGCTTAGAAGAAATGTTTCGCTTTCGCGCCGCTTCTAAAGGACTACAACTGGTATTTGAATATGCTGCTGATCTTCCACAATACGTGCAAACTGACGAAAGCAAACTGCGTCAAGTCTTGCTCAATCTTTTGGGAAATGCGATCAAATTTACCGAGATTGGTAGTGTGACATTACGTGTAGGAGTCGGGACAAGGGGACAAGGAGACAAGGAGACAAGGGGACAAGGGGAAAATAACGAAAATACTTTCTCATCCTCCCCATCCCTAATCTTCGAGGTAGAAGATACTGGTGCTGGCATTTCTCCCCAAGACATTGACCTGCTGTTTGAAGCTTTTTGGCAAACAGAAACTGGCAAAAAATCTCACCAGGGAACAGGACTAGGTTTAGCCATTAGCCGAAAATACGTTGAACTGATGGGTGGTGATATTACCGTCAGTAGTACCTTGGGTGTCGGTAGTACATTTACCTTTGATATTCAAATAAATCCCGCTTGCGAGAGCGAAATTCCCCACCAGCAAACTCAACGCCAAGTCATTGGTTTAGCGCCAGGGCAGCCAGAATACCGGATATTGGTAGTTGATGATGTGATGGAAAGTCGTTTAGTTGTCGTGAAATTACTGTCATCTCTTGGCTTTGCTGTGCGAGAAGCGGCAAATGGTCAAGAAGCGATCGCTCAATGGATAGCATGGCAACCACACCTGATTTTTATGGATATGCGGATGCCTGTGATGGATGGTTACGAAGCTACAAGAATTATTAAAGCTAACAACATAAATCATGGGTTACAGAAAACTCAGGTTTCATCTGAAGTAGGAATCAAAGAAGCCAGTTATATGGCTACCAATACAAGACAAGAAACTCAATGCCAATTGCTTCAACGTCCGGAACCTCAGGTTAGTTGCTATCCTTCAGGTGTCTATAATTCTCCAAAATTGGATGCCAGTAAACCTCAAACAGAAAACCTTTCAGCAGTTCCTCCTATTTCCTCATGGGGAACTTCTCCACCGCAGTGCTGGAATCACCAGGCGACCTCACCCACATGTTGGCACTCCAACACACTGACTTCACAAAGCACTATCTCACAAAGTGACTGGCTTCCCAATACTCATACCGTCATAATTGCCCTGACTGCTAGCGCTTTTGAAGAGGAACGCCAGAAAATTTTATCAACTGGTTGCGATGATTTTATTCGCAAGCCTTTTACACGAGAACTATTACTAGCAAAAGTGAGCCAACATCTAGGTGTAAAATATATCAGCCCAGTAGAAACCACTAAAACAACAGCTATTAATCCCAAGACACAGATATCGACCAGCGAACCTGACATTCAGTGGCATTTGTCACAAATGTCGCCTGAGTGGTTGGAAAGTGTACACCATGCCGCAGCAAGTTGTAGCGACGACTTAATTTTAGAGTTACTCCAACAAATGCCGCCAGATCAAACTCAGATTTTCCGATTTTTCAGTGATCTAGCTAGCAAATATCAGTTTGAAACAATTATGGAATTGACTAAAACAAAGGCAGAATGAATTACAAGCGGTCAGACCTTGATAAAAAAGATATTTTGATCATTGATGACATGGCAGATAATCTGCGAGTTTTGTCCTCACTTTTAACAAAAGAAGGATATAACGTCCGCAAAGCTTTGAACTGGCAAATGGCATTAACTGCTTGTCAAACAGTATTACCGGATCTAATTCTACTCGATATTATGATGCCGGATGTAGATGGTTATGAAGTTTGTCAGAGGTTGAAAGCATGGGATATCACCGCAGATATTCCGGTAATTTTCATCAGTGCTTTAGATGATGTTTTCGACAAGGTGAAAGCCTTTAAAGTTGGAGGAGTAGACTATATTCCCAAACCATTTGAGTTTGAAGAAGTTTTAGTGCGTGTACAAAACCAAATGGTATTGAGGGCGGCGCAACTAGAAATATTAAAATTAAACGCCGAACTAGAACAAAGGGTAAAACAGCGTACTTGGGAGCTAGAAAAGGCTCTGCAAAAACTCCAAGGAGAAATTGCTTCGCGTCAGCAACTACAAAGTAAATTGCTAGACATGGTGTTGCATGATTCCCTCACTGGGTTACCAAATAGATTTTTGTTTATTAAGCGGCTAGAAAAAGCTTTACATCTGGCTCAACAAGAAGCCAATTATCAGTTTGCTGTCTTGTTTTTGGACTGCGATCGCTTTAAAGTTGTTAATGATTCTTTGGGGCATTTAGTGGGAGATGAATTACTCATAGCTATTTCTCGTCGCCTGCAAGCATGTCTGACACCAGCCGATACTTTAGCACGATTAGGTGGCGATGAATTTGGGATTCTTTTAGAAAAGTTGACAGATATCAGCACAGCCATCCAAGTTGCCGAGCAGATATTACAACAGTTATCACTTAGTTTCAAACTGTCAAGATACGAAGTCTTTATGAATGCCAGTATTGGCATTAATTGGGGTAGTAAAGACTACGACCAGCCAGAGTATCTACTACGGGATGCTGACACGGCAATGTATCGCGCTAAAGCTCTAGGAAGAGCCAGATATCATGTTTTTGATCCAGCCATGTATCAGGAAGCAATTCAACTTTTAGATTTAGAAAACGACCTGCGTAGGGCTGTGGAACGGCAAGAATTCCTCATCTACTATCAGCCAATTATTTCTCTGAATACCGGCAGAATTTCTGGATTTGAAGCACTTGTGCGCTGGCAACATCCAGTTCGTGGTCTCATCTCTCCTACAGAGTTTATTCCTGTGGCAGAAGAAACAGGTTTAATTAATGCTATTGATAAATGGGTATTGCAGTCAGCTTGTGAGCAATTGTGTATCTGGCAAGCTTACTCCATAACACCAAAAAATCTGACTATTAGTGTGAATTTGAGTGCACAATTGTTTTCACAACCTACTTTAATAGCACAAATTGATCAAATTATTACTGAAACTAAAATAAATCCAGCCAACTTAGAATTGGAAATTACAGAAAGCGTAATTATGGAAAACACTAATGCAGTAAAAGCAATCATTCATCAGCTAAAGGAAAGAAATATTAAATTAATCATGGATGATTTTGGTACAGGTTATTCATCTTTAAGTTATCTGCATAGTTTTCCGTTAAATGCCCTAAAAATTGATAAATCATTTGTCAAAATTATGCAGGAAAATCAAGAAAATATGGGGTTAGTGCCAGCGATGATTGGAATTGCGGAATCAATGGGCATGACGGTAATCGCTGAAGGAGTTGAAACCACAGAACAATTAGAAAAACTGAGAATTTTAAATTGTGGCTTTGCTCAAGGATATCTCTTCTCTCAACCACTAGAACCTCAATTAGTACTAAAACTTATTGACGCAGTACCCCAATGGTAATGACCAAAGCAACAGTAATATGATGCTAATTAACTATTTAATCTATATATTTATCTACCACACTGACGCTAAAGGATGCTCAGGTTAGTACATGCCAACAATTGATATGATAAATTTTGTTAGTGGTGTCTCCAAGAAGCTTCACTATCCTCAATGATGATAAGTATAGCTTTTGGTTAGAAATGCATTTAGATAAAAGTCACAACTATAAAGGCAATGTTTTGGTGGTTGATGATACCCCAGATAATTTGCGCCTGCTGTCGGCAATGTTGACAGCAAAAGGTTTTGAAGTTCGCAAAGCCTTAAACGGTAAAATGGCACTGACTGCCTGCCAAATGATGTTGCCTGACGTGATTTTGCTGGATATTAACATGCCTGGTATGGATGGCTATCAAGTTTGTCAACAACTGAAAGCAGATGATCATACTTGTGGTGTACCAGTCATTTTTATTAGCGCCCTGGATGATGTTTTAGATAAAGTAAAAGCCTTTGATGTCGGAGGTGTAGATTATATTACCAAACCTTTTCATGGAGCAGAAGTAATATCACGAATCGAAAATCAAATTAATTTGCGATCGCTGCAAATCCAACTGAAAGAAAAAAATCAATTATTGCAAGCAGCTTTTGATAATTTGCAAGCGGTTCAAGTTCAACAGATTCAGAATGAAAAAATGGTGGGGCTAGGACAATTAGTAGCAGGAATTGCCCATGAGGTTAATAACCCCATCAGTTTTATCTATGGTAATCTCCAATATGCGCGTCAATATGTACAAGACTTAGTGAATATCATTGAGGCTTATCAACAGGAATATCCCCAACCCAACCCCCAGATTCAGAAAATAGTTAACGACATAGACCTGAATTTTGTTATTAATGACCTGCAAAACTTGATGGGTGCGATGTACAGAGGATCTGATCGCATTCGAGAAATTGTCCTGGCGCTACAAAACTTCTCTAGACACGATGAAGCTCACATGAAGCCAGTGAATATCCATGAAGGCATCGATAGTACTCTAGTGATGCTACAACATCGACTCAGAGAAACAGCCAATCGTCCCGCCATTGCTGTAGTCAAAGAATATGGTAGTTTACCCCTAATTACCTGTTATGCAAGTGAACTGAATCAGGTATTTATGCATCTATTGAATAATGCCATTGATGCCTTAGAGAGAGGAGAAAGTGATGAAAATAAGTTAGATCATCCTTTTATGAGTATTCAAACTTCAGAAGGAATGGAGACAAGCCAGAAAGTTAGCTCCCGTAGCCCGGTAAATGCTCAGAGGGAAACCTTTCATAGAGTAGAAATTAATCGTCAGACATCAGAACTTCCCAGAAAATTGGCAAAAGTAACCAACCCCAATCCACAGATTCGCATTCGTACAGAATTAATTGAGTCTCATACTGTCAAGATTGCGATCGCTGACAATGGCCCTGGGATAGATGAATTGTTACAATCGCGTTTATTTGACCCATTTTTTACCACAAAACCTGTAGGCAAAGGTAGTGGACTAGGATTATCAATTAGTTACCAAATTATCGTGCAACAACATCAAGGTCACCTCACCTGCGCCTCATCTCCTGGGCAAGGTACAGAGTTTGCGATCTGCATTCCATACAGCGCCGCAGGCATCGCCATTCCCCTCAAACCACCTGAGAAATAAGTAAATTGGCGGGAATTAACAGAACCATATTACAAAATGTAAATTTAACTAAAAGCCTTACCAATGACCAATAACAAATGAGGACCTTCTCCTATGGTCGTCGCTACGCGTTAAGCGCAGCCATGCCCGTCAGGGCTTTACACTAGTTAATTTTATTTGCAACGACCTAGTTTAAGTTATTGAATATATTTACAATTCGCAATCAATATAAAACTATACCTAATTCACAAAAATGACAGCAGAATCTTTTACTATATAGGGTTGACAGCCGATGCCAAGAATGCGAGCCTAGCTACTAAGAACTGAGAATGAGGAAATCAACACTTTTTATATATTAGAGACTACTATTTTTAGTCCTATAAAAGCATAATAGAAATGTGACTGATTTGTTCGCCCCTTTACAATCTCTGAAAGAAGGTCACTGGTTCAAGCTCATCTGCGGAGCCAGCTTCCAACATCTGCCGGCAGTCAGAAGTTTAACATTAGCCTACACTTTGGCAGGCGCTGACTGTATAGATGTGGCAGCTGATCCGGCAGTGATAGCAGCAGCACAGTCAGCCTTACAAGTAGCCAGGCATCTGGTGAGAGATGCTAAGGAGCGAGGCTATGGCTATAAAGGCAACCCACCCTTTTTGATGGTCAGCTTGAATGATGGAGAAGACCCCCATTTTCGCAAAGCAGAGTTTAACTTTACTCAATGTCCCACAGATTGCCCTAAACCCTGTGAAACGATTTGCCCGGCACAAGCGATCGTCTTTAACCGTATAGACAACACTTCGGCTGCGCTCAGTGTAAATTTTTCGGGAGTGGAATCCCAAAAGTGCTATGGCTGCGGTCGTTGCATACCAGTTTGTCCATATGATAAAATTTATACAAAATCATATATGTCCACGGCGACAGCGATCGCGTCATTGGTAATGTCAACGGGAGTAGATGCCGTAGAAATTCATACAAAAGTAGGACGGTTGGCAGAATTTCGGCAATTATGGCAAGTAATTTCACCGTGGGTTAATCAACTCAAGGTAGTAGCCATTAGCTGTCCCGATGGTGAAGGCATGATTGATTATCTACATGCAATTACTGATTTAATTACCCCATTGTGTAGTGCCTTAATTTGGCAAACTGACGGTCGTCCTATGAGTGGTGATATTGGAAATGGCACTACTTTAGCAGCAGTGAAATTAGGGCAAAAAGTTTTGGCAGCTAAATTACCGGGATATGTGCAGTTAGCAGGTGGCACTAATAGCTACACCGTTGCTAAGTTAAAGGCAATGGGACTGTTGAAGAGTGCTGAGGATAGTACTCAGCACTCAGCACTCAGCACTCAGCACTATGTCTCCGGAGTAGCTTATGGTAGCTACGCCCGTGTACTGCTGTCACCAATTCTCGAACAGTTAGAGAATCAGGAGGTGAATCACACCAGTGTCAAGGCGAAAATCCGCCTCGAAGAAGAACCCGAATTACTCTGGCCAGCTGTAGAGCTAGCCCATTCTCTTGTTTCCCAGATCAAGTCACAGCAGGAGCGCTAATCGCTCGTTCGTTATCTCTCAAAACGTCACCATAGAAAGCATGACGATTAAAGAAGATCTCCAAAAGTTATTAGACATTTTGCCTCAAGACCTGCGACAAGTACTAGAGAATCATCCTCAACGGGATAGTTTAGTTGAAGTGGTCTTGGATCTGGGTCGTTGCCCAGAGGCTCGCTTTCCTCATCAAGCTGAGTATCTGAGCGAAATACCCGTCACTCAAGCACAAATAGACGATTGTATTCAGCGAGTTGGAACCTTTAGCGGAGATAATCGAGCAGGAATTGAGCAAACATTGCATCGCATCAGCGCTATGCGTAACCGCAGTGGTAGGATTATTGGCCTAACCTGTCGCGTTGGTCGGGCGGTATTTGGCACAATTGGCATGATCCGCGATTTGGTAGAAACTGGCAAATCAATTCTCATGCTGGGAAGACCTGGTGTGGGTAAAACTACCGCTTTAAGAGAAATTGCCCGTGTTTTGGCAGATGACTTGCATAAGCGTGTAGTAATTATTGATACTTCCAACGAAATCGCTGGGGATGGTGATGTACCTCACCCTGCCATTGGTCGAGCGAGGCGAATGCAAGTAGCACAACCCGAACTTCAGCATCAGGTAATGATTGAGGCAGTAGAAAACCATATGCCAGAAGTCATCGTCATTGATGAAATTGGTACAGAATTAGAAGCTTTAGCGGCGCGTACCATTGCTGAACGGGGTGTGCAATTGGTCGGTACTGCCCATGGTAACCAAATTGAAAACCTGATCAAAAACCCCACCCTTTCTGATTTAGTTGGGGGAATACAGGCTGTGACTTTAGGAGATGACGAAGCCAGGAGGCGGGGCAGTCAAAAGACAGTTTTGGAACGTAAAGCTCCTCCCACCTTCGAGATTGCTGTGGAAATGTTAGAAAGGCAACGCTGGGTAGTACACGAAAGTGTGGCTGATACAGTAGATACTCTTTTGAGGGGGCGTCAGCCTAGTCCACAAACGAGAACTGTTGATGAGCAAGGGAAAGTTTCAATTACACGCCAGTTATCCGTAGTCAACGGTCGTGGTGGAAACGTAGCAGCAGCCGAGGGGTCTTTCCCACCAGCACGACAGAGTAACGGCTGGCGTTCATCAGGACAAATGGTAGCACTGCCGCCATTGTCTTTAGAGCGAGAGCGGATGACTGGACGCAGTGAATTTGACCGATTGCTGGATGAATCTTTCAATTACGCTGAAAGCATTGAAATCAGTACTAGCAGACAAGCGGGGCCAAACGGCGAAGATTTGCCACTGCACATTTATCCCTATGGAGTCAGTCGCCACCAATTAGAACAGGTAATTAGCGTACTCACTCTGCCAGTGGTATTGACAAAAGAGATTGATAATGCTGATGCAATTTTGGCACTGCGATCGCACGTCAAAAACCACGCTAAATTAAGGCAAATGGCCAAAGCCCGACATGTGCCAATTCACATGATTAAGTCCAGCACCATACCGCAGATTACCCGTGGTTTGCGGCGGTTGCTGAACATTGAAGACCCAGAAATGACCGATGACCGAGAACTGCAACTGTTTCTGCACAGTGGCAGCGATGATGAGATGGATGCCTTAGAAGAAGCTAGACTTGCCGTAGAGCAGATTGTCATTCCCAAAGGACAGCCAGTCGAGTTATTGCCCCGTTCTTCCCAAGTACGCAAAATGCAACATGAGTTGGTCGAACACTATCGGCTCAAATCTGATAGTTTTGGTGAAGAACCAAATCGACGTCTGCGGATTTATCCGGCATAAAAGAGTGTTGTAAATAGCTGCGCTTATAGCCCTACTAAGTACTAAAACTGTCAGTCTCAAGTCTCTTGGCAAGAGCTTTTGGCGGTATTTGTAAACCCATTGCCACCAAACTGTTTAATTCAACGTGAATTCGATGAACCCACCCCAACCCCTCTCCGACACGCCTATCCATTACCCGGATCTTTCTCAACATTTGTAAGAGCGATTGCTCTCGTTTCTTCTAAACTTGATTCGTTCGTCGTTTATTCTCAATAAAAATGCATTTTTAGCGAGAATAGAAAGGGCGAATTTGTCAAGTATGCCTAGCCCCTTAGGCTCTAAGATGGTTATGAAACAAAGGTTTCAAGATTGTAAAGAAAAATGTGGGTAATGGATAGTCTTGCCGGGGAGAGGTTTGGAGAGGGGTTTTTGATAGTTGTCGAACTCACGTTAATTCAGTTGGGGGTAATTTTTTTGATTTTTAATTATCTATGTTCCTAAGGTAGAGTTACTAATACCAATTCTCCAAAACAAGGCGCGTCTTGGAGAATCCCCCGACTTTTTGTGAAAATGAGGATAGCGAAATTTTCGCAGTCGGGCGAGTGTCAAGGATGTCTGACAATCTTCCTTCAATTAAACTGCTGGAGTGGAAATTTATGCAGAGTTAAATCCAGACCCAAACATTAAAAAGTGCCTGGGAGTGTTGCCGTGTTTCCACCCCACGCACTTTTTACTTTTAACTTGCTCCTCACACAACTTGAGAATATCACCTATCTTAGGTAATAGCAAGTATAGTAGGTGACACTTTAGTAACTGGACACTTTTTAACAATCAATTAAAAAGCGCTCGGGAGTGTTGCCGTGTTTCCACCCTAAGCGCTTTTTATTTTTAACTTGCTCCTCACACACAACTAAACAATACCATCGTTTCGTTAAAAAGCAAGTATGGTGAGTGACAGTTTGCTAAGTGTACCATCCTCACTGACAAAAAATTAGTGTAAAAAGTGACGTACACCAGTGAACACCATGACTAAACCTAATTCATTAGCAGCTTTGATGGAATCTTGATCACGCAAACTTCCTCCTGGTTGGATGATCGCAGTAATTCCTGCTGCTGCGGCTGTTTTCACGGAATCATCGAAAGGGAAGAACCCATCGCTGGCGAGAATTGCACCCTTGGCTTTTTCCTCAGCTTGTTCTAGAGCAATTTTAACTGAGCCAACGCGATTCATTTGACCAGCACCTACACCTACGGTAGTGCGATCGCTTGTGACGACAATGGCATTTGATTTCACGTGTTTGCAGACTTTCCAAGCAAAGAGTAATTCGGCTAATTCATCTGCGGTGGGTTGGCGTTCGGTGACAACTTGCCATTGACTAGTATCTGCGATAGCATCATCGGCTGCTTGTACTAAAAACCCACCTGCGATCGCCTTTACTGTATCCTTGGCACCACTACTCAAATCTGCTAAAGTCAAAACTCGCAGGTTGGATTTCTTCGCAAGAATTTCTTGAGCTTCTGCATCGCAACCTAGTGCAACCACGCATTCTAAAAATGTCTTAGTTAACTCATTTGCCGTAGCAGCATCAATCGGACGGTTAAGTGCCACAATTCCACCAAAGGCAGAAACTGAATCAGCGTTAAAAGCTTTTTGGTAAGCTTCCACAACGGTATTTCCCAATGCTGTACCGCAGGGGTTGGTATGTTTGATAATCGTTGCGGCTGGGATATCATTGAACTCAGCAATAATCCGGCGCGCAGCTTCTAAATCAACCAGGTTATTGTAACTAAGTTCTTTACCTTGCAGTTTTGTAGCGGCTGTCCATCCCGTTGGGGTAGTCCCAGTTTGATACCAGGCGGCGCTTTGATGAGGGTTTTCACCGTAACGCAGAGATTGTAATTGTGTCCCACTTAGAGTGTATTGCTGGGTACCAGAGAGGTAAGAGGCTATTGCTTGATCGTAACTAGCAGTATGTAAAAAACCTTTTAAAGCAGCTTTTTGGCGAAACTCAAGGGACGCTTCGCCGTTATTTTGGCGTAATTCCTGCAAATACTCGTCATATTGTACCGGGTCACATAACACAGTGAGATGGGCAAAATTTTTCGAGGAAGCCCTAAGCATCGCCGGGCCACCGATATCAATTTGCTCAACTGCCTCAGATAATGTTACTCCTGGTTTAGCGATCGTTTCCTCAAAAGGATAAAGATTCACTACCACTAAATCAATTGGACGAATTTGGTTATTTTCTAAATCTGTGACATCTTGGGGAATATCTCTTCGTGCCAAAATTCCGCCATGAATGCGAGGATGTAGCGTTTTGACTCGACCACCTAAAATTTCTGGTGAACCTGTGTAATCTGCGACTTTGGTAACTGGTAATCCTGCATCTTTGAGAGCTTGGGCTGTTCCCCCACTGCTGATTAAATCAAAGTCAAATTCTTCGACTAAGCTCCGAGCTAAATCGATTATACCAGTCTTATTAGATACACTCAGCAGTGCTAGACGCGCCATGTTGCAATTCCTCAAAAGTCATGAAGCCGAAAGACCCCAATTTTTACATAAGCTTTAGCTCACTTCAAGACCATGAAGAATTATTCTTCAATAAAAGTCTGGTTCATTAACCATATATTGGCAAATTTCTGAGGGTGGACATTCGCAATCATTAATGGACATCACACCTAATTAGATGATGAAGCAGAAAGAAAAATTCTGGAGCATGTCCAAAAAGCTTGTACTCAAGAAAAATTAAGATAAATAATCAATAGTAGGATAATTATGCGACCATTTTCTGTTGCTATACTTACCATCTTCCTGCTTTCCAATCTTCACCACCAGGTAACTGAGTTAAAGTTTCTGCCACAACTGCTGGTAATTCTTTAGCTGAATAAGAATAAGTTAAGGCTAAAAACTTTAAAGCATTCTCAATTAACCTAGTTCTATCTATGATGTCAGCAAGTTGAAATTGACTGTACTTCCCATTCATTACTTCCACACTGGCATCAGCTATGGCATCTTCAATTACTTCCTCTTCTATCAAATTTTCCCATTCATCTTGATTTATATAATAGGAATTTTTATTATCTTTAATATTTAGCTTTTTAATTTCCCGAATGGAATTACGAATAGAGGCGACCCAAGAATTTGTTAATTTTTGTTCTACTTGGTTTTTAATTAAATGAATTAGCAAAATGTTGACATAAGATTGGAGATTACGCAGAATTGCTTGTTTACTTATCCCCTCTAATTCATCGACAATTGCCAAAGCATCTGCATAACGTCCTTGTAAAATACTATTTCTGAGGTCGATGAATTCCTGTGTCATTTGACTGTCTGCCTCCCTGACAAAGGTAATACAACAATACATACAATATTAACTGCTATTGAGGCTTGGAGTAGGTGATGAATAAATACAAAATTGTTGAGTTTCTTGATTATCGTTCACCTCAATTATTGGGGAAAAACTTTAACAGCATCACCTGTAATAGATACCTGCACCCGTGCGCCTATAGGTAATGCCATATCAGTCATTGTCCGCGCGTGGAGTTCCTTCCCAGAGGGAGTTTTTAAACAATATAGGTACTCACGCCCTAAAAATCGCCGACTGCGAATTACAACAGGAGAATCACTAGCAGGTTGGATGATTAAGCCTTCCTGGCGAATCATAATTTCGCCAGTATCGTGGCTGTGATTAGCTGGAACCTCAAAACAACCAACTTCTGTTTCCCATAAATTACCTTGACGGCGGGCGGGAAGGAAATTAGCTTGAGTGACAAATTCGGCAACGAATCGTGATACTGGATGAGTGTAAATTTCTTCTGGTGTGCCGATTTGTTCTAAATGTCCTTGCCGCATCACACCTACAATATCCGAAATAGCTAGTGCTTCTTCTTGATCGTGAGTCACAAAAATAGCTGAAGTCCCCGCCGCTTTCAAAATGTCTCGCACTTCTTCACGCAACCGCAATCTCACTTGAATATCAAGATTGCTCAAAGGTTCATCCAAAAGCATCAGTTGAGGCTGGGGTGCTAAAGCACGAGCCAGGGCCACTCGTTGCTGCTGTCCACCAGAGAGTTCGTAAGGGTAGCGTTTTTCTAAGCCTGCGAGTCTTACTAAATCAATGACTTCGGCTGTACGTTTTTGTATTTGCTGTTTACTAAAATGTTTCAACCCAAAAGCGACATTTTCTGCCACAGTCAGATGGGGAAACAGGGCATAATCTTGAAAAACAATGCCAATGTCACGCTGTTCAGCAGGGATATAAGTAGATATGTCGCCAACTATCTGTTCGCCAATTGCTATTTTTCCGGCTTGCAGACGCTCAAAACCAGCAATCAGCCGCAACAGGGTGGTTTTACCGCAGCCAGACGGGCCAAGCAATCCCAATACATCTCCTTGTTGCAATGTAAAAGATACGTTATCTACTGCGGGAGAGGCATGTGCTGAAAACTGCTTGGTGACATTCTGTAAGTGAACAATTGCTTGTTGCATAGGTAAATAAGTAGTCGTGCAAAATAAATTATTCGTTGAGAAAAGGAACAGGGGATAGGTGACAGGTGACAGTATGGGAATACAGCGATTTCATTCGTGTTGAAAAATGGCTAAATATTTGAGGAGATCCAGAGGCTAGGAAATTAAAATTTGGTTTGTATATCGGCTTTACTAATTACTTGCTCTTTCTTGATGTTCTCTTGGGATAGCACCAATAAAGTTGAACCCATAGAAACCAGCAGCATCGCTAATGAGGCAGATGCAGCGTCAGCAAAATCTACATTTTCTGTGGCTTGCCAAATTTGCGCTGCTAAGGTGGTAAAGCCTATGGGTGCTAACAGCATCGTTGCCGGTAATTCTTTAATTGCTGTGAGAAACACCAACACTGCTCCACTCAACACACCAGGTCTGACTAGAGGAAGGGTGACTTCTCGTAAGGTTTGCCAAGCATTTCTCCCTAAACTGCGTGCTGATTCTTCTAGTTGGGGATTGACTTGTAAAAGACAAGTGCGTACTGTTCCTACTGATTGCGGTAAAAATAATACTAAATATGCAAACACCAGCATTGGTAGAGTTTGGTACAAAGCTGGTAGATAGTTGGCACCAAAAAATACCAAGGATAAGGCGATAACAATTCCTGGCACACCAAACCCTACATAAGAGCAGCGTTCAATAATAGCGGTGATTCTCGTGGGAAACCTGACTGATAAAATTGCCACTGGCAAGGCAAAGATGGTGGTCGCTAAAGCTGCTAGTCCAGCTGCTGAAACTGAATTCAAGGCGCTGGGTAACAAATTAGGAAAGTCGTAGCCACTGTTAAGTCCCCGAATCAGCCAAAATAAGGTGATACCTACTGGTAGCACTACACCGAAACTAGTGATTAGTAAGCAAAAGCCCACAGCAGGCCATTTCCAAATTCCCAATTTGACAATTTTGGGTGGACGTAGGGAAGCAGAACCACGACTATAATATGCAGCCCGCGATCGCACTCGATACTCTAGCCATAAAATCAACAATACTAGTGCCACCAACATTAAAGATAAGGCGGCGGCTGTGTTGCGGTTAAAACTAGCTTTGTATTGCAGAAAAATTGCCCTGGTAAAGGCATCAAACCGCATCAGCGAAGGTGTACCAAAGTCGCGTAAAGCATACAAGGCTACCAATAATCCCCCGGCAATCATTGATGGTTTTAGCTGGGGTAACACTACCTTAAAAAAGGTTTCTCTACTGCTATAACCTAAACTACGAGCGGCTTCCTCTAAAGAAGGGTCGATACCTTGCAAGCCAGAACGTACACTTAGGAGTAGATAAGGATAGGTAAATAAAGTTATTGCTAAAACTGTCCCCGGAAAACCATAAATAGAAGGCAATTCTTCTATGCCCAAGGGTTGCAGCAATAACTGTAAAAAGCTCCCTCTCGGTGCGAAGGTCGCAATCAAAGCAAAACTACCCACATAGCTGGGAACTGCCAAGGGTAATGTGGTCGCTACTAACCAAAAACCTCGTCCTGGTAAGTCTGTCCGCACAGTTAAAAATGCTAATGGTACAGCAATCAGCGTTGAAAATAACGTCACTGTTGCTGCCATAGCTGCACTATTGAAAAAAATCATGACGTTGCGGGGACGAGAAATTAATTCCCAGAACTCTTCCCCGCCAATACCTGCTGCACGGATGACTAAATACACTAACGGCAGGGTAATGGCTACTGCCACCACCGCCGCCGCTATGATGAGAAATAATGGAGGGCGAACCGAGGATTTCAATTGCTACAAAACTCCTGCCTGCTGTAGTAATTCTAAGGTTCCTGGCAAATCATTCAAGTTTGTCAAGTTAATCTTAGGTGGATTGATCTGGCTCAGTGGTAACTGTTTCTGTGGCGCTGGTACTCCTGAAACTAGAGGATATTCGTTAGTTTGTTGGGCAAAATAAGTTTGTGAACTCGGTTTGAGTAGGTAGTCAATCAATTTTTCTACTTCAGCTTTTTGTTTGGTGGAGTTGAGAATTGCGACTCCGGCGACGTTAAACATTGAGCCTGCGTCTTGTTTGGTGTAGTGATGAGCCACAGGAAAGTTAGGATTATCTTTTTGGAAATTGGCTAAGTAATAGTTATTTACCAAACCAACATGAGCTTCTCCACGTCCTAAAGCTTCGACGATCGCTGTATTATTGCGGTAATCTTTAACTCCATTAGCTTTCATGGCTCGCAGCCATTGTAGAGTTCTTGGTTCTCCCTCCAGTACGCGCATGGCTGTCACAAAGGACTGAAAGGAACCGTTAGTTGGTGCCCAAGCGACTCTACCGCGCCAGTTAGGTTTTGTTAAGTCCCAAATTGAATTTGGTAGCTCATTTTTCTTGACTAGCTTGGTGTTGTAGTCAATGACACGGGCACGCCCAGAGATTCCTAGCCAATGACCTTGGGGAGAGCGAAAACGCGGATCAACCTTATTCAGTAGGTTAGGGGAAATTTGCTGTGTTCGTTTTAATCTTTCTAATGTGCCTAAAGCACCAGCATCTTGGGCAAAAAACAAATCGGCACGGGTATTTTTACCTTCTTCTATCAAGGCGATCGCTAATTCAGCCGTATCGCCATAACGGACTTGGATATTCATACTCAAGTCCTTTTTGGCTTTTTCCAGCAACGGCTCAATTAGCTTTTCTCCTCTACCTGAATAGATAGTCAGGGTTTTTGTTTGTGCATCTACGCTTAACCCAACTCCCGAACTTAGCATAAAAGCTAAAGCTCCAGCTGAAACTTTCATCAATGGCAAAGTTTTCAATTTCCCCACTCCCAATTTTCCTTAACAGAAAGTTTTTGCAATAATTGTGCTATTTTTATTCATTACCATTAACTTGTACTGGTAAGCAAGAAAACTTCTCAGAAACTTTAGATTTTTCCTTTCTTACCAGATTTCATGCAGTTATTAACAGCTTAGATAATTTCTACTTGCTGCATCAGTTGGAGTGTTGCCTCCAAATCATTGAGATTACTCAAATCAATTTTTTGAGTTTGTTTTTGTACTTCTTGGAGTGATTTCAACTTCCCTTTGGGAGCAATTCCCGAAGTTAGCGGATACTCATAAGTTTGATTAGCAAAATAGTTTTGAGCATTTTCACTCAGCATGAATTCAACAAACCTTTGAGCATTATTGGGATTTTTAGCACTATTAAGAACTGCTATACCTGCGACATTTACCAAGGAACCAATGTCTTCTGTAAAATGATGTTCCACTGGTACTTGAGGATTTTCTTGTTTGATGCGTTCTAGATAATAATGATTAACAAATCCCACGGCTATTTCACTGCGGGTGAGAGCTTCTACTATTGAGGTATTATTGGGATAAATTTTGGCATTGTTAGCTTTAATACCTTCTAACCATTGCCTAGCTCTGTCTTCTCCCTCGGCAACTCGTAAAGCTGTAACAAAAGATTGAAACGAACCATTTGTTGGTGCCCAACCCATTTTTCCTTGCCATTTGGAGTCAGTAAAATCAAAGATGGAAGATGGTAATTCCCCTGGCTGGACTAATTTTGTATTGTAATCTACAGTACGCACTCTACCAGTAATTCCTAGCCATTTTCCTTCTGGGGAACGGTAAGCACTATCTACTTGATTTAGCAATGATGTTGGTAATTCTACTGCTCTCCCGGCTTTTTGAATAGCTCCGAGAGCGCCAGCATCTTGGGCAAAAAATACATCTGCGGGACTATTTGTCCCTTCTTCCAAAATAGCTGATGCTAACTCAGCCGTATCACCATAGCGGACTTGAACTTTCGCATTAGTTTGTGCTTCAAACTGTTTAATTAGTTCGCCGATCAGTTTCTCGTTACGTCCTGAGTAAACAACTAACTCTTTTTCTAACTCTGTAGAAGCTTGATTAGGATTAGCATCACAAGCGATCGCTAGTCCACCACTAGCAGTTGCTAGTCCTACTAAATAAATAAATTGGCGACGCTTCATACTTTCCTCCACTAGACACAAAACTATTGATTGAAGAACCTATTTTTTCCATAAGTTTTCCATAAGAATTATCATGGCATGTCACAAATTGAAATCATCAGTGATGCATCTTTGCCACTTAAATTCCCCAAATTAAGTAAGCCGTGGAGAAAATTTATAAGTATGTAACAAACAATTAAGCAGAAGAATAAGAGTTAAATCTTACACGTTGCGTACTGTAGTTTCCCTTTTCTCCTCTATTTTGAACTCCGTCAATGACA
>JADEXK010000028.1 GCA_015207155.1 Nostocales cyanobacterium LEGE 11386 | reverse complement strand
TTAATCAGAAGATTAAGCTCATTAAAAGAAGGGCTTATGGCTTAACTAACTTCAATAATTTTAGAAGAAGGATTTTACTCAATTGGTATTTTTGTTCTTAATTTAACATATTTAGTCTGGGAGAGCCAAAAATATTTATGCAAGAGGTTTAATGTAGAAATACTGGAACCCTTAAAATAGATGGCCAAATTAGTATAAAACCAGTCCTTAAACTTTTAACCAGTAAACTAATTTTCTTTACTTACCTCAACACCTCCACTTCTTCAGCAGCAGCATTAATTTCATCAAGCATCTGCCAAATTTCTTGCAATAAAGGTTCTAAACCTGTGCGGGTAACTGCTGAAATTAAGAAAACTGGAGATAGTGAGAGGTGATTCAGTTGCATAGCCAGCGCTTCTAAATCTACTGTTTCTCTATCAACCGCATCAATTTTGTTCAACGCCAAAATTTGCGGACGCTTGGCTAAACCTCGTCCGTAGGCTTGCAACTCTTGCTTAATTGTGTTGTAATCACTGATCACATCTTCACTTGTGGCATCAAGTAGGTGTAATAAAACTCGTGTGCGTTCAATATGACGTAAGAAATCGTGTCCTAAACCCGCACCGTGGGAAGCACCTTCAATCAAACCGGGAATATCGGCAAAAACTGTACCATCACCAGTGGGTTTTCTCACTACACCCAAATTTGGTATCAGGGTTGTGAAAGGATAATCGGCAATTTTGGGACGTGCGGCTGATAAAGATGAAATTAGTGTGGATTTGCCGGCATTTGGTAAGCCAATAATCCCCACTTCTGCCAAAAGTTTCAACTCTAAGCGCAGTACTTTCATTTCTCCTGGGAGTCCAGGTAAGGCATATTCTGGGGCGCGGTTACGGTTACTCAAAAAATGCTGATTTCCCAATCCACCTTTTCCACCTTCAGCAACCCGAAAATTTTGTCCAGGCTCAATTAAATCGCACAGCAAAGCCCCTGTACTCGCATCATAAACAGACGTACCACAGGGAACTTCAATAATTAAATCCTTACCATTTGCCCCGGTGCAGTTATTTGGCCCACCACGTCCACCATTATCTGCTTTAAAAAGATGCTTGTATCTGAAGTCCAGCAAAGTTTGCAGGTTTGTATCAACAACAAAAATTACCGAACCGCCTCGTCCTCCGTTCCCGCCAGAGGGGCCGCCTGCTGGTACGTATTTCTCTCGCCGGAAGGCGACGATACCATCGCCACCTTTACCGGCTTCCACTTCGATTACTGCTTGGTCAATAAATTGCATATTTTTTGAGTTTTGAGTTGTGAGTTCTAAATTATAAGTTTTAATAAACCCGCAGTTCCTTACTCTTTACTTGTAACTCAGCACTCACCATTCACCACTCAAGTATATGGTGAAATATCCTCACCACATTCATCTGCTAAATAGGAGAGGGCGCGAAAACGTAAACCCACAAGTTGCTCATATAGTGGGTTGATTTTACATAAGGGTGGTATGTGAACAATTTTGCGTCCAAACAAAGTGATATCTCGTTCAAAGGGACACT
This sequence comes from Nostocales cyanobacterium LEGE 11386, assembly GCA_015207155.1. GTDB lineage: Bacteria > Cyanobacteriota > Cyanobacteriia > Cyanobacteriales > Nostocaceae > LEGE-11386. The sequence continues at coordinate 69,084 of JADEXK010000028.1, read as the reverse complement.
GAGAGGGAATCATTTTGCACAAAAAACGGGCAACTCTGGGATCTTGGATTTCTAGCCCGTCTAGCCAGTCACGCAGGGGACAGAGTGCATCTAGTGCAGGTGCTGTGGGTGCAGATACCTGTCCTTCGTCGTCTAGGGTGTGGCGTAAGGACTCTAGGATATCTTTTGGCTGTTCTAAAGCCTCACACAACTGCTGCATTACTCGATCTTCTTTGGGAGAATATGTACCGTTGGCGATCGCTACCATTACGGCTGTCCGGACAAAGTTTTCTGCTACTGATGTCCCTTTACCCAATACAGTGGCTAATTCTTCTGGTTCAATTACTTCTAGTGAATCCCACTCAAGACTGGGAGCTAATTCATCTTTGGTAAGACTGGTAATTAATTGCTGTTCTTCAGGATCAAAGTTACCATCTGCCCAAGCAATTGTGAGCAGTCCACGTAACCAAGCGGTAATTTGTTCGTTACTGTAGGGGGATTGAACGGCACTTGTCATACACTCACGCCTAAATTTACCTAAGTCAATACTAGGTTACCTTACACAGTAATTCTGCGGTTAATGGGTTTGGACGCGATCGCACCCACACCCAATTCAACCAAAAAACTTGAGAATTTTTTCTAGTTAAATCAAAAAATAGTAAGTTAATCTGTGTAATAGAGGTGTTTGTGAGAAAAACTAAAGTGAACCTCAGTGTTCTTCAATCAACACTATTAATTCACCTCTAATCAAGAACTGGCAAGCTCCAAGCAGCAAGTAGAATTACACAGGCTCCAAATTAACAGCAATTTTTGGTGTTGTAGGTTACAAAAATGATAAATTTATTAATGCAAAATAATCTCATGTAGAATGCTGCTTGTGTCTCGTGTAGCGCCAGTGCAACTCGGATGACCTCAATCAATTGTAATTAAGTAAACATGAAGTTCTATTTTGGCATTGAGCATGAAGTCGCTTTCCTGAACCAGGAAGGAAAATTTGCTGATTTTTCCCAGACCAAATTCGCTGATTTCAATCAAATTGTTGAAAGACTACCTACTTACCCCGATGATTATTCTCAATTGCGCGTTGGTGATGCTGGTATTAGGCAAAAGAGATGGTACATTGAGGGCTTTGAAAGATTTGCTGATTCTGATAAGGTGATCGATTGTTTACCTAAAGGCATTGAAATCAGAACTACCATACACTCTAATATTCAAGGCGCTCTTACTGAATTGTCAGAAAGTTTTCGCTTGCTGCGTGAGATAGCTGCTAGCTACGGTTTCTCACCAGTTTTAGCTAGTTTTAATCCCTACAAGACTGTTTTTGAGCCACAACCCCCTTTAAATGATTACGAACTTAAACAACTACAGGCTTATCCTGATGAACAAACTGCCAATATTTACATGGTGACATATGGCCCAGATTTGAATATTTCAGTGGCAGACTTGCCAATTAAAAGTGTAATTGATATTGGCAAAAAGTTAACTTATTACAGTCCCTATATCGTTCCTTTTAGTTATAGTTCGCCTTTTTATAACGGTGATTTATGGTCAGGACTATCAGTCCGAACTTTTGTCAGAACTGGAAAAAGATCGGCGGCTTTAGTATTTGTCCAAAAACCAGAACAGCTAATTCATAGCATACCTTCATTGACAAAAATCGCCCGCATTCCGGCTGAAGTGGGACGCATTGAATTCAAAGCTTGTGATAGTTGTGATGATTTTTCTACCTATGCGGCTTTACTAGCTTTGTTGAAAGGTTTGATATTAGATAAAACTTTGCTAGGTAGGGCAACTATACCTGATGCAGATTTGCATCAAATTTCGGCAAAAGAAGGTTTTGATAATGAAGATATTTTTAATCATGCTACAAAGCTTTTACAAGTAGCTGAGATTGCCCTTAGTAATGACCCAGATATTAATTTGTTAACACCACTTAAAGTCATGCTGGCACAGCGCAAAACCAAATCTCATGAACTAATTGAAATGTTCCAAAAACTAGGGTCAATAGAAGAAGCTATCAGGCATACTTACCCAGCTTAAATAATCATTTAGTCTCAACTATTCTGGAGGTGGCAATGAATTTTGTGAATCAAGAATCTACAGCGAAAATTACGGGTGTTGCAGAGACTTTAATGATAACCCTGTATGCTCGGTATTGGGAAACAAAACGAGATGACGGTGTTATTCAAGATCAAAAAGCTGTGGAGATAGTCGAGAAAATCGATTATGATTTTACAAAATTTGCTTCAGGATGGGCTTCTCTTTTGGGAAGTGCAATTAGAGCTAAAAGATTTGATGATCGTGTGAGTGATTTTATTAAAAATCACCCTAATGCCGTAATAGTCAATTTAGGTTCTGGGCTGTGTACGAGATTTTTTCGAGTTAATAATGGAAAAGTTAATTGGTACGAAGTTGATTTTCCCGAAGTAATTGAACTGCGACATAAACTTATATCAGAAACAGACAAATATAAGTTTATTGGTAAGTCTATATTTGATTTTACCTGGATGGATGAAATTCAGCGATACCTACAGTCAGCTATGCTAACGCCTGGCCAACCGATGCTGATAATTGCTGAGGGTGTGTCTATGTATCTCACAAAAGCACAGCATCTTAATTTATGCAAACAGATAGGCGATCGCTTTCAGAATGTAGAGATGATTATCGATGTTGTCAGTCCTGCATTTGCCAGAAATACTCAGGGACATGATACTGTTTCTAAAACCAATGCTGAGTTTAAATGGGGAATCAAGAAAGTTGCAGAACTAGAAACATGGGGTTTAGGAATTAAAATTCTGGATATTGATCATTATTTAACTAGTTTTGCCCAATATCCTCACCGATTACAACCTTTTTGGCTCAAGTATTTTATATTTATTTTAGTTCCGATATTTAGAAACTCTAGTCGCATAGTGCATATGCAGATTAGTGCAAATAAAATTATTCAGTAAAGTATTTAATCTCTGTCTCACAAACTAGTCATTACCTGAGCTAATTCATTAGATAAATCAATAGCAGATTTCTGGCGTTTTTTAAATAAAACACCAGCCAAAAAATAGTAATCTCTAGAATAAAATGCAATTTTCTTTGTTCGTAGTTCTTCTATGTAGTTTTTAACTTTTGGCTCAGAGCTATAGTAGCCAAACTTTAAAGGTAATATCATGAAATTATGAACACAATAGCCATTTTTTTTTGCTAGGTTAATCGTGCTTGTGGGATTAGAAAAGCTAGATAATAAAACTAACACATTTTCATAATTTAATAATAAAAGCTCATTGGTAACAGTGGCTCCATCTTTGCCTCCAAATAATAATGGCATATAAATATCTGGATCTGGTGCAGGGAGATACGGCGGATTGGCTATAAGGTAATCTGCTTTTGGTTTAGAAGACTTAAACAAACACGCATTATGGATTGTATATTTCTGATTAAGATCATATTCATCAATTGTTAAATTTGCGGCTTTCCATGCAGAGGTATTTAATTCAAATCCCTGGATTACAACATCAAAGTTATTTTTCAATAATGAATTAATTATCGGGCTGCCATCTCCAGAGCCAAATTCAACAATAAAGTCAGAATTTTTACAATTTCTAAAAACAAAGTTTTCTAAGCAGTTTGAGTAGAAATTAGATTCTTCAGGGCAAAAAAAGATGTCTTTCATAAATAGTCGTGTAAAATAAATTATCTAGCTAGAAAAAGTGACAGTATTGGAATACAGCGATTTCATTCGTGTGGAAAAATGGCTAAATATTTATGCGTAGGTACTTATGATTACACTGAAACCGTAATATACAATAATTAATTGCAAAAGAATTAGAGCGAGCAAATTGTCACTACAGAAATCGTATTATAGGTGAATTAACAACAGGATAAGTTAGAAACACCACATTAAAAATGCGAGAAAAGAACCTGTTATTTTTAATTTCTAATTTGCTGCGCGGATTGATTGCACAACAGCTTTAGCCGCGCGATCGCCCATTAATTTCTCCTGGTCGTAACCAAGCACGAGTTCCCATGCATCATGGGGATACAGTTCTGTTAAGGGTAAAGCCACATCATCCAACATCCAACGTCCGTGGCGTTCATCTTCCCTGATGTGTAGTTCCCAATAACCCATCGCGGACTCTGACAGTCCCAGTCGTTGCGCTGCTGCGAGATAATGTTTGAAAGCCGCAGGTACAGCCACTTCAAAATAAGTCAACCCACCATTAAACCGGAGGAAATAGCGTTTACGTTCAGCTAGCAGAAAGTTGTGATTAGCACAAGCCAGAACTTCCCAAGGTACTAAGTCGATATATCCCTCTGGTTCGGTGTTCATCCCAAACTCGGCCAGCATTTGGGCAAAAAATGTAGAGTGCTTGCGGGATAAGCGCCCGTTACCGTATTCTTCTAGTAACACCCGTACAAGGGTACACTGCACTTCATTAGCAGCACCACCTAAAATTTGCGAGAGACGACTACCTTCAACCAAACCATCAAAGGAAGCGATCGCTAGCAAGTGACGATAGCCAGCTTCAGTCATTTCTTCACGGATGTAGCGACTGTCCGCCGATATCGGCGGATTTAAATCGTTAGAGCAGCGATTAATTAAAGCTTGTTTGACATCTAACTGTTGCAGTTGTGCCACATCAATTTGTGCCAGTTCCCACTCTTGCCAAGCAGTTTCAATTTGGTCACGGCGTGAGAGCAAGTAAAGCGATCGCTCATTGGTGTAATGCCGCAAATCATCATACCAAAACAACTTTAGCCGATTAATCCGATAAAGTATCCGTTGGAGAAAACGATGAGCCTGTCTGTCACCACAGCCATTTTGATATGCGGCGCGGATAGCCATCGAGAGCATCCGTTCAAACTCACTGACTGTCGCAGTTTCTACATCCAATTTATGATCCAAATCCTCCGTGGCCAGCAGTTCTAAAAATTGCTGCTCAGTATGGTCGTACTTGGTAGCTGTTCGTTCTTCGGTTTGCTTACTCTGTTCCGCAGTCCCCGCATGAGGGAACATGACTAAATTGCTTTGCATGAAATCTTTAGTAGCTTTGCACAGATGTGAAATTAGTTTCACCTCTAATACCTAAATTTCCCCGCTAGTAGATTTCTGTACCTCTCCCCCTGGTTATAAAGAAAAATTCAGTCTGGATGAAGAACACAGGATCAGAAAGTTTAAAATTTTCAATTGATTTGCCCCTCTGCTCCTCTACCTCACTGCTGTTCCGACTCTCGATTTACTACTTGACTTGGCGGCAGTTTTTCTAGCGGAATCAGTACTTCCATCACCGCTTTCACAATTGGTGCAGCCACGGTAGAACCATAAGCATTTGCTCCCTTTGGCTCATCGGCTAACGCCAGCACCACATAGCGGGGAGATTCTACTGGCAAAATACTCACAAAGCTAGTGATTCTAGCATCTTTAATATAGCCGCCATGAGGACTAGCTTTTTGGGCTGTACCTGTTTTGCCCGCAATGCGATATCCGGGGATTTGTGCAGGCTTGCCAGTACCTTCTGATACTACTTTTTCCATCATTTCCACCACAGTTTGGGCTGTTTGTGCTGAAAAAATTTGCCGGGGTGTGGGACGATTGGGTGAATAGTGCATCTGCCCTTTGGTATCCACCAATCCTTGAACTACATGGGGTGTGACTAATTTACCACCATTAGCTAAAGCTCCGTGCATTTGTACCAACTGTAATGGTGTGAGGGAGAAGCCTTGACCAAAAGATGTAGTTGCAGCTTCAATGGGCGAGCCAAGAAATTTTTCTTGACTTTTGAGCTGTCCACGAACTTCAAAAGGTAAATCTGTCTCAACGGTTTGCCCAAGCCCCAAGCGTTCTAGCCAGTTGTAATAAACTGAAGGCTTCAGGCGTTGGATAATTCGTACCATGCCAATGTTGCTAGAAGTTTCCAGAATTCTCGTAATGTTGATGCGCCCATAACTATTGTGCCCGGCATTTCTGATGGTGTGCTTACCCACGCGAATGGAACCGGGATCATTAAATACATCATCTGGTTTAATGGCACCATTTTCCAGAGCGATCGCCACATTCAATGGCTTGAAAGTTGATCCCGGTTCATAAAGATCAGCCACCGTCCAGTTTTTGAATAGGGAAATATCTGCTTTGGAGTATTCGTTAGGGTTATAGGTAGGTTGAGAAACCAGGGCGAGTAAAGAACCATCTAAGGCATCCATCACAATTACTGCCCCACGTTTGGCGCCAAACGTTTCCATTTGTTCTTTTAGGGCAGTGCGGGCAGCTCGTTGTAAACGGTTATCAATCGTCAGTTGCAGTCGCAGATCATCAAAATTGAGAAATCCTTCGGGTGCATGATTCGGCAACAGTGCCCCGTTACCCGCCCGACTCAGCCGCACTGTCTGCACAGAACGTTCTAGTAACTGTTCTTGACTATATTCCACACCTGCTTGACCGCGACGGTCAACATTAACGTAGCCCACTACGTCAGCTACCAAATCCTTTTGCGGGTAAAATCGGGAGTATTTTTGAATTAACTCCAAGCCATTTAAGCGTAATGATTTCACGCGATCGGCAATTACTTCCGGCATGGTAGCAGCAAGTGTAATCCCACTTTTTTGGCTTTGAAAGGTTTTCACTAACTCAGCAGTGCTTTTGTCCAATATGGGAGCCAGCTGTTCGGCGATTTTTTGATTCGACTGATTAAACAGCTTGGGATGGGCATACAAAACATAAACAGGACGGTCAACTGCCAACACATTATTAGTGCGATCCACTACCAAGCGCCGGGGAACGAAAGGTCGTAAATTCACCATTTGCTGATTGCGTGCCCTCTGAGTTAACCTTGCTCCTTGGACAATTTGCAAATGATACAAATTAATAGCCAACCCCAATCCTGCGGTCATTAATATGCCCCATACCACAAACAATCGGGATTTAGGGTTGGCTACCTGGTCTTGAGGATTAGAAGTCAACCTCTCTATAAATGTTGGCTTAGAAGCCTTCTGTCGCCTCCTAAATGCGGGATTCTGAAAATTTTTGAATTTTAATCTACTCGGTGACTTCTGCATCAAACTACTTCCAGTATCATGGATAATTCATAAACCTATTTCTCCCCTGCTCCCCCTGCTTAATTTAATATCCCAGTGGCGAGGGGGTTTGCTGCTGTGTTGGCGGATTTGGTGTTGTGTTGACAGGTGTGGGATGAGGACTATGAGAAGGAGAGGCTGAGGGTAAGAAAATTGTCCTGGCTGGCGTGGGCGAGACTAGCCCTGTTGCTTGCTTTTCTGCTTCCTCAGCCATTTTATTTTTTAGGGTTGCGTTAGTTGTAGTTAAGTGCCGCTCATGGAGTTGTAGGCTTTGTAGCCTGCGATATCCCTGACTCCACAGTTCTTGGGAATATACTGTCCAACCATAAACTACTAAAGTTGTTGCCACCAAAAAAAAAGTCACAATTGAGGAATACCGATGTGAGGTATACAACCGCAGCAACCAAGAAGGCGCTGCTCCCGAAGTAGACATCACAGGAAATGGGAAAAAGCCTGACTGCGGATTTTTTTGTCCTGTACTTGACTGTTCTTGGCGGTGAGAGACTGGTTTTTTAGCCAAATCTTGCATTCCATTGGTAGCAACCGATAACTTTTTCGAGGAACGCCGTTGTCTGTTTGCGGATACTGGCGCAGGTTCATCCCCAAGTGTAGATGCACCCTGTACGGCTGACTCTGGACGCAGGGAGCGTCGCTTTTTTAAAGATGGGGTGGAATTTCGCTGGAACCAAGAACCTGTTGTGGAAACAACTGATTTACGAACTGCGGCCATAAATGTTTTTGAATTAAAAATACTGTGTTTGAGACTGTTTATCTGTTTTCGTTTAGGTGAGAATTGTGTTATGTATCACCTATACTCTTCTAAGTGTTGTCATAGGTATCTGCACCAAATAATTGCTTCAACTGGATATTGATACTTAAACAATCACTAGGCAGTAATATTGCATCTAAAGTATGGCAACACAAGGCAGTAAGGGGCAAGTCCCAGAGAAAATAAACAATTTTTAGTTTGAAGTCTTGATTTGCCACTAAATTCGGCAATCATTGACATTTGGCTATCAATTTACTGTACTCCTTCAGCAAACAAACTAATCAGCCTCCTGCATAATAACTACACCAAAAAAAATCAACCTAAAGTATTACTTTTAAAAATGTAATCACAAGGCATTTTAAAAATCAGCAACAAATAGGTTATCGTATTCAACAGGCGAAAATTTTTTATTGCCACAATTGGTGAAAGAGGAGTTTATGATGAAAACAAAAATCTTTGGTTTTGCTCTAATGTTAAGCTTGGCTGCGGTTCTCGGAGCTTGTGAAACTGGTACTGAACCCACTGGTACCCCAACTCCAGCAGCTCCAGGTGAGCCTACTGATGGTGCTACCCCTGCCCCTACACCCGCGACTACTCCGTAAATTGTCATCGTAGCGATCGCGCCCAAAACAGGTTAGTAATAGTGTTTTTTACTACATAACTGGCAATCGTTTAGTTTTGGGCCAATAGACCATCATTACTCTTGTTCGACAGTTTCCACTACGACTAAGTGTATGCATAAAACTTTCTATTGGCTAATTGACAAAAACTTGTTTTAATGCAGAACTCGGACATTGAGTATGACATAGAACATTGAGGTGAAAAAACCCGCGTGTTCACTGGCAACAGCTTTTAACCATTACCCACAGTCCTTTGCAAATCTGAAAAAGTGACCTGGGGAAATGACCTAGCGTTGCCAGATTTTTATAAAAAGATCAGTAATTATTGTTCTTATGTAAAGCTAGCTACAGTTTTACTGGACTAATTCTGTCAAATTAATTGGCAAAAAGCAGGGGACAAATGGAGCTTCCTTTCCTTTATCCTGTAGTTAACCTATGCATTGGCGTAGCCTATCCGGAGGATTGGCACAATCTAAAATCCGTCTGGGAAAGTCTGAAAATCGTATAACCTGCTAAAGTAGCTTTATGTTGCTACTGCAATTTAGTACATCTCATTATTGTCGTAAAGCCCGCCTAGGGCTAGGCTATAAGCAAATTAATTATAATATTGAAAATTTGACTCCTGGCTTACATGTGCTGCGAGTTAAACCATTGACTGGTTTGCAAACTCTACCAGTTCTGTTGCCACAAATTGAGGGACAACCAAATGCGATCGCTGATTCTACCCAAATTTTAAAATTCTTAGAAACCTACCAACAAGAACCTTCGCTATTCTTACCTGACCATCAACAGCAAACAGAAGCTTTGATGCTAGAAGATTGGTTAGATGAAAGTATTGGTACAGCAACCAGATTCGTATACTATCAGTATCGCGCTGGAGAGGGCAAGCAAATTGACCCCTCACTATCCAGCCAAATGGTGATCTCAGTAGTACGGCAACAGTATGGCATCAACAATGCTAGCGTAAAATTAGCTACCAGTAGGCTGGCAATTGCCCTAGAGGAGCTATCTATTCGCTGGCAAAAGAATGATTATTTGGTAGGTAACAAGTTGAGTGTCGCAGATATTGCCGCAGCTGCCTTACTGAGTCCTTTAGCACTGATTCCTCAGTACCATCAGGGTTATCCCTGGTTATTTGAACATATTGTGCAAATTCATCAACTATGTCATGAACCTTTACCACCAGGGTTGAGTGAGGGGGAAGTGGAAGTAGGGAGTAGGGAGTAGGGAAATGACGGGGAGAAAGAAAAGGTTTTTGGGGTTTTTGAGTATTATTACTGCTTTGTTGGTGTGGTTAGGTAGCCATGGGGGGAGAACAGTAATGGCATTACCACCACCGGAGGATATACCAGAAGAAATATTGCGGACAGAAATTATTCTAGACGCGCGATCGCCTATTGATGGCAGACCCCTCAATGCTGCCGAATACGCTCAATTGCAAGAGCAATTGCAAGTGAGTCCTCAACCCAAACTGAGTACTGACTTACGGCAAACTGTTTACCTGATACAGTTACGTAAAGCCCTATTGCAATTTTTCCCATTTCTAGATCTTTAAAAAAGTAGTCTATTTGTCAAGTCATTCCCCTCATCCCTCTCATCCCCGAAACTACTGATGACTCATTCTGATGTACGATAACGGTGGCGACAAAATTGCAAATAAATGTAAAGAATATATATAGATCTTTAGCACAGTAGATTTTAGTCAATCACTTTATTAGATGTAGGTAGCTTCATGTCCATGACCACGATTGCCCCTGAACAGGTTAACCGTATAGTTTGGAATCAGCATCACGATCCCTTTGAAATACTGGGTTCTCATCCCATAGAACAAAATGGCAAAAAAGTCTGGGCTGTGCGAGCCTACCTACCAAATGCCAGCGCCGCATGGGTAGTCCTACCTGAGGAACGTCAGGAATATTCAATGGAGACTGTACATCATCCTCACTTTTTTGAATGCACCATTGAAACAGCAGAATTAACCAACTATCAACTGCGGATTAAAGAAGGGGAACATGAGCGTGTTACTTATGATCCTTACGCCTTCCGTTCTCCGAATCTGACAGATTTTGACTTGCATTTGTTTTCTGAAGGCAATCATCACCGCATATACGAAAAACTGGGAGCGCACCCCACGGAAATAGACGGTATTAAAGGCGTTTATTTTGCTGTTTGGGCACCCAACGCCCGTAATGTTTCGTTGCTGGGAGATTTCAACCTCTGGGACGGACGCAAACACCAAATGCGTAAAGGCCCCACTGGAGTATGGGAATTATTTATCCCGGAAATTGGGGTAGGGGAACATTACAAATATGAAATCAAAAATTTTGAAGGACATATTTACGAAAAATCCGATCCCTACGGTTTCCAGCAAGAACCCCGCCCGAAAACAGCATCCATTGTCACCGATTTAAATGCTTACAATTGGGGTGACGAAGACTGGATGGAAAAACGCCGTCATACCGACCCCCTCACCCAGCCTGTCTCTGTCTACGAAGTGCATTTAGGTTCTTGGTTACATGCTTCTAGTGCCGAACCAGCTAAACTACCCAACGGTGAAACAGAACCTGTAGTTATCGTCTCGGAACTCAAACCAGGCGCACGCTTCCTCACCTATAGAGAATTAGCCGACCGACTGATTCCCTACGTCAAAGAATTAGGATACACCCATCTGGAATTACTGCCCATTGCCGAGCATCCCTTTGATGGGTCTTGGGGTTATCAAGTCACCGGGTACTATGCTCCTACTTCCCGTTTTGGTAGCGCTGAAGATTTCATGTATTTTGTGGACAAATGTCACCAAAACGATATCGGCGTGATTGTAGATTGGGTACCCGGACACTTCCCTAAAGATGGTCATGGTTTAGCTTTCTTTGATGGTAGTCACCTTTACGAACACGCTGACCCCCGCAAAGGCGAACATAAAGAATGGGGGACATTAGTATTCAACTACAGTCGCCACGAAGTCAGGAATTTTTTGGTGGCAAATGCCCTCTTCTGGTTTGACAAATACCACATTGATGGCATTCGGGTTGATGCCGTGGCTTCCATGCTTTACTTGGACTATTGCCGCAAACCAGGAGAATGGTTACCCAACCAGTACGGTGGTAGAGAGAACTTAGAAGCAGCAGAATTTCTGCGTCAAGTAAATCACATTATTTTCAGCTATTTCCCTGGTATTCTCTCCATTGCTGAAGAATCTACTTCCTGGCCGATGGTATCTTGGCCTACCTATACAGGCGGACTGGGCTTTAACTTGAAATGGAATATGGGTTGGATGCACGATATGCTGGATTACTTCAGCATGGACCCTTGGTTCCGCCAATTCCATCAAAACAATATTACTTTTAGTATGTGGTATAACCACAGTGAAAACTTCATGCTGGCGCTATCCCATGACGAAGTAGTGCATGGCAAAAGCAACATCATCGGCAAAATGCCAGGGGATAGATGGCAGAAGTTAGCTAATGTACGTTGTTTATTTAGCTACATGTTCGCCCACCCAGGTAAGAAAACCATGTTTATGAGCATGGAGTTTGGGCAATGGAGTGAGTGGAATGTCTGGGCAGATTTAGAGTGGCACTTATTGCAGTATGAAGACCATCAACAGTTAAAACAATTTTTCCAAGATGTCAACCAACTGTACCGTTCTGAGCCAGCTTTATATACCCAGGATTTTGCTCAGGATGGGTTTGAGTGGATTGATTGTAGCGATAATCGCCATAGTGTTGTTTCCTTCATCCGCCACGATCAAGAATCTGATGATTTCGTTGTCGTAGTTTGCAACTTTACACCCCAACCCCATTCTCACTACCGCATCGGTGTACCTGAAAAAGGTTTTTATACTGAGTTGTTTAATAGTGATGCTCGTCCCTATGGCGGTAGCAATATGGGCAACTTAGGCGGTAAGTGGACAGATGATTGGTCATTGCACAGTCGTCCTTATTCCTTGGATTTATGTCTGCCACCATTGGGTGTGTTGATGCTCAAGTTGGATAGAAACAAGACTGCTAAAGCATTGGCATCTTAATGTTTAAGGGTGGGTATCGTCCCACCCTTTTTATGATGATTGCTGGCGACAAGTGATTATGACACCAGATTTTAATCAGCTTTGATCCAAAGTGATAGGTGATACTCTTCCTACCCAGGCGTTAGCGTAGCTTACCATAGGTATCGCCCAAAAACAGATAACATAAAAAATACGTCTATGCCTACTCAAAAGGTGAAAAGCTATGTCAGAAACTACCTTAGCTGCACCCGATATTCAACTTCCACCCACCCAAGCAGAGTTACCCTATGACGGGATACCGATGGAAAGCGCACGGCATCAAGCCCAGATGAACTTGCTAATTGATGCCTTAATGCCTTGGTTGGCAGAACGAGAGGATGGGTTTGTCGGCGGGAATATGTTCGTTTACTACAGTCTGGCGCAATTACGGAACCAGGACTTGAAAGGGCCAGATTTTTTTGTAGTGTTGGGAGTTCCTCAAGGAGAACGTCAAAGTTGGGTAGTTTGGGAAGAAGGTAAAGCACCGGATGTAGTGATTGAGTTGCTTTCTGACAGTACAGCGTCAGCAGACAAAAATGAAAAAAAGCTGATTTATCAAAATCAGATGCGTGTACCTGAATATTTCTGGTATGACCCTTTTAACCCTGATGATTTAGCTGGATTCTCTATCCAAGAAAGAGTTTATCAACCGATTGCTCCTAATGCTCAAAATCAGTTAGTTAGCCAATCTTTAGGGTTAGGATTACAGCTGTGGCAGGGAAATTATCAAGGGATTAATGCTACTTGGTTACGCTGGGCAGATTTAGCAGGAAATTTGCTCCCAGTTACAGAAGACAGCACGTATCAAGAACAACAACGGGTAGAGCAAGAACGCCAACGCGCAGAACAAGAAAGACAACGCGCAGACCGAGCCGAATTTCAGTTACACCAGACAGCACGCAACTTACTTTATGCGGGAATGTCAGTAGAACAGGTGGCTAATATTACAGGTTTATCAGAATTGGAGATAGAAGCCTTGAGTATGTAGCCATAAGTAGGACGACGTAAATAATTAAAGGTTTGTAGTGTAAAGCCCTGACGGGTATGGCCGTGCTTACCGTGTAGCGTGTCGCAGGGCTTGCCAAAAAAGGGCTAGAGCCGCTTACTACAAGCTTATTTCAGTTTTTTGACATTACTTAATGTAACGTGAGTTCGACAAATATCAAAAACCCCTCTCCAAACCTCTCCCCTGCCAGGAGGAGCCACTGCGTTGCGCGGGTTCCCCGCGTTGTAGCAAGTGGCGTAGAGGCTTTGAAACCTTGATTTTTAGTTCAAAACCAGGAATATTTTGCCCCTCTCCGTGTCGGAGAGGGGTTGGGGTGAGGTTCATCGAATTCACGTTAATGTAGTGGCGTATCAAGGCTAAAATGTTGCATAAAAAAATGATTGTGGGGTGGGCATCTTGCCCGCCCAGAACAGGCAAGATGCCTGTTCCACAAGACAATCATCATGAACCATTTTAGGTTTGTCAGTCCAGTAGTTTGATTTATTCCTAGCAACTACTATACAAATAACGCTGTAATAAGCCAATGAAAACTTCAGGTATTTCTAGATGTGGTAATACTCCGGCATCGGCGATCGCCTGAAAATTTTGTATTACACTGGGATTTAAATTGGCTAGACGTCGCCCTAATTTGATGCTGGTAAATTGTGCTTTCTCTCCCCAAAAAAGCACAGTAGGAATTTTTAACTGCTGCATGTACAAACTCAAATCAAAATATAGGTCTCCCCGCAAAAATGCCAAGGCGGAAAACTTAGCGTTAGGCTGTTGTGCAGAAGTTAAATAAGCTGCAACCATCTCTTGAGAGACTCTTTCTGGTTTGGCAAACAGAAAATTTTGCAGAAAATTTCTCACAGCAAATTCATTTTCCGCACCCAGGGCATAAATTAAATTGTCCAATAAAGGTGTGTTAATCAGTGACAGTGGTAACCTACGTCCTGCACCTTGACCAAAGTCATCAAACCCAGAGGGACAGACCAAATATAGTTTTTGGAATAAATCGGGTTGGCTAATAGCTAGGCGGATAGTCAAAGCAGCTGTTAAAGAAGAAGCCACCACCTCTACAGGCTGTTGACAAGTTTGGGTGATCAATTGGGCGATCGCGCTAAGATAATCTCTGATTTGATAATCCCGCACTGGATGAGCAGATTCTCCCCAGCCAATTAAATCTGGGGCTAATATATGGTAAGTAGCCGCAAAAGCTGGGTAAACTTTAGACCATTCGTACGCAGATGCCCCACCACCAAAATTGTGCAGAAACAATAAAGGCGGTAAATCTTCAGCATCAGCATTTAACCAAGGTGCAGTTGTTTGGGTATAGTAAACCATTGCCCCTAAAGATGTATGAATGACCTTATGCCCAAAGCCAGGGGGTTGAAACTGAAGCATAAAATTATACAGTTATAAAGTTTGTAGTCAGGACTTTAGTCCTCTCATGCATCTGCCTTACTTACTAGTAATGTGAACCAGTTGGTCGAGTTGATCCCCACGAATTTCATAAGCTGTGCCGAAACCAACCACAAAACGACCAGCATTAGGAGTTAACCGGAAAATCCGAAAATCAGGTAAACCACGCAAAACCTCAATCAATTCACCAAAACGCCCTTGAAATTTCTCAACAATAGAATTCCAGGTGTCACTATCACGCTCTATTAAAGTGGCTGTACAATCAAAACTCAACCGTCGCCGGGCAAAAATTTGCTGAGTTTTAGATTCATCCTCGATAAATAAGACACTTACATGAGGATTGGCATGAATATTTTGTGTGTGAGTTGCCAGACCACTGACATAAATGTAAATGTTTTTGGCTGCATCCATCACAAAAGGAGTATAACTAGCATTGGGTATTCCTTGCTGATTGACTGTGCTAATCATTACACTCTGAAATTCTTGAGGAAAATTTGTGTACTCAGCTTGAGCTTTTTCTAGTTGGTTCATCATAAATATTTGTTGTATTAGTAACTCTTAATTAAGTATCCTAACGTTTTTACCCAAGAGGATGAAATAGCAAATATTTGGCTTAATTTTAGCGATTGTCAGAGCAAATTCCAGTAGTACTAAGTTTCCTGCCAAAAACCAATCCCCACTCCCCGTTATCATGTATGTAACAAGAGAAAAATATATGAGGACGCGATTGTGACTGACAAAAATCGTTCTCAATGGGACTTAGGCAGGTTTATCGAAACCTTAACTTATTTTGAGGTGATTCCTTTCATTAACTGGGTACAACAGTTAATTCCAGGTCGTCCTCAGGATAATCAAGCGAAACCCAATGGAGGCAAAAACGTGGGTGTAATATTGGTTGTGGGTGCAACAGGTGGTGTAGGTAAACGCGTGGTGCGGCGACTGAGAGAACAAGGTGATAAAGTTAGGGCACTTGTGCGAGATATTGACAAAGCAAGGTCAATTCTTGGTAATGATATTGACTTAGTAGTTGCGGATATTACCAAGCCAGAGACTTTGAATTCTATAGTAATGTCTAATATTCAAGCTGTGATTTGTTGTACAGCAGTACGTGTACAACCAGTAGAAGGAGACACAGCAGATAGAGCTAAATATTATCAAGGTGTGAAATTTTACCAACCGGAAATTGTTGGTGACACTCCAGAAAATGTGGAATATCAAGGTGTGAAAAACTTGGTACAAGCGACGGTAAAATATCTACCCCCAGCTAATGAAAAATTGATATTTGATTTTACTAATCCCTCAGCAGAATTAAAATTTGTTTGGGGTGCGGTGGATGATGTTGTTATGGGTGGTGTGAGTGCCAGTAACATGCAATTAGTAGAAAATGCAGCCGTATTTGCTGGTAATGTTTCCACTGCTAATTCTGGTGGATTTGCTTCGGTGAGAACTAAAAATTTTGACCCTCCTTTCAACTTATCGGGTTATGCAGGAGTAGAATTGCGTGTCAAAGGTGACGGACAGCGTTACAAATTGTTTTTACGGACAGATACTAAATGGGATGGCGTTGGTTACAGTTATTCTTTTGATACTGTAGCTGACACCTGGATGAATATTCGCATTCCGTTTAGTGAATTGATTCCGGTATTTCGTGCCAAAGTTGTCACAGATTGTCCGCCAATAGATGTTAGCAGAATTTCATCTTTTCAATTGATGTTGAGTAAGTTTGAATATGATGGTGCTCTAAATCCTAAATTCACACCTGGTGGTTTTGCTTTACAAGTCGAATCAATTAAAGCGTATGGTGGGGAAAGCTTCCCACAATTTGTGCTTGTGAGTTCAGCCGGGGTAACTCGTCCCGGAAGACCCGGAATTAATTTAGATGAAGAGCCGCCAGCAGTGCGATTAAATGACCAATTAGGAGGACTTTTAACGTGGAAGTTGAAAGGAGAAGATAGTGTAAGAGAAAGTGGTATTCCTTATACAATCATTAGACCTTGTGCATTAACAGAAGAACCAGGTGGTAAAGAATTAATCTTTGAGCAAGGTGATAATATTCGAGGGAAAATCAGCCGCGAAGATGTAGCAGAAATTTGTGTGCGATCGCTACAACAACCAAAAGCGTGTAACACCACTTTTGAAGTAAAATCAGGAGACAATAGCGTTAACTTCATCAATTGGTATCAGCTATTTTCTCAGTTACAACCTGAAAGGAGATAAGGAGACAGCTACAATGGCGAAAAAATGGAATTTTTCACCATTTACTCACCTCCTCATAGGAGTTAATTCAATGTTTGGTAGATTAATTTTTGCTGGGGTTGTAGTAATGATTGTTTGGCTAGGCTTGTTGTCGAACCCAGCCTCATCACAGCAAATAGAATCCCGTTTTAACAATCTGCAAGCGGACTTTAATCGTGTAGAGTCACGCTTGAGTCGAATTGAGTCTCAACTCAATCAAATCGGTCAGTCTCCAGCACCTAGAACAACACTTACTCCACGACAACCAAATGGTGCTAGGCGTAATTTATCGCAGCAAGAGCGCATGTTTGACCGATTAGCTACGTTGGTGGTGGAATTAAAGCAACAAGTCAATGAATTAGAGGAGAGAATTGCTCAACTGGAATCTAGCTGAAGGAAGTGGGGAGTGTGTATTTCAATATTAATTTTTATAAATTTATTAACAGTAAAATATGCATAACCTAGCTACTTACGAAGGCGGTTGTCATTGCGGTGCGGTACGCTTTCAGGTCATGGTTGATAACCATAAAGTAGATGATTGCAATTGTTCAATTTGTCGAAAAAAGGGTTTCTTACATTTAATTGTGCCGCAAGAGCAGTTCACGTTGCTACAAGGCGAAAACAAGTTAGAAACCTACAGGTTTAATACAGGAGTCGCACAACACAAATTTTGCCGCATTTGTGGAATGCATCCTTTTTATATTCCCCGCAGTCACCCTGACCGTATTGATGTGAATGTGCGCTGCTTAGATGGGGATGTGATAGGAAATTTCGATATTATACCTTTTGATGGGGCAAATTGGGAATCTAATATTCACAAGTTGATTAATTAATCAATTAAAAGCCGTCGTTCTACGACGGGGCTTTAAACCCAATTTTTCGGTAATTTCAATATGTTGATTGATTGCGATCGCCATAATTATATGATTTTAGTCAGGCTGTAATAACTCTATTGTCTCTCAATAGTCACAAAGACAATGGGTATGATTCAATTCAGTGATCTAAGATGATTGGGTATTGTATAGTCTGACGATCGCCTAATCAAAAAATGATTGAAGTAGAACATCTGAGTAAAACCTACGGTTCTACCCCTGCGATTACTGATGTGACCTTTAGCGTCGAACCAGGGGAAATTTTAGGGTTTTTGGGGCCGAATGGTGCTGGTAAAACCACAACTATGCGGATTTTAGCCGGGTATCTCCCCGCGACTAATGGTAAAGCCAAGATAGCCGGCTTTGATGTCAATGATGATTCCCTCGCTGTCCGCCAACGCATTGGCTATTTACCAGAGACACCGCCGTTATATCCAGACATGACGGTGGAGGGGTTTTTACATTTTGTCGCCCGAATTAAAGGCATATCCGCAGGCGATCGCGCCAACAAGGTAACAGCCGCCATCGCACGCTGCAACTTAGAAGATAAGCGTAAAGTCATTATTCGTAAATTATCTAAAGGATATCGCCAAAGAGTTGGCATTGCTCAAGCGATCGTCCATGATCCACCAGCGATTATTTTAGATGAACCCACCGTGGGACTTGATCCCCGGCAAATTATTGAGGTACGCAATTTAATTAAAAGCTTGGCTGGTACGCACACGATTATTTTGTCTACGCATATTCTCCCAGAAGTGAGTATGACTTGTAGTCGCGTCGCCATTATTAATCGGGGGAAAGTAGTAGCAACTAATACACCAGAAAATTTAATGACTCAGTTGGCAGGTGGGTCAGGATATGAAATAGAAATTGAAGGAGAAACTGGTTTAGCCAAACAGGTACTGCAAAATGTATCTGGTGTAAGTTTGGTAGAATCTGTTTCTAGTAATCACTCATCTAGCGACAACCGCGCCTACTTGCGGGTAATATCGCAACCAGGAATTGAACCAGGAAAAGATATTGCTACAACTTTAGTCCGTGCAGGATTTGGATTGCATGAAATGCGGCGTGTCAGCGCTACTCTAGAAGATGTATTTTTGCAACTAACTACAGCCGAAAAGAACTTGGATTCCCTTGCAGATTCAGAAACTACCGAAGGAGAAGCAGCATAAATGGGTATAGTACTGAGTAATATTATTGCCATTTATCGCCGTGAGTTACAGAGTTATTTTGTCTCGCCTTTAGCTTATGCGATCGCTAGTGTATTTTGGTTTATTGCTGGGTTATTCCTGGTGACAATTTTGCTAGGGCCAGATGGGATTTTACCAGCCGTGGCACAATTAGATTCCCAAGGACAACAATTAGGCATACCAATACCACCAATTGATGTTCCTTACGAATTTGTCCGGGCATTTTTGGATCGCATGGGTTGGCTATTGTTATTTATTTTACCTATTCTCTCAATGGGACTGTATGCCGAAGAACGCAAGCGCGGTACTTTGGAACTTTTAGCCACGTCACCAGTCACTAATTGGGCAGTAGCCGTAGGTAAATTATTAGGGGTGATAACATTTTTTACTACGCTGATTGTACCTTTATTCATATTTCAGGCGATCGCGATCAGTGCGTCAAATCCACCCATCTCACCGACAATTTCCTTAGTGGGTCATTTGGGATTAATCTTGCTAGCAGCAGCAATTCTATCTTTGGGAATGTTTATTTCCTCACTTACAGACAGCACCATTTTGTCTGCTGTCCTCACCTTCGCTCTGGTTTTATTGCTGTTGTTAGTTGATGTGATTGCCAAAAGTATTGGTGGCCCAGTGGGTGCAGCCTTGGGTCATTTGTCGTTATTAAAACATTACAACACCCTCATCCAAGGAATTTTTGATACCAGCGCTGTGATTTTATTTGCTAGTTACATTTTTTTGGGCATCTTTCTAACAGCCCAATCAATTGATGCATTGCGATTTCAACGTCAATAGTTGGTAAACAGTTATCAGTTATCAAATGACCGAAATAATTCAAAATTGCTCAATTCGAGTTTCCACTGCGAATTTATTCATGGGCATAATTTTTAATTTTTCAGGACTTACGCAAAAATCGCCAAAAAGTTTAATTTAACGCACCGCGCGCAGCGATGCCCGTAAGGGCTGTAGAACGCTAAGAATTCGTTAAGTGTGCGTAAGTCCTATTTTTAACTAATAATTTGGGAATTAGTCGCGAAGTGATATGAAAATCAGCAAAAAAAAGCAACTTTGGAAATATTTGTTTTGGCTGGGCCCATTCCTGATTGCTGTGGGCTTAACATCTGGGTTAGTTTCTGGAAACTGGGGACTAATTCCCTTCGTATTTCTCATTACAGGTCTTGTTGTTAGTGGAGTGTGGATAGTTTGGCAAGGTCAGCAAACTAAATGGTGGAATCGTCGTTCTACTCAAGCTGGGACTAATGCTTTGGTGGCGACTTTGGCTGTTTTGGTAATTTTAGGGTTGATTAATTTTTTAGGTACTCGCTACAACCTGCGGACAGACTTAACTGAGGCTCAGTTATTTACCCTTGCACCCCAGTCCAAACAATTAGTGCGTGATTTACCACAGCCAGTAAAAGTTTGGATATTTGATGTTAATCAAAATCCCCAAGACCGGGAGTTGCTGGAAAATTATCGGCGACAAGGCTCAAATTTTCAGTTTGAATATGTTGACCCGGATAATAGACCAGGACTAGCAAATAAGTTTGGGATTAAAGATTATGGGGAAGTTTACCTGGAATCTGGAGATAATCGCCAACTGGTGCAAACAGTCAATATCAATGAACGTTTATCAGAAATTCGTTTAACAAATCGCCTGCAACAACTTACTAGTGCAACCACAACTCCAGTTTACTTTCTTCAAGGTCACGGCGAACAAGCGATATCTGGTCAAAATGGCATGTCACAAGCAGCGCAAAGCTTAGGTGACAGAAGTTATACGACATCGCCACTGAATTTGGTAGAAAAGTCTACAGTTCCTGAAGATGCGGCTGTGGTTATAGTTGCTGGCCCCAAACGAGAATTATTTGATGGTGAGGTTAAAGCTTTACAAAATTATCTCAATGGCGGTGGTAACGCACTACTAATGATTGATCCCAATACCGAAACCAATCTCGACAACTTGTTACAAGAGTGGGGAGTTCGCCTGGATAATCGTTTAGTAGTGGATGTCTCTGGTGCAGGTGTGGGACTTGGCCCGGCTGTTCCCATAGTCACTGAATACGGAGAACACCCGATTACAAAAGAGTTTGGTAATGGTATTTCTTTTTATCGGTTAGCAAGACCTGTGGAAACTACTCCTGTAGCGGGGATTGAGGCTACTCCATTACTGCGAACCAAACCTTATCCCAACAGTTGGGCTGAAAGCGACCAAGAAAGCGAAAAACTAGAGTTCAATCCTGAAGTAGACCTTCCAGGCCCTCTGACCTTGGGTGTGGCTTTGACAAGAACACAACCAGCTAAATCAGCAACCACATCTAGTCCCACACCTGAAGCAGCGCCGCTACCCTCACCCACAACTGAAGGTCAAGCTAGTCCCACGCCTCCCACAGAAGCGAAACCTGAACAACCAGCCATTGAGTCACGGTTAGTAGTGATAGGAGATTCAGATTTTGCTACCAATGGACTATTTGAACAACAACTCAATGGCGACGTGTTCCTCAACTCAGTTACATGGCTAAGTCAACAGGATCAACAACCTCTTTCAATTCGCCCTAAAGAACCGAGAAACCGTCGGATTAACCTGACACTTGTACAAGCTAGTCTTTTAACATGGTCGTCTTTGTTGATATTACCCCTAATTGGATTAGTAGCTGCGGCAATTATCTGGTGGCAACGCAGATAAAGTAAAAGTAAAAATATTTTGTACCTTTTACTTTAGACATCTCCGAAAAAGAATGTAGAGACGTTCCATGGAACGTCTCTACAAGGGTTCTAGGATACGCATATTTAATTTCTGGTGGAGATGTCTTTTGATTGAAATCAGGATTTATGAGCAATGAAATTACCACGAACGACTTTAGTTTTAGTATTGCTAGCGTTGGGTTTGGGTGGGTTTGTATATTTTTACGAAATTCGAGGTGCAACTCAGCGAGCAGAAATTAAGGAGCAAAAACAGCAAATTTTCTCGTTTACAGAGGATGATGTGCAGTCTTTAATCATCAAGACAAAAGATATCACTCTCAATTTAGAACGTAACACTCAATCGGAGAATCCCAAGTGGTTGCTTACATCCCCAACATCAGAACCAGCAAATGATGGTATTGTTGCATATTTACTGGATTTATTGGTAAAAGGTACAAGCGATCGCACCTTATCAACTCCAGCTAATCAACTAGGAAATTTTGGTTTGGATCAACCTCTGGCAACTATTAATATTAATCTGAAAAATCAGCAAACTTATCAGTTAACTTTAGGTAATCCTGCTTTTAATCGTCGTTTTTTATATGCTCAAACCGACTCTGCCGCTCAACCTAATGGTAATGTAGATGTACTGCTAGTCTCTCCAGATTTTGAAAATGCAGTGAATCGAGAAATCTCAGAATGGAAACAACCCGCAAATCCCAGCACTTCTGAAACAACTCCAGAAAAAGACCAATAAAACATAATATGAGGTATAACAAAGGCGATAGTCCGCAGTTATGTACCCAAAAATACCAACTCCCAAGCAAACCTTTGAATTTTTCTTAGTTTGCGTCAGATTAAGTAATGTACTTCAACCAATTAACGTGGTCAGGCTAGATGAGAGAACAAATCAAATCTATGTCTTAGCTGGCGAGGGGACAGAAATACTGATTTACCCAAACGGTAAAGTGAGGTTTTTATGACCGAGATCAATTTTGCCACAATGAACAGAGAACAACTCAGAGAATATGTGAAAACACATCCGCAAGACCAAGCTGCATTCTATGCATACATGGACAGACTGCAAAGCGAACCGGGAATTGAGATAACTTCAATGGATCAATTTGAGCGCCTGGTGAGAGAAAAAATTAGACAATCCCCAACAGAGGAATAACCCAAAATTAGAATATGACCAATCCGACTGCAACTTTGCTCATTTCCTGCCCTGACCAAAGAGGATTAGTAGCAAAATTTGCCAATTTTATTTATGCTAATGGTGGTAATATTATTCATGCAGACCAGCATACAGATTTTGCTGCTGAATTATTTCTTACCCGGATTGAATGGCAGTTAGATGAATTTAATTTGCCACGAGAATTTATTGCTCCGGCATTTAATGCGATCGCTGGGCCTTTGAATGCTAAGTGGGAACTACACTTTTCTGATACTATTCCGCGCATTGCTATTTGGGTCAGTCGTCAAGACCATTGTTTATTTGATTTAATTTGGCGACAACGTGCCAAAGAGTTTGCAGCAGAAATTCCCCTAATTATCAGCAACCATCCTCATTTACAGGTAGTAGCAGAGCAATTTGGCATTGATTTCCACCATATTCCGATTACTAAGGATAATAAAACCGTACAGGAAGCTCAACAATTAGAATTACTGCGACAATACAAGATTGATTTGGTGGTTTTGGCAAAATATATGCAAGTTGTTAGTGCAGATTTTATTACCCAATTCCCGCAAATTATTAATATTCATCATTCATTTTTGCCAGCGTTTGTCGGAGCAAATCCCTACCATCGAGCATTTGAACGTGGTGTGAAAATTATTGGAGCAACGGCTCATTACGCCACTGCTGACTTAGATGCAGGGCCGATTATTGAACAAGATGTAGTCAGAGTTAGTCACCGGGATGAAGTTGATGATTTGATTAGAAAAGGTAAAGATTTAGAGCGGGTGGTATTAGCAAGAGCAGTGCGTTTACATTTGCAAAATCGTGTTTTGATATATGCAAATCGGACAGTAGTATTTGGTTAGCAAGTAGAGGAGTGGATAAGACTATGGACATGATTGTTGAACTTGACAATCCAACCGCAGCTCTAAATCTAGCAAGGCAAGTATCCAAAGAGTTTGTCTATCATACTTTTTCTGAAGAGGGAAAGAAGGTATTTTCTCAGAACCTTGCTAAAGATGTTGAAGCAGCGTTCTCAAATCCAGAAGTTGATGTGTATGGTGTTCAACTAAACGCAACTTTGATTGGATATGTAGCAGTGGGTAAAAAATCCCATATTTCTCAACTTTATGTAGCTAAAAGTAAGCAAAATCAAGGATTCGGCAGGATGTTGATTAATTTTATAGAACAGCAGGCTAAAGAGTCGGGCGTTTCTCGACTGACTGTTAAAGCATCATTAAATGCAGTATCGTTCTACAAAAAATGTGGTTTTGAAGATACTTCTGAAGTGCAGGAGGTATCAGGAATTAAATTTCAACCCATGCAAAAAATTGTAGCTCTCCTAGACCAAATTACGAATTACGAATTACGAATTTAATAAGATTTTCCATCACTACCAAAGTATTCTCTATAGCTACAAATTTTATCTCCACGCACATCAAAAGAAACGGCTACTCTATTTTTGTAAGGCTGTCCTAACAAAAACCCCTCATCTCGAAACTCAAAAACAACTGTAGTTTCATTGCTAGTAATGCGGTCTAAGGAAGTTAATTGTAGTCCTGGATTGAAGGATGCGGATACATACTGAAAAAATTCTTTAGCTCTTTGTTTTCCCTCATTCAATCCGTGGAATTTTCCCATGGGAAACCAAAAGGTAAAATCTTCTGTGAGCATATCGAGAAATGCTTCCCATTCCCCTGTGGCTAAACCGTGTGTAAATTTCTCAAATGCCTCTTGAGCAATTTTTAAAGTGTTATCTATCATTTCTACTCAAATTTGACAACTACTTTGCCGCAATTTTGACCACTCAGCAGATATTCAACAGCAGTAGGTATGGATTCTATACCTAGAAATTGCCTTTGGTCAACAAAGACTTTGAGTTTACCTGAGTAGAAAAGATTTAACAGGCGATCGCGTGCCTCTGGCATATATTCTTGATAATGAGGCATAAGAAAGCCACGCACAGAAGCAGCCTGCCAAAATAGCTGGTGATAAATCCGGGGTTGGGTAACTTGTTCCAGATTTTTCCCATACTCAGAAATAAAGCCAAGCACCACCAACCGTCCCCGCACGGCTAAGTTATCAACGCAGGTATCGAAAACCTGTTTACCCACACACTCAAAAATCAAATCAATGCCATTGGGGTACTCTTGTTTGAGCACTTGACCAAGGTTTTCTGTACGATAATTAATAATGCGATCGCATCCTAATTCCTTTAATAACTGCACCTTCGCTTCAGAACCACAAATACCAATTACATGATTACCTGCTAACTTCGCCAACTGCACAGCAATATGGCCAGTTCCACCCGCCGCCGCCGTCACCAAAACAACTTCATTACTTTTCATCTCCCCAACTTGTTCTAATGCCACCAAAGCTGATACACCAGTAGGCATCAAGGTTAACACTTCCGGCGTAGTTTCCCGCACCTTAATTGCTGAATTCGCATCGATAATTTGATACTCACGATAACCACCACCACGGTTAGTAGTTACCACAGCATCACCAACTTGGAAATTTTTGACATCCTCACCCATAGCGACAACTTCTCCCACCGCTTCCACACCCAAATCAAAGGGAGGAATTAAATTCACATAGGGAACATCACCACGACAAAGTAAAGTATCAAAACCACCATTAATTCCAGCGAATTTGTTTTTAATTAAAACTTGACTAGCAGCAGGTTGAGGAAGAGCAATTTCCACAACTTCCACAGCAGATTTAAAATTTTCATTTAGTTGGCTTGCTATTAACTTTTTGTAGGTTTTTGTATTCATTTCCAAATATTTTAAAAACACATACTAGCCTTATAAGGTTTTATCCCAATCTAACTGATGAGCTAAACCATACTTGATAAAATCTTCTACTTTAGCTTGATCACTTTTACCAAAAACGCCCAAGCTGTAAGGATTATCTTGCATACGTTGTGTGACTTGCTCTTTTTCAAACCCTATTACTTCTTCCCTAGGCTGATCCGGTTTAAAAAAGTCTACAACCAAAACAGTTCTGTCATAATTAGTGTAATTATGCGGACAATGTGGATAACTGTGATCTAAAACCATAAATTTTCCTTCATGCCAATAAAGCTGCTCATGGCATATTTTCATAGCCACATCTCCCTCAGGTACAATCAATCCTAGATAGCCACGATTCATATGAGGGTTATAGTTCACATGTAGTTTAATATCTAATCCTGGATGGAAGGTACCAAAATACACATTTCTGATGATATTATCATCACTCAAATTTACTTTTGCTATCAACTTAGCCAAATCAGGAAAATATTTCTTTCTTAAAGCAAGAGCTTTTTCTGATGCCTCATCTGTTCCATAATCAGGATATTCTATTTGATACAAGCGAATATATTCTTCAATAAATAAACCTTGAAATAAAATCCCAAAAGCACTATATTTCGCATTACCCTTAGTTTTAATCGTCTTACTTTTAGGCCCCATAACATCAAAAGTGAACACTAATTCCTCATCAGATGCATGATTAACAAAACTTGTAAACTCATCTCTAATCACCGACCAGTCATCTTGCAAATTGTTGAGAAAAGTAAACTGCTCTGGATTTAAATGATACTCATTAAAACTTTCCATGATCTTTCTCCTCAAAATGATTGAATAAAGATTTTTGACGTATTAATGTCAGCAATTCTATCTAAACTTTTCAGTCACCAACTTCCTTTTTCACCTCTTGACTCTGTGCCTCTGTGCCTCTGTGGTTTAAAACTAGGTTATGTAGTCATTTTAGTGTGAGGTCTACCATGTCCGAAGCCCCCTTATTAGATAAAATAATTAAAAACGTCAGAGTAGT
This sequence comes from Nostocales cyanobacterium LEGE 11386, assembly GCA_015207155.1. Classification (GTDB taxonomy): domain Bacteria; phylum Cyanobacteriota; class Cyanobacteriia; order Cyanobacteriales; family Nostocaceae; genus LEGE-11386. The sequence goes on along the minus strand of JADEXK010000028.1, from coordinate 42,227 downwards.
TCGTCCCCATCAAGATACAGTTGAACTACTTGATTTAGGAATTCAGGATGGAAAATTTGCCCAGATTGCTCCTCATATTAGCCCAGACCAAGGTCAAGAGATATTTGATGCCAAAAACCTCCTAGGCTTTCCAGGTGTCGTAGATGCCCACATGCATATTGGTATTTATCAACCCCTTGACCAAGATGCAGTAACTGAAAGCAAAGCAGCCGCAATGGGGGGAGTCACAACTAGTCTCAATTACATCCGTACAGGACAGTATTATTTAAATAAAGGCGGTTCCTACCGAGATTTTTTCCCAGAAGTATTAGCATTATCCGCAGGTAAATTTTTTGTTGATTATAGCTATCATGTCGCCCCCATAGCTAGCCAACACATCGACGAAATTCCACTATTATTTACAGAACATGGAGTATCTTCCTTTAAAATCTTCATGTTTTATGGTGGTTATGGTTTGCATGGTTTGTCAGACCAACAAAACCTGTTTTTGATGATTAACAAAGAAGAACGGTACGACTTTGCCCACTTTGAATTTATTATGCGCCGTCTCACTTCCCTGATGGCAGATTATCCAGAATCACGAGATAGTATCAGCTTAAGTTTGCACTGCGAAATTGCCGAAATTCTCAACGCATACACCAAAATAGTTGAAAATGATTCCAGCCTGAGTGGACTACACGCCTATAGTGCAGCGCGTCCCCCCCATTCCGAAGGTTTAGCAATTTGTATTGCTTCCTATTTGGCACATGAAACTAACTGTGCAAACATCAATTTATTACATCTCAGTTCACGTAAAGCAATGGAAGCAGCTTTGACAATGCAAACTGCTTTTCCCCACATTAATTTCCGGCGAGAAGTCACCGTCGGACATTTACTGTTAGATGTCGATACCCCCACAGCTACTTGGGCCAAAGTCAACCCACCTATCCGTCCCCGTGCCGATGTGGAATACTTATGGCAAGCAGTACTTAATCATCAAGTAGATTGGATAGTTAGTGACCATGCTTGTTGTTCTGCCGAACAAAAAAGAAGCGCAAAATACCCAAATAATATATGGTTAGCAAAATCTGGTTTTGGTGGTACAGAATATTTACTTTCTGGTGTATTTAGTGAAGGTAGTAAGCGGGGAATGTCTTACAGCCACATGGCTAAGTTGTTATCTTGGAACCCCTCACGACGGTTTGGTGTACTCACAAAAGGTGATATTGCTATTGGCTACGATGCTGACTTGGTATTATTAGACCCCCATGAAACCTTTGTAGTAAGTGCTGCTGAATCAGAGTCACAACAAGGTTACACACCCTTTGAAGGAGTAGAATTAACTGGACGGGTGAAAACTACCTTTTTGCGCGGAAACAAAATTTACGACCAAGGTCAAGTGCTTGGTGTACCAACTGGACGTTATTTAAAAAGATGTTAGATTAAAGCTTATGCGTCTGTAGCTGCGTATGACAAAACTGTTCCCAGTTGTGATAAATCCCTATCAACTCGAATCAAAAATAAGCAACCATCATCTGTTCTGTGCCAAGGAGAGGTGGTAAAGCTGGGAACGTAACCAAACCAATCCTTGACAAATCGAAAATCTCCAATATCACAGTATCCAGCTAGACAATACGCCTCTTCGTTATAAGATTGTATTTCTGGATACCTGCCGTCATAATGTGGCAAGATGGCAAGAAGCCATACTCCACCTCCATTGGCATCTTTCCTCAAGTACTTCTTTTTTGCTACCTCAAATTGAACTGTATCTGTCTTGCCCCACGATAGCAATTTACTATCCAATGCTGGGATAAACTCATCCATCCTAGCGTTTGGGTGGTTATTTTGTGCGTCCTTATACTTTAAAAGACCGTTCTCCATCCAAAGGATTTCCACTTCATCATCACCAAGCACTTTCCAAGGGCCTACCCTCACTCCTGCCGGTATAAATGAGTATCCATGCTTGTTTAGTTGCCATTCACCTAATTGAATAGCACCTTTAAGCACAAAAATTTCTAAATCGGCAGTAAACATACCAGAAGGTGCTGCAAACTGGGGCGGTAAAACAACTTTGGAAGTAGATGCACCACAATCATGCCAAGTCAACAATTGATGGTTTCCAGGTGCTACATATTCTGGCATTCCCCGCACTCGCCACCCATGTTCTACTGATACAGCATTTGTGTCAAAGTACTGATACTGTCGGGGTGCATATTCTGGGGAAATAGCCGTTTGTCTTCCTGATAAATTCATGCGCCCTCTACCATCTCCACCCCAATCTTCCTTCACAGGCGCTACATTCAAAAAATCATCAGTCTCTTCATCGGGGACAGTCTTATAATTATTTTCCATCTATTTAGAACTCATACAATACTCCAAATATTACGCCAGTCTTTGTTTAACTTCTTCAGCTAAATTTTCTAGTGATACTTCTACTTGTTCGCCTGTTTTTAAATCTTTAAGAGAAGATTTTTGTGCTGCTGCTTCTTCGGAACCAATAATGACACAGAATTGAATTCCTTGTTTATCAGCTAGCTGGAATTGTTTTCCCAAACCTTTTTTTTCAAAGTTAGTGATAACATTAATTCCCGCCTGACGCAGTTTTTGGGACACCTGTAAATAAATAGGCATCAAATCTTCTTGCATATTCACTACCATTACCTGTGCTGGTGTAGCAGCTAAAGTACTCAAAATACCAGCTTTTAGTAATCGACTAATTAAACGAGTTAAGCCAATAGAAATACCCACACCGGGCATTTGTTCGCCTAAAAATGTGCCAACTAATTCTTCGTATCTGCCGCCAGAACAAATACTACCCAAAGCTTCATGTCCTAATAAGGTTGTTTCATAAACAGTACCTGTATAATAATCAAGACCACGAGCGATCGCTAAATCAATACAAAAGCGATTTTCAGCAACTCCAAGATTGCGAACACCTGTAATCACTGTCTCTAATTCAGTGACTCCCAAGCTAAATTGTTCAGCTTCAGGTAAATTTTGTGCAAGATGTTTAAGCTTATCTAATACTTCATCAATACTGCCATCAATTTTAATAAAATCAATAATTTTTTGAGTTTGTTCTGCTAAAATATCTTCTTTTTCTAATTGTTGTTTGACTTTAGCCTCACCGATTTTTTCCAAGTTATCAATAATACTGATACAAGATTTAATTTTATTTTCAGCAATTCCTAACGACTGAAAAAACCCTGTAAGAATTTTACGGTTATTAATGCGAATCAGAAAATCACCAATATTAACAGCTTCAAATATCTCGGTGATAATTGCAGGCATTTGAGCATCATAGAGTAAACTGAGTTCACGCCGAGCAATTACATCAATATCACACTGGCGGAACTGGCGGAAACGCCCATCTTTTGCTCGTTCACCCCGAAAAACAACATCCATTTGGTAACGAGCAAAGGGAAAGTTTAATTCATTTAAATGCCGAGCAATATAAGCTGCTAAAGGAACTGTTTGGTCAAATTTTAAAGCCCGCGCTTCTGAACCTGTTTCTCCTGCTTTTTCTTTTTCGGCTTGCCGATTTGGTGGCAGGATAGGGTCAATACCATAAATAATATTATCGCCTTGATTTCCTTTGGCTTGCAGTACTTCTAAACGTTCTACAGCCGGAGTTTCTATAGGTGTAAATCCATAACTTTCAAAAACTCTCCGGATGTTATCTAGTAAATACAATTCCAAGCGTTTTTCGCTGGGAAGAAATTCGGGAAATCCGCTAGGGGTTGAGAAGTTAATTTTGTCGCCTTTTGCCATGCTGATACCTGATTAATCGGAAAATATGCAAAAAATATGCAAATACACTAATAGCTTGTAGTGAGCGCTTCAGCACTCATTTTATAGGTTTGATAGGGCTAGAGCCGCTAACTACAAACTTTCTACTGTAGTCGTTCTTCTTGAATAATGGTGCGTTGGTAGATTTGATGATTTTTAAACCAGTGCCAAGTACGGGCACGATGGTTATTGTCAGGGCTAAGTAAAATCATTTCATATAAATACATTTCTGGTACTGTCTTATAAGCAAACCATAAAATAAGGGTAGAATCATCAACTTCCCAGGCTTTTCCTTGAATACGTTCTGTGTCAAACCAGAGCATTTTATCGCGATAGGTTCCGGGAAATTTATGCTCTTCTTGTTTTCCATCAGACCATTTGTAGCGATTGATTTGATAGTAGGAATAAATGTCGTTTTCTGGAAACTGGCAGGTTAAATGAGATTGATGTTGATCAATAATTTTACCTTCTATATCTATCAACGTATACGTACCTACCCAATCACCCTCATGACGGGCTAGCACTGGCATTTCTTCTCGAATATTAGACATTACACAATTCCTTTACATAAAAGTATATAGACTAAATTAGGACTTACGCACAAGTTAGGGAAGAATCAAACCGCAGAGGCACAGAGAACACGGAGGAATGAGAGTTAGAGAAGTATTTTGCGTAAGTCCTATAAATAACTGAGCTATTAACCATTATCAAACCACCAAGGGTCGCTACTAGAATTAGTTTTAATCAAAAATGCTTTTTTTCGTAAAAATCGTTTTAGTGATGCTGGCCCCATACGTGAACCACCAAGACCGGAGAATTTGAAGGAATTCTTCTCTCCCTCGTACATAATGGCAGTGAGAGCAGCATCATTAATACTAATGGCTCCTGCATCTATTTGTTGGGCAACTGCTAAGGCTTCTGCTTCTGACTCGGCAAACACCGCCGCACTTAGTCCATAAATAGAGTCGTTGGCTAAATACACTGCTTCCTCAACTGTAGGAAATGGCATCACTGGCATGATAGGGCCAAAAGTCTCTTCGGTCATCACTTTCATCGAATGATTTACCTGAGTGATTACAGTCGGACGACACCACCACCCTCCGCCTAATTCCTCAACTTTACCGCCACAGTGAATTAATGCTCCCTTTTCGATCGCATCTAGAAGATGGTCGTTAATAATTGCGGCTTGTCTTTCGGCAATGATGGGGCCAATTTCTCCATTTTCCACTTTGGGATATGCTAACTGGAGGCGATGGGCTTTGGCTATCAATTGATGGTAAAACTCTTCAAATATCGCTTCTGCAACGTAAATTCGTTCAATTGAGAGACATGATTGTCCGGTGTTGACTACTGAACCCCACAAAATCGCTGAAGTTGCTAATTCTAAATTGGCTGACTCCAAAACGATCGCGGGGTCTTTTCCTCCCAATTCTAAAAAAGCCGGAATAAACCGTCTAGCTGCGGCTTCTGCTACTTTGCGCCCTGTTGCTACACTACCTGTAAAGCAGACTAAATCTACATATTCAATTAAAGCTGCTCCGGTGTCACCGGCTCCTTCCACAAAACTTAATACGTCACGTAAATTGGGCACAGTATTAATGGCTGTAATCAGTGGTGCTACGAAGCGGGGAGCAATTTCACTGGGTTTAACAATCACCGCACAACCCGCCAACAATGCGGGAATTATATCAATCGTCGATAGCAACAATGGAAAATTCCACGGGCTAATCACCCCAACTAAGGGATAAGGGACTGATGTTTGTTGTAGGGCGATAAATGGAATGGCTGTATTTTTGGCTGAGTCCTGTAGTAACTCTGGTGCTAATCCACACCAACGGTCAATACTAGCGAGGAAGGAGTCTATTTCTAGTACAGAGGTGAATAATCTACCTGTATCATTTACCAGAGCTTCTGTAAGCCGTTCTCGCCCAGATAATATGGCTTGCTTCCATTGCTGTAAGGCATCAATTCTCGCTTCTAGACCTAACTGCTGCCAACGAATTTGCGCTCTCCGGGCGCGGTTGCATTGGTGTATCAACAGCCTCGGCGGCGGCGGGAGAATTACATAGTCAAATTTTCCAGTCCGGGGGTTGCGGACTTCTATTGGTTTGGGCATTGGTCATGGGGCATTGAGCATTGGGCATTGGTATTGATGATTAATCAGGTTAAAAAGCCTAAAACTACGCCCAGGTATAGCATGTAGAACGGCAAAGTGACACATCGGCGTAGTTACGGAAAGTTTTAAGCTTAATTTTTTAACAAAGGAAGAAGAAAGAAGACTTCTTTCTTCTTCCCAAACGGGTTTAAATCCCCCATCAAATCATAGATGTGGTGGTCTCCTATTGGTGGGGGATGTAAACCCACCACCAATTTTCCTTCTTCCTTCTGACTCCAAACTTCTTCCTTCTTTAATTACAGGTTAAATTATCCCCAATTTAGCTAAACGTTCAATAGTTATTTGTTGTGTTTGCGTGAAGTGTTGGCGGTTTACTTCTTTGTCCAGCATAGTATTTGCTGGGTAAAATTGTGACTGGTTGTAACTTTGAGCATATAGTTCAAAGCGCTGACGTGAAAGTAAATTATTTAACCCTGGACGGCGGCGATCGCGTCGTAAAGCAGCTAGGTCAATCTCGGCAAATGCTGCCATGCTCTCGCCTGTACTGGTTTGGGCTAGGATTAGTCCGCGATGGTCAATGATTTTAGAACCACCATCGGCTGAAGCGTTGGGAATGGGATTATTAGCGATACCTGCTGTATTTGCTGAAACTACGTAAGCCATATTTTCTACAGCGCGGGTAATTTTGGCTGCATCCTTCGGTGTGAGGTTCTTACCATACACTTCTGATGTGGAGTGTAAAAAAATTTCGGCTCCCCGCATTGCCAAACACCGCGCCACCTCTGGATATAAAATTTCTTCTGATGCCAAAGCAGCCAAGTTACCAATTGCGGTTTTAGCTACGGGAAAAACGCCTTCTAAACCATAGCAATCGAGATACTTATCCCAAACATCATGAGGTGTAGGGGCAAACATAGAATTTAGCCGCCGATACCTTAAGACAATGGCTCCAGAAGGATCAATCACAAAGCAGGTTTGAAAGTACAATCCTGGAAAATTGGGGTCAAGTTCGTAGGCGTTACCAGCTAAAAATATTTGATGTTTTTGAGCAATTTTACCAAGTGCCTCATACTCAGCACCATCCATTTCTAGACAAGCTTTTTCTCCCCAAACAGCTAAGGATTCTCCCATAGGGAAACCTGTCAGAAAATATTCTGGTAAAACAATTAAGCGACAGTCAAAGCCAATAAAAGCAATACTAGCTGCAATTTGCTGCGCCAAGCGATTAATAGATTTTTGCATCAACAACCGGGCTGCTTGGCGATCGCTTGCTTGATTGACGGCATGGCAAGTCACTTGCAGTGCCAAAGCTCGAAATGAATCTATATGATCAGTGTTATTTGCCATGCTGGGGAAATGGGGAGTGTACTTCGACTGCGCTCAGTAACCGGGGAATGGGAAGTGTCATTAATGACTAATTCGATCACCACCCCAAAGTGATCGCACTAGTTTATCTGTCATCTGTTGACCAAATAACTGCACAGCTATTTTATTATCTGGGTCACGTTCTGCGATCGCTCGACGGACAATGAAGTCACGCTCAGATAAAGCAGCACGCTCGGATTCTGCTACTGATTCAGCTTCATCTACCCAAGTCAACCACCGATCCATCATCTCATGAGCCACGTTTCTCAATATACTTAGTGTCTCTTCCATCACTGGGCTGGTGAAACACAAACTCGTATGAGATTGGGCTTGACGAATGTAGAGAGTTTTGCTGTGATACTGCTGGAAACGTTCATCTGCAAGTAAGTTCAGGTATGTTTGATTCATCGGCTCGTAGTAGCGATCTAAATATTCTAGGTCAATGAATAGATCAGTACGAGGAATATAATCCATGTAAAAGAATAGGTGCGGTACTGTAGCAAATGCATAAGCTAGATGCGGAACACGGATATGTGGTTTTAGCCAATTAGTCAGGTGCATATTACAAAAGCCTGAATTAGGTTCCCGCAGCCATGAATGTACTAGCCAATCCAATTCGGAACCCGAAAAAGCAGTGAGCGAACCTTGTGCATCTCCCGTCTGGGCAAAATAGCTTTGTAAGTCTTGGGTAGACGGATCTGGCTGTACCTGAAAACGATTGTCTAGTTTTTGGCGGAGTTCTTTGGTAATCCCCCATAAATGCTCAAATACGGCTGAACTGTCTAGTTGAAGTTGCTGTTCTGGCATGTTTGCACCTAATCTTGATTGGGTCACGAATGCCACCCAAATTAATCTAAATCCCCAAAATAATCATCTAACTTCTGTCAGAATTCACAGTGCTGAGTGCATTTTTAAGTGCTGTAAAGCCCTGCGGGCATGGCTGCGCGTAGAGCGGTAGCGGGGCGTAAAGCCCTGCGGGCATAGCTGCGCTTATAGCCCGTGCTGAGTGCTGAGTTGTCCTAACCTATGTGACTACGGCTATAAATAAAATTTTGTTTCGGACTAAATGAAATGTCCCCAAAGTCCCATAGTCTCTAATAGTGCCGAACCTCAATCAGTTGTGAACCAATCAGGATAAATCCTTCAAAATGGGCGTGATCTGTATGAGTAGGGAAAAATTGTTTCACGTTTGAAGTATCAAAAATATATGGGAAAACATAAGCGTATTGGCATTCTTACTAGTGGAGGAGATTGCTCTGGTTTAAATGCGGTCATCAGGTCTGTTGTCCATTGTGCTTGTGGCAAAGGTTGGGAAGTACTAGGAATTCGTCAAGCAACTCTGGGATTAATGGCACGTCCACCGCAATTCACAAAACTGGAAATCGACTTAGTTGACCCGTTGTTAACTTCTGGGGGAACAATGTTAGGAACCACCAACAAAGGTGATCCTTTTGCTTTTCCTATGCCTGATGGCAGTGTATGCGATCGCTCCCAAGAAATTATTGCAGGCTATCATCAACTAAATTTAGATGCTTTGATTGGCATTGGTGGTGATGGTAGTTTGGCGATTCTCCGTCGCCTAGCTCAACAAGGCGGGATTAATTTAGTGGGGATTCCCAAAACGATTGATAATGATATTGGCATTACTGAACATGCTATCGGTTTTGATACGGCAGTAAATATTGCTACAGAAGCACTAGACCGCTTACACTTCACGGCTGCTTCTCATAGTCGAGTCATAATTTTAGAAGTGATGGGTCGTGACGCCGGACATATTGCGATCACTGCGGGAATTGCTGGGGGAGCAGATGTGATTTTAATCCCAGAAATTCTCTACACAATTGAAGACATTTGCTACAAAATCAAACAGCGCCAAGAAAAAGGCAAAAACTATTGTCTAGTTATTGTTTCCGAGGCTGTTCGTACCCAAGAAGGTGAAACTGTCACCATGACAAATAGCTTGGGTCAATCTCGATATGGTGGTATTGGTCAATACTTAGCCGATCAAATTAGCGATCGCATTGGTGCAGAAACGCGAGTGACAGTTTTAGGACATATCCAACGCGGTGGTACTGCTTCACCCCTAGATCGATTAGTGGCAGCTGCCTTTGGTGTGGCAGCAGTTAATCTCATTGATGAAGGTAAATATGACCACATGGTTTCTTGGCAAAATCGTCAAGTTCTCACTGTACCCATTGCTGAGGCGATCGCTCAATATAGAACTGTCAATCCAGAGGATACTTTAGTGAAAACTGCTCGTGGTTTAGGTATTTACTTGGGTGATTGACATTTGTCAAAACCTGGTACTGAAGATGCGGTGGGGAAGTCACCTTCTCTGCCTTCATCCTGCTCTTAGAAAACAGTGCTAAAAATTTTATTTATATAACTTAACAATTATCTTAAATAAAACTTGTTGAAATTTGCCTATGATGCTTCACAAGGAATTAATCATAAGAAGACAACTAAAATAACCCAAATATTGATGGTGACTGGATAGTTAGGGTATGGAGCTAAGCGGATTCGAACCGCTGACCCCCTCAATGCCATTGAGATGCGCTACCAACTGCGCTATAGCCCCTTGTAATTCGCTCTTAATAATGCCTTAATATTAGTCTTTTGTCAAGTCTGAACTGATGAAATGTCAAGTATCTCCTCCACTGTTCGGTACTTTCTAGGATACTTGCAACAAATAGCTCATACAGTGTCCCATGAGGAAGTAAACTACCAACATGGCAGCAGCCGCAAGGGCAACTAATGTTCCAGCCAGCATTAAAGAAAATTCTTTATGCTCAACGGCTTTCTCCATTAGGTGGAGCGACCACGCTACCAGCGCTACATCAAATAGTAAAATAGGAATCAACATATTTCTTAATATTTATTCATACTTGTAAATTAATCTTAACACCCTTTTAGAGAACTGTATCTAACTTGAGATAGATGTGGTGGGATTTTGATAATGTATTTTAATTCAAGATTACAAGCGTACTGGTACTGAATGACCGTGCAAATAGTTTTTAATTTCTGCCACGCTTAATTGCCCGTAATGCAGTAGTGACGCTAGTAATGCCGCTTCGGCTTTGCCCTCAGTTAGTGCCGTGTAGATATGTTCACAGTTGCCTGCACCACCAGAAGCAATCACTGGAATTTGTACAGATTCGGCGATCGCTCTTGTCAATCCTAAGTCGTAGCCAGCTTGAGTACCGTCAGCATCCATACTAGTGACCAGGAGTTCTCCAGCTCCTCGTCTTTCAACTTCTTGTGCCCAACGTAAAGCATCTAAGCCAGTGTTTTCTCTACCACCTCGCACGTACACATCCCAGCCTGGGTTATCAAGATCAATTCTGCGTCTAGCATCAATAGCAACAACTATGCACTGATTACCAAAGCGATCGCTTGCCCGATTAATCAAGTCTGGTTCACGTACTGCCGCAGAATTAATACTAACCTTGTCTGCGCCTGCTCGTAACAAAGCTTTAACATTTTCTAAGGATTGAATCCCACCACCCACAGTCAAGGGAATAAAGACCTGTTCAGCCGTGCGGTACACCACATCAATAATTGTATCTCGGTCTTCATGAGTGGCTGTAATATCCAGAAATACTAACTCATCAGCACCAGCTTCGTTGTAAACCTTTGCCAGTTCTACCGGATCGCCTGCATCTTTAAGGTCTACAAAGTTAACTCCTTTTACAACCCGTCCCGCCTTCACATCTAAGCACGGTAAGATTCTTTTAGATAACATAATAACTTTTTCACTCCTGGGTAATCGTCCGGAATTTAAATTCTAAATTGGCGCGCGCAGTTCCAACAGAAAATTTTTGCCCCGTGTTTACTCGCAGCCATTACAGCGTAGATGGCGCACAAACAGTCCTCAAGTCAAAGTTGATAGCTGAATTATGGCGATAATCTCCTCGAAAAAACAGCCTCAAGAACCCAACGGACAACCACAGCAGCGTCTGGAGTCAGCGCCAGCACCTGCCAATGAGAACATTTTGCAACCGGAAGCTGCTGCTGACGAACAAGGTAAACAAGAAGAGAGTATCAGACCGCAGCGATTTGCCGATTACATTGGCCAAAAAGACTTAAAGGATGTGCTAGACATTGCCATCAAAGCAGCTAAGTCACGCGGTGAGGTGTTGGATCACTTGCTGCTATATGGGCCTCCGGGATTGGGTAAAACAACAATGGCAATGATTTTAGCATCAGAGATGGGAGTAAACTACAAAATTACCAGTGCGCCAGCGCTAGAACGTCCAAGAGATATTGTAGGGCTACTAGTGAACTTGAAACCCGGAGATATTTTATTTGTAGACGAAATTCACCGTCTTTCGCGGATGACCGAAGAAATTCTCTATCCGGCTATGGAAGATTATCGTTTAGATATTACTATCGGCAAAGGTTCCAGCGCCCGGATTCGCAGTTTACCACTATCTAAATTTACTCTAGTAGGAGCCACAACCCGTGTGGGTGCGCTAACATCACCATTACGCGATCGCTTCGGGTTAGTGCAGAAATTGCGCTTTTACGAAGTTGACGAACTCAGCAAAATTGTCTTACGCAGTGCCGAATTCCTCAAAACCCCCATTGCAGAAGATGGTGCCACAGAAATTGCCAGGCGATCGCGTGGCACACCAAGAATTGCTAATAGATTACTCAAGCGTGTCCGTGATTATGCGGAAGTAAAATCATCAGGTGAAATTACCGAAAGCGTTGCCGCCGAAGCCTTGCAACTATTTCAGGTAGACCCTTGCGGTTTAGATTGGACAGACCGCCGAATGCTGAGTGTGATTATTGAACAATTTAACGGCGGGCCAGTGGGATTAGAAACAATTGCCGCCGCTACAGGTGAAGACACCCAAACAATCGAAGAAGTGTATGAACCTTACCTGATGCAAATTGGCTATTTAAGCCGCACTCCCCGTGGTAGAACAGCCACAACCGCAGCCTATAAACATTTGGGATTTAAACCGCCTAATGAACAGTTGTCGTTGTTGTAATTAGGGGAAGATGGAAGGACAAGGGGACAAGGAGAGATTACTAATATTAAGTTCTTCCCCCATCCCTCCATCTCCCTACTCGCAATTTTCTTAAGGTAAATTTTAGATGATGAAGTTAATTAGTATTATTCTCACTTTGTTGCTTGTGTTTGGCTGGAGTACACCAGTTATGGCAGTATCCCAAGCGCCTAGTATTACTCAAGAACAGTTACAACAAGGAGATGAGTTAGCAAATAAAGCTTTTGCAGCTACGAATAAAGGTGATTTTGCTACAGCTGAAACTTACTGGACACAGATTATTGAACAATTTCCCACCAATGCTGGTGCATGGAGTAACCGGGGTAATTCACGGGTGAGTCAGAATAAATTACAAGCAGCCCTAAAAGATTACAACAAAGCCATAGAACTAGTTCCTAATGCCACTGATCCTTATTTAAATCGCGGTACAGCGTTGGAAGGATTGGGCAAATGGGAAGATGCGATCGCCGATTATAATCATGTCCTAGAATTAGATCCGAATGATGCGATGGCGTACAACAATCGCGGGAATGCCAAATCAGGTTTAGGGAAATGGGAAGAGGCGATCGCCGATTATCAAAAATCAGTGGAAATTGCCCCGAATTTTGCCTTTGCCCGTGCCAACTACGCCCTCGCCCTTTATGAAACTGGTAAAACCGACCAAGCCATCCGCGAGATGAAGAATATTGTCCGCAAATATCCTCAATTTGCTGATATGCGTGCTGCCCTCACAGCCGCTTACTGGGTAAGTGGAAACAAAGGCGAAGCAGAGAGTAACTGGGTAGCAGCTTACGGACTAGATAAGCGCTATAAAGATATGAACTGGGTAAAAAATATCCGCCGTTGGCCTCCCAGTATGGTGATAGCTTTAGATAAGTTCTTAAAAATTCAGTAGAGACACGAAAGGCTCAGATCATCGACTTTTTTAAAAAGTCGGTGGTCTTTTTGGGTTTGTTGCATGAAAGAGAGTAGCAAATTAATCTTTCACTTTGTAGCTACATGTGTCGCAAAAATTCTTTGAATTGGTATAAGGACTTTAGTGGTGAGAAAAGAAGGACTAAAGTCCTGACTACAAGCTAAAAGTTCTTCTCGATTAAACTTTTTGAATACTCCACAATTGTCTCAACCAATTCAAAATTTAATAAGCCTCCCACGTAGAAGGTTTTGCGTTGACCTTGCATGGCTTCTAGGCGATCGTAAAATCCCGCCTGCATCACCTCTGAGGTAACGTGTGGAAAGTAAGGCCATTCATCATAGGTGTAGTAATCATCATCTACCTGCGCTCCCAAATTCTCTACTATCTTTTGAATCCCCTGAAGAACATCTGTTTTAGTGATTTTTCCCTCGCGGTCTAGGCGAGTGTAAAAAGCAATCAAGTCATTGTCAGCAAACTGTTGAGCAATAAACCAGGGATTCCCCACCGCATTTACGGGAATAACATTAGTTACTGGGGTTGGCATTTGCAAATCAGGAATTAGATATGTAATCAAACTGTAGGGATTGAGAATGATCTGCTCAAATAAATCTTTCTCTGCTGACGACAAATCAAGAAAGGTATTGAGGACATCCAGCGTCAACGGACAAGCTAAAACCAGATAGTCAAATTCTAAAACTTCTTCATGGGTAACAATCTGATCAAGAATCTGCTCTTGCTCAGTGAACCGTACCCGTGTAATTGCCCCACGCTTGATTTCCTTAATGTCAATATTCAAGCGCACATTTAGCCCCCAAGCAACACGCTCCCAAAAACGTTGAAAACCATCAGTAAATCGTTTAGGCCAACCGCAGCGCAAATCTGCACCGTAAGTAATTAAAGTCCCAAAGGTTTCTAAAGTCATGTATTTGAGGGCATAGGCAGTAGGGATTTCGTTTAAATAGCCGTAGCCCATTGTGGTAATGGGAATTTCAAACAGAGTTTCTAGACATGACAAATCTTTCTGTGCTAACCACTGGGAAAAAGGTTGAGTGAGTTCGGGATGTTGACTGATACCGGCAAATCCAGGAACAGAAATAATTGGCTCTAGCCAAAGACGCTCCCACCAAAAACGCCCAACGGCTGCCAAAAACGTTACTGGGTCAGTTCCCTCAGTAACGGCATTCATAATTGAGGTGTAGGCAGGTTGTCCCGGTTGAGATTTAAAAGGATTGTAGACTTGGCCTGGCCCTTCGCTGTAAAGTGAAGCGCCGACTTCTTCAGCTATTTTTAGCACTTCTTTGTAGGCAGGGGTGAGATAATTTGCGCCTAAGTCGAAGGAACGGGAGTTGTAGGTAATAGAACAGCACAATCCCCCTACCCGTCCAGCTTTTTCTAGCACAACTACGTTGCGGTAGCCTTGCTTTTTCAAAAAGTAAGCCGTAGATAACCCGCCTGCTCCTGCTCCGACAATACAAATTCGTGCATCTTGAGGTAGTTTAGTCATAATAGTCTTTCTTCCTAGGTAGTAATGTGCCCTGGTCGCCACGTCTTCTACTGAAAATGCGGATAAACTGCTTCTGCGAATAATTGCTGAATTGCTGGCTGGTTAAGTAGCGAATCATAATCCTGCTGCACGGGAATATCGTAACTAGCAGTGCGAGAAGCGATCGCAGCTAACCAAGTAGTGTGCATTGTGAAGCCAAAATCTAGTTGCGGATGACTCAACTTGCATATCGGGCCAGCCCCTAACTGATCTGCCTGGAAGATCCAAATTTCGTTGTTATTTTCCCCAAATACCGTACAGACGATATAGCCATCAGTAGAACTGCCATTACCGTTCAATCTCGGTATAAACTGGGGTGAACTGATGAATTGACCAGGGGGCGCATCATAAAAATCTGCCACTTCCATCTTGGTTGTATCTAGCCGGAACACAGAAGAAGGGCGATTGTGGAATGCTTCTTGTCGTTGTAGTAATTCTTGCAGTGGTATGGCCCGGTAGGGGTAGTCTTGGTATAAGTTGTAAATAAACTCAGTCAGCAGTTCTGGCCAAAAACCGAGGGATTGCCAATAAATATTATCGATTCGCTTGGGAGGCAATCCAGAGGCCAGCTTTTCTTGGTAAGCGTAGAACCCGATACCCCAGTGACGACGAGCATCGTAAATTACTTTGGCATCTCGGATCTGGCCTGTCTCGCCATCTATTTGATAGCGACCCAGACGACCCACATCCATTTGCCCATTAGCTAGCATTCCCCCCAACCACAAAGGCGCAGATTTGGGAGCATCGAATTTTGAGATGTCATACTTGCGAACCCATTCAGCAATATCTGTGGCGCAGAGATGGGCAGCGTGCAAAGTGATTTGACCGTCGGGATTTTCGTAATCGGTCAAAAAATGCACTGTTTCTAAAGGAATGACGGTTGGACGGACTACCACAGTATCTACATCTGCCTTGAGGTCAGCCCGATGCACTATATAAATGGGGGAGTTTGGCTGCTGCGATCGCGTCAGTAATTGCCGCAGGAGGCGCTCAGTTTCCAAACTATTGGGAATTGGGTTATTAAGGATTTGTTCTGGGCCAATCTTTAGGGAAGTGTCCATCAGCACCACGTAGTCTTGAGTAACAGCCAACTGATGGATGCTTTGTTCAATTCGTACCGGGGAACCATCCGGTAGCGTCAACTGCCAGCGCTGGAGTTTACCTACACCATCCCACCGCACCAAATAAACAAAATCTGGCATGGCATTTCCCAACCAATGCTCAATCCAGCCAATCAATTGTTGCCAGAAACTTTGAGAAAACTTCGAGAACATTCTCAAGGGAATCTGCAAAGGATTGTTGTCTAAAAATTGCGCGATCGCCCTCAGCAGTTGTTCTAGTTCTTCTGGTATTTGTTCGAGGTCATAAATGAAACGCGCACTTTCGAGAAAATTGCCCAGCGATCGCCCATAGTTAACTAAGAACACCTCATTGGTATAACCGTCAAAAGTTGGGTGAGATGTACTCAATACAGGGGGGAAAGGATAGGCAAAAGGTAGAAACGCTTTCCACTCAGTGTTGGCTCCCACTGGGGTTACAACCTCTAGGCTATTGGTATCAATTTCGTAGGGACGACCAGCATCATAGGTAATCATTAATCGCTCTTGGCTGTCTGCGATCGTATTAAAAGCGAGAAAGGCAATATCTACCTCATCTCGCAAGCCCAAGGAAGGGGAAAAACGCAGTAAACCATAATCGCGAAATTGATGAGAGCGATAAGCAGGATTTTTAAAAGTTGCCTGATCTGCATAGAAGCAAGGTGTACGTGACAGTTTCGTTTTGACAGTGACCTGTCCGGCTTCCCAGTCCAAGCGGTAAATCATCCCATCACCGTTAAAAATATGGGTTGCATTAGGATTCGGTAAGCCCCCAGAAGCAACAGTACCTACAGGTGCAATGATGAACATGTGCCCAGACAAATCTGCCGGTACATGTCCATAGATCACATTCAGTGGTAGATTTGATAGTTCCGCACGACTGGCAGTCATTGCTGCCTCTGGAAATCGGGGTTCAGGAATTTTACGAATCATTATTTATACCCTGGCATGACAATCTGATTTGGTGTTTCGCCTCAGGTATAACACTAGGTTTTAATTAAAAAGTTGAGTTTTCGCTCTCAAATGTCCAAATATCAACTTTTTCAGGGTTTTTAACTCCAACCGTAAATCTCTAGCCCCTAAAGGAGTGACTTGTAAAATCTGTTTTTTCTCTCTGATATCTCTGTGTCTCTGCGGTTTAAAAGTGATTTTTTAACCACAGAGACGCAAAGAACACAGAGTAAAGAGTATAACAAGAAATTTATTGACCAATACTTTACAACTTAACTGTCTCGGTGAAAATTGCTGCTATTTCTTGCCCTGGCTGACAGGATTTAAGATACATCTGGGCGACTTGATCCCACGGGTTTTGCTGCAAGCAATCTTGAAAACATTCGGCGGCGGCGGCAAATTGCTGTTGTTCATAACACGCTAATGCTCTTGCAAATACTTTCAAGGTAGCTGTTTTACCTGCCCTAACTTTTGGGGGATCGGCGGCAAACACTTCATGAACAGTCACAGCATTTGTCTTCCCCTTCACTTTCACCTGACCAACTACACGAATACCATAGCGATCGCGATTTTGTAAGCGCTCAAAAGTTTGGTCGGTAATTAGGAGTGGGGTGTTGAATGTTTTGGTTAATCCTTCGATGCGTGCTGCTAAATTGACCGCATCACTAATCACTGTGCTATCCATGCGGTTCAACCCGCCAACTGTTCCTAAAATTAGCGAACCAGTATTAATCCCAATGCCAATTTGAATGGGTAAGTAACCCCTGGCTTGGCGTTCTTCGTTGTAGGTGGTTAAGGTCTGCAACATAGCAATTGCCGCCTGTACCGCATCATCGGCATCTCCGGCAAACAATGCCATGATGGCATCACCAATATATTTGTCGATAAAGCCATTATTTTCGATAATGATCGGCTCCATGCGACTGAGATAGGCGTTAATAAATCGGAAATTTTCGGCGGGGGTCATGCTTTCTGAAAGGGTGGTGAAGGCGCGAATATCGGTAAATAAAACTGACATTTCCCGTTGCACCTGATCGCCTAATTCCACATCTATAATGCTTTGCTTATTGAGGAATTGCAGAAATTGACGCGGAACAAAGCGCTCATAAGCTTTGTTAAGTGCGGCTAAATCTGTATATAAACGGGCATTTTCAATAGAAATAGCTGCTTGTGCCGAAAGCAGGTTGAGCAATTCCAAGCGATCTGGGGTAAATGCTCCTGTTGTCAAGTTATTTTCTAAATACACAATTCCGGCTAACTTTCCTTGGTTAATTAAGGGAGTACACAGAATTGATCGCGGTTGGTATTGGCGAATGTAGGGATCTTTGATAAATTCCCCAATTCCTACTGCTTCGTGGATGGCATCATTTAGGACTACATTGGTTTTAGTACGAATGACATAATTAACGATCGCTCTCGAAAGAGTTTGGTTATCTTCAATACTCAGTGATTTCAACACCTGAATAGTATTTTCACCAACAGTTCCCTGAGCTTCAATCAGAAATTTACCTTTGGTTGACAACAGCAAAAATCCCCGTTGCGCCCCGGCATTTTCCATTAAAATTCGCATCAAGTTAGATAGGAGTTTATCTAATTGAATTTCTTCGGAAAGGGTCTGAGAAGCTTTAATGACTGTCACCAAATCCAGTGATTCTGAATGACTACTACTCGTGATGCTGGTCGATTTAGAACTAGTGGTTGATAAAGTTGATTTAACAGCTTTTTCTGTGGTACGCGTTAAAATTTGGGGATACTTGGCTTCTAAATCTTTTACCTTGGCGATCGCTCCCCACTGCAAATAAAGATAGCGGGCTTCTTGCAGATAAACTTGGGCGATCTTAATTTTATTCTCAGCTAGGTAAAATTTGGCAGTCAATTCATTGGCTAGAGCCGCTTCATTCAAATATTGGTGTGATTGGGCTAAAGAGATCGCTTGATCATAACAGGCGATCGCCTGATTAGATTCTCCATGTACCCGATGCCATTCTGCTTCTACCAGCGCTAATTTATGGCTATAATTATCTGGAGAAAATTTCGCCCATACTTGCAATTTTTTCTGGTTTGCTGCTACTCGCTGGAGTAGTTTTTGACGTTCTGCTGTATTGACAACTGAGGCTAAAGCTAGTCGTCCTAAAGAGTCATAAAAGTAGAACCATCCCACAATATATAAAGCTACAACTGCATCTAAATAAGGAATTGCTAAATCAGCATTCTTGACGGCTGTAGCATAATCTTCAAACCAATAATTTAGTGTGAGGTAATGAGTATAAACATAAAAAATAGCTGTGCGATAATTACTCTCGATATGCTGAGGTAACATAACGGTGGCATCATAAAATTCCCCCACTAATTGACAAGGATTAGCATTTTTTCCTTGTAAATTTGCAACTGCTTGGCGATAAAGTTGAATGAGAACAAAAATCGGTTTTTTCTTAAACTGCTGAATTGCCTCTCCGTAAATAGCTACACATTCATCTAATTCAGCTAGATTTTGACCAGAAAAATAGGAATGCATAGAGCAGACATTGGCAGCAAATGCAGCATACTCAGTATCGCCTGTATCTCGCCCAACTTGAAATGCTGCTTGTAGTGAAGGAATCGTATTTTGCAGTGGTTCTTGCCAGTGGCGGACAAAGGAATTAACTACAAATAAAGTTCTCGCTTGTAGGTGTTTGGCATTAAAACGGTCTAGCAGTTTCAAAGCTAATTCACCAAATTTATATCCCCCTGGCAAATCTCCCACAACGCCACAGAGAATCAAGCCATAAGTAGCGTAGGCAAAGGCTGATTCCGCCGCATTGCCGTATTTAGCGGATAGTTCTACCTGTTTAAAGACGGTCAAAGGAAAAACATTCGGGGCTGCTAGGTAGGTGGCCGAGGCGATACTAGCAAGGATGCGAATTGCTGCTAATTTTGTGGGATGGGTGAGTTCTGGCAAGTCGGCTAAGGTGTGTACCTGCTTACCTGCCAAAGCGAGTTTAGTTTTTAACAATCCCAGCATAATTTGTGGTTGACCAGGGTTGTTAGCTAAGGGAATGCCCAGCAGTTGCATCACTTGCAGACCGAGTTTAGAAGCTGCCAACAGTTGATCGCGGGCGATCGCCGCTTGGATTTTGATGGCATAAACCTGCACCTGATCGATTGTGCTGCGGGTCTTTTGCAGTACTTCTTCTGTGAGTGCATCCATGCGCTCAAAGTCTCCACCCAGATAAGCAGCTTCGGCAGCGGCGGTGTGCAATGCCAAAGCTAGCTGATACTGCTGTTGCCAACAGTTAGCTGTGAGGCAGTTAATCCCCATTGTCAAATAATTTAAGGCTGGCTGATAGGCAGCTGAGGCTTTGGCTTTGTTACCTGCTGTTAAGTTCAACTGAGCTAGTTCCTGGCGCTGTTGAGGATTTGTAATTAAGTCAATGCCGAAATTCAATTGGTTAACAATATCAAAAATCTTCTCTTCTTGCTTTTGGGGAGTGATGCTTTGTAATAAGAGTTGCCCAATCTGCAAGTGTACTGCCTGTTTTTGGTCAATAGAAATCAGTGAGTAGGCTGCTTGCTGGACGCGATCGTGCAGAAATTTGTAGACTACATCCAAATTTTTTAAGTTCGCTGTGACTTCTTGATCCGCAACTTGCAAGAGTTGGTAGTCATTGCCTTGGGGTAAAATTAGCCCTGTTTGCACGGCTTCCCAGAGTTGGGCGGCGACATCTGGGGGAGATTTTGAGCTAGCGATCGCTAAGGTGTGCAAATCAAATAAATTACCAATACAAGCGGCTAATTTTAAAGCTTCCTGGGTGGCTATTGGCAGCTTTTGAATTTTCAGTGCCATCAACTCGACTACATTATCAGTAATCTGGGCTGCTTGGATTTTTGCCAGTTGCCACTGCCATTGTCGTTGGCTGAAATTAAACTGTAGCAATGCTTCTGTATACAGCGACTTGAGAAATTCATTCATGAAGAAGGGATTACCATTAGTCTTCTGCTGAAGCAGTTCTGCTAAAGGAGTAATTTGAGCTAAATCGTTATTATTGAGGGTATCACTGAGGAGTTGTTGAATTTGGGGCAATGCTAAGGGTGTTAAGGTCAGTTCGTGAATAGCCACCCTTGCTTGTTCTAAGGATGCGATCGTTGTCCGCAGGGGATGGGTTTTATCTACTTCGTGATCACGATAAGCACCAATCAACAACAAATATTGACTGTCTGCTTGACTCATTAACAACTCAATTAGCTGGAGTGATGCGCTATCCGCCCATTGCAGGTCATCTAAAAACATCACTAAAGGATGTTCTTTTTGGGTAAAGACCTGAATAAAGTTTTGCAAGACTAAATTAAACCGAGTTTGCGCTTCCTTGGGTGATAGTTCTATAACGGGTGGCTGCTGACCAATAATCAGTTCCACCTCTGCAATCACGTCGATGATCACTTGACCATTGACACCAAGAGCATTTAATAATTTTTCACGCCAAGTGGTAATTTCTGCTTCACTTGTAGTTAATAGTTGGCGAATTAAAGCTTGAAATGCTTGAATTAAAGAACTGTAGGGAATGTTACGTTGAAACTGGTCAAACTTCCCGGAGATAAAATATCCCCGTTGCTGGGTAATTGGTTTATAAATTTCTTGAACCAGGGCTGATTTGCCAATTCCAGAATAACCTGCAATCAGCATCACTTCGCTCTGTCCTTGACTGGTTCGCTCAAAGGCTGCGAGTAAGCTTGCTACTTCCGCTTCTCGTCCGTACAGTTTTTGCGGAATTTGAAATCTACCGGAGTGATCCTGCTGTCCTAGTGCAAATAATGAAATTTGCCCTGTAGCGTTGAACATTTCCAGGCATTTCTGTAAATCTGCCTGCAACCCAAAAGCACTTTGATAACGCGCTTCGGCAGTCTTTTCCAGCAACTTCATCACAATTTGCGAAAGCACCAAAGGAATTTGAGGATTGATTTGATCAGGCGGAATTGCTTGTTTAGCAATATGGCTGTGAACCAATTCCACAGGATCATCGCTAATAAAAGGTAACTGCTGGGTCAAAAGTTCGTAGAAAGTGACTCCCAAAGAGTAAAAGTCTGTGCGATAATCAAGCGATCGATTCATCCGTCCTGTTTGTTCAGGAGAAATATAACCAAGAGTTCCTTCTAAAACATTCAGATTTCGTAAGGTGGGATTTTCCCGCGATAGTAAAGTCGCAATGCCAAAGTCAATTATTTTCGTTTGTTGAGTCGTGGGATTGAGGAGAATATTGGCAGGATTAATGTCTTTATGAATAATCTGTTGCTGATGAATTTCTGCTAAAGCTGCTGCTACTTGGATGGCCAATTGCAAAAAATTTTCTAGGGGTAGAGGCGATTGATTGAGTAACTCACCCAGGGATTGCCCACCAAAATCCTCTAAAACTAACACTAAGGTATTTTGATACTTTTTCAAGTCGTAGGCTTGGATAATTCCAGGAACTTGAAAGCGGCGGGTAAGATCATATTCAAGTTTAAATCGGGCGATCGCTTCTGGGGGTGGGTATTCTTGCCGCAGAACTTTCAGTACTACTGGTTGTTGATCTAACTCTCGATATCCCCGATAAACCTGAGAATTGGGGCTGGCGTGCAGTTCTGTCAGGACTTTATACCCTTCCAGTGTGATCATAGATTACTCAAGCGTTTGCTGTATAGTTAGGGTCTATTCAGTATAAATTGCTTGCCTTGCAAGTGAACAGAGATTAGCTAAATTTACTTACGCAAATTTACTCAACGCTTCTACATAATGCTTGATTTTGTGACTAGGACAGTAAGCTAAAAAAATATTTAGTTTGCATATTTAAATTAGATTAAACTCTTGTGGGCTAGACATTTTAACTTATTCACAAAACCAGCAAAATCATCCTGCAAATATACAACACCGTTTTTCTCTATCACTAGAGTGATGGCTGCCTTTACAGACACAAACATAATGTATAAAACATTAATAATTTCCACTCTTAATCTCTGTGCCACACCAGTAACTACAACTGTGAGAACCAAAGCAACGCATTGACTTCGCTATCACCTACAGCCACATTGCTGCCTGAGAAGATAACTCGGAGTGTATATGAGTAATAAAAATAAAACAGTAATTGACGAATTTCACAAAGTCGTAAATATGACACCCCAGGAAATAGAGTCTTGGCTAGAGACAGAAGAGTCCCAAGCAGTGGGACAAAAGAATGAAGATGACGAATCAATTGGTCACAAGTCCGGGCGGCGTATCGTCGAACTTTTGCATAAGCATGATTATACCGATGATGACCTATCGCATATGAAGAAAGTTAATAGTTACGTCCATCGCCACTCAGCACAGCAGCCAACGGGTGATATTGAACACACCCGTTGGCGTTACTCTTTAATGAATTGGGGACACGACCCACTTAAATGAACAGTGCTGAGTTAAAAGACCGCCCACGAGAGGCAGGGCATTTACTGAGTGCGAGAGTGCAGAGTACTCTTTTTCTTACTCAGCACTCAGCACTGAGTATGGTATCCCCAAGAGTTTATTGCCAAAGATAAATCAGGATAAACAAAACAATCCAAATGACATCGACGAAATGCCAAAATAACGAGGTTGCATTCACGCCAAAGTGACCTGATTCGTAGTTACCAGGGAAGAAAGAACGGACAAAAATAATCAACTGCAACAAAATACCAGTGAGGACGTGTAAACCGTGGAAACCAGTTAATAAATAGAACATGCCACCATATACCCCGGAGGTAAAGCCAAAGGTCAGGTGACTCCATTCAATACCTTGTCCCACCAAAAAGTAGCTACCCATTGCCATTGTTGCCGCGAGATATACGCGAAATCCCATCAAGTTGTGGCGTTGTAGGGCGCGTTCTGCTAGGTAAATGACGAAGCTACTGGAAACAAGAATGACTGTGTTGATTGCAGGTTCTTTGATTTCTAGTCCCGAAACTCCTGCTGGTAGCCAGTTAGGTGTTGTTGTTTTGTAGATGATATATCCGGCGAAAAAGCTGAGGAAAATGACACTTTCGGAGAGAAGGAAAACGATGAAGCCGAACATTTTGTTGCCTTCTTCGTCGTGTTCGTGTTCTCTCGGTAATTGCAATTCAGATGAGTTGATGGAACTGTCCATTGTGAGAAATTCTCCTTGTTTAAACGCAGAGGAACGCTGAGGGGGTAACTAGTCTGCGTTTTCCCGTGGGTTATTGGCTGTTAAGGCTTCTGATTTGCCGTAGCCGTAGGGTTCAGAGATGATGATGGGGATTTGTTCAAAGTTTTCCACTGGGGGTGGTGAAGAAATCATCCACTCTAGTCCGATGGCGCGCCAGGGATTATCAGGTGCTTTCTCTCCTTGCAGCCAAGAAATTACCATGTTGAAGATGAAGGGTAAGGTGGACATTCCCAACATGAAGCCGCCCAGGCTAGCAATGATGTTCCAAAATTCGTACTCTGGGGCGTAGGAGGAAACTCGGCGTAACATTCCTTGTAGTCCCAAGGGGTGCATGGGGAGAAAGTTAAGGTTGGTACCGATGAATGTTAACCAAAAGTGTAATTTGCCCCAGCCTTCGTAGTACATCCGTCCGGTCATTTTGGGGAACCAGTGGTAGATGGCAGAATATAAGCCCATCGTGACTGTGCCAAAAAGAACATAATGGAAGTGTCCTACTACAAAGTAGGTGTTGTTAACATGAACATCTACAGGTACTGAGGAAAGCATAATGCCTGTAATACCTGCGAAGACAAACATGATCAAACCACCAAGGGAAAACAGCATTGCTGTATCCAGTCGCAGTTTACCTCCCCAAATGGTGGCTACCCAAGCAAATACTTTAATGCCTGTGGGTACAGAGACAAACATGGTTGTCAGCATGAAAATTAACCGCATCCAGCCGGGTGTTCCACTGACATACATATGATGTACCCAGACAATGCCACTGACTACGGCAATTAACATTGAGGAAATAGCAACTACTTTGTAGCCAAATAAAGGTTTACGCGCATAGACAGGAAATATTTCTGAGAAAATGCCGAAGATAGGCAAAATAATCACGTAAACGGCAGGGTGGGAGTAAAACCAGAAGTAATGCTGGAAGAGAACTGGATTACCACCGTGGCTGGGATTGAAAAAGGCCGTCCCTGCTGTCAGGTCAAGTAACAGCATAACAGCACCTGCTGTGAGTGCAGGTAGTCCAAATAATTGAATAATCTGGGCGCTAAATACTGCCCAAACAAATAAGGGCATCCGAAAGAAACCCATACCTGGGGCGCGCATCTTCACAATGGTAGTGACAAAATTAACTGCCCCCATAATTGAGGATACGCCGGATATGGCTACTGCCAGTAACCAGATCACTTGACCGTTAATTAAGTTACCTGTGGGATTTTGCAGGCTAACTGGTGGGTAAGACCACCAACCTGCTTGGGCTGGGCCACCAGGGACTAAGAAACTGCCCATTAACAGAATCCCGACCACTGGCACCATCCAAAAAGCGACGGCGTTGAGGCGGGGAAAGGCCATGTCTCGCGCCCCAATCATTAAAGGTACGAGATAGTTAGCAAAACCAACGAGTGAGGGAAATGTCCACAAAAACAGCATGACGGTGCCGTGCATGGTGAACATACCGTTATAGACGGTGCGGTCAACTAAGTCAGATTCGGGTGTAATGAGTTCTCCCCGAATTACCATTGCAAAGATGCCACCGACCAAAAAGAAGATAAATGAAGTCACAAGGTACTGAATACCAATGACCTTGTGGTCGGTGCTAAAGCTGAAGTATTGTTTCCAGCCACCTGGTTTCTCATCATGGTGACTGATGCCTGCAATCGGGATATTTGTCATTGGTAAGTTTCCTTTTAACCAGGATAATTGACCAAAGGAGATGCCGCAGGTGCAACTGTCGGCCAGCCAGTTTTGACTGATTGACTAGATGCTTGGGCATATTCAGAGGCTGCCTGATTGTTAGCTGGGCTTGGTTTCTGGGTGGCAGCTTGGGCTAGCCATTGCTGGTAGTCTTCTGGAGATTCGACGACTACATTAGCTTGCATCGTCGCAAAGTATGTACCACTATATTGAGAATCGGTTAACCGATATTGACCAACGCGGGTAGGCGTAAATTCAAAGTCAATGGTGTGGTTGGGGATAATATCTTGCTTGAGACGAAATGCTGGAATATAGAAGCCATGCAGCACATCTTCTGATTGCAGCGCTAAATGTACCCGGCGATCGCTTGGTAAATGCAGTTCGGTACTGCTAATATTTTTTTCTGGGTAATGGAAGACCCAGGCCCATTGTTTCGCTACTACTTCAATGTTTTCTGATGGAGGGACAACAGATGTCCCCTTGTTTTCCATCGGTGCTGCATAAGCCGACTCCATACCCACGGGATTATGCAAATGTACAAGTTCCATCGGCCCTTGAATCCCCATTTGCTCGTAGACTTGGTAGCTATAGCCGGCAATCCACAGTACTAACATAATAGGGATGGCTGTCCAGACAACTTCCAAGGTAACATTACCCTCAATGTGAGGGCCGTCGGTCAAGTCGCCTTTTTTTGCCCGATGAAAAATGATTGAATACATAAGAGTGCTAGTCACACCCAAAAAGATAAACGCTCCCAGTGTTACTAGGAAACTAATCAAATCATCAATCAGTTGAGATTCTGCGGCTGCTTGGGGAGGAAGCCAGGTATAAGCTTGTTTACCAATCCAGAGACTGATCACAGTCACTGCGATCGCTCCCGCAAACACGGTTAAAATGTTGAAAATCTTCTGGACTTTCATACTCATTGGGAATAGGGAATAGGGAATAGGGGATAGGGAATAGGGGATAGGGAACAGAGGAATTTTTCACTAAACACTAAACACTCAGCACTCAGCACGGGCTATAAGCGCAGCCATGCCCGCAGGGCTTTACGCCCCGCTACCGCTCTAAGCGCAGCCATGCCCGCAGGGCTTTACAGCACTCAGCACTCAGCACTCAAAAAGGCACTCAGCACTTTGCTACTTCAGCACTGTATTCAGGTCTGCACCCATTCTCAGTAAGGTATCGGCGGTATTGTGTACGCCAAATTCGGCGGCCATTTGTGCCCCTAGTGTGCCGTGGACGTACATGATTAACATCACTGCTACGCCGGTGGCTAGATAACTCCACTGCACTTGTTGGTCTGTGTCTTGACTCCAAACGAAGCGCTGCCATCCTCTCCAAACGGTCATACCCAGAATCAGCGCTAGTAAGAATACGCCACCGATGCCATGCCAAATCATTGTTTCCATTGCCTGCATTCCCCAGGCACTTTTAACATCAGCTGGTGGTGTAGCTAGCAACATTTCATAAAAGCCTGCGGCTACGGTGAAAAAAGTAATCACCGTGGAACCTAGCATGTTGTACCAGCCCACATCAAATAAGTTGGCACGTTCAACGGAAATTGCCAAAAATTTGAACATCCATTTTTGGAAGGGGAAAAGTGTACCAACGATATCAAAGGTAATCCCAATGATGAACAGACCCAAAGTCAGGTGGACTAAGTTGGGATGAATGGGAATGGAATAAGGTAAGCCGTTAGCGCCTAGTTGTACGTTTAATTGGTCAATTAATTCCGAGTTCATGGCAAGATACCTTCCTTGACTGCTTCAACAACTGGTACTGTGTGCAGTCCATATACCCAAACAAGTTCATCACCGAGATATACTTGCATACCCACAATCACAGTTAACAGTAGCCCCGCTACCATATAATGAATTGGCAATTTGTAAGGGTTGCGGGTACGAATTACATAGCGCCAAGCTGTAATTGAGGCGATAATTCCCGATAGCGACCAGCCAACTAGTGTATGCACATTCAGCACTGATTTAGCTAAGTCGTAAGGTTGTGCTAAACCAGCTTCAAACTGACCAAAAATAATCGCTACGAAGATAGCGATCGTCGCTACACACATATTCCACCAACTCACTTCAAAAAGATGAGTTCTACCAGTAAAATAACCTAGTACATCACAGAAGAATGCAAACAAAACCATCGCGATTACGAAGTGGACGATGATGGGATGCATCGTATCTGGATACGGTAAATTGTGGTCGTTCAAAGATGTAAGATACTCAAGCATTGTGTTCTCCTGGAAATATCCATTGCACCTCAGTCGTCAAGATTTACAGCTACTCACACCACTACAATTTTTTGCACCTGATCGGAATTTGTTGAATTATGCGCGGCGAAATCCGGTTACTCAAGTGGCAACTTGGTTGTAGCTACATCAGCGAAGTTACTATTTATAGTGAATGATTGAGTTCAATTCATTTGTTCATGCCGATAATCTACAACAGCGATTTTTAATTTACCTAACAAAATTGCTGTTTTCTGTTTGATTAATTAAACCTATCTTTTAGCTTAATTTTTTTTTTACTAATTGTCAAAAAAATTAAGAGAAACTTTTAAAATTGCTTTTGTAAAACGAAAGTTTATTTTAGTAATGTACTTTATTTTGCTATTTTTAATATATTGCACATACAAAAAACTTTAAATGTACAACTTAAAACATTATCAAATTATTATTTTGTGATATCAATTACAAACAAACATGACTTACGCGCGGGTTAGAGAAAATTGAACCACAGAGGCACAGAGGAGCCATTGCGTTGCGCGGGTTCCCCGCGTTGTAGCAAATGGCGTAACACAGAGGAATGAGAGTTTGAGTGGTTCTTTTGCGTAAGTCCTAACAAAGATTTTTTAGATTTTAACTTTAGCCTTTATTTCCCAATATTCTCAAGCCAATGGCTCAGAAGCACAGCCTGCTTTTGTAGGCTAATAACGCGTATATTCATTTTTTATCCACTACGTTACAAATTCTTCAAAAATAAAAGTAAAATATATATAACTCTAATTGATAAATTACAAGTATAAGAAATGAAGTTACCAGATATCGATTCTGCAACTATTAATCGCATCATGGAAATGGCTTGGGAAGATAGAACACCTTTTGATGTGATTGAAACTCAGTTTGGACTACAAGAAAAACAGGTGATTGCCTTAATGCGGCGGGAAATGAAGGAATCTAGTTTCCGAATGTGGCGAGAGCGAGTTACTAAACGTAAAACGAAGCATCTCAAAAAGCGAGAGTTTCTTGCAGGTAGGTTTAAGTCGCAAAATCAAAAAACATGAATATGAATGTGTGACGAGTATAACTTTTTTAAGAGTATTAATAATTCCCAGTTTTATTAAAAGCAAGAAACTATGTGGCAGCAGCACCCAAATATTTTGTTTTTATCTGGAGCATCTGGGGTGGGAAAAACAACAATTGTTAATGCCCTGAAAGCAAAGAATACGAATAAATCCCACTTTTTTATACACTTCGATTCTATAGGTGTTCCATCTCTCACTGAGATGATTGAGCAGGTAGATTCAGGAGAAAGATGGCAGGAAATTACAACCCATAAATGGATTGCAAAAATTCTCAAAGAATATCAGAAAACAGACACGGTAATTATAGAAGGACAAGTACGCTTAAATTTTATTGAAGATGCTTGTCAGAATTTTGGTTTGACAAAGTATGCTATTGCTTTAATTGATTGTACTTGGGAAGTAATGCAAGAGCGACTAATTAATATTCGGCAACAACCGGAATTAGTTAATAGTGATATGCAAAATTGGGCGAATTTATTACGCAAACAAGCGTTATGCAAAAATATTAAAATTATAGATACTTCTGTTTATACGCTTGAAGAAGTTTTGGACATTCTCCAAAATCAGGTATTAACAAATTTACTAGAAGCAGAAGTCTAAAATAGTGAGGTTGGCTCGTAGTGAGGACTTTAGTCCTCAAAATTAGGACTAAAGTCCTCACTACAAACTTTCAATTATTATTTGTTATTTTTGTAGTTATCTACTGCTGTTCTGAGATTACCTTGATGTTCTGCAAGCAGTTGTTCACCTGCCTCTTTTTCTAAACCAGTCCAGTGCATCAATAACGCCAACTTTACCCATTTCCCACTACGTTCTAATAAGAAACCAGCAGCTTCTCGACTTAAACCTGTGAGGTCTTGCAGCATCCGCAAAGCGCGATCGCGTAACTTAAGATTAGTCACAGCTACATCTACCATGCGATTGCCGTAAACTTTACCCAGCTTGACCATGACTCCAGTCGAAAGGATATTTAAAGCTAATTTTGTAGCTGTCCCAGCTTTTAAGCGAGTTGAACCAGCGAGGATTTCTGGCCCAGTTAATAAACGAATGTCAACATCCGCATCAAAGCTAACTTGTTCTATCGGTACGCAGGCAATAAAAATAGTACTGGCTCCCCGTTGACGAGCAGCGTTCAGCGCCCCGTGAACAAAAGGCGTTGTCCCGCCAGCAGTAATCCCGACTACCACATCTAATTGGGTGATATGTCGTTGAGCGATCGCCATCTCACCATCTTCGCTACGATCTTCTAAATCTTCGGAACTGCGTACCAATGCACCAGCACCACCCGCAATAATTCCCTGTACCAACTCTGGGGGAGTACAAAAAGTAGGTGGACATTCAGCAGCGTCTAATACCCCTAACCTGCCACTTGTTCCCGCACCAACATAAAATAAACGTCCTCCCTGGCGCAAACGCTCGGCGGCGCAATCAATCGCTTCAGCTAACTGAATTTTAGCCGCCGCCACCGCCGCAACTGCTTTTTGGTCTTCACTATTAAACAAATCAACCAACTCTACAGAATTAAGCTGGTCTAAATTAAGGCTGTGAGGATTTACCTGTTCGGTTAGAAGATAGCCACGTTCCTGCAAATTTTGCATTGTCTACATCCGTTACATCCATTTAATAAATAACTCTTATGAAAAAAAGTACTGGAAACTGGATTAGGGGCTAGTATTTTTACTCAGCAACGCCAGATGCTACAAGTCGGCAAAGCCGCCCAACACACTGGCTCCAGGCTCCACCCTGCGGGAAGCCGCAGCAGCGTCTACAGCACTCAGCACTCTTTACAATAAGCCTTCCAGTTTACGACGAATGTTTTCTAGTTCAGAATCAGAGATTTCTGGTGCGGCTGGTGGGACTTGATGAGAACGAAAGTCATCCTCCTCCTCAGCCTCAGCTTGCCAGTCGGTTTCCTCGACATTAATTTCTGGGGGCAGAATTAAATCACTGTTTGCTGGGACGATTTCCCATTCATAACCAGCACTTTCGCAAAACCCCTTAACTTCTTCAGCATCAAGCATTTCTACTGTAGGTGTAGGGAAATCCTGAGCTTCCAGCATCAGAGCAAAGCGGAGAGCGTCATCTTCTGACTCAAACATGAGAATTTTATTGCGATCGCCCACCCGAATTGAGTGAATTCCCTCGTTTTCTGTGCGAGCATTGAAAATCAACACAAAAACGCGCATTGGTGTAATCATCTGTCCCTTTGTTTTTTAATCTATCTATATTAAAGTTTTAGACTGTGCCTCTGGGAAAGAGACATCTACAATTTTCACTTTATGCAGATTCTTAGCCAAGCATCAATAACCTTGAGCTAGCAAACAGGAGAAAATTAAACTTTGCACAAGTATCCCCATCATCATCTAAGTAATCTCTGATCCCAAAATCTCAAATAGGTTTGTATCCTGGAATAAGCATCAAAATAATATTTGCCAGTTATTGCTTAGTAGTATGCCAGCTACACTAGCGGAAAGAGAAATTATATGACTAAATCTCCTAAAGAAGAGCAGCACTCCCAGCCCTTTGCCCGCAAACGTCTGTCGTTGCTGGTGTTGAGGCGCGGCGGTATTGCTTTGGGCGGAATTTTGCTAGTGGGAATGGTCGGTGGTGTTTGGCGGTTATGGTCTTTTGTGCAAAATGAATTAACGCCGTTAGCAGAAACCGGGATTACCAACACCCTCAACCGTCCGGTAAACCTAGGACAAGTTACGGGTTTTTCCCTCACAGGAGTCAAGTTTGGGGCTTCAGCTATTCCGCCAACACCCACAGATCCAGACCAAGCAGTAGTTGATGCTGTAGAAGTGGGTTTTGATCCATGGAAACTAATTTTTAACCGCCAGTTAAAGCTAGATGTCACCTTAGTCAACCCAGATATTTATATTGAACAAGATAATCAAGGAAACTGGATTACTACTAAAATAGCCCCTCCGGGAGAAAGCGGCGCTCTTCAAACTGATTTAGATAAAATCCGGTTTCGCAATGGCAAGTTGGTATTGTTACCGCAAAGAAGATATGAGGAAGCAGGAGAAGATCAGGAAGCTATATCCCCCTCATCTCCTGTAGCATTTTCGCAACTGCATGGATCTGCCCAACTTTTAGAAAAAAATCAGTTAGTTAAGTTTGAAGTGGGGGGACAAGCAGATAGTGGGGGGAATATTGCGATTCAGGGAGATGTGCGCCCCAAAACATTAGCATCCAACTTACAACTGCGATCGCAAAATTTATTAGCTTCTAAAATTACCCGCCTGATTAAGTTACCCTTCGACTTACAGGCGGGTACAGTTAATGGCGACTTGCAGATTCAACTGGCACCAGAACAGCAAACTTTGTTATTTGGCAGTGCTAACTTGCAAGGTGTAACGCTGCAAATTCCTAACGTACCAGAAGCTTTTATTAATACCCAAGGGCCAATCCGCTTTCAGGGAACGGAGGTGCAGCTAAATAATGTTGCTAGCAATTACGGCAAAATTCCTCTGGTGGCTACAGGAATTATCGACACGGAAGCAGGCTTTAAGTTGGCAGGGCGTGTGAATGCAGTGAGTGTGGCCAATGCTCAAGAAACTCTCAATATCACCGCACCTGTACCTGTAAACGGGCAATTACAAGCCAACTTGCAAATGATTGGCCCCATTACCAAACCCGTGATTTCCGGCTCAGTTGCCACAATTAAAACTGCCCAAATTGATCAAATTAATTTTAATAATATCAGTAGTAAATTTGCATTTTCTCCCAATGCTAACTTAGTTACCTTGAGCGATATTCAGGGCAAAGCCGCAGTTGGTGGAGAAATTACAGGTGCTGGTAAAATCCTCCTGGGGAAAACTCCCCGACTAGATTTAAATTTTGCAGCCAAAAATGTTTCCGGGGATGCGATCGCTAAAATTTACGAAACAACACCTCCTATCCAAATTGGCACTCTCTTTGCAACAGCTCAAGTCACTGGCCCCACTACTAATGTCCAAACTATAGTAAAATGGCAGGCTCCAGGGGCAACTTATCCGGGGACTGGTGAAACCATCATCGCCGCAGATCGTACCCTCACCTTCCGCAATGTGGCTTTGAATGTCGGCGGTGGTATGGTCAGGGGTGCTGGTAGTTTTGCTAATCAGCGTTGGCAAGCGGTGGCTCAAGCCTCTGGTATAGGGTTGGCACCTTTTGTAGACCAAAATCAACTAGAAAATATCTCATTATCCGGGGCAGAATTCAACGGGCGTTTGCTGCTTGCAGGTAGCGCCGAACCATTTCAAATCGCCAGTATTCGCACTGAAAATGCAGGAATTAACATTGCTGGCGGCACTATTGCAGTTACTAATGTCCAGTTGCAAGACAAAAACTTTGCTGCTCAATTGGTGGCTAATAATGTCCGCCTAGGGCGCATCTTGAAACAATCTCCTCCAGCTTTGGGTGGGCCGTTGGCAGGTACATTTCAAATAGCAGGTAATACAGAAAATTTCTCCCTGAACACTTTGCGTGGTACTGGTGAAGCCAGGCTGAATGTCGGTGGTGGGACTGTAACAGCCACCAATATCCAATTGGCTGATGGTGTATATCAGGCCCAAGTACGCGCCAATAATGTAGCTGTGCAGCAGTTAGCAGCCGTACCACCACAATTTCAAGGGGCGTTAACTGGTCAATTTAACGTAGCAGGTTCTGTAGAATCCTTCCAGCCAGCAGCGATCCAAGCTAGTGGTGATGCCCGTGTGAATGTTGCCGGGGGTACAATTACAGCTGCTAATATCCAACTAGCTAATGGTCGCTATCAAGCCCAAGTCCAAGCAAATAATTTACCTGTGCAGCAGTTGGCAGCCGTACCACCACAATTTCAGGGAGGGTTAACTGGTCAATTAAATGTGGCAGGATCTGTTGAGTCATTCCAACCAGAAACGATCCAAGCTAGTGGTCAGGCACGGTTAAATGTTGCTGGGGGTACAATTACAGCCTCTAATATCCAAGTCGCGAATGGCCGTTATCAGGCTATGGTTGATGCAGCTGGTGTGGAATTAAACCGGGTAAATCAGCAGTTGCAGAGTGAGTTTGGTGGTAATGTGCAGGTGGCTGGGATCTTGGGATCTGCCAAATTAGCTGATGTGCGTGCGGCTGGACAGGTACAGTTATCTCAAGGTATTCCTGGACTTGAGCGACCCTTGAATGCAGAGATTGCCTGGACTGGGGAAAAGCTGGCCATTGAGCAAGCAACAGCGCCAGGATTAAATGTCAGTGGTGATATATTTGCTAACGCTAACATCGCAGGTATCCCGGAAATCACTCGGTTAAATCTCAACGTCCAAGCGCAGAATTACAATTTGCAACAATTACCGATCAATCTGCCAAATCAGGTAGCTGTGGCAGGGAATGTAGATTTTGATGGACAAATCACAGGTAATCTGCCCTTACCCAACGTCACAGGGAAAATCAGTTTACGAGATTTGGTGGTACAAGACATAGCTTTTGAGCCATTGTTAACTGGAAATATTCAGTCAACACAAGGACAAGGTTTGAATTTAGACATCACAGGTAATAGCGATCGCCTTGCCTTCAATTTAGATGCCCAAAATCGTCCCCAATCCTTTTTAGTACAGTGGCAGCAAGCCTTCGCCTCAGGTCAAGCTCAAGGAAATGATTGGACAGTGAAAGTTGCCAACTTCCCCTTACAAATCTTGAATTTGACACCGCCGCCAAATCTGCGTTTGGGTGCTGGTCGAGTAGCTGGTTTGTTAACTGGAGATTTACAGGTAAATCAGCAGACATTAGCCACAACCGGCAATTTAGCGATCGCATCTCCAGAAATTGGTCGCATTACAGGCGATCGTTTAGCGGCTCAGTTCCGCTACGGTGATGGTAAAACCACGCTCACCAGTAGTGAATTTGTCAAAGGTAACAGTAGCTACGCCTTTGCTGGTAATTTTGGTCAGACCCCTCAAGGGCCGCAACTACAAGGTAAACTCAATGTCAACCAAGGTAATATCCAAGATGTGTTGACGGTAGCGCAGATATTTGAATTACAAGATTTGCAACGCGGTGCGGCCGAACCAACCTACGGTACAGCTGCAGACCTCACAACCAAATCCCGTGGGTTACCTAATCAGCCTTTGTTAACCCAACTCAAGCGCTTTTATGAAATTAATGCACTGCTAACAGCACAGGAACAAGAACGGCGGGACTCTAATCCCATTCCAGATTTAGCCGATTTACAAGGGACTTTTAACGGGGAAGTTGCTGTAAATACTGCCACAGCTAACGGCCTATCAGTGCAATTTGATTTGAATGGGCAAAACTTTGCCTGGGGTAAAAAGGAAGAACCCAATCGTTTTTATACTGCCAACAATATAGTTGCCCAAGGCAGATTTGAAAATGGCGTTTTACAGTTACTTCCACTACGGATTGAATTAGAAAATAGCCGTCTCGCTTTTAGAGGTAACATTGGCGGCGATGATCAATCTGGTCAGTTGCGAGTCAATAATTTTCCTCTAGAGTTACTCAATAATTTTGTTAACCTCCCAGTGGGAATTTCCGGGAATCTCAGTGGTACAGCAGCTTTAGCAGGCAGTGTTGCCAATCCCCAAGGTAGAGGGGAGTTGGAAATCACAGAAGGAAGATTGAATCAGCAACCAGTAGAATCCGCTACAGCCAGTTTCAGTTATGCCGATGGACGGCTGAACTTTGGCAGTACCGTCTCAGTTGTGGAAACGGAACCAGTGAATATTACTGGTAGTATTCCTTATCAGTTACCTTTTGCATCTGTAGCACCAGATAGCAATCAAATTAGTCTGGATGTGAAAGTGAAAAACGAGGGATTAGCAATCTTAAATCTGTTGACTAATCAGGTAGCCTTTGAGCAGG
The DNA here is from genome assembly GCA_015207155.1 of Nostocales cyanobacterium LEGE 11386. Lineage (GTDB taxonomy): Bacteria > Cyanobacteriota > Cyanobacteriia > Cyanobacteriales > Nostocaceae > LEGE-11386. The sequence goes on along the minus strand of JADEXK010000028.1, from coordinate 6,464 downwards.
GTGAAGGAGACGTAGACATTACAGTGCGCGGTACCAGACAACAGCCACAGGTAAATGGCATTGCCACTGTTAATAATGCTACTTTTACAGCTCAGGCGTTGCCAGGCAAGGTCAGAAGTGTTACCGGAAAAATCCAGTTTGATTTTGACCGGATTTTAGTAGAAAATCTGGAGGGTAGGTTTAGCCGGGGTGATATCAAAGCTGCGGGAGAAATTCCCATCTTTGACAACGGGCCAGCTAATCTTGACAATCCCCTCACTATTAACATAGGTGAACTAGCTTTAAATCTCAAGGGACTTTACCAAGGAGGAGCTAGTGGTAATCTGCAAATTACTGGTTCTGCCCTGAACCCAGAAATTGGCGGTAAAGTGAATTTATTTGATGGTCAGGTACTGCTAGCCGATTCTGCCAACCCAGATCAACCTGCAAATAACACTCCTGGTTTATCATCCTCAGCAACTAACAAGCAGATTCAACCTGATGACGGCAATACTTTAGCGACATTTAATAATTTAGAGATAGAACTCGGTAAAAACGTCCAAATCAACCGTCCACCTATTCTTAGCTTCCGAGCAACCGGCAACCTCACAGTTAACGGTTCCTTTGCAGAACCAATACCCGATGGCACCATCAGGTTAGAACAAGGTGGCGTGAATTTGTTTACTACCCAGTTTAACCTGGCTCGTGGATATAAACATACCGCGACTTTTAGAGCCAGCCAACCCCGTGACCCCGAATTAGATGTTCGGCTATTTGCTAAGGTACTAGATGTAGTTCAAAGTAGTGATTTTACCCGGACAAACACCGCCGGGTTAGCAGCTTTAGAGAGTGTTCGAGTTGAAGCCAATGTTCAAGGTTTTGCCAGTCAACTCAATGAGAATCTAGAACTAACAAGCAGTCCAACACGCTCTGACACTGAAATTGTCGCTTTGTTGGGTGGTGGATTTTTAGGTGACCAGGGGGGTGGAGACAGCACCTTGGGTCTGATTAACATTGCTGGTTCAGCTGTATTCAGCAACTTTCAGGCAGCTTTTAACCAGATTGGTAGCGCTGTAGGGTTAAGTGAACTGCGTGTATTTCCCACTATCATTTCCAATAATCCGGAAGCAGGTAGGAGCAATTCCAGTTTGGAATTGGCTGCGGAGGCAGGAATTGATATTTCTCCGAAAATTTCCGTTTCCAGTATCAAAATTTTGACAGCAAACGACCCCTTCCAGTGGGGTGTTAATTACCGAATTAACGACGAAATCCGTTTGCGTGCTTCTACTAATTTAGACGATGACAGTCGTGCAGTAGTAGAGTTTCAAAGACGGTTTTAATTCTACTTGAACTTTTCGCATTGCTGAATAAAAACGCGTCCTAGCACGAGAAAATAAGAAATAGTGATTTAAATAGCAAAACCAATGGATACAAAAGCTTTTAAACGTACACTCCAACATTCGGAAAATTATAATCGTAAGGGGTTTGGTCACCAAGCAGAAGTCACTACCCAGTTGCAATCTGAGTATCAAAGCAGCTTGATCCAGGAAATTCGCGATCGCAACTACGTTCTAGAGAGAGGTGATGTTACTATCCGACTAGCACAAGCCTTTGGTTTTTGCTGGGGTGTAGAACGTGCTGTAGCCATGGCTTATGAAACCCGTCAGCATTTCCCCACAGAACGCATCTGGATTACTAACGAAATTATTCACAATCCCTCAGTGAATCAACGGATGCAAGAAATGCAAATCGGATTTATTCCGGTGGCAGCTGGTAAAAAAGACTTTTCTGTTGTAGAAACAGGAGATGTAGTCATCCTACCCGCTTTTGGTGCCAGCGTGCAAGAAATGCAAATTCTGCATGATCAAGGATGCAAAATTGTCGATACAACTTGTCCTTGGGTATCTAAAGTTTGGAATACGGTGGAAAAGCACAAAAAAGTTGCTTATACCTCAATTATTCACGGTAAATACAAGCATGAAGAAACCGTTGCTACTAGTTCCTTTGCTGGCAAATATCTCATCGTGCTGAATTTACAGGAAGCACAATATGTTGCAGACTACATTCTTCATGGTGGCGATCGCGCAGAATTTTTACAAAAATTCGCTAAAGCTTGTTCGGCAGGATTTGACCCTGATCAGGACTTAGAACGAGTGGGGATTGCTAACCAAACAACAATGCTCAAAGGCGAAACCGAGAAAATAGGCAAGCTGTTTGAGCGTACTATGATGCAGAAGTATGGCACAACTGAATTAAACCAGCATTTCCAAAGTTTTAACACCATTTGTGATGCTACCCAAGAACGGCAAGATGCCATGTTGGAATTAGTAGAACAAAATGTAGATTTAATGGTAGTAATTGGTGGGTTTAATTCATCGAATACGGCTCAATTGCAACAAATCGCTGCCGAAAAGAAAATCCCTTCCTATCACATTGATTGTGTAGAGCGCATTAAATCAGCCACCACCATTGAACATCGGCAACTAAATGGAGAAATCGCGATCGCTCAAAACTGGCTACCCAATGGCAAAATTATTGTAGGAGTGACTTCTGGTGCTTCTACACCAGATAAAGTAGTCGAAGATGTGATTGGAAAGATTTTCGCATTAAAAGCATTAGTACCAGTACTTTAAATTAAAAACTCCCCCATCTCTTTACTCTGTGTTCTCCGTGTCTCTGTGGTTTAAAAGTAATTTATTGCACCACAGAGGCGTAGACAGAAAAAAAGTAAATTTTTTTTCCTTGGCGTTCTTAACGACTTGGTGAACCAGCGCTGTAGGCGAGTTTTCCAACCTAGGCAACTGGTTCACCCCACATTATGCAGGTGCGATCGTAAATGCTGTATTTTTGTGTCTAGCTCAAATAGACCAAGGATTAATGATTACAACCCCTGTCCCAGCAAAATCTTTTTCATTACGGGTGACAAGTGATAAAGAGTTTTGCAGAGCGATCGCTGCAATGAGAGAATCCACAACGGGTAGCGGTCGCCCATTCTGTTCTAATTGTCCGACTAAGTTTCCCCACAACACCATTGTTGAGACATCTATACTTAAAATTCTGTGTTCAAAGCGATTGGGTAGGGTTTCGTTTAACCATTTTGTTAGAGATTCTTTCCTCTGAGAATCAGTAAGTCTACTGATGCCTTTAGCGATTTCGCCAATTGTAATGACGCTGAGGTAAAGTGTTTCTGACACTTGGGCATCTAGCCAATCTAAAACTTGTTGATTTGGTTGTTTGGCAACCAGTTCGGAAATTAGGCAGGTATCAAGGAGGTAGGTCATGGGGTGAAGCCATCGCGGGGGAGGCTGGGATCTCGACTCAGGTCGAGTTCTTCGGGGAGTTCAGCTAGGGGAGATTGACGGAAGAATTCTGAGAGTTTACTTGGTTGGTCGGGGTGGGTGTTGTGTGTGGTCAGACTTTGGGTGAGGAGTTGGATAATATACAGTTTATCATTGGGGGGAAGTTGAAGGAGTTGCTGTTCGAGTTCTGGGATAACCATGATGGGGGTTAAGTGGCGGATAATTTTATTTTACTTCCAGCATCTGGGGTTCATCTAGTTTGACTCGTTGCACCATATCTACAACTTAGGTAAAATTTCCGGTAACAAATGACCAGGAACCTTAGATAAAGCTAAATTTTGCCCCTGTATCCCCAATTCACTGTGGAAAGCCCGAATTGTTTTCACCACATAAGTGAAAGTTGTTTGATAAGCCTCTGGTTGTTTACTCAATCCATTTAAAGCTTGCAAATGATTATTTAAAGCCGCTTCTAAATGTTGTGAAGTTGTAGCTTTATTACCACTAAAAGAATTATCAGTTACTAGCTGATAATGAGCTAATCCCAAATTATTGTGAGCCGCAAACAAATCAAAACTTAAAGGTATACCGCTAAGTGACTGCGCCAAGGCAATAGCTTCATCATAAGCATTAATAGACAGTTGTAGTAACTTTTGCCGTGCCTCTTTAGTTGTTTGCGATAAATTTGCTAAATGCCAATAGGCTGTACCAAGATTATTTTGTGTAGCGGCACAGGCGCTGGGAACATTAGCAGGAGTCCGATATTTTAAAGCTTCGCTATAAACATCAATTGCTAATTGCAAATTTTCTGCTGGTTGTTCGTATTGTGCCAAATTCCAGTAAGCAGTACCGATGTTATTTTGAATCATCCCATATTTAAGCGGTTCCTGTTCAGGGATATAATAAGCCAGCGCTTGTTTGTATGAGGCGATCGCTTTCTTTAAATGCACAATTGGTTGATTATATTGCCCCAAATGCCAGTAAGCAGTACCTAAATTATTTTGGCAAGCAGCATACTTTAAAGGTTCCATTTCGGCTGTACGATAGCGCAGCGCTTCACTATAAGCTAAAACTGCTTGCTGCCAGTTATCTGCTGGATTCACAAAACGCGCTAAATCACCGTAAGCTGTCCCTAGATTATTTTGTACCCGTGCATAAGTTTCTGACTGTTCTGTGGGAGAAATCAGCTTTAAAGCCAAATGATAAAATTCAATTCCCTGCTCTATGTAATTTCTACCATCCCCGGCGTTGTGTGGTGTGCGGTACAACATCCAGTAGAGTGTACCCAAGTCATTTAAAATATCTGGTAGTTGTGGCGAAGTTTCATCATAGGCGATCGCTTCTTGATAAGCGAGAATTGCCACCATCAAATTTTCTATATTTGACTGTCCCTGTTCAACGCGCAAGCGATATAAGTTCCCCAAGTGATGATACGCTGCTGCCAGCACCTCTGCTGAGGCCTGCTGTGAGTGTAATTCTTCAATCTCTAAGAGAACTTGCTGGGGTTGCCAATTATCTTCTGCATCTTGAGCCAGCTTAGTGTTAATTGTTGCTAGTACTAGCTCTGTTAACTCTTTGCTAATATGAGGTAACGATGACAGTGGTAAATTATTGCTCTTACTAGATCTAGCAGTAGATACCTGTGGCTTTGTCCCAGTCTTCAAAGATGGCGATGTCAAATTACCTTGGTGGTGCGTTGGTGCTTCGACAGGTAAGTCAAAATCATCCCCAAATTTTAAGCCTGTAGCCGATGCGGCTTGGAGTTCGGCTTCGATGACTGATTCATCGAGAATAGATTGCTCAAGATTTCCTAAATCCAAGTTTCTTGAACTGGAAGCACGTTCTGGATAACCTTGATTTTGTGTTGTTGGTGTAGGTTCTCCTGCAAACACAAATACACCTGTACGCCAACGCCAAAATTGTGGTGCTGACTGTTGAATAGCAGATAACCAAGGACGCGATACCCACAACAGCACGCTAGATTCTAGAAACCGACTAGACTCTTGGCTAGAAAAATTCTGCTCACTTAAGCGTAGATAGTGTAAAAATAAACGCTGTATTGCCACTGATTGCTTGGTTAATCGCTCTACACCCACAATCTGAAATGATGGTATGGGTAAAGGTCGTCCTGGTGTATCTTTCGATGCACCCACAATTGGCGGTGGATAGTTAGCTAGCCATTGATTTATATGATCTATGGGATTCGGATCGCTTAAATTCAACCTTAATGTGACTAATCGCGGATATGCAGGAGTACTGGTTTCCTGTCCATCCAAAGGCTGATATAGCACCTGTCCCACTGGATAAGCCAAAGTAGAATGCAAACGAGCAGCTACTTGATTTCTCAAGTGTAAATCATCACTTACAGCCAAAAAAAGTTGTCGCCGTAAGCCAAGACTCAGGGCAAGTTTCAGACGGTGATATACTTGTCGATTCCAAGTAAAATTATCGGAGTGTGCAGTATCATTCACGCTCATGGCGGCTAAATAGCCAAAACATGGTATACATAAACCTCTTCGGACACATCCTAGCAGACGAAAAATCTAATGATGATTGTTACTTTGCTCAGGATAAATCGAGCTTTTCAGTTTGGTAGAATTACAAGTATATATTTATACTTTAATTTTCCTATATGATTCTAGCAAAAAAGAAAAAATAAGGCTCCTGCTAACATGGGAACCTTTAACACTAAAAAATTAAATTTCATTAAAAAATTTTATGCTCAACTGACATTAGAAACAGAGAAGGCAACAAAAATTAAACCAGCAACCAAAACCGTAGCAGCAAGTCCTAAGAAAATATAGTTGCGCTTTTGCTCATTGGTAGGAGGTTCTGCTTGGTAAATCTTTGGTTCTTGGGCAAAATTATTTAAACGACCGCCTTCTTCGTTTGTATAAGGCATGAATTAATTCCTTATTATGTACTTTTATTGGTTTTATGTTACATAAGCGTCATATTCCACTCTCTTACTTAGAGATAAATCGTTACATTAGGGAGTAGAGACAAGGGGCTAGGGTGTACACATAAGTCTTATCAAGTTGCCTAACAGCGTTTCGATCCCCCTAACCACCCTGCTAAATCCCCCTTTTCAAGGGGGGAAAACTTCTTCAAGTCCCCCTTTTCAAGGGGGATCAGATGATTTATGTGTACACGGGTAGGGACAAGGGGATAGGGGGAGCAGGGGAGCAC
>JADEXK010000190.1 GCA_015207155.1 Nostocales cyanobacterium LEGE 11386 | reverse complement strand
CTTTCAAGAAACACATTCGGTGGGGTGGGAAAGAGGAATGAGTTCTAAGCCAAGAGCCTGAGCTTGTTGCTGGAGGTTTTTGAGCATCAGTTCCTGGTATTTTTGCTCATAGTAGTCCATACCAGGATCAGAATATTGCCCAGCAGTAATCCACATCTGGTAAAACAAACGAGCCAGTTTGTGAGCAGTAGCAGTGATAGCTTTAGGTGCGCCCAAGCGAGAACGTAACCGGCGATAAAACGCACCCAGAGCAGAGCGACTGTGAGTTAAAGAAAACGCCGCCATGCGAAAAGCATTGGCTGCCCGATTGACGACATTACGAGTTTTAGAGCTTTTGACCTTACCACCAGTCACTTTTTGACCAGGACATAAACCCAGCCAAGAAGTGAAGTGTTTAACTGTCGGAAAGCGTTTTGGGTCTAATCCCACTTCAGATAAAATGGTCTGAACAGTTAAAGCATCAAGACCATTAATCAGTGTAAAGTCTACTCCTGCCATCCGATAAAGATACTTATGTAAGTCAAAATTGGGGTGATTTGCAGTCGGTTTTTTCCGGCGTTTTCTTGGCGTTGTTGGCGGTTCATCTAAAGTCTGAGGTTGAAAAGATGCTAAACATTTTTCAATTTCAGCGTCAACAGCACTAATCTGTTGTTGATAAACCTCATACAAGGTCAATTCTTGCTGGAGAACAAATAAATGTTCACGGCGGTAATCACCAGTTAAAGATGCAGCAATATCTGCTGTGCTGCTTTTGATGCGTGGATCTTTGAGTGTGGCTAAAACTTGTGGGTCTTGTTCGCCAGCGACAATGGCTTTAATAATCTTCATTCCGGTCAAACCCGTGACATCGCTGATAACTTTGTGAAGATGTAAATTCATCTGGATAAGTGCTTTTTGCATCCGTTGTACATGGGTACTAGCACTCTTGATTAAGCTGTCTCGCTGACGGATATAACTGCGTAGCACACAAACTTGGTCTTCTGGGCGGAAAGAACCAGACAGTAATCCATAAGTGTGTAATTTTTGTAACCACTGGCAGTCTAACACATCTGTTTTGCGCCCAGGTACTGTTTTAACGTGATGAGCATTGACAAGCTTTACATCAAAACCCTTGGCTTCTAAAATTTGAAATACAGGAATCCAATAAACTCCTGTGGCTTCCATTGCTACTGTATCTACACGGCATTCCATTAACCAATCGGCCATTGCAATTAAATCAGGGGTAAAACATCCGAATCGGCGAACATTTTTGTCAGTTCTATCTGCTGGTACACAAACCCAATGTTCTCCACCACCAAGGTCTATACCTGCTGCATTCTGGTTAATTTCTTCTAACGTGGATGATACTTTCTCCGTAGGTACAGGCTGGTTGTGACCTTGATTTGGTGGCAATTTCATGGCTGCAACTCTGATATGATGATTATGGATAAGTCCTGACCTGGGGATGGATTGATAGATAATCTTTCAAACGGGATAGGAAAATTTTCCTTCACCAATGTCATAGTCATAAAGCCCCAGAACCATGCTCCTAATCAGGCTCAACACACTATTGTGGGTTCGGTCTTAACTGTCAGGATCATTATTAATGTACCCGTTGATTAGTCGCCTCAAAATAGTTTCTTTCATTCATAGCGGGTGGTGTGCCCCCAGTGCGTCTGCT
>JADEXK010000027.1 GCA_015207155.1 Nostocales cyanobacterium LEGE 11386 | reverse complement strand
GGATAGGGGAACAAGGGGACAAGAACAAAAATACTCCCACACTCCCACACTCCCACACTCCCCATTAAAGAGGAATCACTAATGTCCAATTCAGAATTTGAAAGAGTCATTGTTCGTCCGGTGGATGAATATAACCAAAAATTGGTTTCCTACGTGCATCCACCGAATTGGGTGAATCCCCAACCTGCTGATTGTTACGATTTGGTGGTGATTGGCGCTGGTACGGCAGGATTAGTTGTGGCGGCGGGTGCAGCCGGTCTAGATTTGGGTTTAAAAGTGGCATTGATTGAAAAGCATCTCATGGGTGGAGATTGCTTGAATGTGGGTTGCGTACCATCGAAAACCCTGATCCGGTCTTCTCGCGTGGTGGGTGAACTGTGGAATGCCCCAAACTTAGGAATTAATATTCCTCAACAAATTGATGTTGATTTCCCCGCAGTTATGGCACGAATGCGGCGGGTTAGGGCTGGTATTAGTCATCATGATTCGGCTGAACGCTTCCAAAATTTGGGGGTTGATGTCTTCTTGGGTAGCGGTCGGTTTGCTAGTAAAAATACTGTGGAAGTTGCCAATAAAACCCTCAAGTTTAAAAAAGCGGTAATTGCTACTGGTGCTAGAGCTGTACGACCTGCGATTTCGGGCATTGAAGCGGCGGGTTACCTGACTAATGAAACAGTTTTTTCTCTCACCCAACGACCAGAACGGTTAGCGGTGATTGGTGGTGGCCCCATTGGTTGCGAATTGGCGCAAACTTTCCGGCGGTTGGGTTGTGAGGTGGTAATTTTCCATCGTGGTTCACATCTTCTCAATAAAGAAGATGCTGACGCGGCGGAAACTGTCCAAAGTGTTTTGATTAAAGAAGGAATTCGCTTGGTGTTGAATTGCCGATTAGAAGAAGTGGCAACTGTCACCGATGGTAAGCGGCTTTACTTCTCTGCTAATGGTCACCGCGATTCTGTGACTGTAGATGAAATTTTAGTAGGTGCAGGACGTGCGCCGAATGTGGAGGGATTGAATTTAGACATAGTGGGGGTAGAATACGACCAGCGCCGGGGTGTGAAGGTGAATGATTACCTCCAGACTACAAATCCCCAAATTTATGCGGCTGGTGATATCTGCATGGATTGGAAGTTTACCCATGCAGCTGATGCGGCAGCACGGATTGTCATTAAAAATACCTTGTTTTCGCCCTTTGGCTTGGGACGTTATAAACTTAGTAGTCTGGTGATGCCTTGGGTGACATATACTGACCCAGAGATTGCCCATGTGGGAATGTACGAACACGAAGCACAGAAATTGGGCATTAGTGTGAGTACAATTAAGATTCCCTTTAGTAGTGTAGATAGAGCGATCGCTGATGGTGAAGAATCAGGATTTTTGAAAATCCACCACAAAAAAGGATCAGATGAAATCGTCGGTGCTACTATTGTCGCCAGTCATGGAGGTGAGATAATCTCGGAAGTAACGACCGCAATTGTGAATAAAATAGGTTTGAGTAAGTTAAGTGGTGTGATTCATCCTTATCCAACTCAAGCTGAAGCGATTAAGAAAGCGGCAGATGCTTATCGCCGCACACTCCTGACACCGCGCACTAAAAAACTCTTGGGATTTTTGACCAAGTTTTCTTGATCTTGGCATAGCTAGAAGCTATAGCAAAGTGCTGTAAAGCCCTGCGGGCATGGCTGCGCTTATAGCCCGTGCTGAGTGCGCTTGCCCTGAGCGAAGTCGAAGGGAGTGCTGAGTATAAAAGCAATCAACACTGTCCTCACCTATGTGACTACGGCTATGGTTTTTCGATGCTAGCCTTGAATGTAGAAAAAATTACAAGTTTGAGGTTACACATTACCACTTTCCCCTAGACTAAGGGCAGAAAACTTGTTCAAACTGGCTGAGGAAAGTAGACTTTGACTGAGAAAAATAATTTAAACTCTACCCTCCAGAATGTCACACGCAGAGAATTGCGAGATTTAGTGCGGACTCAGCTGCAAATGCTGCTAGAAGCAGGAGATTTGCAGGGGGCAAAAGCCATTCTCGTACCTGTGCAGCCTGCGGATATCGCTGAGGCAATTGAAGGTTTACCCGAAGCGATGCACGCTTTGGCTTTTCGCTTACTTTCTAAGGCTGAGGCTATTGAGGTTTATGAATATCTCGACTACAGCGTTCAAGAACATTTAATTGAGGAACTTAGAAGTCAGGATGTCCGCGACATTGTGGATAGAATGTCCCCAGATGACCGAGCAAGGTTATTTGATGAATTACCAGCAAAAGTTGTCAATCGCTTACTAGAACAATTGAGTCCTGCGGAACGCCAAGCTACAGCCCAACTCTTGGGTTATGAAGCTGATACCGCCGGGCGCATCATGACGCCAGAGTTAATTTATCTTAAAGAGAATTTCACAGTATCCCAGGCATTAGAGCGGATTCGTAGCTTGGCTAATGCCAGTGAGATGATTTACTACCTTTATGTTACTGATGCGGCTAGACGCTTGACGAGGATTGTCTCATTGCGGGAATTGGTCATATCTCAACCGGAACAAATGATTGGCGACATTATGACCCGTGATGTGGTATTTGTCCACACAGATACAGATCAGGAAGAAGTAGCCAGATTAATTCAAAGATATGACTTTCTTGCTGTGCCTGTGGTGGATCGTGAACAGCGTCTGGTGGGTATCGTCACCGTCGATGATGTGATTGATATTCTGCAACGGGAAACCACCGAGGACATCTACGCTCTAGGTGGTGGTGTCCAGTCTGATGGTGACAACTATTTTCAAATGAGTTTACTACAAGTCGCCCGTAAACGGGTGGTGTGGTTGTTTGTCTTACTGATAACTAATACAGTCACCGGCACAATTATTAAGTCACAGGAAGATATTTTAACAAGAGTAGTAGTCCTAACGGCATTTATTCCCTTGCTGACTGGTACTGGCGGTAATGTGGGCGCTCAATCTTCCACAGTGGTAATTCGGGGGATGAACACTGATGAAATCCGATCGCTTGGCTCATTGCAAGTAATTGGCCGGGAGGCGATCGCTGGGGCATTTTTGGGCATAATGTTAGGCAGTATTGCCACCATCTGGGCTTTCTTTCTACAAGGAAACTTACAAGTAGCGATCGCCGTAGGTACTAGTCTGGTAGCTATCTCTATTTTGGCTTCTGTCTCCGGTTCAGCACTGCCATTTTTATTCCGCTTTTTGCGCTTAGATCCAGCATTAATGTCAGCACCGTTTATTACTACAGCCGTTGATGTACTGGGTGTTTTAATTTACTTTAATTTGGCGCGGGTAATTTTAAGATTGTGAGTTAAACATTTTTTTATTTTAAAACTCCTCACTTCTCACCTGAATTTTTACAATTCTGAAGCCGTATCTGGGGCAACAATTTCTCCCGTACCTAATTCCAGTAACATATCCTGGTCAGTAATCAATTCATTGAGTTCTTTAACTTGTAAATTCATTTTTTCACAAGCTTGTCTGAGTTCTCCTGCAAAGGTATTGATATCATCACCATAGCCACATTGGTAAGCAGCAGTTTCAATTCCCTGCTTGGCATTTGCTCTGGCACAATCCACTAGTTCAGTGCCATGCAATGGTTTTGGAGATGTCATAAGTTGTATTTGTAATTTACTACGTATTCGTCGGTAGCTAGATTAGCAGTTATTCAGTATTAGTGCATCCATCCTATGGAAGACTAATATAAATTCGTAATTCTCAAGATGTGTCAGCTTTCATCTGGAGTTCTGCCAAAGGCTTTACCAACTCAGTGCTGAGTCAGGTAAAAAGTACCAGCACTCAGCACTTTTCATTTAGCCGTTAATTACTTCTCCGCCATTAGGATGTAGTACTTGACCAGACATATAAGAAGCGTCATCGGAAGCTAAAAAAACATAGCTGGGTGCAACTTCTTCTGGTTGTCCAGGTCTTTGCATGGGCACTTGTTTCCCAAAAGTTGCAACTTTATCTGCGGGGAAAGTTGAAGGAATTAAGGGTGTCCAAATCGGGCCTGGTGCTACAGCATTAACACGAATTCCTTTGGATACTAAATTTTGGGATAAGGAGCGAGTAAAGGCAACGATCGCACCTTTTGTAGAAGCGTAATCAAGTAATTGAGGATTACCTTTATAAGCTGTGACTGATGTGCTGTTAATAATGGAACTGCCTTCTTTTAAGTATTTCATCGCTGCTTTAGTCAGGTAAAACATTGAGAAAATATTAGTACGGAAAGTCCGCTCTAGTTGTTCTTTACTGATTTCTTCAATGCTTTGCTTAGGATGTTGTTCCGCAGCATTATTAATCAGAATATCTAGTTTGCCGAATTCATCTACAGTTTGCTGTACACTTTGTTGACAAAAGGTTTCATCGGTAATGTCACCTGCTATAGTTACCGCACGCCGTCCTTGTTTTTCGACCAAATGTTTTGTTTCTTTAGCATCATCGTGTTCCTTGAGGTAAACAATCGCCACATCTGCGCCTTCTTTGGCAAAGGCGATCGCGACAGCACGACCAATACCACTATCTCCACCTGTAATTAAGGCTACTTTATCTTGTAATTTGCCGCTACCTCGATACTGAGCATCATCAGCCTGAGGCTTTGGCTTCATTTCTGATTCTTTACCTGGTGGTTTTTGTTGCTGTGGTGGTTGCAATATTTCTTCTGGCATCGTGGGATTTTTCCTGTGAATTAATTATTTAAAACAACTGAGCAAATTCCTAAAAATAAACCTTGGATCGATAATTCAATCCAAGGTTTAATTTATGCTTTAATTCCCAACTTACAATTTGCAAGTTCAGGCATTTTTACCCCGGATGTAAGCCGAACGTACTAATTGAAGGCAATAGTACGCGACCGACATTTTTATCCTCACACCTGACACACGCTCTTAATCTGACCACTGAAAACAAGTACACAACTCTCTTGGAATGTCAGGATTGCTCCTGTACATCTGCTTTCAAGTTAACTATTTAAGTTAATAAAATTTATCGTTCTTTAGATGGAAAGACAAATCAGCTTGACTCAACCTAAAGACGTAAAACCAATTAATAATAAACAAGTAATCTTATAATTAACTTAGTCGTAGATACTCAATTTTGATACAGGCATCCATTACGACATTCAGTCCTGCATCTAGGGCTGTTTGCGCTGATGCTGAATCGACAATGCCCAATTGTGTCCACAAAGTTTTGGCATTAATAGCGATCGCCTCTGTGACAATTTCTGGTAAGTACTCAGAACGACGAAAGATATTGACAATATCCACGGGTTGTGTAATTTCACTGAGGGCAGCATAGCAACGCTGATCGTCAATTACTTTAATTAATGGGTTAACAGGATAAACAGTGTAACCGACACTCCGCAAAAATTGGGCAATTTGATAACTAGTGCGATCTCGTTGATCAGAATGACCCACAACAGCGATAGTTTTGGCTTGAGTTAACACATCGCGTATGGCGTTATCATCTTCTTGAAGATTAGGCATATAAGTATGGGAGTAGGCTTGCCGTGAGCGTAGTCGTACGGGAGTAGGGGAAGAAAGTTTATTACCAATGACTAATGATTAACTAATTTTATGGCAAATCAAACACTGGGACTCGAACCACAGCTATACGAATATTTACTGTCAGTATCTTTGCGTGAACCAGAAATCCTGACCCAACTCAGGCAAGAAACAGCTCAACATCCAATGGGTGGGATGCAGATTGCGCCCGAACAGGGGCAGTTTATGGCGTTGCTAGTACAATTAATCGGGGCCAAGAAAACTTTAGAAGTAGGTGTATTTACAGGCTATAGTTCCCTAGTGGTGGCTTTGGCGTTACCACCAGAAGGCAAAATCATCGCCTGTGATGTTAGTGACGAGTTTACAGCGATCGCGCGGCGTTATTGGCAACAAGCAGGGGTGGCAAATAAAATTGACCTACATATTGCCCCAGCAATAGAGACTTTAGATCAGTTACTGGCCGCAGGTGAGGCAGAAACCTTTGATTTTGCCTTCATTGATGCTGATAAGAGTAGCTACGACAGTTATTATGAGCGATCGCTGCAATTAGTGCGTCCGGGGGGATTAATTGCGATCGATAATGTTCTGTGGTCAGGTAGAGTTGCAGACCCCAAAGTCCAGGATAATCGCACCACCAAGATTCGTGCCTTAAATGAGAAACTGCATCAAGATCAGCGAATTAATCTCAGTTTAGTTCCCATAGCTGATGGCTTAACCTTAGCGCATAAGAAATGATTGCTGGAGAGGCAATTCATGAATTGCTTCTATAGCCAGAGTTTTGAATTTGGATATCTGCAAACTCATTTTTAGAGAATTTCTATAGGACTTACGCAAAATACTTCTCTAACTCTCATTCCTCCCGAAGTTCTGATCGCCGGAAGCCGGCGCTCAGACTTCTCTCCGTGTTACGCCATTTGCTACAACGCGGGGAACCCGCGCAACGCAATGGCTCCTCTGTGCCTCTGCGGTTTGATTCTTCCCTAACTTGTGCGTAAGTCCTATTCTAAACGAACCGCAAAGTACGCAAAGAAGGAAGGAAGAAAGGGAATTACAAATTACGAATTAATTTATATTGTTTCCACTTTTCCTGCTGACGTACCCTTTTTTCCTCAGTGAGGCTATCAAAACAGTGAGGACAAGAAATACCTTCTTCATACTTAGGAGAAGTCTTATCTGCCGCAGAAATTGGATGTCCACAACAAAAGCACAACTCATGGCTACCTGACTCTAAGCCATGACGCACAGCTACCCGTTCATCAAAGACAAAACATTCGCCTTGCCATAGGCTTTCATCTGCTGGCACTTCCTCCAAATACTTGAGAATACCGCCTTTGAGGTGATAAACCTCTGCAAAGCCTTGCGATAACATAAACGATGAAGCTTTTTCACAACGAATTCCGCCAGTACAAAACAAAGCAACTTTTTTATGTTGATTTGGGTTGAGGTTTTGACTTACATATTCTGGAAATTCTCGAAATGAGTTAGTTTGGGGATTTTGTGCCCTTTTGAAAGTACCGATATTCACCTCATAATCATTACGGGTGTCAATCACAGTTACCTCTGGGTCAGAAATTAAATCATTCCATTCCTGAGGACTGACATAAGTACCAACCTGCTGATTCGGGTCAACTTCCGGCAAACCCATAGTGACAATTTCTGGTTTCAACCGCACCTTCATCCGTTCAAACGGCTGAGTATCTGTATAGGACTCTTTATGTTCTAAGTCTGCCAAACGGGGATCAGAACGCAGAAATGTCAGAACTGAGTCTATTGCCTGACGTGAACCTGCGATCGTGCCGTTAATACCTTCGGCTGCTAACAAAATTGTCCCCTTGACACCTTGTGCTTGGCAGTAAGATAGCAGAGGTTCTTGTTTTTCAGCAAAATCGGGCAGCCTCACAAATTTATAAAGTGCTGCAACCACTTGGATATTTTCTGGCTTCATCTCTTGAAAATCGGTACAATATTGATTAAAATAACTAAGGCAAATACAAAGTTACCTACCTTTTTTATTCTATGGGGGTTTAGCTCAGTTGGTAGAGCGCCTGCTTTGCAAGCAGGATGTCAGCAGTTCGAGTCTGCTAATCTCCACTTTCAAATACTACAGAAAGATTATTCGCGGGCATTTGGTAAGTTGCTTTGAGTTTCAGGTGTTGGGCATTAGCTGCTGCCACTACATCCTCCAAGTTACGCACACCCCACTCAGGATTTTTCGCCTTTAAAGATTGATCAAAAGCTACATTACTCGGTGCGGTATGTTCTCCGTTTTGTTTGAATGGCCCGTACAAATAAAGGATGCCACCCAAAGGTAAAATCCGACCAGCACCGGCCATTAGTCCTAAACAGGCTGACCAAGGTGAAATATGAATCATATTAATGTTGACTATAGCTACAATGGGTGAGTAAAGTGATGCATCTTCCTCTACTGCCCAAACTGGCATACTAGCATCAAGTTCCAAAGGTGGATAAAGATTATCGGATGGACATTGTTCAGCCCAAGCGATGATACTAGCTCGTAATTGCGGATTTTGATCAGAAGGTAGCCATTGAAGAGGGCTGAGGCGTGGAGCAAAAAATACTGCGTGTTCTCCTGTACCACTTGCTACTTCTAAGATAGTGCCACTCTTAGGCAGTACTTGTAAAAGCACCTCCAGGATGGGTTCACGATTGCGTTGTGTTGCTGGCGCGTATTGTCGTGCGTCTTCTGGTGTGTTCATATACAGATTTATCTGTGTTTAACTAAGTAGCCAGGAATAAATCAAACTATGTATCTGTCGTGTAAAATCATTGAAATTCGCTTGTAGTCAGGACTTTAGTCCTTATTTCATGGACAAATCCGCTCACTACAAACCTTCATTAAAACATACTCTGGAGCAGTAATTTGCCGAGATCAATTCACTCTACCCAACCACCACTCAAATTTATTCCCCAACGTTTTCACCCACTTGTACTGCAAATTTTCCGGTGGTTAGTGCCTGTTGTGCTACGTTTCCGGACTAGACCTTGGTTACCTGCGGGAATTGTCCAGATTGAAGCTAAGAATGTTGAGACATTAACCAAACTCTATCAACAATTCCAGGCTGGTAAAATTCGCTTTTTGATTGCCTTTCGTCATCCAGAGGTGGAAGATCCCCTCTGTATGTTGTACTTGCTTTCCTACATTTTGCCCAAGGTTGCCCGTCAGCAAGGTATTAAACTGCAAGAACCAATTCACAGTTACTTTCTCTATGACCGGGGGATGACTATTTGGGCTGGAAATTGGCTAGGGTGGCTATTTTCTTTAATTGGAGGTGTGCCAATTCGTCGGGGAAGGCGACTAGATAGACAAGCTATCCAAACAGCACGGGAGTTGTTTGCTAATGGTGAAATGCCGATCGCAGTGGCACCCGAAGGAGGTAATAATGGTCATAGTGGCGTTGTTAGTCCTTTAGAACCCGGTGTTGCCCAACTTGGTTTCTGGTGTGTTGAAGACTTACAAAAAGCTAATCGTTCCGAGAATGTTTTGATTGTACCGGTTGGCATCCAGTATCGCTATGTTGAACCCCCTTGGTCAAAACTGGATTGGCTGTTGAGTAAATTAGAAGCTGATAGCGGCTGGCAATCAATTGATCAATCTGCGTTTAACAAACGGGAAGAAATATATTCTCAACGTATCTGTCGTCTGGGTGAATATCTCATTACCGAAATGGAAGAGTTTTATCGCCGTTTTTATCATCAAGACCTACCTAAAACCATCGCTACAGATGAAGATGCTAGTCCGAATGAAGTTTTAATTGCCAGACTGCATCGTTTAATGGATCAGGCTTTACAAGTTGCTGAACAATATTTTGGACTTCAGGCGCAAGGAAATTTTATTGACCGTTGTCGCCGTTTAGAAGAAGCTGGTTGGAATTACATTTACCGGGATGACATACCAGACATCAACGCTTTACCACCCTTCAAACGTGGATTAGCAGACTGGATTGCCGAAGAAGCAGACTTACGAATGCGCCACATGCGAATAGTGGAAAGTTTTGTCGCAGTTACAGCCAACTATCTTCAAGCACAACCAACTGCTGACAGATTCGCCGAGACAGCTTTGCTGATGTTTGATATGCTTTCCCGAATTCAAGATACAACATTACCGGGGCGACCGCGTTTAGGTTTGCGAGAAGCGCAAATCACCATAGGCGAACCAATTTCGGTGACTGAACGCTGGGCTAATTCTCAAGGCGATCGCCATGCAACTCGTCAGGCTACTAGCGATTTGACAAAAGACTTACAAATCGTTTTGCAGCAGATGATTGATCATTAATCATCTAAATCCATTTCTGAGTCGTCATCGTCATGATCGTAAGGGATATCATCCAGCTCGATCATTTCTGAGATTTCTTCTACTTGACTTAAAAGCTGAGATTCTTGAGGTTCACGCTCTATGAGGCGACCATTTGATTTTAGCCATTCTAGTAAAATAAACTCATTACTTGTACGAATTACAGTGGCTCGTTGGTTACGAGGTTCTTCACTCAAAGGACCGTTAGGCATACAAAAACTCACTTTAAATTAGCAAAACTAGAGTTAGCAAAAAAGCTTGGGCGATCGCCTGGCTGAAAGTAAATAGCATTAGGCTTTTCAGCCTTATATGCCTAATGGAACGCTTGTTTGAATCACGTATCTGAGGATTTGCCATGATTTCTCAACTGGCATTTCCTAGTTACATTGGCTACAATGCCAGCACAATCACCCCCATCGGATATGATGGGGTAATGTATCTGAGCAGTAGAGGCAATTACGCCTACTCATCATTGATTGCCTGAAGCTTGGGGCTGTATGCCGTTGGTTGTTATCTGTTGTCAGGTGAGTCCGCACTTGGATCTGCTTCATCAGTAGAAATTGCATTGGAAAACCCTGACAAGTGAATCATATCTTAAGTATAAATCAGCTTGACAAAGAAATATTATTATTAATATAATTCCCATCTTTTCTTGATAAAGCTTTGTCTTGCAGCAGTTCGTCTTGTTGATCAAAGCTGAAGCAGGAGTTGCCGATTGAGCAACTCACAAAATTTTTCCCTCTACCTCCCCGGCTGGCCCCAATTCATCCCACATTCAGCAATGTCCAAAATCAAACTACTGCAACCATTAAAATAGCCCGGAGCGAAGGCAGGTTTTGTAACTTATACCAACAGTACAGGAGAATTTGCCCAACTACAGCTAAAATCAAAAAGAAATAAACTTCCAATATCCATCCAAAGCGCTCTACACTTAGCAAGCACTATGGAAATTCTAGAACTCAAACGCGAAATCGAAACATTGTCCGGTCGTCTGGGTAAAGCCCAGGACTATCTTTGACGTACCTGCACTTACCGCCAAAATTCAAGACTTAGAACAAATTGCCGCACAGCCAGAATTATGGGAAGACCAAACCCAAGCCCAAAAAACACTGCAAGAACTCAACGACCTCAAAGCTCATCTCCAGCAGTATAATCAGTGGCGAGCCAATCTAGAAGATACTAAAGCAGTGGTTGAGCTACTGGAGTTGGAAACCGATGAGGCTCTGTTGCAAGAAGCAGCATCTACGGTTACCAAGCTCAATCGGGAACTTGACCAGTGGGAATTACAGCAGTTACTTTCCGGCCCTTATGACAAGGAAGGAGCAGTGCTGACAATTAACGCTGGTGCTGGGGGTACAGATGCCCAAGATTGGGCTTTTATGCTGATGCGGATGTATACCCGTTGGGCAGAAGCTCAAGGCTACAAGGTAAGTTTAGCCGAAGAGTCAGAGGGTGATGAAGCTGGCATCAAATCGGCAACTCTGGAAATTACTGGCCGCTATGCCTATGGTTACTTGCGATCGGAAACAGGCACACATCGCTTGGTACGGATTTCACCTTTTAATGCTAACGGCAAACGACAAACCAGTTTTGCTGGAGTGGAAGTGATGCCGCAGTTAGATAACTCTGTACAACTGGACATTCCAGAGAAGGATTTGGAAGTTACCACATCCAGGGCTGGCGGTAAAGGTGGGCAGAATGTCAACAAAGTAGAAACAGCTGTCAGAATTGTGCATATTCCCACGGGGATTGCTGTGCGTTGTACAGAAGAACGTTCTCAGCTGCAAAATAAAGAGAAAGCCCTCGCCCGTCTCAAAGCCAAATTGCTAGTTATCGCTAGAGAACAAAAAGCCCAAGAAATTGCCCAAATTCGCGGTGATATGGTGGAAGCTTCCTGGGGCAACCAAATCCGTAACTATGTGTTTCACCCTTACCAAATGGTAAAAGATTTGCGGACAAATACAGAAACAACAGCGATCGCGGATGTGATGAACGGTGACCTCGATTCGTTTATCCAAGCCTATCTGCGCCAAGAAAACCAGCTAGTAGAAAGCACTCCCGTCTGATAGGACATAGGTAATAGGTAATGGGTATAGGCGTTTTGTTCAGTATCTATTCCCTTTACTTACTCAGTGCTGAGTGCTGAGTGCTGTTAGCGGAAGCGGGGCGTTTAGCCCGTGCTGAGTGCTGAGTAACAAGAAGATTACTCAGTACTTCCGCACTATCGTAAAAGCCCCGCCCCTGGTGCTCACTGAGCCTTGTCGAAGTGTGGGCAGAATCTTCTTATCGAGAGAAGGTCCATACCCCAACGCCACTTGACGCCAGTCCGCTCAAGTCGGGAAACCCGCCCACGCGGCTGGCTCCTATATGCCGGGAAACCCGTCCACCGCAGTGGCTCCCCCTAGTGGGTGGTCTTTTAACTCAGCACAGGCTATAAGCGCAGCCCCG
The DNA here is from genome assembly GCA_015207155.1 of Nostocales cyanobacterium LEGE 11386. Lineage (GTDB taxonomy): Bacteria > Cyanobacteriota > Cyanobacteriia > Cyanobacteriales > Nostocaceae > LEGE-11386. Next base: position 60,369 of record JADEXK010000027.1, on the reverse strand, counting down.
CTACCGCTATAAGCGCAGCCATGCCCGCAGGGCTTTACCTGTTTCCTCTGTGCAAAATGGGCAAAATGGCAATAGAAGCCTAGGTAAGCTGTTACATTGATAGATATAAAACATTTTGTGATCAAATTATTATGAACAACTCACCGGCAACGGAACCTAAACCCAGCTACGTCAAACTTGCCATGCGAAACATGGTGCGTAAGGGTGGTACTTCCATGAAACATTTTGCCCTGACAACTATCGGGCTGTTAGCTGTTCTCGTGGGTCTGGCTTATCTAACTCGCTGACGAAAAACCACAACCCAAAGCGTGAGGAGAGTTTTTAGCTGGTGCGAGTCGAACTAGATGTACAGGATTTGTTTTACGAATTGTCCCCAACAGCAGCAACGAATTTTGGGGAAAATGATGTGCGAGTTGCTCCTAAAACTTGGGAAAACTGGTTTAGTCAATGGTTGGAAAATCTACAGCCTGATCTGCCGCTAGCACCAAGTTACGAAATTGGGCTGCGTTTGACAGACGACACAGAAATTCAATCACTAAATGCTCAATATCGTCATCAAAATAAACCAACGGACGTTTTAGCCTTTGCAGCGTTAGAGGTAGATTGTCCTCAAAGTCCGGAAATGGCAACTGCGCCTTTGTATCTAGGTGATATTGTTGTTTCGGTAAATACTGCTCAACATCAAGCTCAACAGCAGGGACATAGTTTGCCAACTGAGCTGGCCTGGTTAGCCTCTCACGGACTACTGCATTTGTTAGGTTGGGATCATCCCAATGAAGAGGAATTGAGGAAAATGCTCAAGCAGCAAGTAAAATTACTGGAGACAATCGGTATTGATATTGACATAGAATATTAAAGATCCTTGAGGTCTGTAAGTGTTTATAATACTTCTGTAGAAAATTACGTCAAAAGCAGATTGGATCATTATAATTGGTGAAATTCCTCTGTAATTACCCTATTGTTATATTTTTAAGCTTATGTCACAACAAGTTTCCCCTCCACCGACACCAAACTGCTTACCAACGCTGATAAACAAGGAACGGGAACTCTCCTGGCAAGTAGCCTCTAGTTTATTCATTAGCTTTAAATATGCTTGGGCGGGAATCAGCTATAGTTTTCAAACTCAACGCAACTTTCGCATCCACATCAGTGTTTGTGCTTTAGCGATCGCCTTAAGCATTTTCTTACATCTGCCAGCAGTGGAAATTGCTGTTATCGGTATAACTAGCGGTTTGGTTTTGGCGCTGGAGTTAATCAATACAGCGATCGAATCTCTTGTGGACTTAACAGTGAAACAGACATACCATGATTTAGCAAAAATTGCCAAAGATTGCGCTGCTGGTGCTGTGCTTGTCTCTGCTTTGGTAGCAGTGCTGGTTGCTGGCACGCTCTTGCTTCCGCCTTTGGTAATTTTAATTATGTCAAATTTTTAGATTTGCTTGCTGATGCTACCTTGTCTGATAATATTTTGAAATGTCTCCTAGATGGTGACCTTAGGCAAGATATATGTTTGCTATCAGTATCGGAATTTTCCTTAATTAATCACAATGGCCTTCACAGCAATTCTAATCTGGTAACAATTAAACATGGTATGAGTAGCAGAAACCAGGAGTTATAGGCTGTGATTATAGTTATCGATAATTACGACAGCTTTACGTATAATTTGGTGCAATATCTGGGAGAACTAGCAGCAGAGTTTCCTGTAGCATCGGATATTCAAGTTTTTCGCAACGACAAAATATCAGTAGATGAAATTCGCGCCTTAAATCCTGAAGTGATAGTTATTTCTCCTGGCCCAGGTCGCCCGGAAGATGCCGGAATATCCCTAGATTTGATTGCACAACTAGGTCATAACTTTCCCATTTTGGGTGTATGTTTGGGGCATCAAAGCATTGGGCAAGTATTTGGTGGTAAAATCATCTCTGCTCCAGAGTTAATGCATGGTAAAACTTCTCAGGTATCTCACACGGGAGTAGGTGTTTTCCAGGGATTAGCAAATCCTCTGGTCGCAACCAGATATCATAGTCTGGTAATTGACCGGGAAACTTGTCCCGAAGTATTAGAAATCACCGCTTGGGTTGAAGATGGCACAATTATGGGAGTGCGACATCGGAACTATCCTCACATTCAGGGCGTCCAGTTTCATCCAGAGAGTGTCCTTACATCTTCAGGCAAACAGTTACTGCGAAACTTTCTGGAACAATTACAGTTAAGAGAGTGATAATGAAACGACGACAGTTGATGGGCTATGCTGGAGCAGGGTTAGTTACAGCTCTGGTTACGACTTTGGGTTCCCACCGAGAAGCTGACGCACAATCTAGCGGTTTATCAGTTCAGTGGTTGGGTCATACTTGCTTTCTATTTACCGGTGGCGGAGTAAAAATTCTCGTCAATCCATTTCAGACTATTGGTTGTACGGCTGGTTATCGTCCACCGAAAGTTGTGGCAGATTTAGTACTGATTAGTAGTCAATTGCTGGATGAAGGTGCGGTGGATGGACTACCAGGAAATCCTAAGCTAGTATATGCACCGGGCGTTTACGAGTTCCAAGGTATTAAGTTACAGGGAATTCCCATAGATCACGATCGCAAAGGTGGTAGACAGTTCGGTATAAACACAGCTTGGCGTTGGCAGCAAGGAGGAATTAATATCCTACATCTAGGAGGAGCTGCTGCACCTATTTCCATTGAGCAAAAAATCCTTATGGGACGTCCAGATGTGGCGTTAATACCTGTAGGAGGTAGTGCCAAAGCCTACAATGCCCAGGAAGCCAAGCAAGCGGCTGAAGTATTAAATCCTAAGTTAATAATTCCTACTCATTACCGCACACAAGCGGCTGATGCTGCTGCATGTGATATTGCACCACTAGATGACTTTTTGACTTTGATGCAGGGCATGACAGTACGTCGTAGTAATAGTGATAGTATTGCCATTAGCTCTAGTAATTTACCCGAAACTAGTGTAATTCAAGTTTTAAGTTACAAGTTCTAAAGAAGCACATATAGCAAAGTCCTGAGTGCGCTTGCCCTGAGCGAAGTCGAAGGGGAGTGCTGAGTATCAACCCAGTTGCTTCATTAGTCCTCTTAAGAGGACTCAAACCCCTAGATGACAAGAGTTTCAGTCCACTTTAGTGGACTTGAGCTATTAGCCAAGAAATTTATTTCTTGGCGTAAGATTGGGCTGGTGCAATATCTGAATGTAGGTAGTTTGCTATTTTCTTTGAGGAATGACATTCCTGATGCCACTTTTACAGCTAGTATCACCTTTGTACCGAGGGATGATATGAATACTGGTGTGCATAATATTTTGACCAGCTTCTCGATTAATATTTATGCCTATATTAAAGCCATCAGGGTCAAATTCTACCTTGAGAATTTGTTGTACTTTGTTCACCATAAACCAGCAGGCAGATTGCTCTTTTAATGGTAGTTCAAAATAATTACTAACATGACGTTTAGGAATAACTAAAATATGTCCTTTACTTATAGGATAGCCATCAAAAATAGCATAGGCTGTTGCGGATTCAGTTAATAATTTGAGATTTTTATGGGGATTACAAAATATACAGTAATTAGATGTATTTCGCTGTTGATTATAATGAATATACTGATATAATTCTCGATGCTCATCTAAATAAATTGAATTAAATGGCAATTTAACAATACATTGATATGTAGGTTTTTTATGAATATAATGTTCTCGAAACCCTACTTTTTTGATATCTCTTCTCACGGCATAGTAAGCTTTACCTCCTGGTTTCAATAAATGTGATATTTGCATAAGCACATTAGCTTGTTCTTCAGAAAATAAAACATTTAAAACATAAAAGCAAATTATTGTATCAAACTTATCTTGAGGGAATTGAGGAAAATAATAAGGGTCGTAGCCTGTAATATCACAGCCTTTTTGACGCAATAATTTAACATCATTACCAAAGCCACAACCAAAATCTAGTATTTTACCTTGCAGCAGATTTTGATTTAATAAAAATTGTGCAGGAAAAGACAAATAATTTCTTTCTATTGCTGTGAGATGATTGAATTGATTTTTTTGCTGTTTCATTTTCCCCTATCTTCAGGTGCATCTCGTTCTGACCAAACCAGATTTAGATTGGCTTTTCTGCTATTTTATGTAGTTATAGTTAATTATTTTGCTCATATCTTCAGGCGATCGCATCAGCATCAACACTTAAAAAGATCCCCGACTTCTTCAAGAAGTCGGGGATCTGAGCCATAAAATTGTTATATGTACTATATCTATTTTGGGAAACGTATATATACACACAGACAACAAACTATAAATTAAAATAAAGAAATTTGTTTTTTCCCTATCCTAGATAATAGAATAAGAATCGTAACTGGAGATACAGATATTTGATTTGTCATTCTATCTACCTCATATTTACGAGTAAGTGAGTACAACTTAATATATTGCAAAATAACTTGCCTAATTCGCTGCAAAGACTTACAGGTAAAGTTTTTTGTAGTGAGTACAGAAATTCTTAACCCTCTACCCAAAAAAAACTAGTACCCCCATTGTGAAACACTAGCACCCCTACCCCAAGATAAATTTTAAATTTCTGTTAAATAAGGATTTTAAGGTGTGAGTACAGCCTTAATTAATCCAATAAATCCAATCGATATTGGATGTACTGTCCAGTTGGGAGCCACCTGATATAAGCATAAAAATAGCACATGGCTCCTTTAACCAGACACTACCGATGCAACAGTCATTAAACAGTATCAAAAATACCAAGACTGCAATCATGCCGGATTCTGCAAATACGTCGCTGCTGGCAAATTTACCCTGTGGCAGTTTTTTAGAGCCATTATTGAGTGATTTTCAGATCATCTTTGAACGTGATCCAGCCGCACGTAATTGGCTAGAGGTAATGTTTTGCTACCCTGGATTGCACGCACTCTGTTGGCATCGTCTCGCCCATTGGTTGCACTATCGGGGAGTGGGTTTTATCCCCCGCTTGATTTCACACTGGAGTCGGTTTTTCACAGGAATTGAAATTCACCCAGGTGCGAAGATTGGCAAGGGTGTGTTTATCGACCATGGGATGGGCGTTGTGATTGGTGAAACTGCCATCGTGGGAGACTATACACTGATTTACCAGGGTGTCACCCTTGGCGGAACTGGGAAAGAAAGTGGTAAGCGTCATCCCACACTAGGTAAAAACGTTGTGGTGGGTGCGGGTGCGAAAGTGTTAGGCAATATTCAAATTAGCGATCGCGTTCGCATTGGTGCAGGTTCAATTGTTTTACGCGATGTTCCCGCAGATTCTACCGTCGTCGGGATTCCAGGTCGAATTATCTCCCATAAACAAAGCGCCAACCTCTGTCCCCTAGAACACGGAAAGCTTCCCGACGAGCAAGCAACTGTAATTAGTTCTTTGCTTTCCCGCATTGAACAGCTAGAACAACAACTGCAAACCCTGAAGATGCAACCTCAGGACAAAGAACTTTTGACAAAGGTTCATTAACTATGTTCCCATCTAATAGTTTTGACCCCTCAGAAGATCAAGTTTTGCAGATTCCTTTAGGCGATCGCTGGCGAATTTGTCATCGTTTGCAAGAGTTGATGATTCCCTGTTCTTGTCACACTGATGGTTCTTTGCGAGTACAGGTAAATAATTTACTGGAAGTGATTTTGATTCGCAGTACCGTGAAGCAATTTCTAGCTTCTCGTCACGAATTAGTTGAGTGGCTAGAGCGTTGCTGGGATTCATAAGTGCTTCTAGAGTGCTGAGTGCTGAGTCAGAAGATGTGCAGTATATCAACTCCTTCTCTGCGTGAGACAAACAAATATTCCTCCAAGAGGTTGAAAATTGTTGACTTATTTACCCAATCAATAAATTGAAATTCCCACTATGGCAACCTGTAGCAGTGAGATAAAATTCATTAATTTTTTACATAAAGAACTCGAACTTACAAATGCAGATATTGCTGTAGCGTTACGACACCGTGAAATTGATAATGGCCCCTTACCAATGCTTCTTTGGCAATATGGCCTAGTTAACTTAGAGCAACTAGAACGAATTTTAGATTGGCTAGATGACCAACATTAGCAGATTTTAAATTTGCTTTGAGAGCGTTCTCTTGCTTACACAACAACGAGTAAACAACTTGTAATTCTACGAGGATAATTCCATGATTGTTACCTTAATGGCTGGATTTGGTATCTTGCTTTTTTCGGGTTTTGCTAATAGCTATATTAGCTATCTGTTACTCGAAAAAACTTTGCCTAGCAACGGTAAAAATAATTTCTAAATTATACCTACATTTGGTTTTCTGTCATACAGATGTGATATTGGTATTTGGCTAATATTAAAGAATCATGAAGATGAACTATTAATTCTGTGAGTATATAGCATTTACCATTCATCATTCAGCATTTGTATTAGGCATTTACCATTACCAGAAATGGGAAATCGGCTCACAAAGCATATTAAGTAATAAAGATTCCTAAGAGGGATGTTTGAGATGAATGAAATCTTAATTAATGACACTACATTACGTGATGGCGAACAAGCTGCAGGTGTTGCTTTTACCTTTGAAGAGAAAATAGCGATCGCTAAATTTCTTGATGCCATTGGTGTTCCGGAATTGGAAGTGGGAATTCCCGCAATGGGTGAGGCAGAAACCCACGCCATATTAGCAATTTCTGACTTGGGTTTGCAAGCAAGATTGTTGGGTTGGAATCGCGCTGTCATTTCTGACATCAAAGCTTCCATTACCTGTGGTCTGCAACGAGTGCATATTGCTATTCCTGTTTCTGGCATTCAAATCGCCGCTAAATTTCATGGACAATGGCGGGTAAGTTTGCAAAAACTCAAAGATTGTATTAGCTTCGCCGTTGATCAAGGTCTGTGGGTGGCAGTAGGCGGTGAAGACTCCTCTCGAGCTGATCCAAATTTTCTCTTGGATGTAGCACTTTATGCTCAAGAATGGGGTGCATCACGGTTTCGCTTCTGCGACACTGTAGGAGTCCTCGACCCCTTTAGCACCTACGCCAAAGTTAAAGGATTAGTTGCAGCTTTGTCAATTCCCCTAGAAATTCATACCCACAACGATTTTGGTTTAGCCACAGCTAACGCCTTAGCTGGGATCAAAGCTGGAGCTGCATCTGTAAATACCACCGTTAACGGGTTAGGTGAACGTGCGGGAAATGCCGCTTTAGAAGAAGTTGTCATGTCAATCAAACGCATCTATGGCGTTGATTTGGGTATTGACACGCCGCGTTTGTTGGAACTATCTCAACTGGTAGCTGCGGCCTCAAATTCTCATGTACCACCTTGGAAAGCAATTGTTGGTGAAAATACCTTTGCTCATGAATCAGGAATTCATGCTCACGGCGTACTACAAAACCCCATCACCTATGAACCATTTGCTCCCGAAGAAGTAGGTTGGGAACGACGTTTAGTAGTGGGTAAGCATTCGGGAAGGCATTTAGTTACCAGTTTGCTACAGCAACACGGCATTTTTCTTAACCCAGAAGAAACCCAATCTGTGTTGGATGCAGTGCGTCAGCAGTCAGTCAAGCAAAAACGCAATCTGACAGTAGAAGAACTTTTGAACTTGGTAAAAGAACAGAGGTATTCTCATGCAACGTGATGAATTAGAGTTGAATTTGCCACCTGTTTTTGAAATTGGGCAAAAAGTCAGAATTCGCAAACTGATCAAAAATGATGGTACATTTCCCGGTCAAGAAATCGGGGCAGTTTTAGCGAAAAAAGGAGATATTGGCTACATTGCAAGTATAGGTACATTTTTACAGAATTCCTATATTTATGCCGTACATTTTTTAGATACAGGGTTCGTCGTTGGTTGTCGGAAAAAAGAACTAGAATCTGTTGAGGAGAATTCATGAAAGTAATGCTAAGGATGAATGATGCCGGAAATTTGGTTGCCTACGTTGCTAAAAAAGACCTTGAAGAAGAAGTAGTCAAACAAACAGACGGGAATGAGGGAAAAATTCTCACCTTAGCAAATGGTTGGGAGTTAGAATTTCGTGAATTGCCAGACGTAGCAAACTTACCCCTAACTGTAGAAGCTAAACGCCTTGCATAAAATTCCGGCACGACAGTAAAGAGAGAAGGTAAAAGGTAAAAAACAGATTTTTCCTTCTTCCTTCTTCTTCTGAATTAGTAACATTACCCCATGAGATTGGGGTTTATTATTTTTTATTTGGGGTTGCTAAAACATGGGTAATAAATATCTGACTTTATCGGAATTGAATCTTGAGGGACAGTTCTTAGGTTTTGTTGGTGATAAGCCAGGGAAATATAAATACTTGCAATTGGAAATCTCATCAGGAAATGTCCAAATTAAGCTTCCTAAAGAGTTGCGCCGGACTTTGATTTCATCTTTAATACCTGGTGAGCCAATTAGCGTTTGTGGTATCAGTAAATTGAATCCGCATACAGGTAAAATTAAACTCAAAGCTTATCGGGTAAACTCAATTGATGGTTGCCAAGATCAGAATTTACCATCTCCAGCTCAAGCAAAGATCATGGTGTGTCAAAAATCTGGTTGCCTCAAGCGGGGTGGTAAAGGTTTATTGTCAGACTTAGAAAAGACTTTATGCGATCGCGGTTTGTTAGATCAAGTCAAAATCGAGCGCACTGGTTGCCAAAAACGCTGTAGCAGCGCTCCCAACTGCATTTTACAGCTTGGGAAAAAGAAATACAAAAAAGTTAATCCAGAGGCGATCGCATCGCTGTTGGAAAATCACTTACATAATTTAGGTCTTGACTAATCAACGGGAGGTCATGATTTGACTTTTCACGTTATCAGGAAAAGTCTTATGTGACCTCCTTTGTGATGATTTAATTCAAAATTTCCGTTAACTTTGCCAATAAACTATTTGCTAAATCTAATAGCCTCTCATTATCTGTATCAACATTTTCGTCCTCACCAGCTAGTAGATTTCTCAGAACAGATAACCTATCATCTACTTCAGGAATTCTCCAACACTCTTCTAGGTTGACTGCTAAATCAAACAGGGTAAGCGGTGTTTTTTCTTCAGAGGCTTGGTCTTTTAAATGCTGCCTTATCCTTACAGCTATATCATCATCACTTACTAAAAATTCTTTAATCGCATCTAATAGCTGATTACCTAAAATTTCATCATGTCCCCAAGTTTCTAACCAATCTCCATTAGCATCTTCAACGTATAAATTAACAAAATCTACTCCGTAAGTTAGCCAGTCATGCTGCATTTTTCTCGCTGTTGCTAAAGCTTGAGTAAATGCATCTACTGAATTTTCGTAGCTGTTAGTTTGTTGTCGGTTAGCCATATAAGCTGTGATGAGCAGATGAGTATGTAGGGCCAAACAAAAATCTTGAATATTTAATTGTTGAAAGCATTAAGAAAATTTCAAATACTTGCCACCTGAAAGACAATCACTGTTATACATTGCTATGTTGACCAACTGCTTAATATAATTGGCATTTTTAGGATTGTAACTTAAAAATAATCCTCTTTCTATCTCCCATGAGTGCAGTGTGTTTTGCCAATAATGATACTTTTGATGATTAAATTCTTCAGATACACTGGTAACTTGAATGCATAGTGGTTTTGCTTGATGACTACTAACAATTAAATCTGTTGCCATTGAAAGGTCGGCGATGTAACGCTGCCAAACACTGCCTTCACGTTGGACAATATCTTGAGCTATAGCTTTAATGATATCATCATCTCCTTGATTAAATTCTCCTGCCATGAGTTTTTGTTTCCAAATATAAAACTTGGAATCAGTTGCATTTATCCATTTAGGAAAGAGATAACTATACCAATATCTTTCATTAGGCGTCATTTGCTCAAATTTTGCTGTTTGTTCTTCTTTTGAAGGTAATGATTTAATAATCAGCCAAATGGTAGAATCTGTAATCACCTCTAGGAGAAAAGCCAGGACAAACGGTTTAGCAGTCAGGGAACCAGGCTTAATATTTTTCACCCAGCGATTAATTTCACTCAATTTTTTAGCCAAGTTAGGGTCTATCGAGGAGGCTTGCTCGATGAGGGACTTTAGTTGCTCCTTGATCTCTTGTGCTTGCAAACGACACCCTACTTTCAGTAACTAACTCTTGGTTGAATTATTTATAACTAATTCGACTGATATATATCTTTAGTTAACAGAAAAAATTAATCTTTTCATTGTGTACGCCACTCTAAAAGATTTACATAAATATAACTGCTGCCTTAGTAGCATAAAATAATTTTGAGCTAATTGCCATACTAGTACAGCTAAACAGCCCAGTAACTCAGTATAACAGTCTTGCGACTTCCGTGTTTTTCGTTTGTTAGGAGTGTACTTCGACTGCGCTCAGTAACCAGGGAGTGGGGAATGGGGAAATAGTATAAGTTCTTTCTCCTGTGCATAATTCCAGGGTGCTACGGTGGGCTTTCAAGCTTCCTGTACTATCTTGTAAACTGAGTAACTTAAGTAATTTCTGCCCAGCTTAATGAAAATCTAAATCTGCTTGGGACAAATCCGCTAACAATAGTTTTCAGCAACAATACTGGTCACGGTCATCACTATGTCTCAACCAACTATAGAATCAATCCTACAAGAGAAGCGCTTATTCCATCCCTCTGATAAATTCTCCCAAAATGCTCACATCAAGAGTCTGGAGGATTATCAGCGTCTCTACGATCAAGCGAAAGCAGACCCGCAGCAGTTTTGGGCTGATTTGGCAGAAACAGAATTAGCATGGTTCCAAAAATGGTATACGGTACTAGATTGGCAACCACCTTTTGCTAAGTGGTTTGTTGGTGGAAAAATTAACATTTCTTACAATTGCCTGGACAGACACCTCACTACTTGGCGCAAAAATAAAGCAGCATTGATTTGGGAAGGAGAACCAGGAGATTCCCGGACTCTCACTTATGCCCAACTGCATCGCGAAGTTTGCCAGTTTGCCAATGTGCTGAAGCAATTGGGAGTCAAAAAGGGCGATCGCATCGGTATTTATATGCCGATGATTCCGGAAGCGGCGATCGCGATGTTAGCCTGTGCGAGAATTGGCGCACCCCACAGCGTGGTATTTGGTGGTTTTAGTGCCGAAGCTTTGCGCGATCGCTTGAATGATGCTGAAGCTAAATTGGTAATTACTGCTGATGGTGGTTGGCGCAAAGATGCGATCGTTCCTCTCAAGGAACAAGTAGATAAAGCTTTAGCAGATCATGCTGTTCCCACCGTCACAAATGTACTGGCAGTGCAGCGTACAGGTCAAGAAACTCACATGGAACCGGGACGCGACCATTGGTGGCACGATTTACAAAAAGGCGTATCAGCTGATTGTCCGGCTGAACCGATGGACAGCGAAGATATGCTGTTTGTTCTCTACACTTCGGGTAGCACCGGCAAACCGAAGGGTGTTGTTCATACCACTGGTGGTTATAACTTATATACTCACATGACCACTAAGTGGATATTTGACCTCCAAGATACAGATGTCTACTGGTGTACTGCCGATGTTGGTTGGATTACTGGCCATAGTTATATAGTCTACGGGCCACTTTCCAACGGTGCAACGACTTTAATGTACGAAGGTGCGCCCCGTGCTTCTAATCCTGGCTGTACGTGGGATATTATTGAAAAACACGGTGTCAATATTTTTTATACTGCACCTACAGCAATTCGGGCATTTATTAAGATGGGTGAACACCATCCCAAAACACGCAATCTATCTTCTCTGCGTTTATTGGGAACAGTTGGCGAACCAATTAACCCAGAAGCTTGGATGTGGTATCACAAAGTCATTGGTGGTGAACGCTGTCCAATCGTTGATACTTGGTGGCAAACAGAAACTGGTGGGATTATGATTACGCCATTACCGGGGGCCATTCCCACTAAACCAGGTTCAGCAACTCGTCCTTTCCCTGGAATTATTGCAGATATCGTCGATTTAGAAGGCAACACCGTACCCGAAAATGAAGGCGGTTATCTGGCGGTGCGTCATCCTTGGCCAGGTATGATGCGGACAGTCTACGGTGATCCAGAACGCTTCCGCCGTACTTATTGGGAACATATCCCCCCGAAAGATGGCAGTTATACTTACTTTGCTGGTGATGGTGCTAGAAGAGATGAAGATGGCTACTTCTGGGTCATGGGTCGTGTAGATGATGTATTAAATGTATCAGGACACAGGCTCGGAACTATGGAAGTAGAATCAGCTTTAGTTTCTCATCCAGCCGTGGCAGAAGCGGCGGTAGTGGGTAAGCCGGATGAACTCAAGGGTGAGGAGGTAGTTGCTTTTGTGACTTTAGAAGGCACATATCAAGCTAGTGAAGAATTGAGTAAAGAACTCAAGCAGCACGTTGTGAAAGAAATTGGGGCGATCGCTCGTCCGGGAGAAATTCGCTTTACGGATGCTTTACCGAAAACGCGATCGGGTAAGATTATGCGGCGGTTGTTACGGAATCTTGCATCTGGGCAAGAGGTATCTGGTGATACTTCCACTTTGGAGGATCGCAGTGTTTTAGATAAGTTGCGAGAAGGCGTTTAAATAATTAGATATGGGGTGTGTTGACAACAGTTAGCACACTGCAATCATTAACTTTATAGGGTGGGTTAAATTGCCTACCCTATATTGTGTGAATAGAATAAAAGAACTTAATAATCAAGAAATATCTAATATTATTTCACTAATTAATAGCTGGTATGATAGTAAGAGTAATTTAATATAAACGAGTATCAGCATAGAGGTATTAAAAGCGATGAAACTGAAGAGCCGAATGAAGTCTGCGTTTATTCCAACTCTTAGCAGCATAACGCTGAGTATCATCACTACAACTGGTGTATCATCATCAGTGTTAGCGTTACCTGGAAAAGTTGGTTTACATTCTGCTGATCAGTTAAACAGCAAAAAACAAGTAATAGCACAGTTTCAAGGTACAGAGCAAGAAGAGCGATCGCAACTTCTGCAACAAGCCAATACTTTATCTAGTCAGGGAAAATTTGCCGACGCAGAAGAAAATTTACGCAAATTGATTAAAAAATTTCCTAAATACTCTTTTGGACATTTTGAATTAGGAAACGTACTTTTTCGCCAAGATAAAGCAGAAGAGGCTATTAGCGCTTACCGAGAAGCTATTCGCCTCAATTCCAACCATGCACTGGCTTACAATGGCATCGGTCTTGTTTATGCTAGCCAAAATCGCTGGGAAGAAGCCATTACAGAATATCAGAAAGCTTTAGAAATTAATCCTAATTATGGCGATGCACTGGCTAATTCAGCACTGGCACTTTTGCAAACAAATAAACGGAATGAGGCATTAGCTTCTTTAGAAAAAGCTTTAAACATTTTCAAATCCCAAAGTAGGAATGAAAAAGTCTATCAAATTGAACAACTTTTACAGCAAATAAAAGCTTCAGATGATCCTGCTATTTCGTAAATAGCAGTTTATATTACTAAGACCCCCGACTTCTGGAAGAAGTCGGGGGTCTTTTTGTTCGTAAGTATTGGCAAATATTTATGATGAATGTGTTTATCCTCCTTCCGTCTTCCCTCTTCCTTCTAACTTCATTGAAATCCCCTTTTGCTCATAAACTGTGCGGATAGTTTGTTTCAATTCAGGCAATTTTCTATAAAAAATAATAGACCCTAGAATACAAACTATGCCATCAATAAATAATGTATTATCAGCGCCGATGCGATTTGCTAAGAAGCCTCCTAATAAATGTCCTAAGGGTATCATCCCCAAAAATGACATTGTGTATAAACTCATCAATCGACCACGTTTGTCATCTTCAACAATTGTTTGTAAAAATGTATTACTAGCAGCAATTTGGAGAATTGTTCCTAAACCAATAAACAACATGATAAACAAAGAAAGCGGTAAAAACCGAGATAAAGAAAAGGCAATTAGTCCAACTCCTAAAATTGCTGGAGCTAAAGCAATCAATTTACCAATTCCTAGTATTGTTTGCCGTGTAGCTAGATAAATACCACCTGCTGAGGCTCCCACTCCTGATGCTACCATGAGAAATCCCAATGTTTCTGCACTACCTTGGAGAATTTCTTCGGCAAAAATTGTCACAAGAATTGTATATTGCAGTCCCATAAGGCTGACTAAAGCTGATAGTAATAAAATAGCTCGAATTGATGGAAAGCTAAAGGCATAAACAAACCCCTCTGCAATTTTTTGCAAAGGGTTGCCAATTTTCAGTGAAATTTGCCTTGGTTTAATGTTCATGGCTAATAAAGCCGTGATTACAGCAATATAGCTTAGTCCATCAATTAAAAAACAATACGCAGCGCCAATGCTAGCTATGAGTAAACCTGCAATGGCTGGGCCGATTAATTGCGCTCCATTGATCATAGTTGAATTAATGGCGATCGCATTGGCTAAATCTTCTCTATGCTCCACCAGTTCTGGAACAAATGCTTGCCGTGCTGGTGAATCCACGGAGTTGATCAAGCCTTGAAACAAACTTAAGCCGATGATATGCCACACCTGAATCGTGCCAGTTAGCGCCAGTGCTGCTAACGCTAATGACTGAATCATCGCCAAGATTTGTGTGCTAATTAAAGTACGATACCGCGAAAAACGATCTACAAAGACTCCACCAAAAGGAGCAAGAAAAAAGCTAGGAATTTGACTAGTAAATCCTACAACTCCCAGCATTAATGGAGAGTTTGTTAAGTAATAAACCAACCAAATTGTCGCCAGATGTGTCATCCATGAACCAATCAGGGAAATACCTTGTCCGGCAAAAAACAGACGGTAGTTTTTTGACCTCAGCGCTGGTAGTAATAGACGCTTTGGAGTTACGTCTGTATTAGCCATGAAATTCTTCCTATTTGAGTAGGCAATTTATACTTTGGGTATGAATTTTCAACGCCTGATTCATTGTCTTTAAAGACTACTTTGCAGGCGTAGTTCTTGATGTGATTTAGCTTCTAAGATAGTTGCTCTAAACTTCATACCTCCACCCTCTGGAGGCTGAATCAAAATTTTTTATTTTCCTCCTAAAAATAATTCACACTCAAGAAAAGACCGCCGTCTTCTTCCATGTAAGCTAGTAAAAATTTGTATAAAGTTTTGCTTTGTACCTTATTCGCTAAAAAAGATTTGCTAAAGTTTGATAGCAAGTCAATATTTCTCAAACTAATTATGAAAGCAGCATTACCTGATGACGAAGCAGAAAGAGTTGAAGCACTTTTACAGTACAAAATTCTGGACACTCAACCAGAAGAGTCTTTTGATGAACTCACTCGTTTAGCTGCGTATATTTGCGGAACCCCTATTGCTTTGGTGAGTTTAGTTGATACTAACCGTCAATGGTTCAAATCTAAAGTCGGTTTAGAAGCACTAGAAACCCCCCGTGATTTGGCATTTTGCGCTCATGCCATCTTACAAAATGATGTTTTTATTGTTCCTGATGCCACCAATGATGAACGGTTTGCAACTAATCCGCTAGTGACATCAGACCCCAACGTCCGTTTTTATGCAGGTTTACCCCTGACTAATACCGAGGGATACAGTTTGGGAACGCTTTGCGTAATCGACCAAGTACCGCGAAATTTGACTGCGGAACAAGTAGATGCATTACGGATTTTAGGTAATCAAGTCATCAAGCAATTAGAACTACGACGCAATTTAGCTAATTTGGTACTTGTAAATCAGGAACATCAACAATCAAAGAACGCACGTTTCCAATTTTTTAAAAAGATTGCTGGAGGTTTTGGGTTAGCATCAATAATCCTCATCCTCATTGGTTTTGTTTCATATCAAAATACAAAAACATATCTGGAAATTAGTAATCAACAGCAAAAAACATTAGAAAAAATCAATATTCAAGAAAAAATACTTTCCCTGATGACCGATGCGGAAACTGGACAACGTGGTTATATTCTCACGGGACAGGAATCTTATCTAAAACCTTACAAATCAGCAGTAATTAAGGTTAATCAAAAACTGCAAAAATTAAAAAAAATAACAGTAAATCAACCGCATCAACAAAGACAAATTGCTACTTTGGAAAGATTAATCTTAACAAGATTAGCAGGAATGAAACAGAATATCGATTTACGAAATAATCAAGGATTCGAGGCAAGTTTGCAGGTAATTTTGACCAATCAGGGTAAAAATCTCATGGATAATATCCGCGAGATCATCAGTGAATTAGAGAATGAAGAAAAAAAACGCCTGCAACAACAGTCTTTAGCCGCAAGAACCAGCAGACGTAACACTGTTGTGACAGTGGCGATCGCTCTTTGTTTGTGTTTTCTGATTCTGGCTTTTGTTTACTATCTGATTTATCGAGAATTTACCGAAAGAACACGCACAGAAGAAATACTCAAACAAGAGCGTAACTTTATTTCCGCAGTCCTAGATACAGCTAGTGTCTTAGTAGTAGTTATAGATTTACAAGGACGAATTGTCCGCTTTAATCAAGCCTGTGAAAAAGTCACTGGTTATTCATTTGATGAGGTGAGAAATAAATATGTTTGGAACTTATTTTTAGCTCCAGAAGAGATGGAACCAGTGAAAGCTGTTTTAAAACTAGCAGCTTCTGGTCACAAAATTAAAGACTACGAAAATTACTGGTTAACTAAGGATGGTAATCGGCGGTTGATTGCCTGGTCTAATGCTAACCTGAATGACGAGCAAGGGAATGTTGAATATATTATTGGTACTGGTATTGATATTACCGAACGTAAGCAAGCGGAGGAGGAAGTAAAACGGCACAACTTGCGCTCGCAATTATTAGCTGATGTAACTTTAAAGATTCGTGAGTCTTTACAAATAGATGACATCTTGCAAACTAGTGTCACAGAAGTGCAAAAACTACTGCAAGCAGACCGTGTAATTATCTCACAATTACAACCTCATGGTTCTTTAACAGTACTGAAGGAAGCTGTAATTCCTGGATTACCTGTGGTTATGGGTCAAAACATTATTGATCCTTGTTTCACAGATAATTATATCCAGAAATACTATCAGAAAAATATAGGTATTATTCATGATATAGAACAACATAATATCCAGGCTTGCTATCAAAATTTACTGAAACAATTTCATGTTAAAGCTAATCTTGTAGTGCCGATTTTTCTGCAAAATCAACTTTGGGGATTGCTAATTACCCATCAATGTCATCATGCTCGCCAATGGCAGAATTGGGAAATTGAACTTTTGCGATCGCTTGCGGATCAAATAGGTATTGCTTTAGCACAAGCCAAATTATTAGAGGTAGAAACTCTCCAACGACAAGAACTAGAAATTGCTCGCCAACAAGCTGAGTTAGCTTCTCAAGCTAAAAGTGCTTTTTTAGCAAATATGAGTCATGAGATTCGTACCCCTATGAATGCTGTTTTGGGGATGACTGGTTTGTTATTAGAAACTGATTTGAATGCAGAACAGCATGATTTTGTCGAGACAGTTCGCATTAGTGGCGATGCGCTTTTATGCTTAATTAATGAAATCTTAGATTTGTCAAAATTAGAAGCTGGTGAAATGATGCTAGAAACTCTAGATTTTGACTTATCTACTTGTGTAGAAGAAGTTTTAGAATTATTAGCACCCCAAGCTCATAAGCAGGGATTGGAAATTGCCGGATTGATTCATCGTAACGTTCCAGTTTATCTCCAAGGTGATGCTAGTCGGCTGCGACAAATTTTGATGAATCTGATTGGTAACGCTATCAAGTTCACCAGCACTGGAGAAATTGTCGTCCGAGCTGAACTGCGATCGCAAACTTCCCACACAGCCACCATCAATTTTTCGATCACAGATACAGGTATCGGTATTTCCTCTGAAGACCAAAGCAAACTCTTTCAGCCATTTACCCAGGTAGATGCTTCTATTACTCGCAAGTATGGTGGTACAGGTTTGGGATTAGCTATTTGTCAGCAGTTGGTAAGTTTGATGAGTGGAACAATTGGGGTGAACAGTCAGCTAGGGAAAGGATCTCAGTTTTGGTTTGAGTTAACTTTCATCAAGCAGTCTCAGCCTGTTTCCTCAATGCAAGACGAGGAAATTCTCACCCATAAGCATTTGTTAGTGGTGGATGACAATGCTACCAACCGGAAAATTATCTACCATCAAGCTACCCGTTGGGGAATGCATGTAGATGAAGCAGCTAGTGCAGCTGAAGCACTTAATATCTTACAAACTGCTGCTGAACAAGGAAGATCTTATGATGTGGCTTTGATTGATATGCAAATGCCGGAGGTAGATGGTTTAACTTTGGGAACACAAATTAAAGCAAATTCTGTAATTGCTGATATGCCTTTAATTATGTTGACCTCTACTAATCAAAGAGATGAAGTTCAAAAATCGCTAGATATAGGATTTGCTAGTTATTTGGTCAAACCTGTCAAACCATCTCGGCTACTCGATACAATCATGAATATCTTAGGTAACCGACCAAAAACTGCAAAAATTGAGCAACCAACTATTCATCAATCTGGACTGACTAAATCCAAGTTGAGAATATTAATAGCAGAAGATAATTTAGTCAATCAAAAAGTTGCCTTAAAGCAACTGCAAAATTTAGGTTACGAAGCTGATATTGCTGCCAATGGTCAAGAAGTTTTACAGCTATTAGAAACAATTCCCTACGACTTAATTCTGATGGATTGCCAAATGCCAATTTTAGATGGTTTAGAAACTACAAGAGAAATTCGTCGTCATAATTATCGACAACCTGTAATAATTGCGATGACAGCTAATGCGATGAAAGAAGACCAGCAAAGCTGTCTAGATGCTGGCATGAATGATTATTTAAGTAAGCCAGTAAATAAAGAGAAATTAGCAACCGTCCTAGAGCATTGGAGCCAAGTCATATTGCATAAAGACGTAAATATTAATTGGGAACATCTACATCAACTTTCGGAAAATAATACCGAATTTGAACTAGAATTATTACAAATATTTGTTGAAGATAGCCAGTTACATTTAGCAGCAACCAAAGCTGCGATCGCATCGCATGATTTTCAGCAATTAGCACGAGAGGCACATCATTTGAAGGGTTCTAGTGCCAACATAGGAGCTACATCTATGCAACAAGCCGCAGAGAAATTAGAACAACTGAGTCATCAAGATGATTGTGATGTTACAACTGAATTAGTGGTAGAATTAGAAAAAATTGTCAAAGAAATTAAAGCTTTTTTAAATAATTAGTATTTAACTTTAAAAAATAAACAATGACGATGATCATCTGTTTGATGATAACTTAATTCTTCTGCTATTGAAGACATAATTTTTAAACCGCGCCCTCTCGCTTGAAAATTATCTGTCAGGTCAGGTGTTGTTTGTAATTGCTGTTCTAAATCAAATGCTTGACCAAGAGACCAAATGCGAATTTCTATATGTTCATTTAATCGCACAGCTGCTAATTCAATTGGAGTTTCTACAGGTAAATTTTTATGTGCATGTTCCACAATGTTGGCAAAACCTTCGATGAGCAAGGTTTGGCATTGCCACCAAATTTTTTTATCAGGTAAAGGAGGTTGATTTATTTGCTCAAACCATGATAGGACTTCGGCTGTAGCATTGAGGTCTGTGTTAACTTTTAGATGAATGTTTTTATTCACTCTTAACCTTTAAAATGTTTGAATTTGTGACATGAAAACAATAATAAATTTTTATTGCTAGATTAGTTATACCAATTTTTCATGATGATGAAATTAATTTTAGGAAACAAACCGCAAAGTACGCAAAAAGCACAAAGGAAGAGGGGAATATTTATTTAATGCTAGTTGATGGGGATTTATGTTTAAGATACTAATTATTGATGATGACCCGATAGTACGGGCAGCATTGAAAAGAACATTGCAAAATCAGGGTTATGATACCACTGTAGCCAGCAATGGGGAAGAAGGAATTACACAGGCGAAAATATTATATCCGGCTTTGATTATCTGTGACTGGGTAATGTCAGAAATAGATGGATTAGAAGTGTGTCGTCAAGTCAAGGGAGATCCCAATTTGGCGACAACTTTTTTTATTTTGCTGACTGCTAAGGGAGCAGCACCAGGAGAAGAAGGGGAGCGAGTTCAGGGATTAGATGCTGGCGCGGATGAGTTTGTTTCTAAGCCGATTGAAATGAATGAATTGAAAGCGCGAGTTAGAGCAGGATTGAGGTTACATCAGCTAAATCAGGATTTGAAAAATAAACAGCTAGCCTTAGAGAAGTCAAACCAAAACTTAGAAGCAGAATTGGCTGAAGCTGCTGATTATGTGCGATCGCTTTTACCACCGCCGCTTGTAGGAGCAGTTACTACAGAGGCTTTGTTTGTTCCCTCGGCGCAGTTGGGGGGAGATTGCTTTGATTATTACTGGATTGATAGTGATAATTTGGCTATTTATTTATTAGATGTTTCCGGACATGGGGTCGGTTCAGCGTTATTGTCTATGTCTGTGTTGAATGTGTTGCGATCGCAGTCTCTCCCGAATACTAATTTTTGTTATCCCGGTGAAGTTTTAAAGGCACTAAATCATACTTTTCAAATGAGTAGTCATGGTAATAAGTATTTCACAATTTGGTATGGAGTTTACAATCGATTGACACACCAATTAATTTATGCCAATGCTGGACATCCACCAGCTGTGCTGCTTGCTGAAGATGCCACCAATATCAAACAGCTAGATTCTTTAGATTTACCAATTGGCTTTGTACCTGATATTGATTTTGCAGTGGATACTTTAGCAATTACAGAAAACAGCACTTTATACCTATTTAGTGATGGTGCTTATGAAGTTCTACAGTCAGATGGTAAAATGTGGGGTTTCAATGCTTTTTTTGATTTATTAATCCAATGTACTCAAGCAAATACCTGTAATCTTCAACAAATATTGGCACAGATTAAAAATCTCAGCGCCAGTAATGCTTTTGATGATGATTTGTCTCTACTCAAGGTTACTTTTAGTTAGAAGAATTAGAAACAAACCATCTTCTCGCAGAGTATTCCCGTCAGAACTTTAGAGGCAAAGTACGCCAATTATCTTTTCTCTGCAAGGCAGTCGCAACAACGGCAACGCGCTGCCTTGCCTCTACGTCAGACAAAAAAATTATTGTGTAGCCAAAACTTGGCTATTAAACTCATCTCTAGTAGCAAAAATTCGTAAAATCCGATCCATTTTCGTCAATTCAAATACCATCCTCACCTGATCATTAACAGAGCAAATAAAGAGTTTTCTATCAGCTTGCTTGACAGCTTGCATTGCTGCAACTAAAGCACCTAAACCAGAACTATCAATAAAATTCACATCCTTCAAATCTATTAACACAATATCAGCACCAGTAGATGTAAGATTAGTTACTTCACGGCGTAGTTCATTGCCTTTAACTGCGTTTAAAATTCCTGAAGGCTCAAGCACACTGACTGTAGGATTCATAAATTTTCCCTGTACATTGACTTATTGGGTATGATGTAATTTTTACATTGCATTTAGTCAAAATGCAAGTCTTAAGAAGCTAGATTATTAACTTTTTTCACACACTTTCTTGCTTAATTAAGTAGTAAGACTTATTCAGGGCTTTCACCCTTTAAAAATGTAATTGGATTAGATTCAAAAATTTCTGTGGAAAAAAAGGTAGATACAAAAATCTCCTTTAATGGCAACCAAGCCCTTGGTTTCGGCTTTAAAGCTTGTCCGATTTGGGTAGAGACTGTTGGTGGAGTTTTAAAATTTAGGTTGAACCCGAATACAAACCGGGGCGTAGCCCTTAGAGGCCCTACAGAATTTTCGACTGAACCAACTTTAGATGATGAGTTAACGCCAGTTTTGATCGCTCCCAGTCAATTGATAGAATTGGCATAAGCTGAAATCGACAACAGCAAGCGATCGCCCTTGCTCGACAGGTTAATCAGCAAATTCATAGGGTAATACGAAGCTAGTTCCCAACTGGATTTACTAATGCAAAATCCAAAATTTCTGACACTCTAGGCAAGAAGTATGATATATTCCCTAAAAGTTGAAAAAAAATTCATATCAAAAACCATTCAAACCATTCTCATGGTGAATGATGAACCCTAAAAATGTATCGTCGTCATCCTTTTGCGCCCACCAACTCAAAGTTTTAGCAGATACCACTCGGCTTTCTGTTCTCAAAATCCTCATGGAAGGGCCGAAACACGTCGGGGAAATAAATGCAGTTTTGCAGCTAGAACAAAGTTTGTTATCCCACCATTTAAAAATTTTGCGGTCAGCAGGTTTTGTGGAAGCACAACGAGATGGTAAGGCGGTACTTTACCACTTTGTTCCTACCGTTCGACAAGTCAACACTAATCAGGTAATTGATTTAGGCTGTTGTCTGCTTTCATTTGAATAGAAAAAAGACTTTCTCAATGAAAAAACTCAAAACCCTAGCATTTATTCCTATTGGCCTAACAATTTGCATAGGGCTACAAGCTTGCACACAATCATCCCCAATAGCTACCCAACCAACTAATAAATTACAAGGAAAGTTAGTTGTGACAGGTTCTAGCACAGTAGCACCATTAGCAGGAGAAATTGCTAAACGATTTGAATCGGAATATCCTGATGTGCGAGTAGATGTGCAAACAGGAGGTTCATCTCGCGGTATGGCCGATGTGCGAACAGGAGTCGCCGATATTGGTATGGTGTCTCGTAGCCTCAAAGATGAAGAAACAGACTTACAAAGTTTTGCGATCGCCCGCGACGGAATTGGCATAATTGTACACAAAGATAATCCAGTCCAATCGCTGTCAAATCAACAAATTGTTGATATTTACACTGGTAAAATTGACAACTGGCAACAAGTTAACGGTAACAATGCACAGATTACAGTTGTAAATAAAGCTGAGGGACGTTCTACCCTGGAATTATTTCTTGATTACTTCCAACTCCAAAATAGCGATATCAAATCATCGGTCGTCATTGGAGACAATCAGCAAGGTATTAAGACAGTAGCAGGTAACCCCAACGCCATAGGTTATGTATCAATTGGTACGGCTGAATTTAGTCTCCACAATGGCGTGACCATCAAATTATTGCCCTTGAATGGAATTGCTGCCACTACCGAGAATGTCCAAAATGAGACATTTCCCCTTTCCCGTCCCCTAAATTTGGTTACTCAAAACCAACCACAAGGGTTAAGTCAAGCATTGATTGAGTTTGCACAGTCGCCACAAGTCCATGATATTGTTCAACAACAAGAATTTGTCCCCATATCACAGTGATATCGTTCTCTTGTGGATATTACGGGGATTAGCTTTAATTACAGGTATTATTGTTATCTTAATTACCGGATTTCTATTACTAGAAGCCTTACCAGTGCTGCAACAGGTAGGATGGTTGCATTTCATCAGCGATCCATCTTGGCATCCGGTGCAGGGATTCTATAATTTGCTGCCCATGCTGTGGGGAAGTCTGTTAGTAACACTTGGTTCCGTACTATTTGCTGCACCTATAGGCATTGGTTCGGCAATCTTTTGTCAGTATTATGCGCCTCCTGTGATTGGGGGATTGTATCGGCAGTTAATTAATTTACTGGCTGGTATTCCTTCTGTAGTTTATGGGTTCTGGGGTTTAGTCGTGCTTGTACCATTGATTGGCAAACTGCAACCACCAGGAACCAGTTTGTTAGCAGGAATCGCCATTTTGACATTAATGATTCTGCCTACCATCGCCTTAACAGCAGAAGCTAGTTTTTCGGAAGTCCCGACAGAGTATATGCAGGGTGCAGCCGCTTTAGGAATTTCTCGCTGGGCAACAATTAGAAGTGTGATTTTAGTTGCTGCTAAGTCTGGTTTATTTACTGGTTTAATTTTAGGAACGGGACGGGCGATTGGAGAAACAATGGCGGTGTTGATGGTTTGTGGCAATGTCGTCCAAACACCCACCAGCATATTTGACCCTGTTCGCACCCTGACTGCCAATATCGCTTTAGAGATGGCTTACGCTACAGGAAATCACCGTTCGGCATTGTTTGTCAGTGGCTTGTTATTAATGGGAGCGATCGCTATTTTAGTAGCTGTTGCCGAAGGTATGAGTAGGAGAAACATCTATGACTAAAAAATTACCTACTCTTGTCTTTTGGGCGATCGCTTTATTTGTCACTGCCATTTTCTGCTGGATTTTAGGCGATATCCTCTGGCATGGTGTAGGACAGCTATCTTGGGAATTTCTCACAACTGCACCGCGCAATGCTGGGCGTGAGGGGGGAATTGCCCCGATTTTGGTTTCTACTTGTTTGATATTGGGAGTTTGTCTGGTGGTTTCTCTCCCCCTTGGTGTTGGTACTGCCGTACTATTAGCCGAGTTTACCACCACAGAAAGTATGTTTGGGCGTTTAGTCCGTCGCAGTTTGGATGTATTAGCCGGAGTACCATCCATTGTCTTTGGCTTGTTTGGTAACGCCTTTTTTTCCATTAAGTTGGGATTAGGCTTTTCCATTTTGTCTGGTGGGTTGACTTTGGCTTGTATGGTGTTACCCATCCTGATACGTTCCGCCGAAGCAGGACTAAAGACAGTTCCGGCTGAGTATCGATTAGGGGCAGCAGCTTTGGGATTATCACGCACCACCACATTAGGAAAACTGCTCTTACCAGCAGCGACACCGGGATTAGTTGTAGGTTTGGTGCTGGGAATTGGAAGAGCGATCGCCGAAACAGCAGCATTAATTTTTACCAGTGGTTATGTAGATCGAATGCCAGAGTCGTTACTAGATTCCGGGCGATCGCTATCAGTTCACATTTTTGATTTATCCATGAATATTGCTGGCGGGGATGCTAACGCCTACACCTCTGCCTTAGTGCTGTTGATTTTATTGTTACTGGTGAATGGTATAGCAACATGGACAGCTAAGTTTTGGTTAGCAGGGAGAATTACACTATGAATCAATCTCAACTCAGAGAAAATTTTCGGTTATCTCTGCCCTCAATGCAAACCGAGCGATTGAGTTTATACTACGGGAAAAAAGCTGCTTTTACAGATGTCACCATGCCCATTCACGCCGGGAAGATTACTGCACTGGTGGGGCCTTCTGGTTGTGGTAAAACCAGTTTTTTGAGTTGTCTAAATCGCTTGACTGATTTAATCCCTCATACTAAAGTGGCGGGAAGCATTCGCTTAGATGTTTTAGAAATTCTCAATGAAAGAATAGATGTAATTACCCTGCGTCGGCGTGTGGGTACAATCTTCCAAAAACCCAATCCTTTCCCCTTCTCCATTTGGAAGAATCTGGCATTTCCCCTACAAGAACACGGAATTAAAAACCGGGAAAAACTCGATTGGCTGATTGAAACCACACTGCAAGATGTCGGACTGTGGAACGAAGTCAAGGATCGATTGCATACTTCTGCTTTATCTTTATCTGGTGGGCAAAAGCAGCGATTATGTATTGCCCGTGCTTTAGTTTTGCAACCGGAAGTTTTATTATTTGATGAACCCTGTAGCGCCCTTGATCCGATTTCTAGCGGAGTCGTTGAGGATTTAATTGTTAGTCTGCGCGGACGTTACACAGTGGTAATTGTCACCCACAACCTCGCTCAAGCTAGACGCATTGGTGATTACGCTGCCCTGTTTTGGGTACAAGCAGAAGTAGGCAGATTAATCGAGTACGGTACAGTCGAGCAGATTTTTACTGCACCGCAGCATGATTTGACTGCTGCTTATGTGAATGGTATTCGCGGGTAGTCTTCACATTCTATTGTGACACCTTGTTCTCTACCAGCAATGAATCATGAGTTTTGAATACTGGTTTATGTTTCCTATTTCCATTGCGATTGCTACTATTGCTCTCGCATCTGGTGTGGAAGGTGCAACGTTTTTTACCCCTCTATTTATTATCGGCTTAGGTGTACCCACAGAGGTAGCCATTGGTACAGGGTTGATGACAGAAGTATTTGGCTTTACTAGTGGACTTTATGCTTATATTCGCAGAGGTTTAATTGATTATAAATTAGGGCGGATGTTGCTCATAGTCAGTATTCCCGCAGCATTATTAGGAACTTGGTTAGGCGGGCGAATCCCCCCGGATGTCCTCAAGGGAATTTTATGTGTAGGATTGTTTGCGATCGCTAGTAGTTTTTTGCGCTCGCCTGAATCAGCAACAGTCAAACTTTTAGACCAAGATATTGAAGCACACCATCAAAAAGCTGCTCAAACCTGCATCACCACCAATGCTGGTGAAACCATTTGTTACACCATCGATAATCGCACAGAAGGAAGACTGTTGATTGGAATTGGTGGGCTATTTTTAGGGATGGTTTCTACTGGTTTAGGTGAACTCAACGGCTATTTTCTCCTACAGCGTTGTCATGTGCCTAGTAAAATAGCCGTTGCTACTAGCGTTTTTATTGTCGCCATTACAGCTTTAATTGCTTCTATCGGTCACGCGATTCAGTTTATTCAACAAGGAGGTGACGCACTCAACACGGTTCTGAGTTTAGTAATTTTTACTGCGCCTGGTGTAATTATTGGCGCTCAAATCGGTTCTGTTGTCGCCAGCCGAATGCCACAAAAACTTTTAGAGCGTGGTATGGGCATATTATTTATTTTGGTGGGAATACTGGTTTTAGCTGAAGTAGCCATCCGCAATGCAGAATTGGCTGTGAGTCTATTAGATGTTTTGTTCAGCAGCACATGATTGTCAAGTTTCATTCTCTCACATCATCAGTTGTGTGATTTGTTTAAATCTGCGAACTTTGCATAACTACAGTTCCAGTGGGACGAGAGACGTTTGCATCTGTCTCCAGTGTGACAATTAACCCGGAAAATTGTGGGTGAGAAAATTCTTGGTACATTTGAGTAGTGAATGGTAATTCAAAGGCAGCAGTTCCCCAAGAATAGGGCTTGACTTCACCGCAGGGTAACTTCTCATTCTTCACTATTGTCCATAAGAAGTAAACATAACCAGGAGGTGGGGCGGGAAGATTTTGGAACACCATGACCGCCTTTTGTTGTTCAGGATTGATTACTATACTTCCGGAACTGTTATTGGTAGAGCTGACTGATTGAAAGGTAAACAATCGTGTTTGGGAATTCTGGAGTAGGCTTTTAACCGCTTGGGCTTGGGCAAAATCCTGGCGTAAACGCTGCTTTTCTGCTGTAACAATATTCAAATTTTGACGCAGCCGATAGTAATCTACCCCCAAAAGTACCACAAAGAGTGCAGCAATACTACCAGCTATTCTTCTCCATCGCAGTGGCGATCGCTTAACTACAGTAGCCTGTGTAGTCGAGTTTTCAGCTTGTTCTAAAATTTTGGGTAGTAAATAGGCTGGTGCTTCCACTTCAGTAAAGCCATCTAGCACTTGTCGCAGAACTTCTTGCAAATCATCAATTTCAGCAATCAATTCTGGATGTTCATCAAGTAACAACTGAAACTCTTGAGCTTCTTCAGGGGTGAGATCATCGACGACAAACCCCGCAGCCAAGTTTGTGATGTGTTCGGGATCAAAAGATTTATTCATAGATTGATAAGTCAGAATCTAATAAGATGCGTTTAAGTTTGAGTAATCCTTGACGGGTAGAGGTTTTGACTGTGCCTAAAGGGATATTGATTTGTTGAGCAATTTCTGACTGACTTAATCCTTGGTGATAAGCCAGTTCAATTACTTGGCGTTGTTTTTCGGGTAGTTGTGCTAAAGCATGGTAAATTCGCGCCGCTCGCTCTACAAAACTCGCCTGTTCAACAGGTGTTGGCTCTGATGTTGCTTCATTTGTCATCGTTTGTCCCCATCGTTCCACAAGTTTGAGTTGTCTAGTCCGTGCGCGTAGCTTATCAATCGCCCGCGATCGCGTGACTGTCACCAAATAGCGCACAAAAAAGCGACAATCAGGATTACTAGATGCTTTGCGCCACAGTGTGAGAAAAATTTCCTGGGTTAAGTCTTCGGCTTCTTGGGAGTCAGCCAAAATTTTCAAAGCCAATCCATAAACTAAACGACCATGACGATTAAACAAAATGCTTAATACCGCAGAGTCGCCATTTTTGAGCGCCACAAACAAAGCTTCATCCGTCACCTCGGAAAGCTCTTTCGATTTTGACTGGGGTAGTTTAGGCTCCATGCTATTTCAAAACCAGGTCTAAACTGATACAGTCGCAAGTTAAGGATAAATTTTGTGCCATCACCTCTCTCCACAACTAAACCAACAGATATTTCCTCTTTAGTGTCATCTATATTTAGATGACGACTGGTGTTATGCGATCGGATTGGATGCTCGATGTAGATATTTGATTTGTAGAAAAACTTATAACTAACTGCGATCGGCAAAGTTTAACGCATGAAAGCGTATCGCATTTGTCAAAATTTGCGAATTCGAGTCACCGATATTTTAGAAATGTTAGCTGAAAACGTTAGCGTAACTGAAATATTAGAAGATTTCCCCAAACTATATTTGTTGCGATGCTTTTGCGGCTCATAGTTGTGATATAGCTCGGATTACAACCCTAACCAACCGCGCAAAGATTGCTCAAGTTGCTTGGCATCAGTATTCATTAACTGACCAATCACTTACTTTTATCACCAAGCTCTCATGCACCGTATATACACCCCTTTTGACTGCGGTAGCTACGTTTAATCCGGATGCTGCCCACTCAGATAACACAAACTCCCCTTCGAGTAATGAACCTGTTTTACCTGTCAGAGGGGTAATGAAAATGTCTTGAGATGGGTGCGATGTGCTAACAACAACGGCAGGTCTGACCTTTGAACTTGACAAATCTGAGAAGGGATACCGCACCAATATGACATCATGCTTAGAGTAGCTGAGCATACACATCATCTTCAGCATTGTCCCAAACTGCATCAAGCGACATTTGGCTTGCTTGCAGCCAAAACTCAGCCTCGTTGTCAGGTAAAACTGTTACCAGCACCCTTACTCCTTCTGGTAATTCTGCCGACTCCAGTAGCTCAATTTTCCCCTGTCGAACCGTAGCCCAAAGCGTTTTTAGCATATCCATTGCATGAAACCATGTCTTGATTTTATGCCGTAATTATGATTTGTGCGATCGCCCTACCAAAACCCTCAAAGCAAAGTCATATAGGTAACCTTACGGCAAGTTTAATCTCTGACACCAGCAGATAATCTTGCTGTACCGCCCTCACCGAGAGATGAAGCAGCCCAACGGGGAAGTGCAGCGGCGGTAGATGAACTCGAACCCAGCACCAGCGGCTTTCGTCCGTCCGCTGCCGTGAAGTGTTATGCGGCGGATACAGCAATTAATGTAATTCCTTCTTCAAAAAATAGCGCCTATAACCCTGGGGAAAGTTTGGTAACTCTCCGAAAACAGCATATCCACGTTTTTGGTAAAACTCTGGAGCTTGAAAACTAAACGTATCTAAATATGCGTATTGACAACCCCGCTTCACAGCTTCCTGTTCCGCAGCAACTAGAAGAGCATCCCCGTAACCTTCTCCACGAAACGATTCATGCACCCACAACACATCAACATACAACCACTGCCAATAAGTTTCCCCAATCAACCCACCCACTACATGATTATCCGAATCTCGCAAAAAGATCACTAAAGGTTTGTAATTATCTTCACCAGTGCGGCTGCTATTGAATTTCATAATCTGCTGAGTGACAAATTCAATTTCATCGGGTTGTGGTTCTGCCGCTATCTCAATTCTTGGTTGCTTCATCGCGATTTACTCTCTTATCCAGCAAAAATTCAGCCTCATTCTAGAACCAGTACGATAGCATCTAACTTTGCAACGCTGCTCTCCCAACAAGCTTAAACTAACTTAACCTTACGGTACAGGAATTATTGGGACACAAGGACGTAAAAACTACAATGATTTACACCCACGTACTCAACCGGGGTGGTAAAGCTGTCCGTAGTCCTCTAGATTTTTCAGTTTAAGTAGTTCGAGACGATACCAACTACTCATGGCTGAGAATTTTCAAGGCACAGAAGGCATTTTGAATTTAATTAAATCCAATCCTGATTCTCAATCGTCTTAGTAAACAGATGTGCCACAATTATTTAGCGGAACTGGAACGACTTCTAGACGATTTCACTAAACTTGGGGTGGAAGCGATCGCTATTAGTGGCGATAGTCAAGCAGGCTCAAGAAAAGGGTATTAATGTCAATACAATCAAGATTTCTTTTAGTAGTATAGACCGCGCGATCGCAGATGGTGAAGAAAACGGGTTTTTGAAAATTCTCCACAAGAAAGGTTCAAATCAAATTTTAGGAGCAACTATTGTCTGTTAGTCATCAGTTTTCTCATCAAGAACTGGAGAAAGTTGGTACAAAGGTTGTAGATTTTAATCGTCGCAAAATTAAAGCTATTTGGGATAAAGAATTGAAAACTGTCTTTGTGGAAGAACTAGATGGTAAACCTATTCCTAGTTCGACAGCTTTCGCTTTTGTGTATCCAGCATTTTTTGAAAATCTTAAAAGATAATTTAAGCTGATATCGGTATTCCTGAAAAAACTTATCAGCAATTGGAAATATCTAGTTCATTTTCTAAATCGCTGTCCTTCAGGTTTTCAATGTAGACCTCTGCAATCTCGCTATCTGTCATTTTGTCAACTTGGATATTAATCTCAGCCTGCAAATGAACTGGCTTAATGGTATAAGGCTAGACCATAATGTGGTAAAGTTTTTCCAAGTTGAACCATGAGCGATCGCAAAATCCGCCCTGGTTTCATCTCTTCTGCATCTTGCGCTTGACAAAAGTGATAGGCAACAATATCGTTACGAGTTTGAATGAGGTAAGCTCAGAATACTCGGAAAGTGACATAAAAGAGGTAATTTTGTCTATCTACTTACGAATTATTCTTAGGTTGCCAAATCGAAGCATGAATAATTGCCCAAATTAACGATAAGTTGTAGATAGCCCAAGCACCATTCAGCAGATAAACCCCAGGAGTATTTAAAGTACCTCTAGCAAAACGATAAAGGCTCCATAATATTCCCAAAATAGTTAGAGAAAAGATGACTAATTGTGGCCAAATCAGCCGGAGATAAATTCCTGATTGGCGCTGCTTGGGTGTAACTTGGAATTTAATTGGTTGTCCAGTGAATACACTCCATACTGCTTGCATTAACAAAGGAAATAAGGCGATCGCATATTGTTCTGACCGCCATATTTCCCTAGCTGAAATACCCCAACTAGCAGCTAGAAAGGTGAGGCGATTAATCACAAAAGCTGGGAAGAAGTGTAAAGCAAAATCAGGGCCAAATGTTTTCACTGGGATAACTCCTGTGAAAAAATAAATAATGGGACACAAGATAAATACAAAAGTCGCAAAACCCGAAAAATAGCTATACATGGTTTTAAAATATTGCAACCTTTGCCAAAAACTAAGTCCTACTTTTGTCAAGGGATTTTCTCTTACTAAGACTTGGATAGTCCCTTGGGCCCAACGTAATCTCTGTTTTAATGTGGAACTCAAATCATCAGGTGCTAATCCTTCCGCTAACAATTCATGATGATAAACAGATTTCCAGCCAGCACTATGTAAGCGCATTGCTGTATTCATATCTTCAGTAATACTGTTGCTGGAAACACCGCCAATTAATTCAAATTCATCTAACCGCTTTTCATCTTTAGCATACTCATCGGCAAAATATTGTAGTCCTACACTAATTAATGCATTTCTTCTCAAGACAGCATTTGTACCTGTGTAGAAAGCTGCATTCATCCCATCTTTACCTTGTTGCAATGGCCCATAAAATAAACTGGCTCGATGACCAAAAGGGTCACCGGAGGGAATATTATAAAAATCTTGGGGTGTTTGGACAAAGGCAATTTGGTTGGATTCGTACTTTCCTGTAAATAAATTGTAAGTATAGAAATATGGCAAAACTCGTTTGAGAAATTGCGGTTTGGGAATATGGTCTGCATCTAATGTGAGAATAAAATCTCCTACAGTTTCGCCAGAAAAAATGGCGTAATTGAGATTACCCGCTTTGGCGTGATGTGGGATTCCTGGTTGTTTGGGTCGAGCAATATAACGCAAGCGAGCGAGTTCAACTAGTTCTAATTCTTTTTGATAAATAGCTGATTCTAATAAGCGGCGCTCTGTCGTTAGGCGTTCTTGTAGAGTATTTTGAGATGAATGACTACTACTTTTATGAGGAATATCCAACCATAAAACAAATTGTCTCAGGCTATTTAAAAGTTTTGTCAGATTATCTGCTGAATCACAGTTTTGTAACCATTCTTCAGCAGCAGCTAAATCTGGTTGCAAACTATCTAATTGCTCAAGCCGCTCCACCAAAGCATAACGTTCAGCATCAATTCGATTAGCTTCTTGTTGTAATAATGGTGATTGTAAATCTGCAATACATAATTTTTCTGACATAGTTCGCATCTGCTGCGAATTACCATCATCCAGTACATAAACGCGTAGCTTGGTTGTGGGGTAATCCATTGCTAAAGCTGCTCTAGCAGTTGCTTCCACAATTTCTGGTGGCTCGTTGTAGCAGGTAACAAATACATCTACAGTCGGCCAATCAGAAGTTGGTATGAGTGGTGTTAATTTGTCAAGAGATTTAATTTGTCTGACTAAAGGTCGCCACAGTCCAATGACAAACATGACTCCACCAAAGTAGCTGTAAATTTCTGCTAATAATAAGGGAATTGAAAGCCACAGTGCATCAAAATTAATGGAATTGGTAATCCGCCAATGCAAATACCAAGCACCAAAAATTAAATTGATTTCTGCTAGATAGCGAAACAGCAACGTTCTTTTTTTGAGGCTAGAACGACTATTACCGGAAAAATTTACTGCATCATTAATGATGGATATTGAAGCCATATTACACCTGAAATAAAATTAAAAAATTAATGGTTTTTTGTTTCTTGCTTGGTAAAGCAAACTTTCTAAAATAACAGCATTCGTATTCACATTCACTGAGGAGTTAATTCCTAGCTGGCGATTTTCATATCTTCCAGAAAAATAGCCACGACTTTGATCAGCTAAGTTCTGCACATAGTCTCGCAGCGTTTTTGTATAAGAATCATCAGGTAAAAGAGCAAACCAAGAAAATGCAGCTTTAGTGCTAAGAAAGCGGAATTGGGGATAGTTTTTACCTCTAGAATTTACAGATGTCCAGAGTTGACCATCAGCATAAACACTGTAGTAGAGAAAATAAGGCGGACGGTCTAATGAATCTTCGTTAACAGCCGTTAAAATACCAGTCCGTTTAAATCTTTGTGCTTGTACTTTTAGCAGGTTTTTAACTTGTGGTTGTACTGTATCAGACCAACCTAGTTCTAACCCCCAAAGCAAATAAGGGTCATTTGTTAAATAATTGGTAGCATTGGAATTTTGAAAATTGCGTTTGTCTACTTGCAAGGTAACGCCATCTACCTCAACATTCTGTATTGGTGGATTAGTCAAGGCATTAGATGCATGAAGATTCCACAACTTTAAACTATAAGCTGCATATTGTTCATAACCTAGTCTTCCTTCTTGGACTTCTTGCAGGTTGCTATTTTTATCATAAAAAGCCCCATTTAACCAACCATCTTTCACCAGTTTTGGTAAATTCCAGTTACCAACAATACGGTTAATGCGATCGCTATATTCTGGATAATGCGATCGCACTACATGTAGTGCTAACAAAAATCTCGCTAAATCCAGAACTGACCAACCACTTTTACCTTGAGGATCAGGATTATTACTCAGTGTCCGCATTTGAGCGGTGCTGGTGCTATAGGCTTTATTGGGTAAACCTGTAGCCGGTAAGGGCAGTTTTTCTAAAGTTTGTAATAAGGTATTTATACGCTTGTGAAAGACATCATTTGGCAGTAATTCTAGTTGTTTTGCAGCATGAATCCCTAATAAAGCACTACCTTGATCCCACCAAGTGGTCCATGACAAATTATCAACAGAATTTACTAAACCGGTTTGCGGGTGCCAATTGCGTTCAAAGTACTTCCAAGCACGTTTGGCAGCAATTTGATCAGCTTCTTTAGTTAATCGTGCTGGGGTGCTAGTAAGTGTATTAGGTTGGTTAGGAGTATTTGTAGGAATAGAAGGCTTCAGTATTTCCTCTATAGGTGTAGTAGAGTCAGGTATGTTATCTGGTTCTGGAAACAGTGGCTGGGGAAAGAAATTATCGGGGGCAGCAATAATCATAGAAGGTTGACATTGCCTTGTTTCTGAAGGACAAACCAAAGGTTGCTGATTAGTTATGACAGACAATACAGATTCTAGAATCACCTGAGATACACCCATTTCACTGTGACTTAGGTAATAAAGCCATTACCCGTTGCTAAGTATAGTTCACTACTCAAAATTTGCCATCTCTTGTTATAAAGTTTTTATCTCTTGATACAAGTACCTACATTTAAAGGCTTCTTAATTAATGTTGTATAAACTATCTGTACAACCTAGCTATAAATGCTTAGAAATTCTCTGGAGAATCATTTATAGCTTTGGTTTGGGGATTTTATTGGTCAATCCAGCAAAAGCAGAACCAATTATTTCA
The DNA here is from genome assembly GCA_015207155.1 of Nostocales cyanobacterium LEGE 11386. Classification (GTDB taxonomy): domain Bacteria; phylum Cyanobacteriota; class Cyanobacteriia; order Cyanobacteriales; family Nostocaceae; genus LEGE-11386. The sequence goes on along the minus strand of JADEXK010000027.1, from coordinate 25,980 downwards.
GTTATTAGTCTAGAAAAAAGCCACCAAAATAAGTTCCATCTTGATGATTCTATTGCCGATGTACAAGACAAAATCACCGAATTCAGTGAACAAATTACATTAGTAACCGACCTAGAAAAATATCATCTCATTCCTCCTCCACTCCCCCTCTTGCTTGCTGCACCAGAAAACTTTAATCCCGGTCTCAAACTACCACCACCAAAAGTAAAACCTACACCAACATTCACCGAACCTGTAAAGCCATTTACCGTTTTAGAAAATATCCAAATAGACTTTCGTCATGACAGTGATAATTTTGGGCAAACTAATCAAATCATCGAACCAACTGCTCAGTTTAAATTACAAAATGGTAATATAATTCGCTTAAAAACAGGTTTCAATACCTTTAGACAATCAGGAATTGACACAATTACAAATATTCCCTTACAAGTTGGTTGGGCAGGAAAAATTGGAGACGTAACCTTACAAACAGCAACAGGAATAGAGACTTTTAATCGTCTACCCACAGCAATTAATTTCAACGCCAAAATTGAAGCGCCTATTTCTCCCGCCAAAGTTGCACCAGATGGTAAATTAACATCACTTGTAGCCATATCAGGAAACATAGAACAAGGCCCCTATAAATTCAATGCTCAAACCTTAGACAATCAAATTACAGCTTGGCGATTTGGGCCAAATTTATTCTGGCAGATTGACCGAGACACTAACTTTTTTGCTTTATATCGTTGGGGCAGTTACAATGACGGCAATTCTGAACAACAGTCTTTTAGCAGATTAGAACGTAAATTAGGGCAATTCTCCGTCGCCGCCAACTTATTTACGTGGAATTACACACGCGAGGTAGAACGCCAAAGTGGGTATTTTTCTCCACCCGACTTTTTGGTTTATAACGCCGAGTTGGGTTGGGAAGGAGATTTATTTGATGCTTTACGCTGTCGCTTTGCTATCACTCTAGGACAACAGCGACTAAACGGCAAATTCGACAACGCCAATAGCTACCAAACGCGCTGTACAGCTAAACTTGCACCCAACATCGAAGCAGATCTAGGCTATACATTCAGCAACGTTCGCAATCGAGACACCAGTGAAAGCACTTACAACAACAACAACCTCACAGGACAACTCCGACTCAACTTTTAACGAAGTCAGAGGGAAGAAGAAAGAAGGAAGAAGTGATGAAAATATACCTTCTTCCTCCAAACTTCTTCCTTCTTTAATCAATTGCGTTCCAAAACTCCCCACACAGTTTGTATAACTTTATATTTGCCAGCAGCCAAGAATGAAATTGCTATCATCTGTAAAAACGTATATTAATTAACACAACAAGGCTCTAAACAAAAATGACCTCTGACTTTGAACCACCACCAAAAAACCTATCCATACTAGCTTCTGTCGGCGGAGTAGTCACAGCCGCGATCGCCATCGCCGGTCTCAATCTCTGGTCTACGTATTTAAATCGGACTCAGACTGCTGCTATAGACACACCAGAAACATCCATCACTCAACTTTCCCCAGTAAAAGAACCAGAAGTTGACCCAGAAGAACTGGCCAGATTAGATGCAGAATCTTTGGTGTTACCAGGCGACCCCATCAGCCCTAACCAAGTTACAGTTTCCTTCATCCCTTATGTGGCGCCAAACGTAGGAGAACTCACCCCAGCAGAAATGGCGATCGCCCGTCAAGCTTGGGCATACTTTCAACGCAACTGGAACGATGAAACCGGGTTAGTTAACTCCGTGGATGGCTTTACCTCCGTCACCATGTGGGATCAAGCAGCTGCGATCGCCGCTTTAGTCAGCGCCAAAGAACTGAATATCATCTCTGCATTGGAATTTGATGAAAAGATGGGGACAATGTTGCAGACTCTTGCAACTATGCCTTTATACAAAAAAGAACTACCCAACAAAGTCTACAACTCGAAAACTCTCGTACCCGTTAACTACGGTCAACTAGAGAAACGCGAAGAAATTGGTTGGTCAGCCATCGATTTAGGCAGAATGGCACTGTGGTTAAAGATAGTCGGGACAAAATATCCTCACTGGCGATCGCAAACCGAAGCAGTTTGGCAACATTGGCAAGTCAAACGCCTCACCCGAAGAGGCGAAATGTATGGTACTAGCGTCGTCAAAGGTAGAGAACAATATAACCAAGAAGGACGCTTAGGCTATGGAAACTATGCCGCCTACGGTCTCAAACTCTGGGGCTTAAATGTCAGCGCAGCCTTAGAATATCAAACCAACACCGCCTATGCCAATCTTTACGGCGAAGGCATACCCTACGATAAACGCGACCATAAAAAATCAGGTGCAAATAACTACGTCCTCAGCGAACCCTACATATTAGATGGTATCGAAACCGGATTTCAATCCTTACCAAAAGTTTTCGCCGATCGCATATTAGCAGCCCAAGCAGCCCGTTATCGTGCCACCAAACAATTAACAGCCGTCACCGAAGACAACCTAGACCGTCCACCCTACTTTGTTTACAACAGCTTATTCGTCAACGGTGAACCTTGGGTAGCCATCACAGATACCCGCGAACAACATCAAAATTTACGATTTGTCAGTACCAAAGCAGCGATCGGTTGGCACGTACTTTACAACACCGACTACACCAGTAAACTATTTAACTTTGTCCAAACAAATCTGCAATCAGATAACGGTTGGTACAACGGCTACTACGAATCTCTCCGCCAACCCAACAAAAGCCTCACCGCCAACAACAACGGCGTAATTCTCACCAGCCTCCTATATAAACAAGTAGGAAAACCCCTCACTGTTTGGGCAGGATTATAAATTTTCTTTTAACGAACCGCCCTTCTCCTATCGGAGACGCTACGCGAACGGGTAATGCCTCCGGCACGTCTCCGACGAACAGCAGTTCCTCATGGGGGAAACCCCCAAGACCGGACTGCTTCACCAAGACGCACGCGCGCAGCGATGCCCGTAAGGGCTGTAGAACGCCAAGAATATAGACTCACCAAAGATTTTTCTCATACTCTCTGCGCCTTTGCATCTCTGCGTGATAAAAAACATAAACCCTCAAACCATGCAAAAAAACATTCCCAAAAAACTCTTCCAACTCACCGCACTATTCCTCTGCGGAACATTCCTCCAACTCCTACTTTACATCCCCCCAACAACCCTAGCTCAAACCCCCAACACCAACACATGTAGCACCATCACCGATCCCCTCACCCCAGACGAACAAACCTACGCCCGCGCCGCCTGGCAATATTTTGTCAACAACTACCAACCCACAACTGGATTTACCAATTCCACAGGCGGCTATCCCTCCGGTACACTCTGGGATATGGGCAATTATCTCATGGCCTTAAACGCCGCACGCTGGTTAAATTTAATTGACCAACCAGACTTAGACGCCCGCCTGAATAAATTTCTCACCAGCCTCAACAACCTCAAGCTATTTGAGAACGCTTTACCCAATAAAGTTTACAACGCTGCCACTGGAGAAATAGTTGATTACGGCAATAACCCCGTAGAAAAAGGCATTGGCTGGTCTGCGTTAGATATTGGGCGTTTACTCGCAGCATTTCACGTTATTCGTACCTGTCACCCACAATATAATGATTGGCTTCAGGGTATTGTCACTAAATGGCAAATTGGGCGATCACTTAAAGATGGTCAAATTTTTGGCGCAGCAGTTCTCCCAGATCAAAAAACTTTGTTAGTCCAAGAAGGACGACTAGGTTATGAAGAATATGCTGCCAGGGGATATGAACTTTGGGGATTTAAAGCACCAAAAGCAGTAGCTTTAGAACCATTTAAATTTGTTGAGATTAATGGTGTCCAAATTCCCGTAGATCAGCGTGATTTTCAAACTACCAATGCTAATAATTATGTAGTTAGTGAATCTTATATTTTAGATGGCATTGAATTTGGTTTAGTAGGATATTTACAAGAGTTTGGCACTAGAGTTTTAGAAGTCCAAAAACGCCGTTTTGAAGCCACTGGACAATTAACTGCTGTTTCTGAAGATAATATAGATCAAGCTCCTTATTTTCTCTACAATACTGTTTATTCTAATGGTGTTGCTTGGGCAACAATTACCGAAGAAAATAAACCTTATCCACAGTTTAGAACTTTTAGCTCTAAAGCAGCATTTGGCTGGCGTTATCTGTTTCCTAATAATGCCTATGCCCAAAAACTTTTTGATGCCGCGAAGGATTTACGCAGCCCTGATGGTGGTGGTTTCTATGCGGGAATTTATGAAGAAAACCAACAACCAAATAAAGCTCTCACAGGTAATACTAATGGGCTAATTATGGAGATTTTATACTATAAAGCTAGAGGAAATCGTCCTTTAATTGGGGGCGATAATGTCTCTTTTGCTAATTTTAAATCATCTCCATCGGTTGCTACCCCAGAGACTCCCACTACAACCACCCAAGCAAGTCCTGTAACAGTAACAGTTGCGCCCATCCCCCCTGTAGGGAATCCTCAAGCATCATCTTGTCCCGCAATCACCCAACCTTTAACAGGTGTGCAACGGCGTTATGCTGAGGCAGCATGGGCATATTTTACAGCCAATTATCAATCGACCACTGGTTTGGTAAGCGATCGCAAAGATGTTAAAGGTGCAACTGTCTGGGGATTAGGCAATTATCTGGCAGCCTTACACGCAGCACGCACACTTGATGTTATTTCTGCCCAGGAATTTGACCAGCGCACCCGTCAACTTTTGGGTGCTTTAACCCAGATGCCTTTATTTATGGGAGAATTGCCCCATCGGGGTTACGATACCCGCACTCTACAAGCCATAGATTACGGTGGTAATCCCACACCAACAGGCACTGGCTGGTCAGCTTTAGATGTCGGCAGGATATTAGCTGCACTGCACAACTTAAAAACCTGTCATCCAGAGTACACCACAGCTGTTGATCAAATTGTTTTAGATTGGTCGTATTTGCGGGTGGTGAATAATGGTACCCTGGCTAGTGCAACTGTAATTAAAGATAAACACGGGCGATCGCTTCCCCGTGTGAACCCCGAAACCCGCTTGGGCTATGAAGAGTACGCTGCACGGGCTTTTCAATTGTGGGGGTTTGATGTGAATCGTTCTGCTGTGGGTGGTGAATATAAAACCGCTAAAGTTGAAGGGGTAGCAGTACCAATTCAACGTGTGAGAACAGATAGCAACACCAAGACGAATCAATATACAGTCAGCAATCCCTTCTTACTGTACGGCTTAGAATTTGGTCTAGATCCGCAAATGCGATCGCTGTTTACAAATATCTTCCAAGCGCAAACAGAACGCCATCGTCGCACCAAAACCCTGACGGCTGCGGGTACGACTTTAATCGAACAGCAACCATACACCGTCCACAGTACAATTTCTAGTCAAGACCAACCTTGGTTAGCTTTAGGTGATGACGGCAAACCTTTACCAGAAGGACGATTAGTCAGTACGGCAGTAGCATTTGCTTATCATGCCATGCTACCAGAAGATAATTACGCCCAAGAGTTATTCAAGGCGACTACTGATTTATATCGTCCGCTACTGGGTTTTTACGAGGGCTTTTATGAAAAAACTGGTAAACCTGCCCTTGGTTTTAGCAGTAGCACCAACAGTATGGTTTTGGCATCTCTGCTATATATGGCAACCAAGCAGCAACCTTTAATTCGCCCCACAACCACCATGAAATCCCCTTGGTGGCAAGCTGTCAATGCTGGTAATTCTGGCCGTGGTTTACCCAATACTACTACCCAAAAATCCCGGTTTGTTTCTAATGAATCCAAAAAATATTGGGTTTCCGGCAGTTAGTTATTTAACGCTCCAGCACTAATACGACTGAGGAAAACACGCAAGCGATCGCTCTCAGGATGGCTAAGAACCTCATAAGCTGCACCTTGTTCTGCCACCACACCTTGATCTAAAAAAATCACTCGATTGGCTACTTCCCGCGCAAATTGCATCTCATGGGTGACAACTACCATTGTCATCCCCTCTGACGCTAATTGCTGCATAACTTGCAAAACCTCACCGACGAGTTCCGGATCTAAGGCGCTGGTAGGTTCGTCAAATAACATAATTTGAGGATTCATACACAAACTGCGGGCGATCGCAACTCGTTGCTTTTGCCCGCCCGAAAGTTGTTCGGGATAAGCTGATGCTTTGTCAAATAAACCAACTTTGTCCAGATATATCCCTGCCAATTCATTGCATTCCTTCGGTTTTTTCCCCAGCACCTTACGCGGAGCGATCGTCAAATTTTCCAGCACACTCAGATGGGGAAACAAATTGAACTGCTGGAAAACCATACCTACTTGTGATCTTAGTTGCCGCAGTTGTTGATGATGGAAATTAGGAGCAGATAAATCGATACCGTTGACTACTAAACTGCCAGCATTAATGGTTTCTAAACGATTTAGGCAACGTAACAGGGTACTTTTACCACAACCAGAAGAACCAATAATTGCCACAACTTCCCCTCGGTTGATTGTGCCAGTGATACCTTTTAAGACTTTTAGAGAGCCAAAATTTTTTTCGATATTTGCAAAACTAATTGCTGGCTGAAATTGTTCGCTGCCCCTGTCAGTATGTATCATGTTTATTTCGGCTCATTGCTCCCTTGTGTAGTAGCTTAAAACATAGTTAGGGAAAATTTCATTACATTCAGCAATTCAATTTACTACGACTTAAGCAAAATACTTCACTTCGACAAGCTCAGTGACCACTCTAACTCTCATTCCTCAGTGTTACGCCATTTGCTACAACGCGGGGAACCCGCGCAACGCAATGGCTCCTCTGTGCCTCTGCGGTATGTGCTGCGATTCTTCCATAATTTGTGAGTAAGTCCTATTTACCTGGAAAATTAAAGATCATGTTCGAGCCAAAAATAACGCGATCGCTTTTCCTCAAGCAATTCTTGGCAGGGTTGAGTGCAACATTGATTTTATCTGCTTGTACTAACCCCGATAGCAATACATCTTCAACCAACTCGGCAACAGAAACCAGCGCCACAGGAAAAACTATTAAAGTAGCCACAGAACCATCGTTTCCGCCCTTTGAATCCAAAGGAACCGGAGGTGAGTTAGTCGGCTTTGATATCGACTTAATCAAAGCAGTCGGACAATCCGCCGGGCTAACAGTTGAGTTTGAAAGTTTGCCCTTCGATGGGATTATTCCGGCACTCCAAGCCAATACTATCGATGCCGCTATCAGTGCCATCACCATCACACCAGAACGTGCCCAGACCGTATCTTTTTCCCGACCTTACTTTAAAGCCGGATTAGCGATCGCTGTCCGTCAAGATAATACAGCCATCACATCCTTAGATAGTCTCAAAAATAAGAAAATTGCTGCCCAAATTGGCACAACTGGCGCTAAAACAGCCAGAAGCGTCACAGGTGCTCAAGTGCGGGAGTTTGACTCTGCCCCTTTAGCTTTGCAAGAACTAGTAAATGGCAACGTAGATGCTGTAGTCAACGACGCTCCCGTAACTCTAGACGCCATCAATACTGGTAAACTCAAAGGTTTAAAAGTAGTTGACCAACTCGTCACCCAAGAATTCTATGGCATTGCCCTACCGAAAAACTCGCCTCACCTCGAAGCCATTAACAATGGTTTAACAGAAATTATTGCCAACGGAACTTACGCTCAAATCTATAAAAAATGGTTTGACGCAGAACCCCCGCAACTACCAAAGACTATCCCTTAAAAAGTGCTGAGTGCTGAGTGCTGAGTAGGACATTGAGTAAATTCATCCCCCCATCTCCTTGTCCCCCCATCCCTGCTTCCATGTCCCAAAGTTTAGAAATCATTCTCAACGCCCTACCTGATTTAATTCTGGGTGCTGCGGTAACACTGCAAATTACTGCGTTCTCAGTTCTTTTGGGCATGATTGGCGGCTCCTTAATTGGCGTTGCCCGCCTTTCACCAATTATGCCCCTGCGCTGGGCAACACGTGCTTACATCGATTTCTTTCGTGGCACACCGCTACTGGTGCAGATTTTTATGCTCTATTTCGGCTTGCCTGCTTTAGCTCAAGGCTTTGGTATACCTCTGCGTTTTGACCGTTTAATAGCTGCGGTGATCGCTCTCAGTCTCAACTCTGCTGCTTATATTGGCGAAATTGTTCGCGCTGGCATCCAATCTATTGAGCCTGGACAAACAGAAGCAGCCGACTCTCTGGGTATGAGTGGAGTGCAAACTATGTACTACATTATCTTTCCCCAAGCGCTGCGCCGCATGATTCCGCCTTTGGGCAATGAATTTATTACCCTGCTCAAAGATACCAGTCTTGTGGCAGTTATCGGTTTTGAAGAACTGTTCCGGCGTGGTCAATTAATTGTCGCTGACACCTATCGTGCTTTTGAAATTTATACCGCAGTTGCTCTGGTTTACCTGGTTCTCACCTTGCTGTCATCCCAATTTTTCTCTTTTTTAGAAGTCTGGATGAACCCTGTGAAGCGTCACAGCAAATATAAAGCTTAATTTTTTTGCTCAACTTTCTCCACAAGGTACATCTTTTCCTTTCTTTGGTCAAAAGATTGATGTTTGCGCGTGTTAAGTTATGCCTATTCGACGTTTTTGGATAAAAAAATTCCCACCTTCAACATTTTGTAGGGTGGGGATTAATAACAGTGATTAATCTGTTTGCTTAACCAAATCTGCCACTGACATAATCTCGGGTATCTGCCTGCTTGGGATTATTGAAAATTACTTCTGTAGAATCGTATTCCACTAGATAGCCACTGCGACCACCTTCTGCAACTTTAACGTTGAAAAAGGCAGTCTTATCAGACACCCGTGCAGCTTGTTGCATGTTGTGGGTGACGATGACGATGGTATATTTTTCTTTGAGTTCATGGATGAGTTCTTCTACCCGGATAGTAGAAACGGGATCAAGCGCTGAACAGGGTTCATCCATGAGGATAACTTCTGGTTGTACTGCGATCGCCCGCGCAATACACAAACGTTGTTGTTGTCCACCAGACAAGGATGCCCCACTTTGCTTAAGTTTGTCTTTAACTTCATCCCACAAAGCAGCTTGTCGTAGACTCTTTTCCACTAATTCATCGAAATTACCTCTGTAACCATTGATTTTGGCACCAAAAGTAATGTTGTCATAAATTGATTTGGGAAACGGGTTTGGTCTTTGAAACACCATCCCAATTCGCCGGCGCACTACTACCGGATCAATTTCGGGTGAATACAAGTTTTTATCGTAAAAGAAAATTTTTCCTTCTGCCCGGAATGATTCAATTAAGTCATTCAGACGGTTATAACACCGTAGCAATGTACTCTTACCACAGCCAGAAGGGCCAATAAAAGCTGTCACCTTATTTTTGGGTATGTCCAGCCAAATATTCTGCAAAGCTAAGAACTTGCCGTAGTAAACGTTCAAGTTTTCTGTTCTTAAAACAGTTTCAGTGTCATTCACTGTACTAGTGTTAGTAACCATAATTTTAGTGTAGTGGAGATTTTTGTGATGAAGAACCGTACTTGAGATACAGTTGCACTCAGCTTTTCGGCGAGTTGCCCAGCGAGTGATGATACTGGTAATTGAAACTATTAATTCCTTTAAACGGTATAAAACCTGGGTGACTTTCTGGCACAAAAACTAGTGCAACTTCCCTGATGCTAGAACTTCTTCTGCCGACTGAAATACCGAGCCAAAATACTAAACAACAGCACAATTGACAATAACATCAAGGCTGCTGCCCAAGCCAAACTCTGAGAAGCTTTATAGGGAAGAATCGAGAAAAAGTAAATCAACACTGGCAGCGTTGCTACAGGTTCCCAAACATTCCCAGCCCAGAAATTATTGTTAAACGCGGTAAACAACAAAGGAGCGGCTTCCCCGGCTGCACGGGCAACGGATAAAACGACACCCGTAACAATTGAAGTCAAAGCTGCTGGTAACACAATCTGGATAACGGTTTCAAATCTGGTTGCACCAATACCTGTTGATGCCAATCGCAAATCATTAGGCACTAGTAACAAAGCTTCTTCTGTAGACCGAATAATAATAGGCAGCATTAACACAGCCAAGGCTACCCCACCAGAAAAAGCCGAAAATGAACCTAAAGGCCTAACCACAATGGAATAGGCAAATAAGCCGCAGAGAATAGCCGGGACTCCAGTGAGTACATTGCAGGAAAATTTGACTAAGTAAGCCAATTTAGTTCCCCGACCAAACTCAGCTAGGTAAACGGCAGCAATAACACCGAAGGGAACTGAAATTAATGTACCAACTCCCAGAGTCATTAAAGTCCCAATAATGGCATGACCAAAGCCTCCATCAGATAAACCAGGAGGTGGGGGAAGCTTAGTAAAAATGTCTGGAAATATCAGAGCATCAACACCCTTTTCAAACACACTAAACAAAACCCACAGTAGAGGGATAACTACCGTTGCGGCAAAGACCATAGTTAAAATCGTCAATACCTGCTCAGTTATGCGACGATGGGGAGCCATGGACTTATTACTGATATCGAAATCATTGCCTTTGTACCCAAAGGAAGGCTGATTACCTGGAGTATCCATAATTGCTCTTCTGTAAACTTAATCTTGCATCTACTCTTATTAAAAGCTGAGGAAAAAGGCTGAAACTTTACTCAATATTCTGGAAGCGACGAATAATCAACTCAGCGAAAATATTCACCACCAACGACAAGATCATTAGCACTAAACCAGCGTACATCAGAGCCGCAACTTGGGTGCGTCCGGCTTCTCCGAACTGGGAGGCAATCAAACCTGTGATAGTCGATCCTGGTTGCAACCATGATATGTTGATGCGGTTGGCATTACCAACTAGCATGGCAGCGACCATTGTTTCCCCCATCGCCCGACCCATAGCCAACATAATGGAACTGATAATGCCAGACAAGCCTGCGGGAATCAGTACTCTTAAAATCGTTTCCCAACGGGTTGCTCCCAAGGCTAAGGAACCGTTGCGGAGGTCTTTGGGTAAAACTTCTAAGGTACTGCGGGTAATGGAAATAATAATAGGCACAATCATGATTGACAGTACCAAGCCAACAATCAGTAAGCTATTACCTCGAACAGCATTGCCACTAAATATGGGAATCCAGCCTAGGTGTTCATTAAGAAACCCGAAAATCGGCCTGATGGCAGGAATGAGGACGAAAATACCCCAAATTCCTAAAACTACACTGGGAACAGCGACAATTAGCTCAATGGCAAAGCCAATGGGAGTTGTCACCCACTTGGGAGCAAATCCTTCGGTTAAAAAGACAGCGACTCCAATGCCCAGGGGAATGGCAATTAACAGAGCAATCAAGGCGGTAACTATGGTTCCATATATCTGAGGCAGTACGCCATAGACGTTGGTAACAGGGTTCCAGTCTGTACCAACTACAAAACCGAGACCAAATTCTTGAATGGCTGGGATAGCTTCTATAGCTGTCTGTAAGATCACCCAGAGTAAAACTGCTCCAGCACCGATGGCTAGTAGCAAAGTGAGTCCCCAAAAACCAACATCAAGCACCCTAGATGTATTGTTTTGCTTTTCCAGGCTACTCCTGGTTAATGGAGTTGATTGGTCAGCCGACGTCATGACGTTTTTTTGCTCCTTAAAAGGTTATTAGATAGTCATGTCCCAAATTTAGGCATCCTACTAGGTCAACTTTGGGAGTGTTTGATGATCAAGAACACTCCCAAAACTCTCGGTTCCCTATTTGGCGTTCACAGTGTCAAACTCCTTTTTAATCCGCTCTACTAGAGCATCAGGAATGGGGACATAAAGAAGTTCCTCTGCCACCTTCTTGCCTTCTGGGCCTAAAGACCATTCAAAGACACTACGCATGGCTTTCCATTTGGCATCGTCTGGATAATTGCGATAAATCATCACCCAAGCTAGACCGACGATGGGGTAAGAATCCTTACCAGATGGATCGGGGATTAGGAGGGCAAAGTCATCAGGTACTGGCTCATCTAACAGAGCCTTGGCTGCGGCTTCAGGGGATGGGGCGATAAAGGTGCCAGCTTTGTTTTCAATTAAAGCTGAGTCAATGTCGTTAAGGGCAGCGTAGGCATAAGATAAATAACCAATGGCTCCTTCATTCTGCTGAATGGTGGCGGCTACCCCTTCATTACCTTGACCGCCAATTCCCACAGGCCATTTAACTGAGGTTCCCGCGCCACCAGTCCAGTCTGGGCAGACAGTTTGAATGTGGTTGGTGAATACAAAGGTTGTACCACTGCCATCAGATCGGTGAGCAAAGGTCACGGGTAAGTCGGGAATTTTTAAACCTGGGTTGTCTTTGGCGATCGCTGGATCATTCCAGCGAGTAATTTTGCCCGTTACAATGCCACAATAGGTTGTGCGGGAGAGTCTGAGTTGTTGATCTTCAACTCCCGGCAAGTTGTAGGAGAAGGATAAAAAACCTCCCGTCATGGGGATTTGGATCGGATCGTAATTGTACTTGTCTTTGAAGGACTTGAGCCGATCTGCCGAGTCAGTAATGGGTGCTTCACTAGCCCCAAAGTCTACAGTACCGTTAATGTACTGCTCCAAGCCTGCCCCACTTCCTACGGACTGGTAGCTCACCTGAGTGTTGGGGTTGACTTGGCGGTTATAGGCATCAAACCATCGTTGAAAAAGAGGTGCAGGGAAGCTCGCCCCAGCCCCACTAATTGCTACCCTTTCACCAGTAGCGGCTACATTCTGTCCACCACCGTTAGCAGTGCTACCAGGTTCTGAGTTAGGTGCACAGGCTGTTGCTACCAACACGATGGGTAGAGAGGCGATTGCTAAAAGGACTTTGCGATTGAGAATCATGAAAAATATGTTCACTTTGCGAAACGACTACGGATTCAGATCAAAAAGACCTTGCTTCATCGGTCATGGCAACATCACTGGCACCAAGTCTACAGTTGTAGCAGTACCACCGGAAATATCTGAGGCTTGCTTTGTGACACAAGCCCCTAAAATGGATGTCAAATCTAACACCGATGCTGTAGCTGCTAGGCGACTCTTGTTGACTACATGTAGACGTGATAGCATTGCCGTCACTCTTTCGTGAATTTATCCATATAAGCCACACCAAGATATCTCTAAAAGATACATCCCAAGGTAAACGAAAGGTTAAGACAACCAAAAAATCACATTGTTTTTGATAAATTTCTCAACCTGAATTTTTTGCTAATAGATAAAATTTATACTTATTTTGGGTAAAGAAAGTTACAAATATTACTTAAATTATATACAGAATATATCTTTGTGATCAACAATCGGACTATTTTATGTTGTTTGGTTGTTTAGGCAAGAAAAATATATAAATTAATAACAATGTATGATATAATTATAAGCTAATTTTTTTGCAAACTAACTTTAAATACGTAGCTGCTCAATTCAGCTTAAAGCAGAATCAAAGTTTGAGTGCAAGCGATCGCCTATTCGAGATGCCCGCGAGATGAAAAGTGCTGAGTTAAAAGACCACCCACACTTCGAGCCGCTTAGTGACCACAATGGGTGGGGTCTTGACGGAGTGCAAAAGTGCTTCTTTCTTCTTACTCATCAAAAATGAGCGAACCGACAGTATTTTTGCCCCTCTCCGACACGGAGAGGGGTTGGGGTGAGGTTCATCGAATTCACGTTAATTTATTTTCTGATGTTCCCCTGCCTTTATCCTCAAGCACGTACTCCCATGCGGCAATGCCCAACCTGATGTTCTTTGCGCCAAGCATGGGGAGGTAAACCGTGATGTTGACGAAACTGACGAGAGAAATGAGACACATCTTGATAACCCAACTCTTTGGCAATTTGCTCAACGGTTTGGTTATAATTTTGCAGCAAGAACCGAGCTCCCTCCATGCGGCGTTTGACAATCCAGCTGTTTACAGTCTCTCCTGTTTGTCTACCTACTTGGTTAGTTAAGTAAGCAGGTGAGTAACCAACTGCCTCAGCTACATCACACAGCGTAATTCCTTGGTGATAGTGGGCTTCAATAAAGTCAAAAACTTTTTTTAATTGGGGAACAGGGGGAAAGATTGATTGAGGATAGTTCAACACTGAAGTTTTATCTGCGGATGCTGATTTTTGAGCTTCTTGAAATTTAGTGGCGCACCAGCGTTGGAGTATAGCTTGTCTTTGCAACTGGGTAGTGATTGCTCTGAGCAGTTCGTCTAATGTAGAAGGTTTAGTAACATAGTCATCTGCACCTAACTCCATACCTTTGCGAACAGCTCCTCTAGTGCAGCTGCCAGTGATAAAAATAAAGGGAATAATTGCTGTCACAGGATCTTGGCGTAGCATCGTTAGAACACTATAACCATCCATATCAGGCATTGTGATATCACAAACTACTAAATCAGGTACATGCTCCTGTACTTGTTGAATACCAGTAATACCATTTTCAGCACTTATAGTATCAAAACCTTTAGCTTGAAGCCCCTTTACATAAAGATTGCGGGTAACAGTATCATCTTCAATTATCAGAATTTTTTTTGGTGATTCGTACTTCATTTTCTAGCACCCTAAATTGTGGCAGGAAACGGACGAGATTAATTGTTTCTTTCCCAGAGTTATAACTGTTAATATTTTGATTTCAACATCTATAACGGGGAAAGGACAGATTCTTCTTTAATTAATGGCAGCATTACAGTAAACATAGTGCCTACGCCTACCTCACTTTCCACAGCAACTTGACCGCCATGCAAGTCTACAAGGGTTTTGATAATTGATAATCCTAGTCCAGTACCAGGTATATTATCAACATTGCTCCCCCGATAAAATGGTTCAAATAATCTTTGTTGATCTCCTAGTGGAATGCCAATTCCCTGGTCTTTGACCTGAAAAATTAACTTCCCATTCTCGCAAGCAAGTATGAAATCAATGAGCATGTGGGAGGGAGAATATTTAATTGCATTATCGAGTAAATTTTTCAAAATAGGCTCTAGTAATTTTGGATCAACACAGGCTGCTAAAAAGTCAAACTGACTAACAAAACTGATTGGTCTTTGGCTCATGCTCATGTGCATTTGTGCCACTAAATTATGGCAGAACTGGACTAAATCAAGCGGTTGAGGCTCAAAGCTGAGTTTTGCTGTTTCGGCTTTAGCAAAGAACAAAGTATCATCCAACATCTGGCTGATTTGTTCAATGGCTTTTTCAATATGCTCGAGTAATGGTTGGATTTTCTTTTCTGTGTGTTTGTCTACTTGTTCTTTAAGTAAGCTATTGGAGAATGAAACAATATTCAGTGGAGTCCGAAATTGATGACAGACCATAGAAAGAAATCGCGCTCTCAGTTCGCTAAGTTGTTTTGCTTGTTCTAAAGCCTGGTTAAGGTCTGACTCTACATTTTTATAATCAGTGATATCTATACCTGTAATCAATTCAACTGGTTTTCCCCCAAAATCCAGCGTTCCATCAAGCTTGGCAACCGCGCAAGCTAGCCAGCGTTCTGTACCATCTTTTATGAGCAGATTCATTTCCTGATATTCAAAGTTCGCTACCGCGTTTTGGTTGCGTATCTGCCTACGTTCTTTACTCTTAACTAGTTGGCGCAGATCAAAGTTGTTGAGCAATTCCTCTTTTTTGTAGCCAGTGAGTTTTTCTACCGCCGGATTTATGTAGCAAAGTCGCGTACCTTGAAGCAGGAAAATGTTCGCTTCTGTTGTTTCTGCTAAAGTCCGGAATCTCGCTTCATTCAGCCTGAGTGCTTCCTCTGTTTGTTTGGATTCAGTAATGTCCCAAATACTCCACACTCTACCAACAATTTTATCCCCTAGGTAGTGAGGTTTCGAGTAGTGGGCAAACGTCCTACCATCCTTCAATTCCAGAATATAATAGCTCTCAAAATCAGACTGGCTAGAAACTTCCCAAATGAGCTGAGAAAAGGCTTCTGGATCTTTAAGTTGATTTTCAAAAAAGGCTTTACATTGAGGACATTTCTTGGATAATATCAAGGACTGTGGAATCTGCCACATATCGATAAACTTCTGATTTAAACTCAGAATATCTCCTTCAAAGTTAACTGCAACAATACCAACAGCCGTAGATTCGAGGGTGGAATGAAATATGGACAGGGATATTCCTAGTTCTGCTTCTTTTGTACTTAGTTGTGAAACTTCTTGTTGAAGATAGTTTTTGGCATTCCTTAATTCATCCATCCATGTTTGTACACTCAACTCTATTATTTCATCACTTTTGTCCCGAACAACAGCACAGCCTAACTTTTGTCCTTGATTTTCTACATAAATAATGGATATTTCTACTAAAAATATGCGACCTCCCTTAGCGCGATAGCGAGATTTAAAGGTAGAGGAATCTTGTAATTTGATATCTGACCAATTATGTAGAGAAAAATCTATATCTATATCATGCAGCCTCAATGAAAGTAATTCCTCACGGGAATACTCTGTCATCTGGCAAGTGGCATCATTGAGGTAAAGAAACTGCTCATTTTCTCCTAAACAAAAAGCAGCATCTACAGCTTGATTTATCAGGAAATGAGCAAACTTTAAATCTATTTCTGGCTGTAGCTTCCATTGAGAATTAGAAAAAACTAACTTATGTTCACTAGAATTCATGACTTTACTCTCTCCTTGTCATAAGTCAGCACTAGAGCCATAAATAAATTAAACATCAGAAACACCTACAGTTATTTGTGAATTTCCTGCTAACCAAGTATTAAAATTAATTAAAAATCTATATATATTTAAAAGTTAAATATCTAATGTTAAACAAAATAAACTCAGACAAATAAACTGAAAAACTGGTTTGAATTTTCTATGAGTTCAGTATTCTCTATCATGTTTATTGTAGAGAATTTTCTCTAGTATCGAGCAAATCTGCTGATGGAAAACATATTTGACCTATTAGTTCAAAAACTGACGCGCTGATCAAACTAATTCAGGTGTGGCTTAGGTATTTTTAGGGTTTAACTTTGATTTTATCCATATGAGCAGTGTTTAACAACAAGCCCTATTTTGGGAACAGCCTCGCCAAACAGGCATACCTTGAACATATCTGCAACATCAGCTTGCGGCAGGCGCTTTGCACTTACATAGTCGGGGACAGACTAGCCATTTTGTAGTGCTGCCTTACCGCTAGGCATTTACGCTGCTCATCTGATGAATAATAGCCACAAGTTTGAAACGTCAGAATTTCGTTAATCCATGTAATGTTTCATTTGTATAGTGCATCAAGACCATCAAAGCTAAGATTAATTTTGTAATTTTTCTTAACTTTACTCTCATATTTTACCATACAACAATATGCATAAATATGCCTAGTCAAGGAATTATTTAAGGGACTTGCCAATAAAAAGAATATCCAAAATTTTGGTATTGCTGATTTTAAGTATGAATTTGTTTCACGCCTAGAGGCGTTTGCGGAGCGTTGCCGCAGGCTAACGGTTTCTGGCAAAGTAGGCGCAAAGCTACAAAGAAAACAGAAAGGTAATTTTGGCATTTCATACTCTAATTAAGCAACGCCCAAAATTTTTGGGTTAAATCGTTGTCTGCATTGTATGCCACTACGCTATTGTCAAATCTTTAAGGTGGGCAGAGACACTATTTAGTATCAAAATTAGCTCATATCTTGTTTGACAACAAGTAACATTGCTGAAAACAAACGTGAAAATAAAACAGAAAATAAGCTTTCTTGGGAACTATGATAATGCTGTGTTTATGAGCATTGCTGAAATTGACCGTAAAAATTTAGCACATCAAGTTAATCAAATACTTAATTTTGTGCTAATTATTACACAATAAACACTTAATCTATCAACGAGATTTCACCTAAAGTTAACACTCATGAGAGAGCATTTACCCTGCAAAATGAATGATGTAATTTTGGGAAATCCTTAACCATTAACGTTTAAGTTTTACAAGATGAGCAATGTTTAATATAAGTCGCATAGCCTTTACATTGCCTCTCGGAGGATGTTTCCGACTTGTGGAAACATTAGAATTGCGTTAATTTATGGAACACCTTATTTGTACAGAACATCAAGACTAAGTTTTTGCTCATAATCTTAACTTCGTAAAATTTCTTAACCTATTATGTATTGTTAAAGATTTAACTATATGATAGGTTGCTTAGTCATCTGCCCTGAGAAATACATCGTCATTAGAGAAAAATGACTATATCACTCGATTTTTTGTTGCAAGCAACACAATTTTCCTAGAAAAACGCCTTAATTTCACTTAGTCATCTATCAAAAGAAATAAAAAAAATTCCGATTATATGTCTTGAGCAGCGTCAGAAAATTGACTTTCAAGAATATTTAGTGAACATAGAAAAATTGTTTTTCATGTGGATGGTTGTATGAGTAAGTTAAATAGATAAAATTAATGGTTTCACTTTAACCATCACAAAAAGTGAATCTTTCTAAGCTACTAATATAAGAGCGAAAAAATTGACAAAGTAATCAAAAGATTTTTGATTGCAGATATGTCTTTATTATTCTATGAGTCACAAAAAATAGGCGTTGCTGATTGATGAGATGAATTTTGTTTCGCGCAATCACTGAAAGCGATCCCGTAGGGTAGACGCAAAGGCGCTAAGAATAAACCTTTATCCTTTGTCAAAAGTCTCAATTCATCCCGCATTTATGCAACGCCAAAAAATAGAGATGAGCATCTTGCCCGTCCCTTGTATTTCCAGGCGGGCAAGATGCCCACCCTACAAGAATCATCCTTTGATTCAGCAACGCCAAATAAATTTTATAATGCAGTCAACAACCTAATATAGTCATCACTATAAAAACGAAAAATTTGACAACACATCAAAAGAATGTTGATTGCAAATATGTTTTCCTGCCCCCTATGATGATTTCCATCAGCACATCCTTGACTGTGTACGCTTTACAAAATTTTTGTGACTGCGCTCACAAGCATCAATTAGCAGTAGTCAACCGTCTTTACTATTGATCAAATCCGGTCATAACTGTAAAAAACAGAGACGTTTGTATTAGATATTCCCAGCAATGTGATTGTGCATCAAGGAGCCTTTATACAAGTTTCTGGAATTACGTAAAATCAATGAGTCCAAATTATACTGATTCAAACTCTCCTCAAATTACCACTGAGATATACAAGGAATTGCCACCAAATAACTGTGTAGAATCGACGTCAAACGGTTCCCATCAGTTGGACAAATTAGAGCAGAAAGCGGAAATTCAACCTTTTTTACTCAATGAATCCTCCAAGCTCTCAGTTGTAGATGCGATCGCCCAAATGTTAGCAAGTTTGGGAGTCAACTATGCTTTTGGGGTGGCTGGTGGTGCCATGGCTAGTCTGTGGAATGCGCTTTCCCATAGCAACATAGAAGTATTGAACTTCCGCCATGAAGCCGGAGCTGCCTTTGCTGCTTCCGAAGCGTATTTTGCTAATAATCACCCTACCGTAGTGTTTACCACAGCTGGGCCAGGTATTACCAATGCTCTTACTGGGTTATTTGCGGCTCGTGGTGAAGGTGCAAAGGTAATTTTATTATCGGCTTGTACTTCAGCACCGCAGCGCGGACGCTGGGCAATTCAAGAAACCAGCACCTACACTTTACCTAGTGGAGGCATCTTCACCCAAGGCGCGCTGTTCAACTATGCAATCACCATCGAATCTGGGGCGCAACTTCCCCAAATTTTTCGCAAACTAGCTCTGGCTTTAGCGCAACCAGGCGGATTTGTGGCTCATTTGAGCATTCCCACAGGTATACAGACAACTTTAATTGATAGTATATCCCTGCCTCAACTAGAAGTACCTAGTGTTTTAGTCACTGCTCAACAAGAAGCGATCGCTCAATCTGTAGAGTTACTATCTGCGGGAAAATTTGCTATTTGGTTGGGTTTTGGCGCTCGTGATGCCGCAGAAGAGATTCGCCAATTTGCTGAGAAAACCGGAGCCGCCGTCATGTGTTCACCCCGTGGTAAAGGCATTTTCCCGGAAGATCATCCCCAGTTTGTCGGTGTTACAGGTTTGGGTGGTCATGCTTCTGTGTTGACTTATATGGAACAGCACACTCCACTGCGGACACTCGTATTAGGAACCCGCCTTGGTGAACCTACTTCTTTCTGGAGTTCAGCGATGGTTCCCTCAGGAGGCTTTGTTCATGTAGATATAGATCCAGAAGTGCCAGGTGTCGCTTATCCAGATGTGGAAACCTTCCCGATTCAGTCTGATATTAAAGCCTATATGCAAGAACTGTTGCAGCATTGGCCAGACGTTCCTGCTCATCACACCGATTTATCCCTACCTCATCCAGAACGTACAGTCATTAAACCAAATTCAAATGCAGACTATCCAGTGCGTCCTGAAGTTTTAATGGCTGCAATTCAAAAAATTATTGTTGAGGGTAGCGATGCTGTAGTTATGGCAGAGTGCGGTAACTCGTTTACTTGGTCAACTCATCTACTGCGATTTGCTCACACCAATCGTTATCGAGTCAGCACCGGAGTCGGAGCCATGGGTCACACAGCTACAGGAGTCTTGGGCGCAGCACAAGCTCGAAAAGGCAAGGCTGTAGCCATTGTTGGCGACGGAGCAATGCTGATGAATAACGAAATCAGCACAGCCGTGAAATACAAGATTCCTGCTGTCTGGATTGTACTTAATGATGCTCGTTACAACATGTGTCATCAAGGGATGAAGATGTTGGGCTTAAAAGGTGCAGACGCAGATATGCCCGAAACTAACTTTGCGATGATTGCTCGCGGTATGGGAGCAGAAGCTGTGGGAGTCGTGCGAGAGTCGGATCTAGAAGCAGCATTAGAGCAGGCGATCGCGGCAAATGTTCCTTTTCTAGTTGATGTCGTGATTGACCCTGATCGACCCGCACCTTCTGGTGGACGTAATAAGAGTTTGGCTGCACAAGGAGTTAAATCAAATCAAGTTAATGGTTCAACTAAGACGGTTTCATTTCCATCAGTTTGAGTTGAATTGATATCGAGATTATGGCTTGTTCAAGATAACGAGAAAACTAACCGCAAAGGCGAGCCAGGGCGTTGACTTGTAGCAACTGGCGTGCAAAGAACACACAGGGAAGAGGTTTAAAAGGGTTTTTGCGTTAGTTTTGTATATTTCTCTGAAAATTAGGTTCTACATCGCCAAAATCAATTTTGAGAAACCAAAATGTTGTTATTTGAAACTGTTAGAGAAATGGGTCATGAACAGGTGATTTTCTGTCATGGTAAAAACCCAGATATTCAGGCAATTATTGCTATCCACAATACAAGTTTAGGCCCAGCAATGGGGGCTACAAGACTTTTTCCTTATATCAATGAGGAAGCTGCTTTAAAAGATGCGTTGCGTTTAAGTCGGGGGATGACTTATAAGGCTGCTTGTGCTAATATTCCGGCTGGTGGAGGCAAGGCAGTTATTATTGCTAATCCGGAAAATAAAACTGATGAATTGTTAAGGGCTTATGGGCGTTTTATTGAAAGTCTCAATGGACGTTTTATTACAGGTCAAGATGTTAATATTACCCCAAAAGATGTCCGAACAATCAATCAAGAAACTAAATATGTCGTAGGGGTATCAGAAAAGTCCGGTGGGCCTGCTCCTATCACAGCGTTGGGAGTATTTTTAGGAATTAAAGCGGCTGTAGAATCTCGTTGGCAAACTAAAGGACTTGCAGGATTAAAAGTTGCAGTCCAAGGTCTGGGAAATGTTGGTAAAAATCTTTGCCGTCACTTACATGAGCATAATATTAAACTGTATGTGAGCGATGTAGATCCAGCAAAAACAGCAGAGGTAAAGCAGCTGTTTGGTGCGACTGTTGTCGAGCCACATGAAATTTATGCTCTTGATGTTGATATCTTTGCTCCTTGCGCTTTAGGAGGAATGCTCAATAGTGAGACAATTCCGCTTTTAAAGGCTGCAATTATTGCTGGTGCTGCTAATAATCAGTTGGGAGATGAGCAAATACATAGCCACATGCTAGACCAAAAAGGCATTATTTATTGCCCTGATTATGTGATTAATGCCGGAGGATTAATCAATGTCTACAACGAAATGATTGGCTATGACGAAGAAAAAGCTTTCCAGCAAGTGCATAACATTTATGACACGCTACTAGCAATATTTTATATTGCTAAACAGCAGCAAATTACTACAAATGATGCAGCCAAACAATTAGCCGAAAATCGCATCATGAAAGCTAAACACAATACATCTAAGCAAGTTGCTGCGTAATTACTAACTATTAAACTAGGAATGACTCATGGAAAAAAATACGTTTGCGACATCAACTTATATTGCTACTTCACCACAGAGCGCTTTTGAATATCTTTGCAGTTTAAAAAACTTGGATGATTGGACGCTCTTTAGTCGGATGATCGAGCAAATTGACGCAGATACTTGGCTGGGAACTGCTTCTGGTTATCATAAAAACCTATACTATCACGTTAAAAAGCTAGAAAACCCGCTTTTCTATGGCATCGAATGGCATTGCGGATTTGAGTATAATCAATACTTCCAAGTTTATCCTGTTCTGCTTTTTCCTCCGAGCTACATCGAGCCAGAAACTGATGAAGAAGGTGTGTACTTCCACTGGTTGAGCTTTGTCGATCCCAAACGACAAACTCCGATGATTATGCAGGGAATTCACACTGTACATACTTCCGAGACTCGTTCTCTCAAAGCTATTTTGGAACGCAAAGTTGGTCGTACTTCAGCAGCCAAAGGGCGCTACTTTATCGATACTGATACCATCTATGTTGATGCTCCCATTGAAATTGGGGTCAAGTATTTGTCAGACCTGCAAAATATGGATGAGTGGGCACATTTGGTGCGGCCGGATGGTGAACTTACTCCCCAATCAGGTGAATTCAAAGACGAATATGACCAAAAAATCAAAATATCTCTGCGACTACATGCTTTGAGTAAATACAACTTGCTCGAACAAGAATACTTTTATCCAGACTACGGATTTTATCAGCGCTCTGTCGCCCTACTGATTCCTACTGCCTATGCTTTCGGTGATCCAGAAGCACCTGGTTTCATCTTGCATCGAATTACATTCTGGAAAAATAATCAACTTCTTGCTCATGGCAAACTCCAAATTGAGGACTTTGGCGCTGAGAGCATGAATATCAAACGAATACTCGAAGCCAAAGCTGGCAATTTAAATTCCTTTGATCTGGGAATGAGCTACATACCTTATCAGGGGATAGAAGACAGGGGACAAGGAACAGATGAGACAGCCCGATTAGCTTCCTCCATGAGTGGTGAATCCGTAGAAAAACAGGCTGGAAAATCTCTTGGTGTCCGGGTTGGATGATTAGTTTATGTCAACAGCTATGCTGAGTAAAGAAAACAACTACAGATGAAAATCAAGCAACTTACTATTACCTTTCTCACTATTTGTGTTGCTGCTGCTTCTGGAATGAAAGCAGCAGAGGCGGCATCGTTTTCGGTAGTTGCCGATAATCTGAATAATGCAGGTGGTCTTAGCTTTGGACCCGATGGTAATCTATACATTACAGAAGGTGGTACAGGAGGAAGTGGTGCTTGCGTTCCACCACCAAGCGGTGAAGGCGATTCTTTATGCTATGGTACTAATGGTGTAGTGAGCGTCATTGAAAACGGTGAAATCAAGCCTATACTGACAGAATTACCCTCCTTAGCATTACCAGATGGCAAAAGAGCTGCTGGACCCCGTGATATTAAATTTGATGCTACAGGTCAGGCTTACGTGCTGTTGGGGTATGGAACTAATCCCATCTATCGCGATCGCTTGGGTGAAACTGATCTAGGAACAATTATCGTTCCTGACTTTGCTACTAATTCGTGGACGAGTATTGCAGATATCGCTAACTATGAACTCGTTAACAATCCTGATGGCGATGATCTCAATAGCAACCCCTTAAAACTTTTAATAGATGGTAATCAACTAGTTACTGTTGATTCGGCTGCTAACAGCTTATTACGTGTTAATACTGACGGCTCTGATTTGCAAGCAATCGCGGTACTTCCCACGCAAACATTGATTGATCCAGTATTCCCGCCTTCCCTTACCCCATCTAATGAACCTGAACAAGTCCCAACTCAAACTGCAAAACCTCCATCACAGTTGACCATTCAGTCAGTACCAACAGGTGTAGCTAAAGGACTAGATGGAGCCTACTATATAAGTGAATATACAGGTTTTCCTTTTCCAGAAGCAGGAGCCAAAATTTATCGTGTTGGTGATGAAGGAATACCAACAATCTATGCAGAGGGTTTTACCCAACTAATGGACTTGGAATTTGACTATGCAGGCAATTTGTATGTTTTGCAGTATGCCAATGAGTCAGGGTGGAAAGATAATCAAGATGGTTCTTTAATCAAAATAGCTCCCGATGGCACTCGTACAACTATTCTCAGTGGTAACGGACTAGAATCACCTACGGCTTTAACCATTGGTCTTGATGGTACTGTATACATCGCCAACCGAGGCGATCGCCCAGGACAAGGACAAATTCTCCGCATTGAAAATATCCAGTCTGTTCCTGAACCTAATTCTGCATTAGGTATATTGACTCTCGGCGCTTTAGGCGTTGTTTGGTGGCGCAAGAGTAACAGCCTCAAACCCCTTCATAGATAAAGCTCTAGCCCTCAGATCAAAAGTTTTAACTCAATATCAGTGTTTACCCTACATACCCGCTAGGACAAGTAATTTCTTGTCTGGAAATCTAGAAAATTCCCCCAAATTATCAACTCTTAATCTCCAAAAGTATGAAACTCAAGTCATTTGCTCTAACACTTGTCAGCTTTTGTATTGCTGCTGTTTCTGTACCCAAAGTAGCCGAAGCTGCCACATTTTCTGTAATTGCTGACGGTCTTGATAATGCTAGGGGTGTTAGTGTTGGCCCTGACGGTAGTATCTATGTCACAGAAACAGGTATAGGAGGAGACGGAGGATGTGTACAATCACCTAGTGTACAATTTGCCTCTTTATGCTCTGGTAACACTGCTGCTATTACGAGAATTAAAGATGGTCAACAAGAGCGGATATTCACAGACCTACCATCTTTAGCATTGCAAGGTAGTGGGATTGAAGGTGCTGGCCCTCAAGACCTTAAGTTTGATTCCCAAGGTAATGCTTATCTGGTTTATGGCTTCGCTGGCGACCCAACCAACCGTGACACAGTTTTTAATGATTCCACCTTCGGACAACTTTATAACATCGACTTAAACTCAGGTGCGCTCACTAGTATTGCCGATTTAGCACAGTTTGAACTCCTGAATAATCCCGACCAAGGCGATGTCATCTCCAACCCTTATGCCTTAGCGATTCAAGGTGATACAGCTTATGTAGCTGATGCAGGTGCGAATACTTTATTGAGTGTGGCACTAGATGGTAGTGGTATTACTAATGTAGTACCATTTTTTAGTCGCCCATTTGAGAATGCTGTTTTCCCAGAACTTCCACCAGGACAGCAGCCACCTCCAGGAGTAGATCCTGATGCACCGCTCAACGAAATTCCCTTACAACCAGTACCTACAGGTGTAGCAATTGGGCCTGATGGCGCTCGATATGTCAGCGACTTTTCCGGTTTTCCTTATCCAGAAGGTGGGTCGCGTGTTTATCGAGTAGGGGATGATGGGATACCAACAGTCTTCGCTGATGGCTTTACACAAATCGGTGATTTGGAGTTTGACCAAAATGGCAACTTATTAGTTTTGCAATATGCCGACCAACCAGCATGGCAAAATAATTTCGCCGCATCTTTATTCCAAGTAGCCCCTGATGGTACTCGCACAACTTTAATTAGTGCTGGTGAAGGACTAGAATCTGCAACTTCTCTAGAAGTCGGCCCTGACGGCACTATCTATATTACAAACAAAGGCGATCGCCCAGGTGTTGGACAAGTCCTCCAATACAATCCCATAACTCCCACAAAACCCATAACTCCCACACAAGTCCCCGAACCTACTACTGCTCTAGGTCTAATAGCAGCAGCTGCATTCGGCACCACATCTATGTTCAAGCACAAACGCAGATTAGCCGACGTTAGTCATTAGTCATTGGGCATTGGGAAAAAAACTTAATATTAGTTGTCC
>JADEXK010000026.1 GCA_015207155.1 Nostocales cyanobacterium LEGE 11386 | reverse complement strand
GCTCTATGCACCCCACATAACCGTTTAAATTCTGATGCTGGCAGGTCTTTTATTTGTTCGTAGCTCATTGCTCTTTAATTTTTGACCTGTATTTTTTCATGCTTACACTATTCGTGCAAGAGGTCTATTAAAATGATGGTTGAGTTGATGTCACCGGGGCCAAGAGAAATTATCTGTGACCCAGCTTGTGGTACGGCTGGCTTTTTGGTAGCGGCGGCTGAGTATCTGCGGGACTTAAAAGACGGGGATGGTAATCTAATTCTGAATGCGCCAGGAAACCGGGAACACTTCAATCAAGAAATGTTTCACGGCTTTGACTTTGACGGGACAATGCTGCGAATTGGCAGTATGAACCTGATGTTACACGGCATTGAAGACCCCAAAATTGAGGCGCGGGATTCTCTTTCAGAAGACCATGCAGGGATTACTGAGGCGTTTACGTTGATTTTGGCAAATCCGCCGTTTAAAGGGTCGATAGAAAAGTCTACTATTGCCAAGGATTTAACTAAAGTTATTTCCACAACTAAAACCGAACTGTTGTTTATTGCCTTGTTTTTGCGGTTGTTGAAAATCGGTGGACGGGCGGCGGTAATTGTCCCGGATGGGGTGCTGTTTGGTTCTTCCACTGCCCATAAAAAAATTCGGGAAGTGTTGGTAGAACAGCATAAACTGGATGGGGTGATTTCTATGCCTTCTGGGGTGTTTAAACCCTATGCTGGTGTGTCTACGGCAGTGCTGATTTTTACCAAAACGGGAGCAGGGGGGACTGATTACGTTTGGTTTTACGACATGGAAGCCGATGGCTTATCGCTGGATGATAAGCGTCAGCCAGTGGAAAATAACGATATTCCTGATTTGTTAAAGCGGTGGCAGGAGCGAAATCACCAGATAGATACAGACCGCACGGGAAAGGCGTTTTTTGTCCCCAAGGATGAGATTAAAACTAATGGTTATGATTTGTCGATTAACCGCTATAAAGAAATTGAGTATGAGGAAGTGAAGTATGAGCCGCCCCAGGTGATTTTGCAGAAGCTGCGAGATTTAGAAGATGAGATTCGGGCGGATTTGGATGCTTTAGAGGGGTTGCTGGGATGATTGACCATGACCGTTTATTTAAAGAATTGATATCGACGTTTTTTGTAGAATTTTTAGAGTTATTCCTGCCGGAAGTTGCCAGTCAAATAGAAAAAGATTCAATTCAATTTTTACCGCAAGAAGTATTTAATGATGTAACTTCTGGGGAAAAGAAAGAAATTGATTTGCTGGCAAAGGTGCGTTATCAGCAGCAAGACACGTACTTTTTAATTCATGTAGAAAATCAATCTTACAGTCAGTCAGAATTTGCCAAGCGGATATTTAAATATTTTGCCCGCTTGCATGAAAAATATGATTTACCAATTTATCCGGTGGTAATTTTCTCTTTTGATGAACCGAAACGCCCAGAACCAAATAATTACCGGGTGAGTTTTTCGGATTTGAATGTGCTGGATTTTAACTTTAGGGCGATTCAATTAAATCAGCTAAGTTGGCGGGATTATTTAACACAACAAAACCCAGTAGCGGCGGCTTTGATGGCGAATGATGAATATCCTCACCTCAGAACGTCCCCAGGTAAAAGCTGAGTGTTTACGCTTGTTAATTACTTTAAAATTAGACCCGGCAAGAATGCAATTGATTTCGGGTTTTGTGGATGTTTATTTAAATTTGAATGCTGCTGAAGAAGAAGTGTTTCAAATCACAGCCGATAGAATGGGATTATTGCAGGAGGAGAAATATATGGAAATTGTTACTAGTTGGGAAAGAAAAGGTCGCCAGGAAACACAGGAGGAAATTGCCAAGAATTTGCTACGCAGAGGTTTGACGGTGGAAGATACTGCGGAGGTTACGGGTTTAAGTCTGGAACGAGTGCAGGAGTTACAAGCGCAGTTACAAAATGAGGGTTAGTAACTATGAGCAAAACTTTAGTGGTTCAAGTGACAGCAGATGGACTGTTAGAAATTCCCATCGAAATACGGTCTCAACTTCAGCCCGGTGATGAATATTACTTGTGGCAAGAGGATGACATGATTGTTTTGAAGAAAATCCAAAAGCCCAAGGGTTTATCTGAATTATGGAAAAAATTAGATGAAGTTGGTGCTGACTCAGAACAGCCTTCAATGGGAGAGATTACTACAATGGTGAAGGAAGTCAGACATAGATTATCAAATAATGAAAATTTTACTTGATACTAATGTCTGGATTTCTGGTTTACTGTGGGGCGGTAATCCTAGAAAAATTATCCAGTTAGCAGAAGAGGAACTAATCACTGTTTATACTTCTTTATCTTTGTTTCAAGAACTAGAAGAAACTTTTTAACCAGCGAGGAATTTAAATATGGAAAACAACCTACTGCAACGTATAACCATCAATTCGGCCATTTGTCATGGTAAGCCTTGTATTCGTGGACTCCGTTATCCAGTAGAGTTGATTTTGGAATTGCTCAGTTCTGGTATGACTGCTGATGAAATTTTGGCAGATTATGAGGATTTAGAACGAGCGGATATTTTCGCAGCTTTGGCGTTTGCAACTAGATTAACTCAAGTTAAAAGTATTCATAAGGTAACACCGTGAAGTTTTTGGTTGATGCCCAATTACCCACTAGATTGGTGAGTTTGCTGCAACTGGCTGAATAAGCGACCATTTATAAAGTCAATCTTAAGTAGGGTGTGTTACGGCGGTGAAAAAACTTGAGAATTAGCAACAGTTAGAATTAGCCGTAACGCATCATATTATGCATCGGTGCGTTAGGCGCTAAATAGTTTTTTAATGATCAATTATCTCAAAAATACGCGCCTAACACACCCTACAATAATTTTATATTTACTTTATAAATAAACTCTAGATATTTATGTTTTATATGGCACAAGTAAAAGTTTTTCACGACAAAAATGGTAATACTCTCGTTGTCTGGTTTGGCAATCCTGAAGATAAATATGAGGTGGAAGAAACAGAGAATGAGGTGTTGTTGATGAAGGATAAAGATGGGAAGGTGATTGGTTTTGAAAAGCTCAATTTTATCTCTGCTGCATCTGAAACTGTGCGGGTGGCATTTGAGACATTTGCAATTTAGTTGGCTACGGTTATGTACGAAGGAATGGAATTGTTGCAACAGTTTAAGATGCTTGGGGATGAAATCAGGGTGGGTTTGGTTGTGTTGGAGGTTTTGCTAGGATGAAGTGGGCTATAGAAAAGTTTGAAGGGTAGAAAAAATCTATACCAATAAAGCACCCAATCAATGCAAAATTTTCTTATGTATGTGGAGGAAATAAGTTGAGTAGGCTTGATAAATTGCCCACCGATTGGGAATTAGTAAATCTAGGCAAATTAGGAAGTTTTATAAACGGAGATAGGGGAAAAAATTATCCAAGCTCGGAAGATTTTTGTAATTCTGGTATACCTTTTATAAATGCCGGACACATTCAAGATGGAAATATTGATCTTGATTCAATGAACTATATTTCAGAGGAAAGATTCAATTTACTTGGAAGTGGTAAAATTAAGCCGAATGATATTCTCTATTGTTTGCGAGGCTCGTTAGGTAAAACAGCAATTGTTAAAGGGATAAATCAAGGCGCGATAGCCTCATCATTGGTAATTATTCGACCTTTTGATTGTATTTTAACAGACTATCTTTATTATTTTTTAACCAGTTCACTAGGTCAATCTGAAATTCTTAAGTATGATAACGGGTCATCACAACCAAACCTTTCTGCAAAAAGCGTCAAAGAATATAAAGTTCCCGTCCCGCCACTAGAAGAACAGCGACGGATTGTAGCCATTCTCGACAAGGCTGATGCTGTTCGCCGGAAGCGCAAAGAAGCGATCGCACTCACAGAAGAATTACTGCGATCGGCTTTCTTGGATATTTTCGGCGACCCTGTTACAAATCCCAAGGGTTGGGATGTCTTACCCATGCACGAAGTCATACAAACTATAGAGGCTGGATGGAGTGCTAATGGCGAAGACCGCAGATGTGAGAGTGATGAGTGGGGTGTTTTAAAGATTAGTGCTGTAACTTCTGGACGTTTCCAAGTGAATGAGCATAAGGTGGTAGAAGACATTTTACCTAATAAGTCGCTTATTATTCCATCAAAAGGTGATTTACTTTTCAGTAGGGCGAACACGCGGGAGTTAGTTGCAGCTACGTGTTTGGTAGACAAGAATTGTGAGCGTCTATTTTTACCGGATAAATTATGGCTAATCAAACCAAAGCCTAAATTTGCTAATACTGAATATTTAAAATTTTTGCTTTCAAATCCTAAATACCGAAGTTTAATTGCGCGAAAAGCTACCGGGACAAGTGGCTCAATGTTAAATGTTTCTCAGGCAAAATTGTTAGAGATGTATGCACCTATTCCTGATTTACAAAAACAAAAGTGTTTTGCAGAAGTAGTGTGGCAAATTTTTGGAATGCGAGAACAACATGAGTTAACTACTATTGAGGCAAATTCTATGTTTAACTCCCTACTTCAAAAAGCCTTCCGAGGCGAACTCTAAACTGAGGCACAATAGAAAAAGCAACATTGAATAATAAACAATTCTTTTTGATTGCCTTGATTTTGAGAGAAGCGATCGCACAGCTTGACAAAGTTAAATTATCATATAGCGATCGCTTTAGATTCATTTATACTATTAACTCCATGTCCATCTAAATCCTGATTTCTTTTTTTAAACTCATCTAACAAATTAAAGAACTTTTCAAAACCAGCCTTTTCATCGTGACAGTAAAGCATAATCATTTTTGCCCAAGAGCTTACTGTCGTTATTCCTAGCTTTTTCTGTAACCAAGGCTGAAACTCTCCATAAAAATCTTCTTCCTCCTCAGTATTTTCAATTCCCAACTCACTGCGAGAACATTCATACCCAACCAAAAACATAAATAAATCGCTCACAGAAGGACGACCGATATACATACCAGGTTTTGCTTGAATTTTCGCTAAAATTTCATACACTCCGCTCATAATATTTCCTCTTGATATCTTTTTTCCTATTTTATAAATTATCTAACTCTTCTAAATAAAATTCACCACTCCGACAGGAAAAATCATTTATCCATTCATCACGAGGTAATCCTTGGCGTGAAAGATTATCGAAAATTCGTCCCAAAACTTCTACACCGTAATGAATGCCATTATCAGTAATTGACTCACTATCAGTATAACGGTTGCTAATTATAAAGAAATCATTGCGCTTTTTAGTTCTGAGTTTTATAATTTTTCCCTCAATTCTGTGAGCATCAAGCCATGCCTTCAAGGCCATAGCACATTTATCACATTCAAGATTATTAAATTGAGAGGAAATATTACCAAGTTCCTGATAAATTTCTTCAATCGATAAGTTGCTCAAGCATACACCCTAATCTTTTAGCATCGTGTGACTGTTGAATTGAAGTTCAATAACTTCAATAATTACCAAATAGCGAATCATGCTAATCGCCGATAAAGTTCAGCATTTTTCCGCATCACATAACTAGCAGCTTGGGTAAACTCACCTTGAGGATGATTTAATAAATCTTCCAAACTCGCAGATAACAACTCTTCAGTAGACATCCCCAACTTTTGCGCTAATTCCTGCAACTTTTGCAGTTGCTCCTCTGAAATATTAATCGTTATTGTTGCCATATTTTTTATTTCAACTCAATTACTTTCCTGCTGTTCTAGTAAAGTTAACAAATCAGATATGTCAGAAAAATCTATAGATTCCTCACCCAATACTTCTAATTGTTCAGTAGATAATACTTGAATCCGTTCAATTATCGACGCATCTATCTCACCAAAACGTCGATTTAACTGGAGCATTAAAAACCGAAAGGCTTCTTGTTGCTTTCCCTTCTGTAAAATATCCTGATAAATTACCGATTCTTGCATCGCATCTTCGCTTGAGAACTGAAGAATTAAATTTGCTGTAGCCAAATTACTAAATCATCTATTGATGCAATTTTCAAAAGCTTCCTACCTAAAGCTTCTAACTGTTCCTTATTTAAAACTTGGACTCGCTCAATAATTGAAGCATCAAGATTACCAAAGCGTTCCTCAAGTAAAGACATACAAAAATTCAGAGCTTCTTGTTGCTTACCCTTCTGTAAAATATCCTGATAAATTACTGACTCTTGCATCGCATCCTCGCTTAAAAAGCGACGAATCAATTCCTAGTTGGTGGCAAAAACTTTAACTATTTTCCTGCTGGTCTAATAAATTTACCAAATCAGATATGTCAGAAAAATCAACAAATTCCTCACCCAATGATTCCAATTTTTCAGTAGATAATCCTTGAATCCGTTCGATTATCGACGAGTCTATCTCACCAAAACGCCGAGTTAATAGACGCATTAAAAACCGAAAGGCTTCTTCTTGTTTTCCTTGCTCTTTTCCCTGTTGCTGTCCCTTCTGTAAAATATCCTGATAAATTACTGATTCTTGCATCGCATCCTCGCTTAAAAATTGACGTATCAATCCCTTTTCAAACTTTAAACCAGCTAAAATCTCCGCGTAAGCTGCAATATCCTGTTTAGTATTCCTATCGGAAATTCTAGCAACACTCTGGGCAACCTGGGATAGCAACCTTTGAGGTGAGCTTGTTCGGGTTAATGGTGCTAAAGGTAATAATGCAGGGTTATCAAGAAATAGTGCTGGTTCTTGTTCCCACATCCGCAGGACTCGATAACGGTGAGTTGTTGTCTCATTTACATATTCTTCAGTAAAAGCAATTTCGTTATTCGTTTCTTGTAAAAAAATTACTACTTGGGTGACAGGGACATTATATTGCCGGATTAACCTCACCGAATAATCCAACATCCTGAAGGGAAGCGGCGGATTGGAGATGGTGCGGGTCTGAAATTCAATATGTAAAATCCGATTGGCTGTTTGCAGAAATGTCACAGAATCAGCACGAATTGGTTCTAAACTCAATTCGGTTTTCAATACCTTAACTTTTGTTGGTGCTTCAGCCAGTAACCAACTCACAAATTCTCTTGGGTATTTTTCAGCTAAAACCTTACAAACGTTATCAAAACTCACAATTTACACCCCATCTCACACCAAAATTATCCTTGCATGGGATTGGAGAAATGGGATAATTTTTTTCTTCCCTAATTTCACTGAGGAATCTACTGGTATATTCTGCCATAGTTTACACTGTTTAAATACATCATTAATAGTAAGCAGTGTAGGTAAGCGGTTATCTATGGCATCTAACTTTGACTTTCTCCAAAATCGTTACCCTGACCTATTTAAACACGCCACCCAAGCCGAAACCCTAGCTTACACCGCCCCCCGTGCCAGTTGCTTCTATTCCCGCTTCACCCTAGAGCAAGCTGTCCACTGGCTTTATGCCAATGATGCTTACCTGCGGCTTCCCTACGACAACAATTTAGGGACGCTCATCCATGAACAAACTTTTCAAGACAACTTAAAACCAGGGTTATTTCCCAAAATCCGCGCCATCCACAAAATTGGTAACATTGCTGTCCACGACTCCACCGCCATCACCGCTAAAGATTCCCTGCGCTTAGTTGAAGAACTGTTTCATTTTCTTTACTGGCTGTCGCGTTCCTACTCCCGTGATCTCAAAAATCACCCCTCAGTCAACTTTGACCGCAACTTAATTCCTCATCCACAAACGACCGCCAGCTCCCCTGACTTGTCTGTGCAACAGTTACAAGCCTTAGAAACGCAACTCTCCCTAGCAGAAGAGATGCGCCGCATAGCAGAAGCCAGACAACAGCAAACAGAACAAGAACTAACAACTCTGAAAGCGGAAATTGCTACCCTCAAACAGCAAAACGCCCAAGTCCCCGATACTCACAATTACAACGAAGTCGAAACTCGCCACTATTTAATAGATGTCCTCCTCAAAGAAGCAGGTTGGAACATCAACCAAAGCGGATGGACAGAGTACGAAGTCCAGGGAATGCCCAATGATACAGGAACCGGACGCGTGGACTATGTGCTGTGGGGTGATGATGGTAAACCCCTGGCCCTAGTAGAAGCCAAACGCACCCGCAAAAGTCCAGAAACCGGCAGACACCAAGCCAAACTCTACGCCGACTGTTTAGAACAGCGTTTTAACCAGCGTCCGGTTATCTTCTACACCAACGGCTACAAATATTGGATTTGGGACGACCTGAATTATCCTCCCCGTGAAATCGAGGGTTTTCTCAAAAAAGACGAATTAGAACGGTTAATTTTCCGCCGCACCCACCGCAAGCGGCTACACTTAGTAACTATTAATGCCAATATTGTTGAGCGCAGTTACCAAAATTTAGCCATTCGCAGCATCACAGAAGCCTTTGAAGATCGTCATGGACGCAAGGCGCTGTTGGTTATGGCCACTGGTACAGGTAAAACGCGCACTGCGATCGCCCTGGTAGATTTATTAATGCGTGCCAATTGGGTCAAGCGTGTCCTGTTCCTAGCTGACCGCAATGCCTTGATTACCCAAGCACTCCGCGCCTTTAAAACTCACCTTCCCAGCGCCACAGCCGTAGACCTGACCAAAAATGAAGCAACCGCAACTGACAATGTGGTGCTGTCTACCTATCCCACAATGTTGAACCGCATCAACCGCAGTGATGGGGAAAAACGCATCTTTGGCCCTGGTCATTTCGATTTAATCATTGTTGATGAAGCCCACCGTTCCATTTATCAAAAGTACCGCGCCTTATTTGATTATTTTGATGGCCTCTTGGTGGGGCTAACTGCTACCCCCCGCGATGAAGTTCACCGCGACACTTACCGCATTTTTGACCTGGAGGCGGGAGTTCCTACCTTTGCTTATGACCTAACGGATGCTATCAGTGACGGCTACCTTGTTCCCGGTAGAGGGGTGCAAGTGCCTTTCCGCTTCCTCCGCACAGGTATCAGGTACGCTGACCTGTCTTTAGAAGAACAAGAAGAATATGAAACTAGATTCCGAGACGAGGAAACAGGAGTTATCCCCGACCAAATCAACGCCACCGCCCTCAATGACTGGCTATTTAACATCAGCACAGTAGACCAAGCATTAGAGTTACTGATGCAACGGGGGTTAAAAGTAGAAGGAGGGGAACGCCTGGGGAAAACCATCATCTTCGCCCGTAATCAAAAGCACGCCGAGTTTATCATCCAACGCTTTAATATCAACTATCCCCATTACCGAGGTCAATTCGCCCAAGTCATCCACAGTGATATCTCTTACGCCCAAAGCTTGATAGATGACTTTTCCGAAACCCACAAGCAACCCACAATTGCGGTTTCTGTGGATATGCTTGATACAGGCATAGATGTGCCGGAAGTAGTCAATTTAGTATTTTTCAAGCCTGTATATTCACTGGTAAAGTTTAACCAAATGATTGGGCGTGGCACTCGCCTCTGTCCTCATTTGTTTGGCATAGACAATCACAAAACCGAGTTTTTGGTGTTTGATTTGTGTGGTAATTTTGACTACTTTGAGCAGGAAATTGCCGAATCTGAGCAAAAACCCACCGCCAGCATCACTACTAAACTGGTGAGAACTCGCCTAGAGTTGAGTGAATTACTACGCCGAGAAAACCAAACCGAGTTACGCAGCAAATTGTTAGACGATTTACATCAGCACGTAGCAACGATGGCGCGAGATAACTTTTTGGTGCGCCGCCATTTGCAACAGGTCGAGGAGTTTTCTGAGCGATCGCGTTGGGATAACCTAAATGATACAGACATCGATGCGATCGCCCAATCTTTAGCTCAACTCCCCAACGGTCTACCCCAGGAGAACCATCTAGCTAAACGCTTTGATTTACTTTGCCTGAAGCTGCAAATTGCCATCATTAAACAGTCCCAATATTTTATCAAGCTCCGCGACCAAGTACGGGATTTACTGCACCAGTTGGAAGAAAAGCAGACTATTCCAATGGTGAAGGCAAAACTGACTTTGATTGAAGACATCCAAGCAGAAACATGGTGGTCAGATGTCACACCAGAGATAATTGAACAAATACGCCATCAACTGCGGGATTTAGTGAAGTTCATTGACCCCCAGGCACAGCGTATTATTTACACCGATTTTGAGGATAAACTAGGGGAAATTGTCGAGACTGATGTACCCATCAAACAAACTGGTTTTAGCCCCTATCAATATCGCAAGAAGGTAGAGGCGTATATTCGAGAACATGAAAACCATATAGCGATCGCCAAACTTAAACGCAATGTGCCGTTGACTGATGCTGATTTAGCATCTTTGGAGGAGTTGCTGTTTAATGCGGAAGCGATTGAAAGCCGGGAGCGTTTTGAGGAGGTTTACGGTAAAAATCTCAGTCTTAAGCTATTCATCCGTCAACTTGTTGGGTTAGACAGGAATGCAGCAAAACAGGCTTTTGCTGGATATTTGTCGGGTAGTACCTTTAATGCCACTCAAATTCGCTTTGTTGACACCATTATTGATTACCTCACCCAAAACGGTGTCATGGATGCCGGGTTACTTTATGAACCGCCTTTTACTGAATTACACTATGAGGGATTGGATGGAGTTTTTGAGCCGGATGATGCTGACCAAATTATTTCTATAGTGCGCTCTTTCAATGAAACCGTAGGGAAGGAGTTCGGCGCAGCATGAGTTACTAAGTAGTCGTGCAAAATAATGTTGAGGCAAGCAGGGGAGGCAGTTGCTCCACTTAGGGTATCCCCAAGTGGAGGAAGTAGTGCGCCCTTGTGGTTAAGAGACTTGCTGTTATGGTGCGTGGGTGTAGGGGCTTTCAAGGGATTTTGTATTTAGTTATTTTTTGCTGGTTTCAGCCAATGCCGAAATCCTGAAATGACCAAACCACGTTAAATAATTGAGAATTTTGTCAATTATTTGCGATATTCTCAAAAACCTACCCTTGAGAGAGGTGCAGGGGTAGCAGGGGGAGAAAGAATTGCTGAACACTATTTCTCTTTCCTCCCCTACTTATCCGAACCGTACTGAGTGACGTTAGTTTCTCTTTGATCCAACTGCGGTGACTCAGCACTCAGTCCTATTGAAGTTGATCCAATCTTGAGGCTTCAAGAAAGTTTCATACAACTCGGCTTCTGGAGAATTAGGTTCTGGTTTATACCCATATTCCCAGCGCACTAAGGGTGGTAAAGACATGAGAATAGATTCTGTACGTCCGTTGGTTTGCAGTCCAAAAATTGTGCCTCGGTCATAAACCAAGTTAAATTCTACGTACCTACCGCGACGGTAGAGTTGGAAATTACGTTCGCGATCGCCATATTCCATCCCCTGTCGCCGTTCGACAATTGGCACATAAGCGGGTAAAAAAGCTCTGCCACAGTCTTGGACAAAAGCAAATAATTCTTCCCAAGTGCGTGGTGCTAGTTTTTCTACCTGATTACTGTAAGCCGCCGCCGCCCCATGAGGATCGGGACCACCATACAAAGCACTTTGACTGTGTTGATAATCAAAAAATAGACCACCAACACCGCGTGTCTCGTTCCGATGCTTGAGGTAGAAATATTCATCACACCAGCGCTTAAACACTGGATAATACTCTGGGTGATGTTGATCGCAAGCTTGCTTGAGTGTTTGATGTAGATGTTTGGCATCTTCGGCAAAAGGGTAATAGGGTGTCAGGTCAACACCACCGCCAAACCACCAGACTGGGCCAGCTTCAAAATAGCGATAATTCAAATGGACTGTAGGTACATAGGGATTACGGGGATGTAACACCATGGAAGTGCCAGTGACATAAAAGCTGTGTCCTTCTGCATCTGGTCGTTGGGCTAAAATTGAGGGCGGCAGATGATCACCCCAAACTTCAGAGAAACCTACACCTGCTTGTTCAAAGATTGCTCCATCGCGTAATATGCGCGATCGCCCACCACCGCCTTCTGGGCGTTCCCAACCATCTTCATTAAACTTACCAACACCATCCAGTTCCGTTAACCGTTGAGAAATTTCGTCTTGCAACTGTTGCATAAACTGACGCACCCTTGTCTTCGCGTCAGTTGGTGGTAAGAACTTAGATGATGCTGCTTCTACAGTTGGCGTTTGAGAGTTGGTCAACATAGATTCCCGAACCTAAAATACAATTTCCAAAAAGCCACAAATTTTTAAATTGACGAATTTGTAGGCAATACGAGCCGATCACCTGGCTGAATTTGCCCAATTTGCTTTTCTCTTACTTATCAAGGATTTACACAATTGATGGGCATGACTAGAGTTATTTTCCCTCAAATGCGTATAGGCTTGTATATTGACCGAGTTTTTTTTGCACTTCTTGATAGAAACATTGTGGTATCTTCGCCAGAATCTGGTGAATTAGTCTACAAACATTCTCTATCTTGAGACCTTTATGTCATGACTAATGAGATACTGTGAGCCAGGGCAAGCCACGGTTACAGTTACTAGCAAGCAAGTGCGTAGCGAGAGGAGGATTAGGCAAATGCGAGGTTGTTTATCCAAATTCATCCACCGCAAACGTCGTCGGTTTTGCGCTTCTCTGGTACGAACGTATCAAGAAATTAGTTCTGCTTCTGTAGATGAACTGTGGCTCAAGGTGGTTGACTTAACAGACGTTTCCTGGCATCCACTGCTTAAAAGTACCAACGTTCCCTATGGATTAGTACCCAAACCCGGATTGATTTACCAAGCAGTAACACGCTTTTCGCCAATTCCTATCCGGATTTTTGTGGAGCGTGTTAATCCTAAAGAAATGCTAAGTATCCGCGTACTGGCGATTCCTGGTGTCGAAGAACGAGTTACTTACCGAGTAGAATCAACAGTCTGTGGCACTTGTGTCTCGTATTCAGTCATCCTACGGGGTTGGTTATCGCCCCTAATTTGGTCATTATCTAGGCCTTATGCAGATCGTGTAGCACGTTCCTTAGTCGAGTCCGTAGAAAAAACCGCATTGCAAGCGGTGTCAGGGAAGAAAAAATCTCTTAACGATAGTTGTTTTGATTTTTAGGGCATTGGGCATGGAGCATTGAGAAAATTCGTTCCTTTTCCCTTCATCCCCACTACCTATTCCCTATTTCCTAAAGAAAGTTAAGATTTTAAGTAGATGATAATAAAATTTTCTTAAATTTTGTTACTGCGGTAACAGTGAAAACAGTATGTACGATGTTCTAGATTCCCAATCTGTCTTAGAAGTGTTGCGACCAGTGCAAGATCCAGAACTCCGCAAGAGTTTGGTAGAACTGAATATGATTCGCAACGTCAAAATTGATGCTGGTAAGGTTAGCTTCACTTTGGTGTTGACTACACCCGCCTGTCCTTTACGTGAGTTTATCGTTGAAGATTGTGAGAAAGCTGTTAAAAAGCTACCTGGGGTTGCAGAAGTAAGTGTAGAAGTTACAGCAGAAACACCCCAACAAAAAAGCTTGCCCGAACGCAGTGGTATTACTGGCGTTAAAAATATTTTGGCTGTTTCCAGTGGTAAAGGCGGTGTAGGTAAAAGTACGGTAGCGGTGAATGTAGCTGTGGCTTTAGCGCAAACAGGCGCTAAAGTTGGGTTACTGGATGCAGATATTTATGGGCCAAATGATCCTACTATGCTGGGGCTAGCTGACGCTCAAATTGTTGTGCGTTCCACAGAAAAAGGTGAAGTTTTAGAGCCTGCTTTTAATCACGGCGTTAAGTTAGTCTCAATGGGCTTTTTGATTGACCGAGATCAGCCAGTGATCTGGCGCGGGCCTATGCTAAATGGAGTAATTCGCCAATTTCTCTATCAAGTGGAATGGGGAGAACTTGACTATTTAATCGTCGATATGCCGCCGGGTACTGGCGATGCTCAGTTAACTTTAACCCAAGCAGTACCAATGTCAGGGGCAGTAATTGTGACTACACCGCAAACTGTAGCGCTGTTAGATTCCCGCAAAGGATTGCGGATGTTCCAGCAAATGAACGTCCCTGTTTTGGGAATAGTAGAAAATATGAGCTACTTTATTCCCCCAGATATGCCAGATAAGCAGTATGACATCTTTGGTTCAGGTGGTGGTTCCAAAACAGCAGCTGAATTGGAAGTACCTTTACTTGGTTGTATCCCACTAGAGATTTCCGCAAGAGTTGGTGGTGATAGCGGTGTACCAATAGTTGTGGCTGATCCTGATTCAGCTTCGGCAAAAGCATTAAAAGCGATCGCTTTCAATATTGCTGGCAAAGTATCAGTTGCTGCCCTGACATAATCAATTTTTAATTCTTGTCTGATTCCTGGGCTGTAGCCTGGGAATACAGATTATTCATAGCCATCATGAGAAGAAGCAGGGATGAGGGCACAGGGTAGCAGGGGGAGATGAGGGGGATGAAGAGGATGAGGGAGTATTTTTTCTCCACTCCCAATTCCCAATTCCCAATTCCCCACTCCCAATTGCCCAGTGTCAATGCTCACAGTTAAAGTCTAAAATCACACAACTATCGCACAATGTTATTAAAACGATCGCTCCCCAAAATTCGCTGGAAGTATTGGGTCAAGCCCTGGCAACAAGTAGATTGGCTACTATTTTTTCTGCCTATTGGACTCAGTATTTTTGGCGGCATCATGATCCTCAGTACAGAACTGACGCAGCCAGTTACTGACTGGTGGTGGCACTGGCTAGTAGCTGGTATTGGGGTTTTGATAGCGTTGTTTTTAGCTCGCATCCATTACGAAAATCTCATTCAATGGCATTGGATAACTTACGCACTGACCAACCTCAGCCTGGTTGCCGTGATGATCATTGGCACTAGCGCTAAAGGAGCACAGCGATGGATTCCTATCGGTGGTTTTAATGTGCAACCTTCAGAATTTGCCAAAATAGGGATAATTATCACCTTGGCGGCTTTATTACACAGGCGTACAGCTTCCAGTCTCGACAGTGTTTTCCGCGCTCTGCTAATTACTGCTGTTCCTTGGGGATTGATATTTTTACAACCAGATTTGGCAACATCACTAGTATTTGCGGCGATCACCTTAGGGATGTTGTACTGGGCAAATGCTAATCCTGGCTGGCTAATATTGATGGTTTCTCCTGTGATTTCAGCCATTCTCTTTAGTATAAGTTGGCCATTACCAGAGCCAATCATTTTATTTAAAGAACTATCTTTTGGACCTTTAGGGTTAGTTTGGGTAGTGGCTATGGGTATTCTGGCTTGGCGAACTCTTCCTTGGCGTCGCTTTGCCCTCAATGGTATAGGTGCATCGGCTGTCAATTTCATGGGTGGCGAACTAGGTGTTTTTGCCTGGAATCATATCTTGAAAGAGTATCAAAAAGACAGGCTGAGTGTATTTATCAACCCCGACCACGATCCATTAGGCGCTGGTTATCACCTCATCCAATCTCGCATCGCGATTGGTGCTGGTGAAGTTTGGGGATGGGGTCTGTTCAAAGGGCCAATGACACAACTGAATTTCGTACCAGAACAGCATACAGACTTCATTTTCTCCGCAGTGGGCGAAGAATTCGGTTTTGTTGGTTGCTTAGTAGTACTGTTTATCTTCTGCTTGATTTGCTTTCGTTTGTTGCATGTAGCTCAAAATGCCAAAGACAATTTTGGCTCTTTATTAGCTATTGGTGTTTTGTCAATGATTGTGTTTCAGTTAATTATTAACGTGGGCATGACTGTTGGTTTAGCACCTGTAGCCGGAATTCCTCTGCCTTGGATGAGTTATGGTCGTTCAGCCATGCTTACCAATTTCATTGCTTTAGGAATAGTAGAATCGGTAGCAAATTACAGGCAACGACAGAAGTATTATTTATAAGGGAACAGGGAATAGGGTACAGGGAACAGAGAGGAATTTCCTTTCACCTCAAAACCCGTAGGTTAGAGAAACGCTACAACATCAGCATTACCTATAACCTGTTGCCCCTTACCTGTTCCCTTTTATAAGCTATTAGCAGTAAACAAGCGAGGGTAAACATCATGATTCTGCCTGGAGCAACTGTTCGCGTCAAAAATCCCGCCGATATCTATTATCTCTATGAAGGACTTGTGCAACGGGTGAGTGATGGTAAGGTAGCTGTGCTATTTGAAGGTGGTAACTGGGATAAATTGATTACCTTTCTACCATCAGAATTGGAACTTGTAGAACTCACAGCAGGACGGAAAAAAGGGAAATAGATTTTATTTAGTTAAGAGTTAGGATAATTAATTCCTAACTCAGCACTCAGCACGGGCTATAAGCGCAGCTATGCCCGCAGGGCTTTACGCCCCGCTACCGCTCTACGCGCAGCCATGCCCGCAGGGCTTTACAGCACTCAGCACTCAGCACTCTCATGCGTCTTCCTTTACCACAGTTTGCTACTGACGATCGCCACCCCAATCATATTGCCGAGGTGATCGAGACTACTTCTACTGAATTTCTGGCACAGTGTTTGGAACCGGAAGACTTGAGTTTTCCTCCCATGCCACCTTTTGGGAGTTGGGTCTGTTCTGTGGATGAAGAATCAGGTAATCAGATTTATGCTGTGGTATATCATGCCACAACTATGCCCATAGATTCTGTACATCGGGCTGTAGCGCTGGGGTTGTCATTGCAAGATTTACGTGAGGAACAACCCCAGATATTCGCCATGCTCAAAACTGAATTTCGGGCGGCGATCGTCGGATTTGAGCAACCATCCCATACTCTAGGTTATAACCGAGGGGTATATCAGTATCTACCACCGCGTCCCCCGCAAATTCATCAAGCTGTTTATCGATGTGAGCCAGAAGCAATCATTAAATTCACTGAGGAACTAGATTTTTTGC
This sequence comes from Nostocales cyanobacterium LEGE 11386, assembly GCA_015207155.1. Lineage (GTDB taxonomy): Bacteria > Cyanobacteriota > Cyanobacteriia > Cyanobacteriales > Nostocaceae > LEGE-11386. Next base: position 55,965 of record JADEXK010000026.1, on the reverse strand, counting down.
GGACATTACTGTCTGTTAACAGTGCGCCAGTAGAGTCCTTAGCCGCAGCCGCCATCCGCGAGGTGTACCAATTACGCAAAGCCGACCGAGAATGGTTAATCAAAGCTGGGCGAACTCTCAGCGTGTTGTTAAAAGACGACTACGATCGCTTACGGTTCATTTTGAGTCAAATCCATCCTTAGGTAGTTAGTTCCTCAACAATTACCTAGGTAGTGTAGATTAAGATTTTTTATATTTCGTCAGGGTAGCTTTTACATTGATTATTCATTGTTTGGGCGATTGCACTCTAGGCGATCGCAGCTGCACTGTTGCCCTTTAAAGTCCAACCTATGGAACTAACATCACAAGTTCTTGCTCTGGAACCAACTTCCCAAGTTCTCGGCAAAGAACCAATTGTGACCTTTGCTGTGTTGCTGGTGGTCATTTTAGTAGTACCCATTCTCTTTGAGCGGCTGAGACTACCAGGATTAGTGGGTTTGGTATTCTCTGGGATCGTACTGGGGCCATCAGGCTGGAATCTATTCCATCCAGAATCACCGCTAATTAGCCTGCTATCGGACATTGGCTTAATTTACTTGATGTTTGTCGCAGGTTTAGAAATTGAAATCAAGGATTTCCGTCGCCGGAGAAAACGCTCCTTAGGATTTGGCAGCTTTACTTTTATGGTTCCTTTAGTGATGGGAACTTTATTAGGGCGAATTTTGGGCTGGGAATGGAATACTTCGATTTTAATTGGCTCTTTGTTAGCTTCCTACACTCTTTTGGCATATCCCATTATCAGTCGTCTGGGAGTGGTCAATAATGAAGCTGTGATCGCCACTATGGGAGCGACAATCTTTACCAATCTCGGCGCACTTCTGGTATTAGCCGTTTGTGTAGCCACTAGTTATGCGGGAGCTTTTAGCTTGGCTCAACTACTCACTTTATTGAGTTGGTTGAGTATTTACTCCATGATGATTTTGGTAGGTTTTGATTGGGCAGGTAAAGAATTTTTTCGCCGCTCAGGAGACGACGAAGGCAATAAATTTTTGTTTGTGTTGCTTACCGTGTTTCTTTCGGTTGTGGGCGCTCAATTCATGGGAGTAGAAAAAATTGTCGGCGCTTTTTTAGCAGGTTTGGCAGTCAATGAAGCGGTTGGTGAAGGGCCAGTCAAAGAAAAGGTCGTATTTGTTGGCAGTGTCCTATTTATTCCCATTTTCTTTGTTTATTTTGGCTTGCTGATTGATCTGCCTGGTTTTTTTACCAGTATTTACACCCTTAAGTTAACGCTATTTATTGTAGTTGGTTTAATTGCCAGCAAATTCATCGCTGCTTTGTTGACAAAATTCGTTTACTCCTACAACTGGCAGGAAATGCTGACCATGTGGTCGTTATCAATGCCTCAAATGGGTACTACTTTAGCAGCAACTTTAGTAGGATATCGGGCTGAATTGCTATCACTAGAGGTGTTAAATAGTGTCGTTATTCTAATGCTCGTGACTTCAACTTTAGCGCCACTGCTCACTAGTCGGGTAGCCATTACTTTAACTTCTACAGCAGTTACAGAAACAATTTCCCCAACTTTAACTGACCAAAAAACAGCACAAAAGCACAATCCTTTAACCATAGTCGTACCTGTCTACAATCCTCAAACTCAGCAGTATTTGATTGAAATGGCGGCACTATTAGCACATCAAGCACATGGCACAATTGTGCCGTTAGCGATCGCCACTGCTGCGGCTCATATGGATGCACCACAGTTAGACGCTTCTCTGCGACGCAGTGAGCGGTTACTAGCAAAAGCTACGGCACAAAGTCGAGTTTTGGGAGTAGAAGCAGAACCATTGCTGCGAATTGATGATGCCTTTGCACCGGGAATTAGCAGGGCGGCGCGCGAACAAAAGGCGAGTCTAATTGTCATGGGTTGGGGTAAACGCACTGGATTGAGAGCGCGTTTGTTTGGCAATGTGATTGATAACGTACTTTGGGCATCCCACTGTCCAGTGGCGGTGACACGTCTGATGGACTCACCGAAAAAAATTCAACGCATCTTAGTCCCATGGGAAAATTTAACCGCATCAACATTGCAACCTGTACAATTTGCCCAAATGCTGGCAGAGGCCAATCAAGCCCAAGTGACTGTGCTAAATGTGTGCGATCGCCGCACCAGTTCCAGTAAAATCGCTGCCAGGCGATCGCACCTCGCCCAAATGATGTCTCAATTAGCTGTGCCCAATCCCCCAGAAATTCAAATCATCGCTCATGAAAATGTTGCCCAAGCAATTTTGCAAGCAGCGCGTTTATACGATTTAGTAGTATTACCATTTATACGTAGTCGTACTAGTCCTGGGGGTTTAGCTATTAGTGATGTGACAACTCAGTTAGCCGGACAACTTACTTGCTCTATTGTCATGCTGGGAGAACCACAACGCCCCCAAACAGGAATTTTACTAACGGAAATTTCCAGCCCGACAACTGCGATGTAATCGCCAAGACCTTATCATATCCTTGGTTTTTTAACTCATTAACGGCTTTGAAGTTGACTGTAAAAAAAACTTTATATTGTTAAAGATTTGATGAATTCTAGGTTAAACAAGACAATCATCAGGGGATGTTTGGTATTTTGCTAGATGAATTGTTAAAAATTTAATTTAAAATTCACAAATCGTATATGTAAGGAAATTTCTGCTAGGATGCAAACTTTGATTTCCAAAATGCATTCTAAGTTAGCTCTGTTCGTCCTGTATTTTTGTATTTAGGCTGGGTACTCTAACAATATGTTAAAGAGCAACTAGCAATATCTATAAATTAACTGGGAAACTATGAGAATTTTGGTGACGGGCGGTGCTGGGTTTATTGGTTCCCATCTTATTGACCGACTACTACCCGCAGGGCATGAGGTAATTTGCTTAGATAACTTTTACACAGGTGACAAACGCAATATCCTCAAATGGATGAATCATCCCTACTTTGAACTGATTCGCCACGACATCACAGAGCCAATTCGGTTAGAAGTGGATCAAATTTATCATCTAGCTTGTCCAGCTTCTCCAGTACATTACCAGTACAATCCAGTGAAAACCGTGAAAACTAACGTCATGGGGACACTGAATATGTTGGGGTTAGCCAAACGTGTCAAAGCTAGGTTTTTTTTGGCCTCAACTAGTGAAGTCTACGGTGATCCAGAAGTTCATCCCCAAACCGAAGAGTATAGGGGTAGCGTTAATCCCATTGGCATCCGGTCATGCTACGACGAAGGCAAAAGAATTGCTGAGACTTTGGCATTTGATTACTACAGACAAAATAAAGTCGATATTCGTGTTGCTCGGATTTTCAACACTTACGGCCCCAGGATGTTAGAAAACGATGGCCGGGTGGTGAGTAACTTTATAGTTCAAGCCTTACGTGGTCATCCTTTAACTGTGTACGGTGATGGTTCACAAACTCGAAGTTTCTGTTACGTTTCTGATTTGGTCGAAGGTTTTATCCGCTTGATGAATGGCGATTATGTGGGCCCAGTGAATTTAGGCAATCCTGGTGAATATACGATTTTAGAATTGGCAAAAGCTGTGCAAAACATGGTGAACCCAGACGCACAGATTAAATTTGAACCACTGCCATCTGATGATCCCCGTCGTCGCCAACCTGATATCACCAAAGCAAAAACCTTGTTAAATTGGGAACCTACCGTTCCGCTACAAGAGGGGTTAAAACTAACAGTAGAAGATTTCCGCGATCGCGTTTTACGCACTGCCGCAAGCAATGGCGTTCAAAGCGATACCTAAATTTTAGGTTCTGGAGTAGCGCTAAATGCCGCTCTGAACCTGTGTACAGGCTTACCTCATTAGTAGTCTGTACCCTAGTTGCTGGTTGTACCAGTAATGTTTAAGTGACATAATTGACAACTTCTTTATGAAGACTAACCCCAAAAAAGCGAGGAGTTAAACTAAATGCGTGTTTGCGTAATTGGTACTGGTTACGTTGGTTTGGTTACAGGCGCTTGCTTGGCTCACATTGGGCATGATGTAATTTGCGTAGATAACAACGAAGAAAAAGTTAAGTTAATGAAATCTGGGCAGTCCCCTATATTTGAGCCGGGACTCTCAGAAATTATGCAGTCTGCCATTCAAGTAGGAAAAATTCAGTTCACTACTGATCTCGCTGCTGGGGTTGCTCACGGGGAAATTCTGTTTATTGCTGTGGGAACACCACCTCTGCCTACAGGAGAAAGTGACACCCGCTATGTTGAAGCCGTAGCTCGTGGCATCGGGGCAAATCTCAATGGCGGTTATAAAGTTATTGTCAATAAATCTACAGTCCCCATTGGTTCCGGTGACTGGGTAAGGATGATTGTTTTGGATGGGATTGCTGAACGTCAAAAAACACTCGTAACCGCAGGTGGGGCGTCGATTGAAGAAAAATTGCCTGAGGTTGTAGCCCAGTTTGATGTTGTCAGCAATCCAGAATTTTTGCGAGAAGGTTCGGCAGTATACGACACCTTTAACCCCGATCGCATCGTCTTAGGCGGCAATAGTCAAAAAGCGATCGCCTTGATGCAAGAACTGTATGCGCCAATTGTGGAGCGCAAGTACGCGGCTGATCAAACTTTACCTCCAGTGCCAGTACTAGCAACAGACCTCAGTTCCGCAGAAATGATCAAATACGCAGCTAACGCTTTCTTGGCAACCAAAATTAGTTTTATTAACGAAGTTGCTAATATTTGCGATCGCGTTGGTGCTGATGTTACCCAGGTGGCAAAAGGCATTGGTCTAGACTCCCGCATTGGTAACAAGTTTTTAAACGCTGGTATTGGTTGGGGTGGTTCTTGCTTCCCCAAAGATGTCGCGGCACTGATTCATACTGCTGATGATTATGGCTACGAAGCCCAGTTAATGAAAGCGGCTGTGACTGTTAACGAACGCCAGCGCTTGATTGCTTTAGAAAAACTCCAACAAGCCCTGAAAATTCTCAAAGGCAAAACTGTGGGACTACTGGGTTTGACCTTCAAGCCAGATACTGATGATATGCGCGATGCTCCAGCACTCAACCTGATTGAGCAGTTGAACCGCCTGGGAGCCAAAGTTAAAGCCTACGACCCCATTGTTTCTCAGACAGGTCTGCGTCATGGTCTTTCTGGTGTGTTAGTAGAAACTGATGCTGAGAGGCTAGCCGATGGCTGCGACGCGTTGGTACTAGTAACTGAATGGGAGCAGTTCAGCAACTTGGATTATGCCAAGATGGCAAAGTTGATGCTCCACCCCGTGATCATTGATGGTCGCAACTTCCTCGACCCTGAAAGTATGGTGAGGGCTGGTTTCCAATATGTAGGTGTTGGACGATAGGAAAATTAAAAATAGAGAATTAAAAAGTAAAAAAATTAGCAGACTAGACTTTTTACTTTTTAATTTCGACACCGAGTTATAATACCGTCGAGAATTTCTCGGCGGTATTTCATTTGGATCAAAACGAAAACTGCTGTAATTGCAGAATCAATCGCAGGGGAATCTCTACGTAATCTGGGCGATGGTTGAGTTCATAGCCTAAAGCTTCGATCACTTTTTCCAAAAGATACGTAAAAAGCAGTACTTTTAGTTCTTCTTGGGTTGATGGTAAAAAGGCATCACTGCTTGCCGTTTCGAGATAAGAATTGACAAAAGCAGCACTAACCCAGGTATACCAAAACTGTGCCCATTGTTCCATGAGGGGCACAGTTTCCGGACGGATCATGCCACTTTCTATTTCGTAGTGCAGAGCTTGGGTGACAGCGTAATTAAAAGATACCAGCATTCCCGCGACATCTCGCAGAGGCGATCGCTTGCGGCGGCGTTCGCTCAAACTGCGAGCTACTTGTCCCTCAAAATGAGTGATGATAAAGTCTTTTCCGGTGTACAGCACTTGCCCCAGATGGTAGTCTCCATGATAACGAGTCCGCAAGGCAGTAATTTTTTGCTGTACCACTAACTGAAAACGTGCCAAAATTTCCTCTTGGCTATTGAGAACATCTATTGCTAATTCTTGAGTGTTGGCTGGCAAGTATGCTAACTGTTCTCTCAACAACCGAAATACTCGCCCTGTCAAATTGCGGGCATCTTGGTATATAGAACGTTGGTAAAATGACGAAAAAGGTTCTGGGGCAAAGTCGGGATGATCTGTATCTGTAGCCAAGGCAAGATGTAGTTCAGCTGTGGATTTACCCAACATTTCCGCATTTGGCAGGTAGGAATTAATGGTTTGGATAGCCAAGTCGGGAATATCAGTTCTGTGTAAATCTAATAAAGAACCTGATGGGATGGGAACTTCGGTAATTGTTGCTTGTTCTGTGGTTACCAAATCAAAGTAGTGACGCAGACTATCAAGGGTATAGTCCCAACCACTGCGGGTATCTAAAATGAACTCTTGCAATATGCCCACAGTCATCGGGAGAGCGGGGCTATAACCGACTCGATGGGGGCGGCGGTACTCTAAAGCCCCAGCCACAGGAACAAAGTGTTGCAGACGTTTTTTCTCACCCAGGAAACGCCGGATTTCCAAATCAGGGTGCATTCCTTCCTCAAATTTACGGAAGAGTTTTAAACATAGGCGTTGCTTGCCGCCGTAGGCATCACCATAAACTATATAAGTATTGGTTTGTTCTTCTCCTTGAATGACAGTCGGATAGCGGTTAGTTTCTCCTGGGTATAACTGTGAAAATAAATCAGTGGTACTGGCAAATAACTCGCCGATTGTCCCCTCATACGTGCATTTTTCGGCAATGGTATTCAGTAATGAACTAAGAAAGTTCTCATCTGCTAAGGCATCAAATAATATACCCACTTCTGGAGTCTGCGCCTGGAGTCGGGCAATTACAGCTTGGGGGATTTCTGCCAACAAATGCATGGCTTGCTCACCTGCGGCATAGGCTAAAGGTAATAAATAAGTTTCGCTATTTCCTTCTATGTAATCCACCTGTAACCAAATTATCTGGGCTAACTGGTGATTGTAGGGTAGGGAAATCGCCTCAACGATTTGCAGTGATTGTACAGTTTGAGTTTTACCACCAAACCAGTGACAGGTATACAGATAATCCCGCAGTGTTGATTCCAGAATGCCTTTGAATTGGCGTTGAAAAATCACATTTTGCCACTCGCCAGTGACAACCAATGTGGGTAACTCTGCTTGAGGTTTAGGCGGTTGAGTCAAGCTGGGTTTACGTTGGAGGGTAAACCAGTAAAATCCGTAGGGACTTAGACTGAGGAAATAAGGTAATTCAGCAATGGCGGGAAACTCAGTGTAACCAAAAATTTCTACTGGTACTAAGCCATGAAAATCAGATAAATCTAATTCCACCGTTTGCACGTAGTGGGATAAATTAGCTACTACTAAGATATGTTCTGCCGAATTGCTATGAATAAAAGCAAAAACCTTGCGGTTATTCGGGTGTAACAACTCAAAATGCCCTTTACCCATGGCCTGAAAACGTTTACGAGTAGCAATCAAACGTTTCATCCAATACCAAAGAGAATTGGGGTTTGCCCGTTGTGCTTCGACATTGACAGCTTCATAGTGATATTCCGAGTCAATAATCACGGGTAAATGTAAGCGGTGGGGATTGGTGCGACTAAAACCAGCATTACGATCAGAACTCCATTGCATGGGAGTACGTACACCATTGCGATCGCCTAAATAAACATTATCCCCCATGCCAATTTCATCACCATAATAAAGTACGGGTGTGCCTGGCAAAGATAACAACAAACTATGAAGTAACTCAATTTGGCGGCGATCATTACCTAATAAAGGGGCTAATCGGCGGCGGATACCTAAATTTAGCCGCATCACCGGGTCTTGGGCATATACCTGATACATAAAGTCCCGGTCTTCATCTGTAACCATTTCTAAAGTCAGTTCATCATGATTACGGAGGAATAACGCCCACTGACAGTTATGAGGAATGTGCGGTGTTTGCTGGAGAATATCCACAATAGGGAAGTTATCTTCCATCCGTAGGGCGATAAATAGGCGCGGCATCAGGGGAAAATGAAAGTTCATGTGGCATTCATCCCCAGACCCGTAATATTGCGCTGCATCCTCAGGCCATTGATTCGCCTCAGCTAATAACATCCGGTTGGGAAATTTCGCGTCAATGTGCGATCGCAATTCTTTCAAAAAAGCATGGGTTTCCGGGAGATTTTCGCAGTTTGTTCCCTCTCGTTCATACAAATAAGGCACTGCATCCATACGTAACCCATCTACACCCATTTCTAACCAAAAATCTAAAACATCAAATACTGCCTTTCTCACCAGAGGATTATCATAATTTAAATCAGGCTGATGGGAGTAGAAACGATGCCAGTAGTAAGCTTTGGTAAGTGAATCCCAAGCCCAATTAGAGGTTTCAAAATCTTGGAAAATAATTCGCGCTTCTTGGTATTTTTCTGGTGTATCACTCCACACATAAAAATCTCGTTCTGGACTACCCTTTGGGGCGCGACGTGCGCGTTGAAACCAAGGATGTTGGTCAGAGGTATGGTTGATAATTAACTCAATAATTACCCGGATACCGCGTTGATGGGCGGCTATTAATAGCTGTAGAAAATCTGCTAATGTGCCATAAATAGGGTTAATACTGGTGTAATCAGCAATGTCATAACCATCATCTTTCAGTGGGGAGGGAAAAAAAGGTAGTAGCCAAATGGCATTTATACCTAAATCTTGTAGATAATCAAGTTTTTCTGTTAGTCCTGGAAAGTCACCAATTCCATCACCATTACTGTCAGCAAATGCGCGCACAGGGACTTCGTAAATAATCGCATTTTTAAACCATAATGGGTCATCTTTTAAAATTAAATTTGGCATTTTATCTATTGATTGGTAAAAAATGGTTAATGATTGCACTTATTGTGAAGTAGTAAATAACGAACCGCAAACGACACAAATAAGGCAGGGAAAGAAGAGAATTTAATCAAGTATATTTATCCTTAATAAATCTTTTATAGACTCTTCTGTTCGCGCTCTTTGCGTTCTTTGCAGTTCGTTTAATAAAAATACTGTTTACTAATAATTTGTCATCAATATATAGTGAAAACCGTGACAGCTATTTAATGTCTTTATTTAACAAAATAGCCAAAATTATCATTTTGTCCATCTAACATAAGTAAGAAAAATAGCTGATTTGATATTCACTTTTGGCAAAGAGAGCGATCGCTCTTGTCAATCTCTGCTTTCTTGTAAAGAATCCTGTCTCCAGTCACAGCCGGATTGTAAGCTGACTAAAAACTCAATTTAAATGATTTTACATTGCTGAACATAGTTTGATTTATTCCCACAGACTTACTTACACCTCCTAGATGGCTTAAATTTCTTGATGGGAAATGGGTTAGGCGCAAGATTTGATATAGCATCAAGTAGCAGGTTACCAACTGGTTGTATGATTTTATTCATAGGTAAATAGCAGCTTGCTATTAGTATCAAAATCTCATTCGGTGAATAGCTGCAATTGTGCGAGTACTCCATGAACAAACTGTCAGGAAAATTTGTTGCAGGCGGTTTTAGCTTGGCACTAGTGCTACTGGGTGGCGTTGGTGTAGCTTCCTATATAAGCATCCAAAGATTGAATCAGGAAAAACAATGGGTAATTCATACTTATCAAGTCATAGAAGCCCTAGATAATATGAGGGCTAGTTTTAGCAATGCCGAAAGTGGACGAAGTAGTTACATTCTTACAGGAAATACAGTTTACCGAGAAATTTATCAAGATGAGAAACAGAATGTTTACCAAAAACTGCAACTTATACAGCAATTAACTCAAGATAACCTCAGACAACAAAACCGACTTGAGCAACTGGAACCATTAATTGCTCAGAAATTTGTTTTACTTGCACAGTCAATTAGCCTATTCGAGCAAAATAATTTAGACACAGCAACTAAACTAGCTCTTACTAAACAAGGCTTCGAGGTCTGCCAAAAATTGCAAACTATCAGCCAAGAAATTCAAAATGAAGAAACCACTTTATTGCAACAACGAACAAGAGTTACAGATACTCTGATTCATGAAATTATCCTTGTGGTAAGTCTAGGATATGGTTTGAGCGTCATTCTGCTAGTAGTTGTTTATTCACTACTACAAAAGCAAATTCGGATTAATCAAACTTTATCTAAAGAGGCTATTCATCTGGAACAACAAGCAGCAAAAGCGAATCTAGCAAATATTTTAGAAAGTGTCACAGATGCCTTTGTTGCCCTTGATGGCAATTGGTGTTACACCTACGTCAATCAGAGAGCAGGACAAATTTTGAACCGCCACCCCGCAGACTTGATTGGCAAAAATATCTGGGAAGAATTCCCCGAAGGTGTGGGACAAAAGTTTTATTACAACTATTATCAGGCTGTGGCAGAACAGCGAGTAATTCAGATGGAAGAATATTATCCACCTTGGGAGCGCTGGTTGGAAAATCGCATCTACCCATCCCCAGAAGGACTATCAATTTTCTTTCAAGATATTACTCGCCGCAAACAAGCAGAAATTGCTCTAGAAAAGAATGAAAGACGTTATCGCTCACTAGTGCTGGCGACATCTCAAGCCGTCTTGCTCACTGATCCTCACGGTAATGTGGTAGAAGATATTCCATCTTGGAGAGCTTTGACTGGGCAAAGTGAATCAGAAGTCAAGGGCTGGGGGCGGCTGAATGCCATACATCCCGAAGATCGGGAGTTGACCAAGTTATTGTGGAATCAGGCGCTAGAAACCAAAAGTATTTACAAAATGGAGAATCGTGTCCGGGTTGCTGATGGCAGCTATCGATTTTTTGCCGCGCGTGCGGTTCCCGTTTTGGATGCCAACGATGAGGTGATAGAGTGGGTAGGTACTCATACTGATATTACAGACCGCAAAATTGCCGAAGCAGCACTAAAACAAGCCAAGGCAGAACTAGAAATTAAAGTTCAAGAACGAACATCTGAATTACAAAAACTGAATGAAGAGCTAAAAGGCTCCAACCAAGAATTAGAGCAATTTGCCTATGTGGCTTCCCATGATTTGCAAGAACCATTACGAGCTGTGACAGGTTATAGCCAACTATTAGGACAGGAATATCAAGAACTGTTTGATGAGTCTGCTCAGGAGTACTTTGGTTACATTGTCGATGGGGCAAAGCGGATGCAGCAATTAATCCAAGACTTACTGGCTTATTCCCGTGTGGCAACTCGCGGTCAAGAATTTGCCCTAATTGATTGTCATGCTGTACTCAATTTAGCTCTCAGTAATTTACATATGGCGATCGCACAAAGCAATGCCATAATCACTCATGATCCTTTGCCGAAGTTACGTGCAGATAAAACCCAATTAGTGCAGTTATTCCAAAATCTCATTGGTAATGCCATCAAGTTTCGCAAACAAGAACCACCACGGATTCACATCGGTGCAGTGAAGAAAGCAGGGGGCGCTGGGGAAGCAGAGGGGCAGAGGAGCAGAGGGGCAGAGGGGAAAGAAATTATATTAGTATCTCCCCTACTCCTAACTCCCCACTCCCAACTCCCCACTCAAAATGAATGGCTATTTTCAGTACAAGATAATGGTATTGGTATAAAGCCGCAGTACCTTGAGCGGATTTTTGAAATTTTCCGGCGACTGCATACGCGACGGGAATTCTCTGGCACAGGTATTGGCCTGGCTATCTGCAAAAAAATTGTCGAGCGTCATGGTGGTCAAATCTGGGCAGAATCCCAGCTAGGGGTAGGAACAATTTTTTACATGACCCTGAAAGAGAATTAGGTTAACTTATTAAAGTATACATTATATTAAACGCCTAATAACAGTTTAATAACTGCATGTTGAACAATCAGGCATTCCGACATATTGAAATTTTGCTAGTTGAGGACTCTCCTAGTGATGCTAATCTGACGATCAAAGGCTTTGTGAACGCTAAAATCGCCAATAACTTGCACTGGGTGGAAGATGGTGAAACTGCCATGAACTACTTGCGACAGCAAGAAGAGTTTACTGATGCCCCCCGTCCAGACTTAATCTTGCTTGATCTGAATCTTCCAGGAATGGATGGGCGTGAAGTGCTAACAGAAATCAAATCAGACCCTAATCTCAAGCTGATTCCTGTGGTTGTACTTACTACTTCAGCTGATGAGCATGACATACTACGTTCTTATAATCTTAGTGCTAATTGCTACGTCACAAAACCTCTAGATGTCTACCAGTTCATTCAGGTCGTACACTTAATCAAAGATTTTTGGCTGGCAGCAGTAGCACTACCAAGAGAGTTTTAAGACTATAAATTTAAAATATTTCCGGCTTTTTGATATACGGTAAATGCGGTAATTATTAGGTCACTTTATACAACTATATTATGTAAAAGAGATAATGATACACATTCTATTAGTAGAAGATAGCCCTACCGATGCCAGGCTGCTACGTCAAATATTTTTGCGTACAGATCAAGAAAATTGGCGGATGACCCATGTTGAACGGTTGTATGAAGCTATAAATGCTAGTCAAGAGGATTTAAAGTCTGGTGATTCTCAAATTGAAAATCACAAGCAACGCAGATTTGATGTAGTCTTGTTAGACCTCAGCCTTCCAGACTCTACTGGACTAGACACGCTCAAAGAATATCGCGCCGCAGTCCCAAATGTCCCAGTTGTGGTACTAACAGGACTTGATGATGAAGAATTGGCACTGCAAGCGTTGGCAGAAGGCGCACAGGATTATCTTGTCAAAGATCAAATTACCATACAACTATTAATGCGTGCTGTCCGCTATGCTCTGGAAAGGGAAGAAATACTCAACAAGCTACGAGAAAGTGAAGAACGTAGTCGTCAAGCTTTGTTAAAAGAACAAGAACTCAACGAGCTAAAGTCTAACTTTGTCGCCATGGTTTCCCACGAGTTTCGCAACCCCATGACCACGATTCGCACAGCTTTAGAAATTATCGAATACAACAACGATAAACTTACTGACGAGCAGAGAACTAAATACTTTGATCGGGTGCAAAATGCTATTAAACAGATGCTTCAGCTATTAGATGAAATATTATTTTTAAGTAAAACGGAAGCAGCAAAACTGCAATACAAACCTGCACTTCTGAATTTAGCAAACTTTTGTAGCGAACTCACAGAAATTTTTCAATTTGGTGCAGGTAATCAGCATATTATTACCTTTACTTATCAAGGTGAATGCTCCCCAGCATATATGGATGAAGATTTACTCAATTGTATTTTTACCAATTTACTCTCCAATGCTATCAAGTATTCGCCTGAACAAAGCAATATTCAATTTGATTTAATTTGTCAGCATGGCATTGCCACTTTCTCGGTAAAAGATCAAGGAAGGGGAATTCCTCTTAAAGACCAACCTAATTTATTTCAAACCTTCTATCGTGCTAGCAATGTGCATCGAGTTCAAGGAACAGGACTAGGACTCGCTATTGTCAAACAGTGTGTGGATATACATGGAGGAGAGATTCAAATAGAAAGCCAGCAAAATAAGGGTACAACTGTGATAGTGACGCTACCATTGCACCATGTTTAATCATCATAGGAATTGGTAGGCGGGCAAAACTATCGTAAAAATACTCCCTTCACCCAAGCGCGATCGCACCGTCACACTACCACCCATACCTTCTACAAGTGTCTTGACAATTGATAAACCCAAACCACAGCCGCCAGTAGAACGAGTACGAGTTTCATCTACGCGGTAAAATCGCTCAAAAATCCGCGATTGGTGTTGTAAAGGTATGCCATAACCTTGGTCACAAACTTGAATAATTGCTTCTTCTTTCTGCTGAGATAACTTGATAATTACGGGTGTGTTAGCTTCAGAGTATTTAACAGCATTATCAATTAAATTTAATAATACTTGTTTGAGGCGAGCAGAGTCAACTTTTACTTCGATAGGCTGATTTGTAGACTCAATGATAATTTGGCGATCGCTATATTTTTCTGCCATCCCCACAATCTCTGTAACTAAGTCGTTGAGTACACAGGGTTCCCGACGAAAATGCAAATAACCACTATCTGCTCTGGCTAAATCAAGTAAGTCTTGTAAAAGACGGATGGTATGTTCTGCTTCCGCCGCCGCAGTTTCTAAAGCTTCTTGTTGGGTGGGGGTTAAGTTATTTTGTCTACGTAATACACTTTGCAAATAGCCTTGTACGATTGTTAGCGGTGTGCGTAACTCGTGGGAAACATTACTCACAAATTGTTGCTCTTGTTCCCAAGATTGGGAGAGGCGAGATAACATCATGTTGAAGGTTTGGGCTAATTCTTTAACTTCGCTAGGTGCATGATCAAGATAAAGTTGCGCTTGTCCTAAATCCTTAATGGAAATGACTTCTGTCATTTGACTTAACTGACGCAGAGGTTGCAGAGAACGCTGAATATAAAATGCGATCGCGGCAGAAATTGCCGTAATCACAACAACACTGCCAATTCCTAAACTTCGTACAATTACTAAAAACATTGTTTGTTCGCGGGTAACATCCTGGACTACGAACAAACTTCCTAAATTTTTACCCTCTACTGCTAATGAAGCACCGCACACAACAAAGTAGCGTTGATCAATTTGATCTACTCGCGGTTTAACTGACATCTTGGTGAGGGACATTAACTCACTTGCGGCTCTATCAGATAGCTGAGGCCAATTGCCAGATTTCGCTATGATTTTATTCTCAGGACTTTTGATCCACAAAAATGTATTAGTAGTTGTTAAGTTATCAATTGCCTTTTTCAACCCAGTTTCTGATGACATCATTTCACTATAAAGTTGCACATCATGCGGTAGGCGTTTGGCAATTTTTTCAATATTATATTTATGACTATTAATTAATAATTCCCTCATTTTCCAGCTTGTCCACATAGCCAAGCTACCTAATCCCAAAGCTGAAACCACAGCAATACCAACTGTTAGGCGTACCTGCAATGAAAAAGGGTCAATTCTCGGCCAAATTTTGCTAATTTGCTTCACTTTGGTGCTTGTTGATTTGGTGTCGGACAAGTTTTATTAACGAAATCACATTGATATACATAGGGTGCTTGCCAACTCAGAGGAATTTCTAGTAAATCCCTCGTCCCTGTCATTCCTTGACCAATAAATAATAATAGTGCCAGACAATTTAATATTGTATGAATTATGCGCCAGCGATGAGACTTATCTTGATAAATATCTTGTACAATTGCTACTGAAAAAATCATCAGCAATGATGCGGTAATCCCAATATAATAATGTGACCAATACCACTCATTTGTCCGGCGAAATACTCCATCCTGACAACCAAGAATCACTAAACCTGCACCAGTTAAGGTAGCAAAAACTGCCCGCCACACACGTTGCCTTGCCCGGTAAAGGAATACTAGAGAAGCAATAGTTAAAATAAACATTAACAGGATAAATCCGAATTGGAAAGGCTCCTGAATCCATAATTGATTTTTAAAAATATTTTTACCGATAGGGTAGGCTAAACCTATTAAAGACAATCCCACAACTGCACTTGTTAACCAGTCGCCAAATTGCTTATGCTCTTTACCAACTACTGGCGGAATTTTACTTTTATTTCCAGCTAAACTTTGTAAACGGCGTTGGCGTGTTTGCCAGGCGAAGTTAACAACAATCCCAATTAGGGGAAAGACAAAAATAACTGCGATCGCTGGATGTAAAAGTCCTAAAAAATCTACTGTTTCCATATAATTTTCACCAAACTAGGCATTGTTTAAAAAGCAAAAGCTAAAAATGTTTCTTTTGCCTTTTACTGTTTGCTTTTATAAAACGGCATAACCAAAGGTAGCATTAAATTGGCGACACCATATCGCTACAGACTTGAAGTCTGCTAAATTTACATTATCAGGTAAAGCATAACGTTGAGTACCACTGACCTTTTGTAGAGGAGCAATATTTACATAATCTTTTTCTTTAATACCAGAAACTGGCGGTGCATCCGAACGATGTAAAATTACAAATAAATCAGGGCCTTGATCAGTTTTGAAATTCTGATCAAACTCTAAGTAGCGTTTACCTTGTTCAGTGATTACGTTGACTTTTCCCTGAGTTGGGTGTTCCGCAGCCTGAAAGTTGCCAGACTTAGCAACTGGACTGGCTACGGTTGTTGCAACTGGCGTGGGAGTATTTGGCTGATTTGAAGTTACCTCTGTTGTACAGCCTATAGTGATAATGGCAATAATAGCAAGAATTACTAATTGCTGAAATTTCATAGCTTTCATATCCTTAAATTTGTCTCTAATTAAGTAACTTAAGGCTTTATCCCCTGACCAAAATTAATCTAAGCTGAGAATTTGTTGAAAATTTAGTTGTGTGATTTTTAGCTGGTTTTAAATAAACAAACAATTAATTAGTCTACAAATATTATGCCCTAGTGAACCACAACGTTGTGTGTCATGGTTCATTGATGGGAAACATCGCACTTTTTTAATTCCCGGAGGAAAGATTACCTACATGGGGTGCAAATTCCTGGAATCTGCACAGGCGGCTTTGGTTTGTATAGCTACGTGTTCTCTTTACTCAGTATATTCACTGAGATGTTCTCTAATTGATTTTGCTTTTTTTAGAGAAAATTTGATAATTTGCTAAAGTTGTAACATTTTTTCAAAATGCGTCACAATAAGCAAAGAAAATTATTCATTTTCAGGAGTTTTATCAAGTGCAAAAGCGCGAATTACCCACATCAAGGTTTAGCGATAAAATTCCTTCTCATCGTGATTCCCAAAGAGTTTTTAAACCCCAAACAGCTACGTTGATTCTCTTAGGTTTCTTTGTTGTCGCCAGCGTTATAGTAGCAGCCTGGCTTACAGGTAATGACAAGATTAGTGGAATTTTTGCTCAAATTCACACCTGGCAAACAAACCCACCAATGTGGTTAGAAGTACCAACGGAAAAGGGTAAATATTTGCTGCTACCTACGGTAGGCTTACTACTAACTGTATTTGTGGTGATGAAACTTTCTCCTCATCCCCGAAATTGGTCTCGGCGGCTGATAGTGGGAATTTTAATCATCTTAACTTTGCGGTATGTGCTGTGGCGATCGCTCTCGACTTTGAATGTTGCCGATCCGTTGAATGGGGTATTTAGTCTCGGCTTATTCTTCGCAGAGATGTTAGTGTTATTCAATAGTACGATACAGCTATTCTTTTTGTTAAATATTAAAGAGCGACACCGGGAAGCAGATGCCAAATCCTTAGCTGTGATTGATGGTAGCTTTACTCCATCTATTGATATTTTGGTACCAACTTATAATGAACCAACTTTTATTTTGCGGCGTACTATTATCGGTTGTCAAGCTCTGGAATATACCAATAAAAAAATTTATCTTTTAGATGATACTAGGCGACTAGAAATGAAGCACTTAGCTGAAGAGTTAGGTTGTGAATACATAACACGACCAGATAATATTCATGCTAAAGCTGGAAATTTAAATCATGCGATCGCTAAGACTCAGGGAGAATTGATAGTAGTTTTCGACGCTGATTTTATTCCCACAAAAAACTTTCTTACTCGTACCGTTGGCTTCTTTCAAGATACAAAAATTGCCCTTGTGCAAACACCCCAAAGCTTTTATAATGCTGACCCTATAGCTCGCAATCTTGGATTAGAAAACATTCTCACCCATGAATCCGAAGTATTTCATCGGCAAGTTCAAGCGAGTCGCGATGCTTCAGGTAGTGCAATATGTTCTGGGACTTCTTTTGTCGTTCGCAGAAGTATTTTAGAGAAAACTGGGGGTTTTGTAGTTGAATCTCTCAGCGAAGATTATTTTACAGGAATTCGGTTATCGGCTCAAGGTTATCGCATAGTTTATTTAAATGAAAAATTAAGTGCTGGTTTAGCAGCAGAAAATATTGCTGCCTATGCAATTCAACGATTAAGGTGGGAGCAGGGGACACTCCAGTCGTTATTTATTGAGACAAATCCTTTAATCATTCCTGGATTGACACCTATTCAAAGATTAGCTTATTTAGGTGGACTATTGTATTGGTTTAGCAATATTTCCCGTATTTATTTTTTACTCATACCATTAGCATATGCATTTTTAAATGTAATTCCTATCCAGTCAACACCAGCAGAACTATTATATTTTTTATTACCTTACTATTTAGTAAATTTTGCAGTATTTTCTTGGTTGAATTATCGTTCATCTTCAGCTTTACTATCAGACATTTATTCATTAATCATTTGTTTTCCTTTAGCATTGAACATCATACAAGTTATGATTAATCCGTTTGCCAAAGGATTTAAAGTTACACCTAAAGGCATATTCAACAATCGCTATACCTTTAACTGGAACTTAGCTCTACCTTTAATAATCTTGTTTACGGCTACTGCTGTTAGTTTATTGACTATCATCATTACACCAGAAACCACAAAACAAATCACAGGTATCAATTTAGCTTGGCTGTGGAGTTCTTATAATTTCATCATGATTGGGATTACCTTATGGATTTTACTAGATGCTCCCAAAGCAGATATGTATGAATGGTTTGATTTGCGGCGAGTAGTGCAATTAAGAATTGGTGAGCAAAGTTTATGGGGTATAACCACCATGATGTCAGAAGTAGGTGCAGAAATCGCTTTAACTCAAAAACCCCATTTTTACTTATTAGCAAATCAGCCAGTAGATATAGCAATTACTGACGAAAACTTACATTTAAGTGGAAAAATTATTCGTACTGGGTTTAAAGATGAATTCCCCACAGTAAGAGTTAAGTTTAAATCGGTAAAGTTGAGTCAACACCGCCGTCTTGTAGAAATTTTGTTTTGTCGTCCGGGACAATGGAAACATCAAAATGCACCAGGAGAATTAATCTCGTTGTTCCTATTATTTAAAATTTTACTGAAACCACGAATTTTGTCTAAGAAAAAAATGGATATTAATCCAATTGCCGTGACAAAAATTTAAGTCTTATGAGTCAGATATAGCAAAGTGCTGTTAGCGGTAGCGGGGCGTTTAGCCCGTGCTGAGTGCTGAGTATAAACCCAGTGGCTTCAGTGCTTTGAGCAATCAATAATGTCCTAATCTATCTGAATACGGCTATAATATCAATTAATTAAGTAGACATAATTGATAAAATTTTGTTCGTAGTGAGTGATTTATTGCTTGATTACAATGTTTTTAAGGGCTAGAGCCGCTTACTACAAACTTCAATCTTTCTACTTATCTGTAAACTTGTACTTGAGCAATATCGCTCTCTTTCTTAGCGCACTTTGAGTCCTTTGTGGTGCGTTTCTTAATATCCAGGCATCTTGATATTACTTTTTAACGCAAATTCTTATAATTTGATAACTTCCAAAGCAAATAATGATTATTTCCATAAACAACATTTGTTGTAGCTTGATATCTAGCTTCTATTTCCTGACGCCAACTATCTGAAGGATTGAGTAAAAAAATATCAGTAAAATCATCAGAAAGCTCAGGAATAATTTGCTCTTGTACCAACAGAAATCTTACTTTTGGCTGCATAAGATAACTCAAAGAAAAAATGTTGCCATAATTAATCCCAAAAGCATCACTCATCAACAGTGGTTTATCAGTTTGATTAATAATTTTTGCAACTTGTGGATTACCATAGCTAATGACCTTACTCCACCAAGTATCTGCCTGAGAACTCACCGTAGAAGAGACTAATCCACAGATAACTAAAAACATCATAATCTTTCGCCAAATTTGACGGCGGGATGATTTTCCATTATATATTTGTGTAGCTAATAGATAAGCAACAGCAATTTGAATACCTAAATAAGAAGGCAACAAATAACGTTCAGAAAGTGAGCGTATGCCTCCAAAAATTAAATCTGGCAGTATTAGCGGTAGCGCTGGTACTACAATCAAAGCCACGATAAACAACCAGACTTTATAGTGAGTTGTCCGACAAAGAAAATAAATTGCATATGCCACCAAAATAAAAAAAATTAGTGTGATTAAAATGCTCAGGTTATTTTCAAACCCAAAATCTAAATCAAAAAAAATTCGGCTTAACTGTAGTAGCCAAGATTGGATTAACGTTTCTAAGGGCAACTGCATCTTTGTCCAGGCGGTTGCATCATCAAATTTAAAGAAGTTAATGATCACAACCATAATCCAAGGTGTGAAAGCGAAAAACCCTGCTAAAGTTGCTAGCAGATAAGCTTTGACTATCTCAGTCAACCTAAATTTGGCAATGGCAAGCACATAAATTCCATGAGATACTGCCACAAATCCACTTAATAAAAATGTATAAAGACTAAGCGCCAAAGTTACAGCATAAATTCCCCAAATTACCTGGCGATTAGGCAGTTGCTGTCCTTTTACTAATTCTTTATTATCTGCTGATTCCAGCCGAATAGCTTGTAGTAATGAGGCGCTACATAGTAATACAGTCACCATCCAGAGAATATATTCTCGTGCTTCCTGAGCGTATACTAGGTGAATTGGTGAGATAGCCATGAGAGCGATCGCTAACCCTGGTACTGTTAAAGGCACATTAAATAATTCTCGGCATAGCCAATAACAGCAGGGAAAAACCAACAAGCTGATGAAAGCCGACAAACTTCTGATGGTGATCACTGAGTTACCAAAAATTTTTACCCAAAATCTGGCGATGACGTAATAAAGTGGCGGGTGCTGCGGATCTTCTATTGCTAAAGACTTAATGGTATCACCTAAGCTTTTTTCCAAATTCGGACTTTGAAACTTAGCAAAACTTTCTGTAGTAATGATACGCCCATTAAAAATTTGCTGTTTGACCTCAGCAGCAGTGTAACCAGAAATTCGTAATGAGGTATAAGTCTCATCATGCCAGTAAACTTTACCATCTAAATTCCAGAATCGTAAAAATACACCCAGGGCTAACAGAACGACAATTAAAAACTGCAACCAACTAGGAGCAAGTTTGAGATGTCGCATAAATTAGATTTCTCAGTAAGTTTGACAAAATCACTCAGGCGAGACAAGTGGTTGAGGGTGAGGTTCGCTCACTGTCACTAGTCGCATACTAAAACTTATTATCAGTCAATATGAAACCTTAATTTTTCCAATTTTTTAGAATACTGTCACCCACCAGCTAGTTTATTGCGGCTGGGCATAACACGTTGCTGTGAGATGCGAGGTTGTGCTAATTTCCAAAGTGAGTAATATTCGTCCTCATAAACTATATTAAACTCATATTTCGTGACTATTTGCCTACGCCAAGTGTCTGAAGGATTTAATAAAAAAATATCAGTAAAGCCATCAGGAATATCAGGAATAATTTGATTTTTCAGCAATTTAAACCGCACTTTTGGCTGCACAAGATAACTCAAAGAAAACACATTACCATAATTAATACCCTCAGAATCACTAATTAACAATGGGCTTTCTGACAGATTGATAATATTCGCAACTAATGGATTACTATAACTAACTTCCTTATGCCACCAAGTTTCTGCTTCATAACTCACCCTGTAAGAAATTAATCCACAAACAATTACCAGCACCATGATCATTTGCCAAATTCTGCGGCGTAATACAATCCCACTAGATATTTGTGTGCCTAACAAATAAGCAACGGTAATTTGAATGCCTAAATAAGCAGGGATTAAATACGGTTCCGAAATTGAAGTCATATCACCAGAAAATAAATCTGGCAGCATTATAGGTAATGCTGGTACGATAATCAGCGTCACAACAAACAACCAAGTTTTGTAATTAGTTGTGTAACATAAAAAATAAATTGCATATCCCACTAAAGTTAAAAAAATTGGTGAAACTAAATAACTTAGAGGATTGTTTAAGTCAAAGTTTAAATCAAAAAAAATCCGGCTTATCTGCATTAGCCAAAATGAAATTAAAGGCATTAGAGATACCTGGTTTTTGCTCACATCTGCTGTCAGCAGAAACTCGAAAAAATTAGCCACCACAATCATCATCCAAGGCATAAAAGCTAAAAAACTCAAAGATGATGCTAGCAAGTAAGCTCTTACAGTTTCTGTCAGTTGGAATTTTGTCATGATCATCATATAAATTCCCTGAGCAATTGCTATAAATACACCCCACAAACATGTATAAAAACTGAGAACCAAAGTGATTACATAAATTCCCCATGTAGCAAAGCGATCTGAATTTTGCTGTCTTTTGGCTAATTCTTGGTCATCTTTTGACTCCAGCCGTATGGCTCGCAACAGTGCGGCACTACATAATATGATGGTGACTAACCAAAGCATATATTCTCGTGCTTCTTGAGCATAAACTAGATGAATTGGTGATATTGCCATGAGAGCGATCGCTAACCCTGGTGCTGTTAACCGCACATTAAATAATTCTCGGCATAACCAATAACTACATGGGAAAACTAACAAGCTAATAAAAGCCGATAAACTTCTAATTGCTGTTACAGAATTACCAAATATTTCTACCCAAAACCTGGCTATTAAATAATAAAGTGGTGGATGCTGTGGGTCTTTTATTGCCAAAGACATAATTATGTCACTGAAGCTTTTTTCCCGATTAGGACTTTGAAAATTAGTAAAACTTTCTTTACTAATTACACGACCAGTAAATATTTCCTGCTTTACTTCATCTACTGTGTAACCAGAAATTCTCAATGACGTATAAGTTTCGTCATGTGAGTACACTTTGCCTTCAAGATTGACAAAGCGAAATAATATACCCATTGACAATAAGAAGATAATTAAAAATCGCAACCAACTCGGAACGAGTGTGATGTTCCGCATAGCTATGTTTCTGATAAAGTTATTTTAAATTACCCAGTTACTTGAACTATCTGGATGAAGTAATGAAGTGCATAGATGTAAAAGGATGTTTGAAAAGTCCAAGAGGGTATAATTTTATCATTAATTGGCGATAATTAATTCACAATTTTTAAGCATTCAAAATGCAATTTCAAAACTCAATAATTGTCATTTTGATTTACTTTAGATATGACTTGTTCAAAATATTTTTTGATAAAAAATCTATCTAATAAAATCTTCGATGTTAGATATGATTAAAAAATCAATAGTTTTAAACTGTCGATCAATGGCTGGTAGACTGCATATCTTGGCTCCAATATTTAAATACGCCTGCAAAATTTCAGGAATTTTGACTTCACATTTTTCCTGAGATTCTTGTGGTATTTTCAAAGAATATTCTAAATTTGGATAAACTAAAATACTTGGATGCATGAAGTTATTCTGCCGAAAATGATGATAAGCACAAGTAGCTTGCTCAGAACATTGTGTGAGTAAGGATGCACAGCCGAAAAAATATTTGTTTTTGCCCCAGATGAGATAATTTGCTAGTCCTTGCCAGAGCATTAAAAGTGCCTGAGTATGACGAAATTCTTTCGCTATACATGCACGTCCAACCTCTACAGATGCTTGTAGGATAGAATGAGGAATTGTACTAAGATTAAATACATCAGCCGCATCAAAACCCAATCCTTGAGATGCCATTTTATAGGTTTGCATCCGATAGGTGCCAATCGTTTTACCAGTATGTTTAGAAATGAGCATTAAATGATGACAAACCTGATCAAATTTATCTTGATCCATCTGGGTAAAACTCGAAGTAGATAATCCTAAACCTAGTTCTAGATTAAAAACTTCAAATCGCAAGCGGAAAATAGATTTTAATTCTTCTTCAGTTGAGGCAAGTTGTAGGATATAATTTTCGGTTTGCAGAACTGGAAAATCTGTAAAAACGGAAGCAGAACTAACTGAGTAATTGATGTTGCGTTCAGAAATTTCCATCTGTCTTCCAACTTAGATGTGTGAAAATATCCTACAAATACCAATCGGCGCATCTCAGCGTAACTCTAACTTTACGTGAGTTCGACAACTATCAAAAACCCCTCTCCAAACCTCTCCCCTGCCAGGAGGAGCCACTGCGTTGCGCGGGTTCCCCGCGTTGTAGCACGTGGCGTTAGAGGCTTTAAAAGCCTAATTTTTCGTTGTATTTTCAGCCCCTCTCCGTGTCGGAGAGGGGTTGGGGTGAGGTTCATCGAATTCACGTTAACTTTGGGGAGAGTAGGGAGTGAGGAATAAACATTTCTAAATTATGCAACTAACATCCAAATTGGTATAAGTTTTACCTGCTATATAAATAGACTATTTTATAGATTAAAGTTTGCCAGAGAAGCACAAAGGTGAAATTAAGTGCTTTTATTATGGCCTTGACCACTAGAAAAAACTGGCAATAAGATACAAATTTTTTCATCGATACATTAATTTTTATGTCAATTGTAGTCAGCTAAGAAACTCATAATTAAGGAGAAAGCCCCCGGATGTATGCGGGGGCTAGCATAGTATCTCGTATCATATCTTGCATCAGGCGACTGGAAGTCACTGCTACACAGGCATGACGCGTAGCGTCTTCCCGGAGGGAATGCCACCTGCGCGGGTTGAAACTCTTGATTTTCCGTGAGTTTGCGTATCGCTAAAGCGTCAAGCCCTGACGGGCATGGCTGCGCTTACCACGTAGTGTGCCGGAGGCTGTTTTCTCATCACCAGGGCTTGGTGCAAGATATCAGGTATTGTCTTCCCAGACAACTTACAGCAGAAGCGAACTGACATCGCCAGACACTTGGTCTATCAATTACGGTGATTATTACTGTAGCGAACCCTCGTGCCAGCCCAAAGCAACTTCTCTCGCAGCGTCTGATAGTATGAATTGTTCTCTCGTAAAATAATAAACTTAGCTCGACAATCAGCCATCCGCACATCAACGCGATGTCCTGGCCAAATTGACGTAGATAATACCCCATCCATCCACAGTTTGGTACTTAAATCATAGTCTCCCAAAGGCCAGATGCTGACCACAGAACCAGGAGGTAAGACTAAAGGGCGACTAGAAAGACTCATGGGGCAAATGGGAGTGATGGTAATCGCCTCCATGCCATCGTGCATAATGGGGCCATTAGCAGAAACTGTATAACCTGTAGAACCCGTGGGAGTGGAAATAATCAAACCATCTCCCACATATTGATCAACTACCTCACCGTCAATTTCCATTTCCAAAATTGAGGTGATCATGCGGTCAGCAGAAGCGGGTTTGACACAAAATTCATTCAAAGCGAGGTAGCGCTCAGTCACAGGTTCCAAATTTGTGCGATGACCCTCATACACTGCCGCTTGTAACATCATCCGCCTCTGGATAGCATAGCGATCCTCAAATAGTCGATCCCAAACTTGCTCCGTATCTTGAAATTCATCTACTGACTCAGTTAAGAAGCCTAGATGGCCACCTACATTTACTCCCAAAATGGGTATACCAGCTGGGGCTAAATGTCTGGCACTAGTTAAGACAGTGCCATCACCACCGAGTACCAAAGCCAAATCGATTGGTTGACCAGCCGAAGCCAAAAAGACCGGGTAAGGATTATCTTTTGGCCCACTAGGCCCCATCAACACCTGACATTGGCGATTTTCTAGTTGTTTAGCACAGAGTTCTGCCCAGCGTTTACTCTGAGAATCTCGTGCTTTATAAGCAATGATTACCTGCTTGAGTTGCACGCACAATTACCACTTCAGGAGATTAAACTGCTCCATATCGACGGTTTCACGGTTGCGATAAATGGCAAGCACGATCGCTAAACCCACCGCCGCTTCAGCAGCTGCCACGGTAATCACAAACACGGTGAATACTTGGCCCTTAATTAAAGTTGAATCGAGAAAGTTGGAAAATGCCATTAAATTCAGATTAACAGCATTGAGCAGTAACTCAATTGACATCAACACCCGCACAGCGTTACGACTGGTAATTAAGCCATAAATGCCGATACAGAACAAAGCTGCTGCTAGTAATAAAAAGTATTGGAGTTGCATGGATGATCGTATTCCTTCTGATAGCTTGCGTGGCGTAGCCATAAAAACCTGGCTTTTTAGCTGCGAACTAGATTGATCGCCAACCTTACTCTTTGGTTTCGCTACCTGCTGATACCAAATCTCTGGGGCGTTCTGGCAAAGTCAAAACAGTTTGTTGCAGTTCTGATGGTGTCGGTTGTTCAGGTAAATACTCGCGACGTGCCAAAATTATTGCTCCTACCATCGCCATCAACAACAAAACCGAAGCTAGTTCAAAAGGTAGTAAAAAGTCAGTGAAGAAATGCTCACCAATCAAAACTATCGAACTTTCTGCAACTACAGGAGCAGTTGTTGAGTATGCCCAAGGAGTCGCCAATACCATTGTACTTAACAGGGCAAACAATCCTAAACTGACTACCCCTGTAAGTATTTTTCGCAACCAAGCGCTGGGAAACGGAGCAAAATCTTGCCGCTTGTTCACCAACATAATGGCAAACAAAATCAGCACGTTAACCGCCCCAACATAAATTAGCACCTGTGCTGCTGCTACAAAGTCACCATTCAGCAACAGATAGAGACCCGCCATGCTGATAAACACACCGCCGAGCATAAAGGCAGAATAGACAATGTTAGAAAACAGCACTACCCCTAGGGCTGCTCCAATCATCATCACACCCAGTATGCCAAACGAAACAAACTGTACTCCTTCTGCTAAATTCACTGTTTTTTGTCCTTAGTCAATTGTCAGTTATTAGTTATCAGTTTTCTGTGATGAATTTTCAGTTATTTAGTTTGTTAACTATTAACTGTTGATTCCTCACTGTTTTGTTCTACAAGCTCTTCTGGACGCGAACCAGCGCGAGGCGCATCAGCAGGCAGGTCGTGAGGTTCCATGACTCCTTTGGGTAAGTAAACTAGTTCGCGCAGTGGCGTTACCATTGGGTCATTTGTAACTTTGTATGGCAGACGGCCAAGTGCCACGTTATCATAGTTCAATTCATGGCGATCGTAGGTGGATAGCTCATACTCTTCTGTCATTGACAAACAGTTAGTTGGGCAATATTCTACACAGTTACCACAGAAGATACAAACTCCAAAGTCAATGCTGTAGTGCTTGAGTTTTTTCTTTTTGTTGGCTTTCTCAAATTCCCAATCCACAACAGGCAGGTTGATGGGACAAACCCGCACACAGACTTCGCAGGCGATACATTTATCAAACTCAAAGTGAATCCTACCGCGAAACCGTTCGCCAGGAATCAGTTTTTCGTAAGGGTACTGTACGGTAACTGGACGGCGCCGCATGTGGTCAAAAGTTACAGATAACCCTTCACCAATATAACGACCGGCTTGTACTGCTTCTTTGGCGTAATCGCCAACTTGCTTCAGGAACTTTAGCATTTGTAGTGTGTTTCTCTCTCTTTTTAATTGGAAATTTTGCCATAGCTGGCGTGGCGTAGCCATTGAAGTTGTTAGGAGGTTTAGCCCAACCTAGCAAACTTGTCAAGACGAATTATGGATTTTAGATTTCAGACTCGATTCAAAGTCTAAAATCTAAAATGGGTTTATCCACCGAAGGCGACGGGAAAAGCAAGTTTGAGGGCTGCGGTTAATAGGAGATTAACCAAAGCCACTGGTAACAAAAACTTCCATCCTAAATCTAGTAATTGGTCAATCCGTACCCGTGGTACTGTCCAACGCAATAAAATGGCGATAAATACTAGTAAGTAGGCTTTGATGAGGGTCATAACGATACCCAAAGAAGCAGTTGCTACCTGCAACACGGGATTGAATTCACTAATTCCCAACCAACTAGCTATCAGACTAACGGGAATGGGAAAATCCCAACCACCCAGGTATAAAACTGCTACTAGTAGAGCAGAAAGCACTAGGTTGACATAGGAACTGAGGTAAAACAGAGCGAATTTCATGCCAGAGTATTCGGTCTGATAACCAGCTACTATTTCCTCTTCTGCTTCGGGTAAGTCAAAGGGTAAGCGTTCACATTCAGCTAGGGCTGCGATCCAAAAAATTAGGAACCCTACTGGTTGCCGCCAAATATTCCAGCCGAGGATGCCATAGCCTGATTGCTGGTTAACAATGTCAACAGTACTGAGGCTGTTAGACATCATCACGACCGCTAGCACGCTCAACGACAGAGGAATTTCGTAGCTAATTGATTGGGCTGCTGCCCGTAAGCCTCCTAATAAGGAATACTTATTATTTGATGCGTAGCCAGCCATTAATAACCCAATGGGGGCAATGCTAGAGAAGGCAATCCACAAGAAAATTCCCATCCCCACATTGGTAATGACGATATTCTGTCCAAAAGGAACAATTAAATAGGACAGAAAGACTGGAAGTACCACCAAGATGGGGCCTAAGGTAAATAGCCAGGGGTCAGCCTTGGCTGGTACGATATCTTCCTTAAATACCAGTTTCACCCCATCCGCTACCGGAGCTAGTAAGCCAAAAGGGCCAATGTATTCAGGCCCAATTCGCTGCTGTGCGGCTGCCGAAATCTTCCGTTCTAGCCAAACACAGACCAATACCCCCACTGTTGCTCCAATCAGCATTAGTATCATCGGCAAGGGCATCCAAATGGCTTTGGCTGTCCCTGCTGGTATCCCTAAATCCATTAGGGATTTAATAAAAGTTCCTTGGAGGTCAATTCCTGAATTCATGTTTCCGCTCTCTAAGTCAACTGAAGTATGAAGTTATGAAGTATCAAATTTCAGCCTTCATCCTTCATCCTTTATGCTTTGATGAAGACGCCTGATTGATAGCTTGCGCGGCGTAGCCATAGATTTTTGCCAATTCCCATGCCTAGTATATCGTTGGATGGTTTTTGGCCCTTGAAGCTATACAAGAACTTCTACTTATGGTTAGGATTAGCTTTTTTTGGGAGTTGGAAGTCGGGAGTCGGAAATGGGGAGATAGAAAGGTAGAAATAGTTTTTCTTGTCCCCTTGTCCCCTATTCCCTACTCTCCCCACTAAGGCATCACAAAATTCCCGCCTCCATTGTGGCAACGGTTTCCTACCTGATGGTTGGGTCTAGTCTGATGAACAAGCAACCTGCCAGTTAACGTAGATCAATGGGGATATAAGGAACCTCGTGTTTACCGTTATAAATCTGGGTCGGTCGGAAGATGCGGTTTTCTGCCAGTTGTTCTTTCCAGTGAGCTAGCCAACCAGCAACACGGGCGATCGCAAAAATTGGTGTAAATAGGTCTGTGGGAATTCCCATTTTTCTATACACCAAACCCGAATAAAAGTCAACATTGGGATAAATCCCTTTGCCGGCGAGTTTTTCTTCGACTACCCGTTCCATTTCTTGGGCAATGTCATAGTATTTGTCATGCCCAAACTTGGCAAACAACTGTTCTGCGAGGTTTTGTAAAACCGTGGCTCGTGGATCTTTGACTTTGTAGACACGATGTCCAAAGCCCATGATCTTCGCTTTGCGTTGCAGAAGATCCTCTACATAGGAACGCACATTTTCTACAGAGCCAATTTCTTCCAACATCTGAATGACTTCTTCGTTAGCTCCACCGTGTAGTGGACCTCCTAAGGTTCCCACTGCACTGGCAACTACAGCATAGGGGTCAGTCAAGGTTGAAGCTGTTACCCTAGCACTAAAGGTGGAAGCATTCATTGTATGCTCGACATGAAGAATCAAGCAGATGTCAAAAATTTTCGCCGCTAGAGGGTCTGGTTCTTTCTCGTTGAGCATGTAGAGAAAGTTAGCGGCGTAGTCTAAGTCATCACGGGGCTTTACGGGGTCATTGCCTTTTCGCATTAATTGGAATGCCGCTACCATTGTGGGAATGGTTGCTAACAAGCGCACTACAGCATCCCGAATGTAGGCAGGATTGTGTAAGTCCCGGCGCGAATAAAACAAGCCTAAAGCAGCAGCTGAGGCTTGCAGCGCATCCATTGGGTGACCGCTTTCCGGAAAGCATTTCATCATGTCCCGAATGCGGTATTTTATCCGCCTGTGATAGCGGATTTCATGCTCAAACGCTGCCAATTCTTCCTGATTTGGCAGTTCACCCCAGATCAAGAGATAAGCAGTTTCTAGAAATGTACTTTTCTCTGCTAATTCCTCAATCCGGATGCCACGATATTCTAGAATTCCCTTTTGCCCATCAACATGACTGATACTCGATTGAGCGGCGGGAATGCCTTCTAAACCAGGCTTGTATTCGCACACCATCATGGCAACACCATCTGCTTTTTGAAATATCTGATTGTGCAAAGCACACGCTCCGCGAACACGCTAACTTACCAGAAATTATTGTCGCCATAACAGTAGCCGATCTAACAACAATTTTTTGAGAAGAGTTGAAAAACCGTTATAGCAGGTACTTGGGCGGTGTCAACCAAAACATTTGACTCCGGCCTAGAGGAGTACCTATTTCTGGTAGTTTTATCCCGATCATACCTGCTTTTTTCAAGACTAAACTGTCTTTGACCTCTCCCCAAAGCAGATTTTCTGCCCAATGGCTCAAACAAGGTTCATGTCCTACCAGGGCAATTTGGGTTTTTTGTGGATAATTTTTGGGTTCTAACCAATAATCTAGCCAACTAGAAATATGACCATTAGGGGCAAGATGAGCAGATTCCTCCAATTGGGTACTTAGTCCAGTTGCTACCAAAATTTCTGCTGTTTGGTATGCCCGTACTAAGGGACTAGTAACAATCACATCAAACTGTAAATCCAGTTGTTTGATTCGCTGGGCGACTTTCTGGGTTTTTTGTCGTCCTTCTTTAGTGAGCGATCGCTCTTCATCTTTAATGTCAGTTTGCCTCTCTTCGGCGATACCATGACGAATTAAGTATAATTCCATATTTTTAGTGTTGTTACGAATATGGCAATAGGTTTAAATTTTCAATAAACCTGTAATCCTTTTGATTTTTAGTGATCATTGCTGTAGCTGCAATCAGACTATCCGCAATCAGCAACCCGTGACTAAGCCGATAAGAACGCAATAAATTCACTGCTTTGTCTGACACAGCTTGGTCAATCTTAATAATATTAAAATACTTAAGGAAACTTTCTAATGTTTGTACTTCTGCCTTGTTAGCACAACCAACCATCAGTTCCATCTGTGTGACTATGCTAATTGCTAAACCAGAACTAGCTTTCAGATTTTGCAAACAGTTTACTGCTTCGAGAACACCGCGACTAACATCAATGAGAATATCAGTGTCAATAATGGTCGAGTTAGTCATGCAACTTTGACCACTCATTTTTTCGCATACCACGCACCCAAGCAGTGCTATCAGTTAAATTTTGGCGATCGCTCCACATCCCAATGAAACTATGATTGATAAAATCAACATCTGGTGACTGCGAAGCAGGTTCAACTACTGGATATCTTTGTCGCAAAAAAGCAATAAAGTCTATAACTTGACGCTGTGCTTCAGCAGGAAGAGATAAAAACTCATTCAACAATTCTGGCTGTGTCATTTGCTATCTTGCCCAAAGGCTTCTTTAATGAGCTAATCAGGGTCTTCTAGAGCGAGTAGTGATCGCTTATGGGATAATGATAATTATTCTTCTATTTTAGGATAAAAAATCCAAGTCTAAAATCTCATCCACTGTAAAGGGACAGACAATCGGAAAGTTATCATCCTCTACATTTGTTTCTACTATTGCCTCTCGTCGCGCTCTTTGATAAGTAGTATTGATCCACTCAGCATCATTTAAAAAACGGCGCAAGCTGGGACTTTCTTGCATTAATTCATCTAGATTCAGTCGCTCATGGGTAATAGTCACTTGCCAACTATGACTACGGCGTTCGGGTTGATATTTCCACTTGAGTAAATGAGACAAAACCAATCGCAATGCACTCTGTAACGCCCTTTGTTGACTCTTACCCAAGTCCACCACTTCCTCAATTAAGTGTTCTAAATCCAGCTTGTCCCAGTGCTGCGATTTTAAAATTTCTGTTGTTTGCTCTACCCAAGCATAAAAATCTTGGTCATACAAGTTTTGTAACATAGCGTTTCTCCGTCGCCAATAACTGAGGTACGAACTACACAGGAAAGATAAAATTTTTTGTTATTAAGCAATACATTTGTTGGTTTTAAACTAAATTAATTAATAAGGGTTTAGCAATGCTAAACCCCACTCAATAAATGCTGTCTTTAAGTTAGTTGTAACGGACTTTTACTATGAGTTTCTTGTACTTG
Source organism: Nostocales cyanobacterium LEGE 11386 (assembly GCA_015207155.1). Taxonomy (GTDB): domain Bacteria; phylum Cyanobacteriota; class Cyanobacteriia; order Cyanobacteriales; family Nostocaceae; genus LEGE-11386. Next base: position 24,043 of record JADEXK010000026.1, on the reverse strand, counting down.
TACTTAATTACAAGGCTTACTCTGATTCAATGGGGTTGTCTTTAGGATTGACTAACTTGAGTAGCTTTTGCTTGATTTGAGAATCATACACTTCCCATTTCATTTTGGCATAGGCGGCATTTTCGTTACTGCCAGACAAGAAACCCATCGGGATTTCAAAACCGCCGGCGCCTGTGCGTCCACCACCAAAAAAGCGTCCTGTACTATCTTGCCCAAAGGCTTCTTTAATAAACTCATCAGGATCAAGAGTAAGTTTGGTAGTTCTCAAGGAACCAATCACCACTTCTAACTCATCATCTTCGTCATGAACGATGCCGTAAACTACTGCGGTATGGACATTTTCTTCTGTGACCAGGAAATCTGCTGCTTGGGGAATAGCATCCCGGTCTTCGTAACGAAGATAACCAACGCCAGCAATGGAAAAGTTATTTTGCACGATGCGGTTTTTCAGCGATCGCTCTATTACATCCATTACCCGCTTGGAACGATTCGCCTGTAAAATGGCGTTCAGCAGTTGAGCATCATAAAATCGACTCAGATATGCAGCCGCCATGAAATCTTCTTCTTGGGCTTGCATTAGCCGATTGGTATCTGACCGCAACCCATGCATTAAGGCTGTAGCACATTTGACATGTTGGCTGATGCTGCTATCTAAGGTGAGTAACCCTGATTGCAAGTACTGAGTAAAAATCGTTGCAGTTGCTCGCACATGAGGACGGACATCAACAAAGTCTGATTTGAGTTCCGCCTGTAAACTGTGATGGTCAATGACTGCGACTAATGGAATTCCTGCCTGCTGTACAGCTGTTAGTAGCTGACTAGTAGTTCCCTGGTTATCAATTAATACAAAACCTTGATAAGATGACAAGTCTTTGCTTTTCAAGGTTTGCAATGTCCAGCGCTGGGCAGGTAAACCAGTCAGCTTAACTAAGGCAATGTTCTCTTGATGGCTCAGTGTACCAGCATAAATAATTTCACATTTAATATCATATTGCTGAGTAATTAACTGGTAAGTCCAAGCACAAGAGAGAGCATCAGGGTCAGGAAAATCTTGCAGAATTACTAGATGACGCTCATGTCGATGCGCTAGAAAAGTTTTTTGCAGTTCTTCTGATTTCTGAAAAGCTAGGGAATTACTCCGTTGACTTAATTTTCCATTGCCTCCTTCTCCTGTAGATGACGGCAATGATGGTCTGGTAAGTGAAACTTTGATTGCTTCTTTGTCTATCTCAGCATCCTCTGGGCTAGGCTCTGTAGTCAATAAGAAACTTTCCGATTGCTTAGAGGAAGAATTCAATTGCATAGGGGACATCTTGAGTGAGTTTGAGCCTCCGTTGATTTGTTAAGAAATAATACAAACAACACTGTTCTGATTTAGAGACACATTCTGATCTTCGCAAAAATAGAGGAATGTTGGGATACTTATATGGGCTTATTTTTGTCAATCCAATTGGTAAATAGAACTTTTAACCAAAGTTGTTGGCTATTTTTCCCGAAAAAAAGAGTTGATTTCACATTTTCCTCGGAAATATCAAGGAAAATTTCCGGCTGACTGAGTTATTTTACAATATATTGAGATAGCATAAGGGGCTGATATACCGTTTGCCTAGTACTCTGCGGCGTAAATAGAGATACAAATTCAAATGCCCAAAATAAAAGCCTTCTGACTTTTGACTTCACGGTGGTATTAGCCATTGGGGACAATGCTTTACCAGATGCTGAAAAACATCCCGTAGTTTAGCGCTAAATTATTGATTTTCAAGGGACAAGCCTACATTAGACCTGTACAGAGCTACTCTAACAGGCGCAAAGATATCGCACCTTCGACAGGTGACAATTCTTTTGGTCTTTTAAGGTGATTACCTTAGTGTCAAAGACCTATGACATATTTTTGCCACTCTGTGTGCAGTCCGCTTTTGAGATGTTTGCTAACCTCAAAATATAGGCTGCTATAAGGTTGGCGTGGGGGATGACGCAACGGCATATGAGCTTCGTAGGGTGTGCGGTTCCCTTTTTTAACATTGCAACGGACACAGGCTGTAACAATGTTTTCCCAGGTATCGCCTCCGCCACGCGATCGCGGTATCACGTGGTCTAGTGTCAACTCATCGCCAGTATAACCGCAGTACTGACAAGCATGACCGTCACGGTGCAAGATATTTCGGCGAGTCAGAGGAATTTCCTTATAGGGAACGCGCACGTAATGGCGCAACCGGATTACGGTTGGCAACGGAAAATCAGTGTACAAGAATCTACCGTTGTGTTCAACACGTTCTGCTTTGCCTTTAATTAACAGAACCACAGCGCGACGCCAGCTCGTGATATTGAGCGGTTCGTAAGAGGCGTTTAGGACTAAAACCTTCCCCATTGGTTAGCGCTCAAGGTATTAGTTTTACATATATTAACACAAAGTTATTCTGCTTGGGAGATGAGGATAAATTATACTTCCGAAATAATTCAGGAACTAAAACTAGTTATGACTCATAATTTATGATAAACCCTGATGAAGACATTACTTAAGCCGATTTGTGGTAGACACAAGCAAATAGTTTTCCTGTGACTATTGACTCTCAGTATCAAAAACAATTTATAACTCTTGACCGATATACAGATGCTTAATTTCTCAATATGGGTAGTATTGATTAAACTAATTGAGCAGAAGACGTAATGCTCCTTAGGTCTGGAAAATAAAGGGAATACAGCATTTTACAGAATATTAGTTTAACTTGATTCACACATCTGCCACCTAAGTACCTTGTGTAAATTCCACAATGAAGTGTAAACTTCCAAATTAACTCTGATGTGGCTTCTAACAGTGTGAATAGAGAACAAACAGTTGTTATGAACTACGTACACTAAATAACGGATGAAAAAGGGACTAGAGGCTAGGAAGAGTCAGAGGGGCAGTGGAGAATTCTTTACTCAGCAACGCCACATGATACCCTGCGGTCAGCCGCAGCAGCGTCTACAGCACTCAGCACTTTTTCAAGTTAGACAAATTGGAAGCTCAAGAGTGGGATGAGAGGAGTGTGTAAAAATGTTAAGTCGCAAGCAAACCCCTACCTTTGTAGATAGTCAACAGTGTGACACCTACGCTTGGTTCTCGCAGCGCGCCTGGGTAGAAATCGACCTAGGGGCGTTATCGCACAATGTACAGCAACTGGTAAAGTTTTTATCGCCACGCACCCAGTTAATGGCAGTAGTAAAAGCTGATGCCTATGGTCATGGAGCCGTAACAGTCGCTCAAACAGCACTGCAATCGGGAGCGAGTTGGTTGGGAGTTGCCACAGTTCCAGAAGGTATTCAATTACGGGAAGGTGGGATAAAAGCGCCAATTTTGATTTTAGGGGCAGCCCACACACCAGAGCAAATTCATGCGATCGCGCACTGGAAACTACAGCCAACTCTGTGCAGTCCCAAACAAGCTCTCATTTTTTCTAATACTTTAGAAAGCATTAATTATGGTTCCCCCGTACCCGTACACATTAAATTAGACACGGGCATGTCCAGGTTAGGAACTGACTGGAAAGAAGCCGTTGAGTTTGTGCAGTTAGTTCAGCGCTTACCGCATCTTGCCATTGCTAGCATTTATTCTCACCTAGCCACAGCCGATAGTCCTGATTCTACAGTGATGCAAGAACAGCATAGACGATTTGAGCAAGCGATCGCCCAAATCAAAGCAATGGGAATCCAGCCACCTTGCTTACACTTAGCAAACTCAGCCGCTACTCTGACAAATCCAGCATTACATTACGACATTGTCCGAGCGGGTTTAGCTATTTACGGACTATATCCAGCACCGCATTTACAAAATGTCATCGACCTGAAGCCAGTATTACAATTAAAGGCGCGAGTTACCCACGTCAAAACCATTGCCGCCGGAACTGGTGTCAGCTACGGTCAACAATTTATCGCACCTCACGAACTCCGTCTCGCTGTGGTCGGTATTGGTTACGCTGATGGCGTACCACGCAATCTTTCCCAAAAAATGCAGGTGTTAATTCGCGGTCACCGCACACCACAGATTGGTACCATTACCATGGATCAGTTGATGCTAGATGTTAGTGCTATTCCAGATTTACAAGAAGGGGAAATAGTCACTTTACTGGGAGAACAGGGCACAGAACAAATCTCAGCTAACGATTGGGCAGAACAGTTAAATACTATTTCTTGGGAAATTCTTTGCGGTTTCAAGCATCGTCTACCTCGTGTAGCAGTGATCTGAAGAGTGCTGAGTTGAAAGACCGCCCACACTTCGACAAGGCTCAGTGACCGCAATTCGCGTGGTATCAACCTTCTCCCAATTATCAGATTCCGCCCACGAGGGGCAGGGCATTTACCGAGTGCGAGAGTGCAGAGTACTCTTAGCAAGCACTCAGCACTCAGCACTCAGCACTTTCAACTCAGCACTCATTAAATTCCCAACCCACTACGACTTCTAGTCGCCAGGGCTTCTATAATGCTGTTATCTTCGTAACGACACATACAGAACGCCCCTGAAAGACTCATCGCCATGCTTCAGTATCCCAATCTCGAACAAGCGCTGAAATATCACTTCGGTTACGATAACTTCCGCCCTGGACAACGACAAATTATTGAAGATGCGCTGCAAAATCGGGATTTATTGGTGGTGATGCCTACGGGTGGAGGAAAATCTCTGTGTTTTCAGTTACCAGCCTTAATCAAGAAGGGTTTAACGGTGGTGGTGTCGCCGTTAATTGCTTTGATGCAAGACCAAGTGGAAGGACTGCGAAATAATAACATTTCAGCGACATTTCTCAATAGTAGTCTGAATCCCTATAAGGTGCGATCGCGTGAGGATGCCATTCTCAATGGTAAGGTGAGATTACTCTATGTCGCACCCGAACGTCTCTTAAGTGAAAGGTTTCTACCGTTTCTGGATTTAGTACATCACCAAATTGGCATTTCTACTTTTGCTATTGACGAAGCACACTGCGTTTCTGAGTGGGGACATGATTTTCGTCCAGAATATCGCCAGTTGAAATCTCTGCGAAAACGCTATGCAGATGTGCCTACTACCGCCCTCACTGCCACAGCTACAGATCGTGTGCGGAGTGATATCATCCAACAATTAGGGTTAAGGCAACCTAGCATTCACGTTGCTAGCTTTAATCGACAAAATCTTTATTATGAAGTTAGGGCTAAATCGAAGTCTGCTTATGCCGAATTATTAGAACTTGTCCGGGAAACTGATGGTTCGGCAATTATTTATTGTCTAACTCGTAAAAAAGTTGATGAACTCACATTTAAACTGCAAAATGATAAGATTGCGGCTTTGGCTTATCATGCTGGTTTAAGTGACGAAGAACGTTCCCAAAATCAAACTCGCTTTATTCGCGATGATGTGCGCGTGATGGTGGCGACAATTGCCTTTGGTATGGGCATTAATAAGCCTGATGTGCGGCTGGTAGTTCATTTTGATTTACCGCGTAATTTAGAAAGTTATTATCAAGAATCAGGTAGGGCGGGAAGAGATAGTGAACCTTCTCGTTGTACATTATTTTTTAGTTTTAGTGATATTAAAACCATTGAATGGAGTATTAACCAAAAAACTGACCCCCAAGAACAGTTAATTGCCAAACAACAATTGCGCCAGGTAATTGACTATGCTGAAGGTACAGATTGTCGGCGGACAATTCAGCTAGGTTATTTTGGCGAACGGTTTCCGGGTAATTGCGGTAACTGTGATAATTGTCGTTATCCCAAACCAGTACAAGACTGGACAATTGAAGCCATGAAATTTTTATCTTGTGTGGCGCGTTGTCAGGAAAGATTTGGGATGTTGCATATTATTGATGTGCTACGGGGTGCTAAAAATCAGAAAATTACCCAATATGAACATGACAAACTTTCCACCTACGGTATCGGTAAAGATAGAAGTTTAGATGAATGGCGAATGCTGGGGCGTTCTCTATTACATCAAGGGTTATTAGAACAAACCAGTGATGGTTACTCGGTTTTGAAACTTAACGCCCTCAGTTGGCAAGTAATGCGGCGACAGCGTACAGTTACCATTGCTGTTCCCATAGCCCAAAAAATTACTTGGGAAGAGGGAAGTGAAAAAGCTGTTGAGGCAGAAATATTATTGCAGAGGTTGCGATCGCTCCGCAAACAATTGGCTGATGAACAGTCTGTACCACCTTATGTTGTGTTTCCAGATTCTACCTTGAAATTAATGGCGCAGGTACAACCGCAATCTTTAAACGATTTTGCTAAACTTTCTGGCGTGGGTAGTCACAAACTGGCTCAATATGGTAAAAAGTTTCTCACAGAAATCAAAACCTACCGTCAAGAACAAGGTGCGCCAGAACAACCCGATAATTCTACAGGTTCTATAGCTTTTAAGAATTTACCTACTGATACTGAGTTAGTGACCTTAAGGTTGCATCAAGAAGGTTTGAGTATTGCCGAAATTGCCCACAAACGCAATCTTAGTCCGGCGACAATTCTCAATCACCTTTCAAAGTTAATGGAAAAAAATCAGCCTGTAGATTTAAATCACTTAGTATCAATAGAACATCAACAAAAAATTTGGCAAGTTTTAGAAGTTCTTGGTGATATTTCGCTGACACCAATTAAAGAACAACTAGGTGACAACTATACATTTGATGAAATTCGTTTAGTCCGGGAAAAATGGCGGCGTAAAACTCAGAAGTAATCTTAAAGTTTCAACTAGTTTTCCCTTAAATAAAAGCTATTAAATCTCGCCTTGTATAGATGATAGCTATTAATTAAACAGGAAAAGTATTTATCTAATACTCAACTAAGAGCAAAATACACAATTGCAAATAGACACAGAGTAAAGATATTAATTTTTACTCTGTGTTAATCTATGTCGCTCATTATAGCAGATGCATCCTCAAGTCGTAACGCTCTTTGTTTTATATTTAATAATATAGGCTAATTACTAACTTGGTTTCATCTATCTTGCGACGAATTTGAATATATTTATTTTTGCAGTAATAATCTTAAATTTAATTTTTTGTATAAAAAGATAATTTTTACTATTAATCAGGTAGTATTCACAACTGTTAAATTATTAACATAGTAGATTCTGTTACCTGGAAGCAATGTAATCGTTTAACTATAGCTGCTTTAAATATTAGATAATATATTATTTTTATACTCTACAGTATATGCTTCTGATAACTATACAAGAGCAAAGTAAAACCCCAGGACTGGGAATCCCTGGGGTTTTTAACCTGACCACATTTACCTTTTTAATGGAAAATTCTTAAAAAGTCCGCAGTCCAATAGACATAAATATGTGAATTGTGTCTAAAAAATACTGGTAGTAAAAGCTAAGGTTATGCTATACAAATAATCAATTTATTACCAAAGCTTAATTGAAATTGTATAAAGATATTGCCCATGGTAAAAATTATCTTTTAGTCCTCCAACTTCAAGCCGTTAAATATCTAAATAAAAAGATATAATTACATGAATTATGTCCAAAGTTATAGTTTTTGAGGCTTGATTTATTATTGGAAATCGAGAAAAATAAAAACATCATGATACAACATGATTGTAGCCAATAAAAGTGACAGAAAGCCTACTTAATGCCCGCGCCAGTGGGCATTTTTTATTGTTGGTAATAATTTTTGCCAAGTCTATTTCTGCTTTCCTGAAAAATATAGCAGTTACTATGAAGCTTCAGGCATAAACTAATCATCAAACCCAAACACCCAGCGACTTTCAAGTCTATCCCTGTCTCCTATCCCCTTTCCCCTGCTATGTATACTCAGCAATTAACCTCAGACATGGTGCTACTGGTTTTTTTGCGCTAATATGATAACGATTCTCATTATTTTTCAGATATGGTTAGTTCTTTAACTCAGTCCCAGGAACAATTGAACCAGCAAGACAATCAAAAACTGGTACAAATTCGCCACACCTGCGCCCACATCTTGGCGATGGCTGTGCAAAAGTTATTTCCGGGGACTAGAGTAGCAACTGGCCCAGTAACAGAGACAGGCTTTTACTATGACTTTGATAGTCCCGTTAGCTTCACTCCAGAGGACTTGGCTAAAATTACTGGCGAGATGCGCCAGATAATACAAGCTAATTTGCCCATCATCCGGGAGGAAGTCCCACGGGAGGAAATTCGGGAGGAAATTGAACGCTGGGGTGAGACTTACAAAGTAGAAATTTTAGAACGCATCCCCGCAGATGAAATAATTACCCGTTATTTTATTGGCAGTCCTGATGCTGGTGTGCAGCTAGAACCCTCGTTATTTGAAGTCCCACAAGGCGATTTGAAAATTTCCCCAGATTACTGGTGGGATTTGTGCGCGGGGCCCCATGTCAACTTTACTGGCGAAATTCATCCTAATGCCTTCACGCTGTTAAATGTCGCGGGTGCATATTGGCAAGGGGATGAAACCAAGCCTATGCTACAACGCATTTATGGCACTGCATGGGACACTCCAGAAGCATTACAAGCCTACCTAAAACACAGAGAAGAAGCACTGCGTCGTGACCACAGAAAGCTAGGTCAAGACTTGAATTTGTTCAGTATAGAAGAAGATGCTGGCGGTGGTTTAGTATTCTGGCATCCTAAAGGAGCTATCATCCGTCACATCATAGAAGATTACTGGAAGCGATCGCACCTAGAAGCCGACTATCAACTACTCTACACCCCCCACGTCGCCAATTTAGAATTGTGGAAGACATCTGGTCACTTTGACTTCTATCGGGAAAATATGTTTGACTCGATAGATGTAGAACAACAGGCTTATCAACTCAAGCCGATGAATTGTCCTTTCCATGTTCTCACCTATAAGCATCAACTTCATTCTTATAGAGAGTTACCAATTCGGGTGTGTGAACTGGGTACAGTCTATCGCTACGAACGTTCCGGTGCTTTACACGGTTTGATGCGAGTGAGGGGATTTACTCAAGATGATGCTCACATTTTCTGTTTACCTGAGCAAATAGCACCGGAAATTTTGGGTGTTTTAAATTTGACTGAACAAATTTTGTCAGACTTTGGGTTTAGCAACTACGAAGTTAACTTATCTACCCGTCCTGAAAAATCAGTAGGTAATGATCAAGTTTGGGAATTAGCAACTGCTGCACTGCAAACAGCTTTAGATACCAAAGGTTGGGATTACATTATTGATGAAGGTGGTGGCGCATTTTACGGCCCTAAAATCGACATTAAAATAGAAGATGCTATTGGTCGTCGCTGGCAATGTTCTACCATTCAAGTTGATTTTAACTTGCCCGAACGCTTTAATATAGAATATGTTGCCCCTGAGGGCGATCGCCAAAGACCAATTATGATTCATCGTGCTATTTTTGGTTCTTTGGAGCGTTTTTTTGGCATCTTAATTGAGAATTATGCTGGTGATTTTCCTTTGTGGTTAGCACCAGTACAAACAAGACTTTTACCTGTTAGCGATGACGTGCGCGAATATGCCAAATCTGTAGCTGCTATTTTCAAAAAAGCCGGGATGAGGGTAGAAATAGATAATAGTGGTGAACGACTAGGTAAACAAATTCGCACAGCAGAATTAGAAAAAATTCCCGTGGTCGCCGTTATCGGTAAAAGAGAGGCAGAAAGCCAAACATTAAGTATCCGCACCAGACAAACTGGTGATTTAGGTGTACTAACTACCAATGAAATCTTACAACGGTTACAGGATGCGATCGCCTCGAAAGCATCAATCTAGTAATCTCAAACATTCACGAGCCTGAATTTCTCTTTTGCAAAAATCTGCACATTTTATCAATATGACTACTCTCAATGCATCAGACACCAACATCATGCCTGAAATTCCTAAAAGAGGAATGCCTGTTACCCTCATCACCGGTTTTTTAGGTAGTGGTAAAACTACACTCCTCAATCAAATTCTCAAAAACAAAGACGATTTAAAAGTTGCTGTCTTAGTCAATGAATTTGGTGATATTAATATTGACAGCCAATTACTAGTTTCCGTAGACCAAGACATGATGGAACTCAGCAACGGTTGTATTTGTTGTACAATCAATGATGGGTTAGTTGATGCTGTTTATCGAGTATTAGAACGAGAAGAGCGCATTGATTATTTAGTAATTGAAACCACTGGTGTTGCTGATCCATTACCAATTATTTTAACTTTCTTAGGAACAGAACTCAGAGATTTAACCAACCTCGATTCGATTCTGACTTTGGTAGATGCAGAAGCATTTAACGCCGAACATTTCCAGAGTGAATCAGCGTTAAAACAAATAACTTATGGAGATATTATTCTTCTGAATAAAATTGACCTGGTGACCCCAGAGAAACTCCAGGAATTAGAATCTTACATCCATGAAGTCAAAGTGGGTGCAAAGATTTTACATACCCAGTATGGACAAGTGCCATTACCATTGATTTTAGGCACAGAGTTAACACCCAAAGCTCAGTATATCTCGATTGCTGAAGCAGATACCCACGAGGAACATCATCATCACCATGAACACCACCACCATGAACATCATCACCATGAACATCATCACCATCACTCAGATCATTTAGAGAATGATGGATTTATTTCAATTTCTTTCCAAAGCGATCGCCCATTTGATGTTCACAAATTTGAAGCTTTCCTCACGGAAGAAATGCCAGAGGGGGTATTTCGTGCTAAGGGTATTCTCTGGTTTAGCGACAGTGACTTGCGCCATATTTTCCAACTGAGTGGCCCTCGTTATAATTTACACGCCGATGAATGGTATTCTCCACCGAAAAATCAGCTAGTTTTCATTGGCCGAAACTTGGAAACTAGTGAAATTCACTCGCATTTGAAGAAATGTTTGGTATGATGAGAACGTGTAAAGTTATGTTACACTCATTCATTAGTCAGGGGTAGTCAGAGGTTAATTGCAACCGAAATCTGACAACTGATTAATTTATCAAAACATTCCTACAAAACTCACAAAATGACTCTATCGATTCGTCCCGATCTAACTTCTGCCGATCAGGTACTGTCATCTTTAGCGACTAAAAAGCAGCCAAAAGTAACAGAAGCAGAAATGATGCAGGCTGTACGGACTTTGTTGATTGGATTAGGAGAAGATCCAGATCGCGAAGGACTCAAAGATACTCCAAAAAGGGTAATGAAAGCCTTGAAGTTCCTCACCAAGGGGTATCATGAATCTTTGGATGAACTGCTAAATGGAGCAGTTTTCACAGAAGATGCTAATGAAATGGTGTTGATTCGGGACATCGATATTTTTAGTTCCTGTGAGCATCACATTCTACCAATCATTGGTCGCGCTCATGTAGCCTACATTCCCAACGGCAAAGTGATAGGTTTATCAAAAATTGCCCGCATTTGTGAAATGTATGCACGACGCTTACAAGTGCAAGAACGTCTAACAACACAAATTGCTGACGCCTTGCAAGGATTACTCAAACCCCAAGGAGTTGCAGTCGTGGTGGAAGCAACTCATATGTGTATGGTAATGCGTGGTGTACAAAAACCCGGTTCTTGGACTGTTAGCAGTGCCATGCGTGGTGCTTTTGCAGAAGATGCCAGAACTCGCGAGGAATTTATGAATTTGATCCGGCACAATGCTAACTTTCATTAAATGATTTTCATAGAGCTAAATTTATTATTTAGCTTGGATTGTAGATGTAAAGATAAGAATTTACTTGTCTCTACATCTACAATTATTAATTGAAAAAAACTAGAAATTAATAATTAACCATTTTCTTGTAATATCTTCCAAAAAATTCTGGTATACAAGTTAACTCAACTCTTGCACTAGACCAATCTACCGCCAAGAAATAAATTTCTTGGCTAATAATTCAAGTCCACTTTAGTGGATTGAAAACCATGCCATTAAAAGGATTTATATAATGTCCGCCTAATCACCCATCATAAGTCCTGTTGTAGTAGGGTTTGAAGTCCCAAAAGACAGGACTAAAGTCCTGACTACGAGCCAACATTTTTTATTTAGTTTGACGTGAGTTCGACAACTATCAAAAACCCCTCTCCAAACCTCTCCCCTGCCAGGAGGAGCCACTGCGTTGCGCGGGTTCCCCGCGTTGTAGCACGTGGCGTTAGAGGCTTTGAAACCTTGATTTTTAGTTGAAAATCAGGGAGATTTTTGCCCCTCTCCGTGTCGGAGAGGGGTTGGGGTGAGGTTCATCGAATTCACGTTTAGTTTGATTAACTGGACATGATATTGGTTCTCTAGATATTGGCCATAGGTTTCTAACCTAACGTGAATTCGATACTTGGAAGTTTAGTCATCTTTAGATGACTTTTGCTATGAGCATCGGAATGGATATACAGTGCTTAATTTTCCGAACTTTGAGAAATACCAGTCGCCAGTTTCTCTGAGTCTGACAATGGTTGGCTATCTGAATTTATGGGAAGTTCGTAGATATTGGCATTTTTTTCAGTCAACAATTTCGGGCGTAAATAGAGATTTTCCAAAAGTACTGCTACACCAGCTACCCAAGGCGGAACAATGACAGCGCCAATAATTCCTAAAACTTGTGTTCCTCCTAGCACGGCTAAAAGTTGATATAACGGGCGCACGCGTACAGACGAACCTACCAATAATGGATCAAGCACATAAGTTTCTAGATTCTGAATAATCACAAATAAAAGTAACACCCAAAGAAAAGTCAATCCGCCTTGAGGAATAGCAACAATTAAAGCCGGAATTGCCCCTAATACTGGCCCGACAAATGGAATTAAATTTGTGAACCCAGCAATCACGCCAAGCGCTAAGGCAAATTCTGATAGTCCTAAAATCCTCAACCCCAAAGTAATTACAAACCCTAAAATAGCCGAAACCAAAACTCGACCTTGAATGTAACCCCCCATGCGGCGAGAAATTGGTGCAACTTGGGCGGCTAGACGTTCGTCCCAAGGTTGGGGAAACAACCTCACCAGACCTTGAATTAAATTTTTGCTACCAGCAACCATATAAGCGGACATAACCAAAGCCAAAATCAGGTTTACTACCCCGCCAATAAAGCCACGAGTAAAGCCAAAAGAACGCACAAGTAATTGCTGACTAGAACGAAACAACCAATTAGTCAGGGATTGAATATCAAAAAATTGCTCTACTGATTCTATTTGAGTAATTCCCATTCGCAGGGCTAAATTTTCAGCCGCTATCCACAAATTATCTAAATAAATCGGCAGTTTACTGACTAATCGTTGAATTTGTTCAGAAACCGAGGGGCCAATAATCAAACCAGCCCCAACTAAGCCAGCAATCAGGCTAACATACACCACAATTACGCCTAGCCAACGGGGAATACGCAATTTTTCGGCTGCGTTCACTATAGGCGCGATCGCAGCAGCCAAAACTACTGCAATCATTAAAGTTACTAATAAACTCCGTAATTGCCACAACAAAACCACCACAAAGAACGTGGCGACAATTAACAAGAGATTAGATAGAGAAATCGCCTTACGTTGTTCAGACATACTATTAATTACGATGCCAGCGAGTGCCATCACGACTATCAATTAAGGTAATACCTTGTGCTTGTAGTTGATCACGGAGGCGATCGCTTTCGGCAAAATTCTTGGCTTTACGGGCTGCTTGTCGTTGTTGAATCAAGTCTTCAATTTCGGCATCACTTAAACCCTCAATTGTGGCAGTTTCCGCTTCTGGCTTGGCTTCTAAACCCAAAACCTCTGCTAACATTACCAGTGTTCGCCACTGTTTTTGTAACTCCTCTAGTGGTGTGTCGGTCTTTCCTTGATGCACAATAATATTTCCCTCGCGGCGCAGTTCCTTAGCTAATTCAAATAGCACTGCTAACCCTCCCGGAAAATTAAAGTCATCATTTACCGCCTCTTGGAAACGTTTGACGTGGATATCAGAAGTTAGGTACTCCCCACTCCCCAGTTGTCCACCATATTGATAGCCAAACAGTAAACCTTCTTTGAGGGTGTGCCAACCGTTAGTAGCTGCGGCGATCGCTTCGTCGGTAAAATCAATGGGTTTACGATATTGTGCCATCAGTACAAATAACCGGACTGCCATTGGCTCAACATTTCGATCTAGCAAGTCTCGAATGGTGGTAAAGTTGCCCAAAGATTTAGACATTTTCTCGCCATCCACTTTTACCATGCCGTTATGCAGCCAATAAAGCGCTAGGGGTTTGCCTGTAACTGGTTCAGATTGGGCAATTTCATTTTCATGGTGAGGAAAAATTAAGTCAGCACCCCCAGCATGAATATCTATTGTCTCACCCAGGCGATCGCGCACCATTGCCGAGCATTCAATATGCCATCCCGGACGGCCTTTACCCCACGGTGATTCCCAAGCTGGTTCTTCTGGTTTTGCAGCTTTCCACAAAGCAAAATCAAAGGGGTCTTTCTTTTTTTGATATTCTGGATCTTCTATATGCACGCGATCGCTAGCGCCAGCTTGTAAATCTTCTAACTTACGCCCGGAAAGCTTGCCATACTCATTAAATTGCCGCACTGCATAATAAACATCGCCATTAGCAGGGTAAGCATAGCCTTTATTTTCCAACTCGTGAATTAACCGTTGAATGCCATTCATGGTGTGGGTAGCACGGGGATACTCATCGGCTTCTTTGATTCCCAGCCGCGCCATATCCTCAAAGTACGCCTGAATAAAGCGTTCAGCCACAGCTTCCATTGATGTATGTTCTTCGCGCGATCGCTTGAGAATCTTATCATCAATATCGGTAAAATTTTGGATATAGCGTACCTCATAGCCGATAAACTGGAGATATCGACGCACTACATCCCAAACAATGCAGGCTCTGGCATGACCCAAATGGCAGTAATCATACACCGTCATACCGCAGCAGTACATCTTAACCTTCCCTGGTTCTACTGTTTTAAACGGTTCTTGACGACGGGTGAGAGTATTGTACAGAGTTAGGGTCATAACAGAGTAATGCCGAAATAGAGAGATAAGCAATAATAAAGTAAAGCAGTTGGGATATATAGTCCAACATCCCTATGCTAGTACAGCACGGCGTCAATCAGCCAATCATTTAAAACAGTTCAAAAGCCTACAATCAAAGCTTTTTGACTTTTGATTTTTGACTTCCAAAGTAGCGGTGCTAGTGTTTTCTAAACTATCTGCGCTACATTCATATTTTCTAACTTTTTGATCACAGCGATATGCAATCAGTAGTTACTTCCGAATTTCCAGAAATGGATGCGCCCAAGCAAGGAATGCCAGTCACAATTATTACTGGGTTTCTTGGTAGTGGCAAAACGACTTTATTAAATCATATCCTTAGTAACCAACAGGGTCTAAAAACCGCAGTTTTAGTCAATGAATTTGGTGAAATTGGCATCGACAACGAGTTAATTGTCTCCACCGATGAGAATATGGTGGAGTTAAACAACGGTTGTATTTGCTGCACTATTAATAATGATTTGGTAGATGCGGTTTATAAAGTTTTAGAACGCCAAGAAAGCTTAGATTACTTGGTTGTAGAAACAACTGGGCTAGCAGATCCATTACCAGTTGCTTTAACATTTCTTGGCACAGAATTACGAGATTTAACTCGTCTAGATTCGATTATCACTGTAGTAGATGCAGCTAATTATAGTCTGGATTTATTCAACTCTCAGGCGGCGTATAGTCAGATCGCCTATGGTGATGTCATTATTCTCAATAAGGCAGATTTGGTTGATGCAGCTGCTTTGGATGAGTTGGAAAGAAAAATTAATGAAGTAAAAGAAGGTGCAAGAATTATTCGCACCCAGCGATCGCAAGTACCACTACCTTTAATTCTCAGTGTAGGATTGTTTGAATCTGACAAATATTTTGATGCTGTGGATGAACATGATCATGACCACGACCATGAACACCACGAGCATTCAACATGCGATCACGACCATCATCACCATCACCATCATTCCCACCATTTAGAAAATGACGGGTTTACTTCTATATCTTTCCAAAGTGATCAGCCTTTTGCCATCAGAAAGTTTCAGTATTTCTTAGATAACCAACTACCCTCGACTATTTTCCGGGCCAAAGGAATTATCTGGTTTGATGAAAGTCCCAAGCGGCATATTTTCCATCTTTGTGGTAAGCGCTTTACCTTAGATGATGATGAATGGAAGGGTGAACCAAAAAATCAATTAGTCCTGATTGGGCAAAATCTGGATCGAGAAACTTTACTTACTCAATTAGAAAACTGTGTTTGTCTCCCTTCTACTGATAAAGGCCAAGGCTTTAGGAAATAGTTAATAGCAGTCATTGTCTGGGGTGCGTTAGTCCATCAATCAATAACGCACTCCCATCAGATTTTTGAGATCTCAATTATGTGGCGATCGCCCTAAAATTGCACCACTGATATACAAATGCGCGTGATCATCCAGCGAGTCAAATCATCTCAAGTCACCGTTAACGGCGAAATTATTGGCAAAATAAGGCGAGGACTAAACTTACTCGTCGGTATTGCCAATACGGATACTGATACTGAAATTGATTGGATGGTACGTAAATGTTTAGAATTGCGGTTGTTTCCTGACCAAGAAGGCGGTGACAAGTGGCAAAAATCAGTGCAAGAAATTGGTGGTGAGTTGTTGGTAATCAGTCAATTTACTCTTTATGGCGACTGTCGCAAAGGTCGTCGCCCTTCCTTTGACCAATCAGCTAATCCCCAAGTAGCCCAAGATTTGTATAACCGCTTTGTCTGCAAGTTGCAAACTAGCGGGTTGCAGGTGGCTACTGGTCAATTTGGTGCAATGATGCAAGTTGCCATCGAAAATGATGGCCCAGTAACCTTGTTACTTGAGAAGGAAGCTGTGTAGTCGAAGAATTTCCCTATTTAAGACATAAACTAATCATCAAACCCGGACACCAAGAGATTTTCCAGCCTGTCTCCTGCTAAATCTACCCCCCCAGTAAATACTTAATTTTTCGGTAAAAATTAAATTTATATAAAGATTTGCAAGGAGTTTGATTAATCCCAGATGTTTGCGATATTCTATATAACGTTTAAATGTGTGCAATGAATTTTTTTGTCACGTTGCACAAAAACCCCGAAAATTCCCAGTTTCTATGGTTTTTTAACAAGCGTAGAGATTTTAGTGACCATAAAACAAACAAATAAAATTTTCAGGTCGTCCCCAGTTGTCAGTTCAATTTAATTTTCCGGACGGCCAGTTTTTTCGTTTAGCGTCAACGATGAGCGCTCAAAGGGATTTCAGTTCTGTGGTGGTAATTACCGTACAAAACCGAATTTTCCAGCTAATTAGTAGAGTTTGTTATGATATAGTTAGAAAGTTAAGACTAGCTTTGCCACTTACAAAACTCTACGCATCGATGACACTTGCAAAACGGAAAGCAGTTTTGATTAAGCATTTACCAAACAAAATCTGAATTGAATCGAGGTTATGACTCAGCAAGTAATTCACCCAATGGTGAAATTGCAGCGTAACGTGCAATCACTCGTCGAATCCAATATTATCAAACCAACTGATAGCATTTGGAAAATTGCATTGCTCTATGGCAATGAGTGGCAGCACTGGAAACAAGAACTGCAAGATTTTGGGTTTAGTATGCAAGACCCTATTGGCGAACTGCTAGCAGTAGAGGCTTGGGACGAAGAGTAGAGGCGGGAATAGGTATTTTTAATACTCACCATTCCCGTTCGGCTGACGCTCACGGCGCAGCCTAATCACAATTCCCCCAACCTATACTTAGCAACTAGCTAATGCTACAGCCAGTTCTTTAGCACTTTGGTAGCGATCGCGTGGCAGTTGCTCCGTAGCGCGTTCAATAATTTCTCTTAATTTAGGAGTAATTGTCGGCACCTTGGTGACATCAAACCGGGAATTTTGCCCCCGGTGACGGTAGAACTTAAAAGGGTTTTCGCCTGTGAGCAGAAAAATCAGTGTTGGCCCAATGGCATATAAATCGGATTGAGTTAAAGGTTGTCCCCGTTCTTGTTCGGGCGCACAGTAACCTTCTGCACCAATACGAGTGCCTGGGGTCGTACCAATCTCCTTGACAGCACCAAAGTCTAATACTACTACGTGATTATCAGAATTTCGCACCATCAGGTTGGCGGGTTTAATATCGCGGTGAATTAGTGGCGGATCTTGGCTATGGAGATAGTGTAAGATGTCGCAGGTTTGAATCATCCAAGCGATCGCCTGGCTGGGCGATACTGGCCCAGTAGCATAAACTCTTTTTTCTAAATCTTGTCCATGAACTAATTCCATGGCCAAGTATTTTTTACCACCCACAACAAAAAAGTCGTAATACTTGGGAATCCCAGAGTGGTTAAGGGATTTGAGAGTATACGCCTCCCGTTCAAATAATTCCTGGGCTTTGGCAATTTTCGCCATATCAGCATTCATTTGCTTTAATACCAACAATTGTGGTTTTCCGGCAATTAGACCTGCTGCATCCCAAGCTAAATAAGTAGTCCCCATCCCTCCCTGTCCTAAAGTTCGCAACACCTGATATTGACGAATAGTCTGTTGCACCGACAGAGGTTGACCGCAATGGATACAAAATAAATTATTAGGCGAGTTACCTTCGTGATTGCAACTGGCAGATGAACTGGCAGGGGTGCTAGCGGAAAAGACTGATGCAGCAGTGTTTTCTGGTATCTCGCCACCTTCAGGCGATCGCAACCAAGTATCCGGTATTTCCTGGAGTTGAAATTGTAATATCGGCCCTCCCTGTGCCAATTGCAACAAGGAATTATCTGGCAACAAACTCTGAATCACAAGGATACCATTGAGGAAAGTGCCATTTGTACCTTGACTAATCACCTGCCAAGAACCAATATTTTTGGCAGGATTGACCTGTCTAAGTTCTAGATGATGCCGCGAAACCAAACTATCAGATAAAACAACATGATTATCCGCCGCCCGACCAATCCGAATTACGGAGGAGTTTTCAAAGCACCATTGCTTGAGTGGCGTTTTTTGTTGCGGTTCTAACAGAGTCAGAATAACCACAATACGACCTGCATAAACTGAACAAAAGAATTAGAGGCTAGAGGTTAGAGACTAGAGTTAGAGAAAAAAACCTAGTCGATAGTCCCTTAACTGTCCATATTTGGGCGGACTTTTGCCCGGATAAGTACAGCAGTAATATTGTCATGACCATTGTATTGGTTAGCCAAATCAATTAATTCCATAACCCCCTGTTCCAGATTGGCACCAGAACTCAGCAGGGGAATTAAGTGGTTCTGCCCATGAATTTCTAGTAAATCATTATCTGATAAACCGTCTGAGACCAAAATGAAGAGACTGTCTTCATTGATCTCGAAAAACTCTACATCAGGATTAATTGAGTTTTGATCACGAGGTCCTAAAGCTTGAGTCAATTGATAGGCATCCGGACGGGCATAAGCGATGTTTGCTTCCACTCCTCTGGAAATTTCTCGTTGACCGACTTCGTGATCTACTGTGATTTGTACCAGTCCGCGCTTGCGTGTCAAGCAGTAAAGGCGACTATCTCCTACATGGGCGACTGCTGCTTGAGTGCCTTGAATTAAAAGCATAACTAGAGTAGTTCCCATGCGCCCGATACCAGAACGGGCATCTTGTTGATTAGTTTCGTAAATTGCCTGATTAGCTAAATAAACTGCCTCACGAATATTATCTGATGTGGGCATTTGGTTGGTAATCCAATGTTCTTGAAAGTATTGCCTGACAGTGCTAACTGCCAACTCACTGGCTATCTCACCACCCGCATGTCCGCCCATACCATCGCAGAGAATATACAAACCACGGGCTTGCAAGACTCGCTTTTTTGGTAATTCCAACTTCTCGATTTTGGTTTCAATCCCAAAGCAGTCTTCATTGTGATTACGTTGACGGCCAACATCAGTGCGTCCTGCGTCTTCTAAGCTGCTCAATTGCATTGACAGTACAACTGTGGGCATATCATCTGGTTTGACCGCAGAATCTTCTAACTCATCTAATTGCAGAATGGTAGGTGTGACAGGATCTTTTTCTTCCATTGGATGAAAAGTTGCTGTGATGGGTGTTTCTAGTTCAGCAGCGATTTGAGTTAAACGCGATCGCAACTGCTCAACCGTCTGAATTTTACCAAGTTCCACATCCTCCAAAGTCTGCACTACAGAACCAAATTGAGTGCGTTGAGACTGGCGAAATAGTTCCTGCCAAACTTGTCCCAAAGCTTGGATAGTGAAAGGCTGCCCAAAGCCTGTAAATGTTTCTCCTTCCTCATCTGCTGACGATGCGTTAACAAGGTTATCCGCAGGAATCGCCGGCTGTTTATTCAGTGGTTCCACATACAAACGCTGTAGTGCTAATGTCTGGTCTTCATCCACCCGTAAATTCGCCAAATCCAACAAACTTTGTCGACAATTTACTGTTTCCAGTACAGCCCAGAGTTGGGTCATTTGATATAACCAATGTAAAATTTGTAACGAACTTGTTGTTTCATCTCGCCACAAATCGAGTAAAGACTGCCAATGCGATCGGTCTTCAATTAGTACCACCTGCATATCATCCTGCTGCCAAGCATCATGAATTGGTGGTATTCCTGGATGAATTAAAGATTGTAAATCGATATAAGCCCTAGCAAGGCTAGGAATTCCACCTGCTTCCACTGATGGCACTACCAG
Source organism: Nostocales cyanobacterium LEGE 11386 (assembly GCA_015207155.1). Lineage (GTDB taxonomy): Bacteria > Cyanobacteriota > Cyanobacteriia > Cyanobacteriales > Nostocaceae > LEGE-11386. Next base: position 3,471 of record JADEXK010000026.1, on the reverse strand, counting down.
TCCCTGTTGCTGATTGGCTAGTATTGCCTCAACAGGTGATATTTGATAAGGCTGGCAGTCTAACACTCTCACGCACACTTCTATTTTGGCAACGTTTTCCCTTGGGGCTGATGGCAGTTCTAATAATTGATAACGCTGTTCTTGGTCTAAATAAGAGCCTGCTGTGAGTTGTGTTGCCAAGATGGGGGACTTCAAAGTCTCCTCTGGAGTTGAGGCGAGAGGGAGTGAGTTTTCTTGATTTTCTTGTTCTGTGGTCTTCTCTGCTATTTCTTCCCCACTCCCTAGTTCCCAGTCTCTAGTTTCGTCCTGGGTAATAATTGCCTGCCAAACTGTGCCGCATTCCGCACCACAGTTATGACAAAGTTGTGCATTTACAGGGACATCGGTACTGCATTCAGGACAGACCTTGTGGGTCAGGGACGCACCACAGTTTTGACAGAATTTGTTAGTGTCGGGGTTTTCAAATGTACACTGAGGGCAAATCAGCATGGTGGAAGTTCCTTAATTCCCATTCCAAGGTGCTTAGCCACTAAATATCCCCAGTGCCACAATTGGCTGCCCCTGCCTCCAGTAGACGTACAATAAATTGTGGTTTCACCAGTGAATTTTGATGGCCGTATTAATTGTGACGCATATTAGCTAAATATTTCAGATATTGGCTGCCAATTCTTCATAATATTTTGGGGAATGGGGAATTGGGCATTTTCAATTCCCCCTCATCCTCCCAACTCCCAACTCCCTAACTCTTCATCGCTAGTTGGATGGTGAAACAAGTCCGATTTGCTCCACTTTCCACTTCAATTGTTCCTCCTAAGTGCTGAGTAAGTTTTTGTACTAATGCCAATCCTAATCCCGTTCCTCCCTGCTTTCGTGGATCATTACTAGGAATGCGATAAAATTTGTCGAAAATGCGTGGTAATTCAAAACTAGGAATTTCTACGCCGGAATTGATGACTTGAAATTGGATATTATGAGACTTTAATTGGGCGGAAATGGTAATTTCGGCATCTAAGGGGCTGAATTTACAGGCATTTGTCAAAAGTTCTACCAAGATGCGCTCTAGACTGAACGGATCACACGCCAACGGGGGCAAATTAGCAGCTATGCTAAGGTGCAACTTTTGTTGACAGGAAGTGTAATGGCGCGCTTTAAATAGCTCTACAACACGCCAAAGCCATTGTTGCACTTGAATTGTTTCAAGCACCCAGGGTTTAGCACTTGTATCTAGCCGTTGCAAATCCAGGAAGTTATTAATTAAGTTAATTTCTCGTTCACATTCGTTATCTAAAATTTCAAAATAGCGAAATGCTTTCGATCGTTCTGCTTGTGGTTTTGCCATTTCCGACAAAAACTTCTGCTCTCGATGCAGCGTGATTCCCAACATCTGAATCGCCATTTTCATATTAGTTAGTGGCGTGCGTAGTTCATGGGAAACCGTACTCAAAAATTCTTCTTTGAGGCGATTGAGGTGATCCATTTCCTCTAAATGAGCCTTTACTGTTGTTTGGCTCTGTTTTAAAACTGCTTGTGCTAATTCTTTTAAGTTAGCTTCTGTTTGCTTGTAAGCAGTAATATCCTCACACACCATGAGAATCACCGAATCTGTTAGATCAGACTGTAATGTAGAGGTTTCCGCTTGGTTGGTAAGTAGCTGTTGGTTTTCTTCCAAAGAACAGTGCTCATTCCCACCATGTAATACATACATTACAACTTTTACCCATGCAATCTTACTTGCAGGGCAATTTAAACGAAACTCCCCATGGACAATTTCGCTCTGAGGTTCAGCCGTTAATAATCGTGTAAATATATCAGATAGCCTTTGTTTGTCTGATGCTGCAAACAAGTTAAATATAGGCTGGTTAATCAATTGTTCAGGCATGTAACCAAGACAGGTTGCTCCGAACTGGTTCACAGATAGAACTATTCCAGTTGTATCCAAGCTGAAATACATAGCAGGGGTATGTTCATAAAGCTGGCGATACCATTGAAGTTCCTCTTGGGTACGACGCAGCGTTTCTGCTACCGTGCAAAGTTCTAAATCGGAGGCTCGTTCGGGTACAAATTCCAAGCATACAGGTTTTGCAGACAAGATATCTTGTTGTTGGTGAGTTTGATGCCAGAGCAATCGCTGATTAAGGCTCATAAGACTTAAACTTGCACCCAAGGGCTGGTGTTAACTGGTCAGGAATAAAAAAAGATTATTATAATCCTTTTGGCTGATTTTGCGCCAAAAGGAGGCAAATGAAAACTTATATAGTCCTTTTGGCTCAAAATTACGTTTATTTACATCTAATTACGTTTATCAACATGAAAATATATTGCTGCTGTTGTGAGATTTAACTAAAAAGCGGCTTTATGTCCTAGCGCTAGAAACTCTTCTGTAGTCGTTAGGCAATTTATGCAGAAGTCTCAGTTCACATGGCGTGAGATCGCGCCACTGACCTAGCTGTAGACCATTGAGATTTAGATGGGCTATGCTTACCCTGACTAGTCGCAAAGTTGGGAAACCTACCGCCGCAGTCATGCGCCGCACCTGGCGATTTTTTCCTTCGGTCAATGTCATTTCCAACCATGCTGTGGGGATATTTTTCCGAAATCTAATTGGCGGATTACGTTCAGGTAGCTGCGGTTCTGCTGATAATAGTCGTACTTGGGCTGGCTGAGTGCGGTAATTTTGAATTTCCACACCATTTTGTAACTTGTTTATAGCATCTATATCAGGAATGCGCTCTACCTGCACCAAATAAGTTCGTTGATGTCCAAATCGAGGATGGGCAAGGCGATGTTGTAATTTTCCATTGTTCGTCAACAACAATAAACCTTCACTGTCCCAGTCCAAACGTCCTACAGGATAAACATCGGCAACCTGGATATAGTCTTTCAAGGTGATATGTTTGGGACTTTCCTGTGTAAATTGGCTAAGGACTCCATAGGGTTTGTAAAAAATAATATATTTATAATAATTAGCCATAAATTTCAAAATTCTTTCCATCCCCGTCTTTCGCCAGTCTAAAACTCAACAGAGTTTTCACCAAATAAAGTGTTTCACTACAATTCTTACCTTCTGCACCACTGAAATGAAAATCAGTTTAGGTGGGCAGTGATACAATAACTTTATGCGGTTCGAGTGGAATAAAAACAAGGCAGCGCGCAATCTATCAAAGCATGAAGTCTCATTTGAGGAAGCAAAAACAGTTGGCTCTCCCAGAGTGGTTATGATAAAATACTAAGAAAAAAGCAAATATATCTCAATACAATTAGCAGTGATTGGTGGGAACAACCCAAGCGGGGAAGGAAATACAGAAGTAATTGAAAAGATAAAAGACAATAAATATTAAAAATAAAATTACCATTTTAATAAATATGCCTTCTAATCCCTTACTTCATTTTATTACTAAACTGATTAATATTGAAGATATCAAGGTAGTGAATTACGATTTTATCACCGACGATGAAATCGTAATTGAAATC
>JADEXK010000025.1 GCA_015207155.1 Nostocales cyanobacterium LEGE 11386 | reverse complement strand
TCGTCAAGGAAGTTCTGTTATTGACTTTTTTGACCAAGCTATCAAAGCAATGGTTCACCCTAATGTGCAGACTCCTTCTTTAATTCCTCAAATCTAGAATTCCTCAAATCTAGACCTGAATCCTTACAAAGTTACTATTAACTATGCCCAAGAAAATTAGAGAATTAAAAAGTTTATTACTGCAAGCTGGGTTTATTTATAAACCCGCAAAAGATAGTCATAGCAAATGGATACATGGAAAATTATTTAAAGCTATTATTATTTCTGGTAAAGATAGTAGTGATGCTAAACACTATTTAGAAAAACAGGTGAACGAAGCAATAGAAGAATTAAATAGAATGGAAGCAGAAGAAAAGGAGGAATTAGAGGAATGAAATATACAATACTAATTCAATGGTCAAACGAAGATGAATGTTATGTAGTTTCATTACCTGATTTCACAGAGGTCATGCAGCCTTGTACTCATGGAGATACTTATGAAGAAGCCTTAAAAAATGCTCAGGAAGTCTTAGAAATGTTAATTGAATCTTACTTAGAGGATGGTCAGCCTTTACCAGAACTGCAAACATTAGGCAAGTCTTTAAATGTGGCTTAATTTTTACTGGGAACTGCTAAGACGGCATGATTTTACTAATTATTGAACACTGCGATCGCGTTTGGGTATTAGCCGAAGGGCAAAATATGGCTGACGGTACGCCAACCATATTCACAGTTATCCCCAAGTGTTAGAAGTTTAACTAAACTGCTCACCAGCATCTAGGTTAAACAACGTTTGCAGGGTTTGCATACAGTGCCGTCTGGCCTCAACATCCTGCTGCGCTCGTAATTGCACCATTGGATCGTGTAAAATTTTGTTAACAATTCCTCGTGTTAAAGCTTCAATCACTTCTTGATGTTTTTCGGCAAATTCCGAACCCAAGCGTGACAATGCTTTTTCTAATTCTTGTTCGCGGATAGTTTCAACTTTATTTCTGAGACAGCTGATAGTTGAGACAGTTTCTAGCGATCGCCACCAAATATCAAAAGCTTCCACCTCTTCATCTAAAAGTCTTTCTGCTTCTTGCGCCATCTTGCGGCGGCTTTCATAGTTTTGCGCCACGACTGCCTTCAAATCATCCACATTAAACGCCTGTACATTTACCAGTTCGTTCACGTCACTGTGGACATTACGCGGCACAGAAATATCAAACAACATCATAGATCGGTTGGGTTCTAATACTATTTCTAGCTTGGCGCGATCCAGGATTGGTTCAGTAGCAGAAGTGCTGGTAAACACTAAATCACTTTCGGCAATCACCGCCATCATTTCTGATAGTGTATGAGTGTAGATAGGTTGTTCAGGGTAAAGTTTCGCCAATTCCTCCGCACGTTCACGAGAGCGATTCACAATATTAATTTGTACAGCACCTTTAGAAATCAGGTGTTGCACCAGCAACCGCGACATTTTGCCAGCACCCAAAATTGCTACTCGGCAAGCTGCTAAATTAGCCACTTTTATTTGCGCCAACTCGACAGCCGCCGAACTAATAGAAACTGCACCAGTACCAATGCTAGTTTCGGTGCGAACTCGCTTACCAGCTGTAATTGCTTGTTTAAATAATCGATTCAGAATTGTTTTTATACCGTTAAATTGCTGCCCCAGCTTGTGAGTATTCTTGACCTGAGCCAGAATTTGACCTTCTCCGAGTACCAGACTATCTAACCCAGCTGCTACCCGCATGACATGCATTACAGCATCATCATGCAGCAACATAAATAAGTGTTGTCGTAGAGACTGCACAGGTAATTTGCTATGTTCCGAAAGAAACTGAGTAACTTCCCGGATACCTTGCTCTGTTTCACTGGTAACAATATAAATTTCTAGGCGGTTGCAAGTGCTAAGTATTGCAACTTCGTCAATATGAGGATAGCTGCTAAGATGAGCGATCGCACTTTCAGTTTGTGGTTCTGGAATGCTCAGTTTTTCCCGGATTTCAACTGGGGCTGTTTTATGGCTTAACCCCACCACTGCAATATTCATTATTTATCGGTAATTGGTAATGGGTTTTTGATGATTGGGGAACTCGGAACCCCCTTTGGGGATAAGGGGCAATGGGGAGTCGGGAGTGGGGAGTCGGGAGTTCATCACTCCCTATTCCCTATTCCCTACTCCCTAAAATTACTAACGCAATTGCAGATTCTTCGGTTCATCAAACAAATGGATAGTATCCACAAAGCGGGCTGTATTGGACTGGTTGGAAATAACCAAACTTTGAGTCCTTGCACCACCATTGAAGAAGCGGACACCTTCCATCAGAGTACCAGGGGTAATACCACAAGCAGCAAATAGAACTGTTTCGCCAGAGGCTAATTCGTTGGCATTGTAAACCTTATCTGGGTCATCAATGCCCATTTCCTTCAGCCGTGCGAGATTGCCTTCTCTGCTTTCACCAATTAAACCTGTTTGCACTACGCTTGGATCGTAGATCAATTGCCCTTGGAAATGTCCTCCCAAGCATCGCATAGCCGCAGCAGAGATGACTCCTTCTGGTGCTGCACCAATACCCATCAAAGCGTGGATATTAGTACCACCAAAGGCGCAGGAAATGGCAGCAGAAACGTCACCATCACTGATCAATCTCACTCTCGCACCTGCGGTGCGAATTTCCTGAATAAGTTCTTTGTGGCGGGGACGATCCATCACCACAACCACCAATTCCTCAATGGAACGGTTTAAGCACTCAGATAGGATTTTGAGGTTTTCAGTAGCAGACTTGTTAATGTCTACTAGACCTTTTGCTGGAGCTGGTGCCGCGAGTTTCTTCATGTAGAAGTCAGGCGCAGCAAATAAACCACCTTTTTCGGAAATTGCCAAAACTGCCATTGAGCCATTTTGACCGTAGGCAACTAGGTTTGTGCCTTCGCAGGGGTCAACAGCGATGTCAATTTCAATTAGTTCATCAGGGTTACAGTAATTTTTAGCATCTGGTTGGGTACAGATACCAACTTCTTCCCCAATGTAGAGCATGGGAGCTTCATCGCGTTCGCCTTCGCCAATCACAATGCGACCGCGCATGTAAATTTTATTCATCCGCTCCCGCATGGCTTCCACTGCTACTTGGTCAGCAATGTTTTTTTCGCCTTTGCCCATCCACTTCGAGGAAGCGATCGCGGCTTGCTCTACTACCTCAATAATCTCTAATCCAAGTGTATTTTCCACAGAGTCACCCTCTCAACTGCTTGACTTAGCGTCTTTTTATTTGGCTATTTCAGTCTTCAAGTCTACCAAAGGGCGGATACACGTGGGAAATAGTCTCTACTAGCTTATGTGTTAAGTTTTGCTTCTACGATGATGCCAAAGTTTTTCCGCTATCTAAATATTAGTATTTTAGTACTAGTACAGATGAATAAGAGCATGGCATCTGACTACTTAGGTAATATAGGCTAGAGATATTTGCCAAAAATTTAGACAATTTACCAACATTTTCGCTATGTTAGACTTTCTCAACCCCCTTTTTAATCGCCATCCAGAACGCGTCAAAGCTAACGTGGAAATATATACTTGGCAAACTTGCCCTTACTGTATCCGGGCCAAAATGCTGCTGTGGTGGAAAGGTGTCAGATTCACCGAATACAAAATTGATGGCGACGCAGCAGCCAGAGTTAAAATGGCCGAACGTGCCCATGGACGCCGTTCAGTACCACAGATTTTTATTAATAATCAGCACATTGGCGGTTGTGATGACCTTTATCAGCTAGATACAACAGCTCAACTTGATCCCCTTTTAGCAAGTGGCGTTGCTGAATAGCAATTACAAAGATGTTAATTGAATATCCAGAATATCTCATACATCGAAAATGGATGACTCATGCCATAGAATTGGCAAACACAGCAGGAGATGCAGGTGAAGTCCCTGTCGGTGCTGTGATCATTGATGCCAGTGGCAATTTGATTGCGGAAGGCGAAAACAGAAAAGAACGTGACAAAGACCCCTCAGCTCACGCAGAAATCCTCGCTCTCAGAGCGGCTGCTAAAAGTTTAGATAATTGGCGTCTAAATCAATGCACCCTGTACGTAACTCTAGAACCTTGCCCGATGTGTGCAGGTGCTATTGTGCAAGCTCGGATAAATTTGCTTGTATATGGAGTAGACGATACTAAAACTGGAGCCATTCGTACTGTTACCAATATCCCTGATAGTGCTGCTTCTAATCACCGTCTACGAGTGATGGGAGGTATTTTAGAGTCATCTTGTCGTCAGCAGTTGCAAGCTTGGTTTGCTACTCGGCGTCGTAAAGACAACGGACAGAGGTAAAACTGTCCAGTAACTACGACACAATTCACGGAAGAAAATCTACGGTGTAATTAATTAAGCTTTCGTTATATTTTCCGGGACAAACAGCAGCTACCATCATGATAAAATTTTATACTGCCAACAGGGTCTGCCAGCAAATACTAACTAGTACCAAAGCAAATACCAAGGTAGCTCATACTACCTCGCGGGTTTCTCCTTGGTTAAGTCCTTTAGTATATCTATTAGGGCGTCACTTCCTATTACCATTATTCTTTCGACAAATTAGAATTACCGGACAAGAAAATATTCCTGTATCTGGCCCTGTGATTCTGGCACCTACCCATCGGGCGCGTTGGGATTCTTTGCTTTTACCTTATGCCACTGGTCGCTGTGTTACAGGGCGAGACCTGCGATTTATGGTAACTATCAGTGAGTGCCAAGGACTGCAAGGCGCTCTAGTGCGACGGATGGGAGGATTTCCTGTAGATCCTCAACATCCAGCCATTACTACTCTGCGTCATGCAGTGGAATTACTGCAACACAGAGAAATGTTAGTTATTTATCCAGAAGGTGATATTTATCGTGATGGCAAACTGCACCCGTTAAAGCCAGGAATTGCGCGTCTGTCTCTAATTGCTGAATCTAGTCATCCAGGACTGGGTGTGAAAATAATACCCATTAGCATTAATTACAGCCAGCCTTACCCTAACTGGGGTACGGATGTGAGCATTCAAATTGGCGAGGCAATCAAGGTAGCAGATTACACTGATGGTAGTGTGAAACAAAATGCTCAACGCCTCACATCAGATTTAGCCAAGAAGCTACAAAAATTAAGCAATCAAGAATCACAAATCAACAGTCACGCATTTGCAGAAATTCCCAATTCTTAATTGAGTTATTAATTATCAGTTTACTGAACTAATAACCAATGACTAATTCCCAACTATTGAGTTTTCCTATATCTTGTAGCGCGTAGTCGATTAACCACAACTGCCAATTTCCTCTAGCTGAAATAGATAGTAACCGTTTGAGGGCTGGATGCGATCGCATGGTGTATGTTGTCTGTAAATCAGTCCGGCGGCCTAAGGTTCGATTTTGTAACAAGACTCGATAATTATTGGGGGCAATTAAATAAATTTCTAAGTCGCCTAAAAAATCATGTGTGATATTAACTGTGATTTGAATATCTTTGATGATGCTAGATTCAGCAATGGCGATCGCACTTTTGATTCCCTGTGGATGATTGTCTGGGATTTGTAACTGACTGCTATTCCCTACCCTGATTTGTTTACTAGCAGATGCTACAGAGGTACGCAATTGCTGGGCGGCTTGCACTGCCCTAGCGGCATTAATTTTGCCGTAACCAAACCACTGCGAATGTCCGTTACTATTGTAAGTACCTTCACGCAGACCCAATTGCGGATCGGGGTCAGAGTCCACAATTTTATCAGCAGTTTCTTCCAGAATAAATTTTACTTGTTGGGCTGTTAAGTCAGGATTTGCAGACAAAACCAATGCGGCTACACCTGCAACTATGGGCGTGGCGCTGGAAGTACCGCCGAAGTTACTAGTAAAATCACCAGGATCGTAACCTGCGGCGCCTACTTGGTCAGTAGTTAATATTCCTCGCCCGTGTAGAGAAGTGGCGATCGCTGGTTGTGTGTTCATAAAACCCCTACCCTGAAATGACAATCCTGGTGGGGCATTGTTACTGGGGGCACACAAGGCGATATTAGTTCCCCAATTGCTGTAAGCAGCTTTTTTGTTCAAACTAGTAGCAGCCGCAATGGCAATCACATCTGGATGTACAGAAAAACCACTTAACCAATCTGTATTACCACCTAAAATATTGTCTGGCCAGTTCCGCTCATAAACAGTACCGTTAACTGGGCGATTAGCATTTCCCGCAGCAAATAAAATTACGCAACCTTTGCCATTACGCCCTGTGGTAGCAGCACGCGTAATAGCCGCCCGTTGGCGCAAAGATAAGGGGAAATACACAGCAGAAGCCCCCCAACTGCATGAAATAACACTAGCCCCCTTTTCCACAGCCCAGTTGAACATCTCTTCAATGGATTCATCATCCAAAAAACCAGTGCTACGAATGGGCATTAGGGCACAACCAGGGGCAACCCCCACAATTCCCGTACCATTTTCTTCAGCAATGGCTAGCCCCGCACAAGCCGTACCGTGACTAGTTTCGCGATCGCCTGGTGTCGGTAAAAAGTCATTTTTCTTTAAGTCTCTAGGGGCAACAATTTTGCCACTACCTTGAAAATCTGGATGGTTCAAATCAAAAGAATCATCCACTACTGCCACAACTACAGAACGCACACCGCGAGTAATATCCCAAGCTTGTTCTACAGAAATATGAGAACCCACCGCTAATTGGTTACCGCCATTGTGGGACAAATACCATTGCTGAGAATACAAGGTATCGCTGGGTCGATAATGTGATTCACTTTTAATGAGGATATTTGGTTCAGCAACTAATACCTCTGGGAATCCTTGCAGCTGATTAGTAATTTTGATGGGATTTTCTGTAGCTTGTTTGCTAACTAGAAATACAAAAGTATTGGGAAGACCAAGCACAGCTTTGTCTTTAACTAAGCCAAATTCAGTTGCGATCGCCTCAATTTTGGTAGAGTCTACCCCAGAGGCAAATTGCATCGTTACTTGGTCATTCAAGTAAACAAACGTTCCTGGATTATCTTTAATTGTGTAAACATGACCAGCAAAAGCCACATTTTCGGCAGCCCGTGCTTGAGACATGGCCACCTCTAATTGAGAAGATGTAACCGTAAACAGTTCTAAATGTGCTTGGGGAATACTACGCTGCCAAATGCCCCAACTAACCTGAGATAATTGTTGGGCACTTAAGTCGTTCTTTAAACGAACACTAAAGCAGTTTAAAGCCTTTTCTAAAATCAGTTCTTCACCACCACGTTGTAAAACTGTTCCCCAGCTGCTTGCGGGTACACCTGTAGTGGGAGAATCAGAGGAATTAACAGGATCATTCATAGGGGTGATTTTAGTTAGTTGTGATGCAGGCGCAAAGGGAACACTATGAAACCGATTTTCAGTCTAAATCACAGGAGAGTGAGAATAGGCAGTGGGAAGTTAGGAAAGATTACTAATATTAAGTTCTTTCCCCTCGGCCCCACTACCGCTTTTTCCCTATCCCCTGTCACCTGTAACCGTTCGGCTGACGCTCACGGCAAAAGCCTGTTCCCTATTTTCTAACTAAGTAGCTTTGTTTTGTTAAAGACAGAAACAGAGTTAAGATACCCAAAGTTTCCCTTACTTTTCTATATAGTTGTTGCACTAATTGACCCCATGAAATCTGCCGCCCTTGCTCCCTTAATTAGCTTTACTTCCTTAACATTCATAGCAGTTCTTAGCTGGCTATCACCTGTCAATGCTCAAGTACAACCCATTGACCCCAACAATCCCAATACTCTCCGTCCTCAAGCCCCAAATAACAGCCTTTTGAGCGTTGAAGGAGGACAACGACTAATGCAAGAGGCCAATCAAGCTGTTTCTTCGCAAAACTATCCTTTAGCCGCTAAAAAGCTCCAAGAAGCCCGTCAGGTTTATAATCAGCTATCTAATTTTTATCAAGAACTAAATGCTAGCTTTACGGGAATTGACAATAGAGTTTCCGATTCCCAGCGTCAAAAAGCTCTAGAAACCGCCCAAAAACGTGACGAAGCTACCTATCAGTTAGCTCTAGTACATCGGGCACAAAATCAGCCAGAATTAGCCGTACCGTTGTTAATTCAGATTATTAAAAGTCAAAACCCCACAAGGGATCTAGGCAAGAAGGCCTATCAGCAGTTATTTGAATTGGGTTTTGTTGATACACCTTATCCCAGACAAGGTACTAGTTCATCTTCTTCAACTCAAAGTAGATAAGCTCCTCTATCAGCCCACCTCCCCTGAATTCTCCAATGTTAAGATGAAATTATTTGCCATAGGTTTTTAATCAGGCGTTAGCGTTCAGGCAGCGTGCCGTAGAGAAAATATCGCCAAAATCAGCCTCAAAAGCGCATTTACACCCAGCCTTGCCAAAACCTCAAGTTGGTGAGTTCGTTCGCATCTGTATCTGTTAATAATAGAAAAGTAACTTTTTTCAGGAATTGCGATGATTAATCCGCAACAGGTTGAGGCAATGATCAAGGCGGAACTGCCAGACGCCCAAATTCAGGTGCAGGACTTAACTGGTGGCGGTGACCACTATCAAGTAACAGTAGTTTCATCGCAGTTTGCCGGTAAGGGACTGGTGCAACAACATCAGTTAGTTTATGGTGCATTGCGGCAAGCTATGTCAACTGAAGCAATTCATGCCTTGGCTGTCAAAACCTATACTCCCGAAGCTTGGCAAGCAACAGCCGCTTCGTAAGAGCAATCAGTCCAAAGTTAAAATTCCACAGTGGCAATACTGACTGTTGAATTATTGACTATTGACTTTATGGTTGTTGACTATCAACATCTTGGCTATTAGCAACATAGGAAAAAAGACCATGAACCCAGAAACCAAAGAAAAAATTGATAACTTGTTACAACAAAACAAGATATTGGTTTTTATGAAGGGAAACAAATTGATGCCTCAATGTGGTTTCTCCAATAACGTCGTCCAGATTCTCAATACTTTAGGAGTTCCCTTTGAGACAGTTGACGTTCTCTCAGACTATGAAATTCGCCAGGGTATTAAAGAATATTCCAATTGGCCGACAATTCCCCAAGTGTATATTGACGGTCAATTCGTCGGAGGTTCCGACATCCTGATTGAACTGTACCAAAAAGGCGAATTGCAGCAATTGGTAGAAGTAGCACTAGCGTCATAATCCCTATTCAGCAGCATCTCTTCTACTTTGCTGCTGAATAAGTATTTTCTTAACTGCCTGGAAACACTCCAGGGTTTTTTTTAGTTTTCCCGGAATATTTGGGTTGCTAACCCCTTAGCACTGTATTTTTAGCAATACAGTGCTAAAGGATGCCTTTGATAAATATAATATCTCCAAAATTTCACACCACTGCACCCTTGATCAAGGCAAACGATATGTTATAATCATCTGCGTCAATCCATGGTTACTATCAAAGACTAGAGTTAAAGGTATTAGTAGTAATCAGGTTGTGCCTGTGGTTGCGTCATGGCAAAATTTGATGCATCGTACAAGTAGCGGCTGGCTTCCTCCTCTAGGCGATGAATCAGAATGGGTTCAATGGCGTTACTGTGTCGCAGCGCGGCTAAATATCCATCCAAATACATCCGCATATCGTCCGTGCGATAACCGCGATTCCATAACTCGACGAAGGCGTCGGTAATTCGTTGGTAATAGCGGATGGTTTGTGTGTCTTGGAGCATAACTGCTTTATTAATCTCTTGGAATGAGAATTGTAAATGATTCACGCTCAAATGTGAAGTATTACTTCCACTTTCTTTTGATCAACTCCAGGCGAAAATATCTATCGTGGGCAAGATCCTCCAGCAGCTACAACGTGATCTGATCCTATTCCATAAAATTTGGAATATGATGGTTTGGTAAGCTATTTTTATGATTATTTCCGTCAACAGCCCGAATTTATTGGCGGATGCAGGCGTAAGTCTAGGCAAAATATCATCTGCTAGCAGCATAAAGCCAAAATATAGCTTAGGTAATGCTTGCCCTGTTTAGTGATAGTTCATTGGTAACTTAAACCCCTCTAAGGGAGGATATTCTACCAAAGGAACTTTTGATAAGTCTAACAAAAATTTAAGAAAAAATTAAAGAATATTACTAACTCAGCTTTTGGCAAGGCATCAGTTCAAGATCATGCCACTCTTGGTATGAGGAAATGTAAAGCTAATAGCAACTGGGGTAACAAAGGCTACAAAACCTTGAGCATGGGCTTGTTACTTTGAAAGTCATCGACGCTAAGGGGTCTTGCCGCCGTGGGTTCGGTTTGTATTGAAATCGTTGAGGGGAATCCCCATCTGAGGTCGTTGCTGGGATGGCACTTGCAACAGTTGGAATACCGTGTGCATCAAGCCGCCAGCATTTATCAAGCAAGGGAAGTGTTCTTAAGTCATCAACCAACACTGGTAATTCTTGATGCCGATTTACCTGACGGTGATGGCATTGAGTTTTGCCGTTGGTTGCATCGTCAGCAACAGCCTTTAATCTTAATGCTATCTGCCCGTAGTAATGAAGCTGATATCGTTGCAGGTTTGAAGGCGGGAGCTGATGACTACCTAAGCAAACCTTTTGGAATGCAAGAGTTTCTCGCCAGGGTAGAGGCATTGATTCGCCGCAAGCGCACACCCACTGCACCAGCTTATTTGGATTATGGCAGCTTACAAATTGATTTAGTACAGCGCCGAGTCCGATTCCAAGGGGAGTTTATTGATTTAACGCCCCAGGAGTTTAGTTTGTTGTACGTTTTAGCGCAAGCTGGAGGAGTGCCTCTGAGTAGGTCGGAATTACTGCGTCGTGCTTGGCCTGACGCTATCGACAACCCACGCACCATTGATACTCATGTTTTGTCGCTGCGAAAAAAAGTTGAACTTGATCCCCGTCAACCTAGTTTGATTCAAACTATCCGTAATGTGGGATACCGATTTAACATGGAAATTTTGAATGCCAATGTGCCGCAGTCACAAACCAAGTTAACTAAAGAAAGATTCAGCAATCCACGTTCTACACTGAGTACTCAAAGGTCATAAGGGAGATAACATTAATTCAAAATTCCAAAAGTAATTTGGAGACAAGCAAGCAACTAAATCCATTCTTCGGCTGCTTGCGTTTCGGCTTCGATCAAGCTTTCTTGTAAGTTAACCCAATTTATCTCAGAGGCTGTTTGGTCTGCCAACAAATGACCTTGCTGTAACTGTAATAATCGAGTGCAAAACATCTGGGCTAAGTCTATCTGGTTATTGACCATCAAAATTGTAGTTTGATGAGTTTGAGTTAGCTGGTTGAGAATTTGCATCAGGTGAGAAGCTTTACCAGTATCCAAGGCAGATGTTGGCTCATCTAATAGTAGAACCTTTGGCTGGATAACTAGGGCACGAGCGATCGCCACTAACTGTCGCTGTCCAGCAGAAAGTTGTAATTCAGTTTTTCCCAACCATTCACTGGGGATGTGCAATTGTTCTATCCAGTGTTCGATTCTTTGCTGAACTGTTTGTTTGGGTAACCCACGCAAAACTAAAGGATAAGCCAAAGCTTGCTGAACTGTCATCCCCAACAGCTTTGACTCTTGTAATACCAGTGTTACGTTTTGGCGTAACTGTGTGGTAGGAATTTGGTGATACTCCTGATTTTCCAAATAAATTTTGCCACTTGTGGGTGTACTCAGGCGGTTAATTAGCCGTAGTAGTGAAGTTTTCCCAGCACCGGATGGGCCGACAATCGCAATGCGTTCACCGCAGGTGTTGGCGGAGCCATCGCCTGGGAAAACCTCAAAGGAAATATCCTGTAATATGGGATATCCCTGAAGCTGGGTTTTCAGCTTGGCAAACAAATTAACGTGTTCTAGCCTTAGTTGGGCTGTTGTGGTGACATTATTCAAGTTCAACCTTTATATGCGAGTGGGAAGTGGGGAGTGGGGAAAAATCACCACTCCCTATTGCCTATCTAAGTTAATTTGCCAAGAGCTAAAGCTGTAGTGATAGTCCAGCCATCTACTAACAGCAGTAGCAAGGTGAATCCCAACAAAATCATATACATCCACGGCTGCGCCAAGGGGCGAACATCTGTGGTATCGATGCTCGTTTTGGTTTCGACGATTTTCACCAAGCGGGTAAATCCGGCTACACGCATTGGTAATAAATAAGCCTTTCCATCCTGACTAAGGAAATAATAAACTAGTCCGCCTTGACCAGTGGAGCGAGGCTTTAACTCTTTTACATCCAACCAAGATAAAAACCAACCTTTACGAAAGAAGCCAGGAACCCATGCGGGGTACGTTACCTGAATTCCTTGCTCATCTACAATTACTCGTTCAGTCAATATCGCAGACACAGCAACAAAGCCGATACTAATTCCCACCCATAACAAAACTGATGGTACGGGCGCAGCTGTTACTTGAGACAAAAAAGGTAATGGTACTGTGAGTGACACATATAGACTTAAGAGCGTTATCCGAATTAACGGGGACAAACGAAAAACAGAGGCTGAGGTATTGGCTGAATTTGCTGTCACGGCTTAATCACAATACTTTTCTTTATATATTTTAATAAAAGTTTGTAGTGAAAAAATAAACATCCCAGATTAAGGTAAATACTTTTGCACCACACTCCAACCTGTAAGAGACACCCAGGCAAAACCCCCTAATAAAATCATATTCACCCCAATATGTAAAGGTCTAGCCCAAAACCGTCTGGTGCTAATTTGGGTTGCACTAAAAGCAGATAGCAAAACCAACACTACTACAATCAACCCAGCAATCAAGTGTTGTGAGTGTCCTAAGGAACCAAAGTGTCCTAGAGTGCCAACAATACCAATAGCCAGCAACAGCAACACTAAACTGACCATAGTGATGCCAATTGTATAGTGGAGCGATCGCACCTGCCTACGTCCGCCCATAAACCATGGAAAGCGCAGAAAATGCTGCGAAGTTCGCTCCTGAAACATCCAAATACCCGTCAGTGCTAACAGCAAATACGCCAGTAGCGACAAACCCATAGACCAAGCGGCTATTTTCCACAACCAAATAAAAGAAGGCAAATTCATAACATTGATTGTAGATGCCAATGGGTGGAGATTAAGGGGATGGGGGCAATAATTAACCGACCAATGACTAATATTCAACAAAAAGGGCTGCTGAATTTAGCAACCCTAGAATTATAAAAAATTGTTTTTTTTAATCAATGGATGCTAGACCAGCAATTGTTAAAGGTTTTGTTGTATCTTCAATTTTTGTATTAATTGACTGCACCATTGGTTTTGTACTGATAGCATCGATGCCTATCGAGTCTGTATTAAACTCACTACTGCTTGGCTCGTTAATTGCCAGGCGATCGCACGGAATTGTATCCGATAAAATTGCACTTGCCATCATCCCCGTATGAATCTCCATTTGAGATGCTTGCGGGGCTTCAAACACGAGGCGTTGTCCAGGAAAAACAACTCTTTCAAAGTACCAGTTGGGAATATTGGCGATGCGAGCCACCTGGATTTTGCTCGTGGCATTAACGTAGCAGCAGAGGATCTTCCTTGATTGCTCAGGTGGTAGAGGATCTAATATTTGAGCCATAACTGCGGAGGAGCTTTACGCCACAATTTTACATTACACCAGCCAAACTAACATTGACTGATCCCCAGATGCTGTAACTCCGACTACCAACTGCAATTTTCTACGTTATTTCTATCTAAATGTATGTTCAAGTGATGAAAATTCTATAAAAAGTATGCCCTAGTGAAAAATATACACTACGTTGGCAAGTTTTTAGTTTTCTCCTGAGCACAAAAGTATGATGCGTCCTTTCATCAGGCAACTATGAGTTAGGTATGGCAGTTATTCCCTGATTTCTCCTCAACTTTAGGACTAGGTTTATTGGTTTCATCTATCCCCAGATTTATAGGCAGGAATCATCGCTTAATAGCCAAACTCAATGTTATGGTAAAGATATATGACAAACTTCCTCATAAAATCTATCTATTTTGTTTGATGCAGCACAAATTTAGCGATTCTGGCGATCGCTAACTCAGGCTAATCAGATTCAGCAATTAGCTTAAATGTCAAGCATAATTGTGAAAAACACAGCCAACCAAAAACAAACACACAGTTAAAAACTGCATGTCTCTCTCGCTTTTTCCCAGAAAACAGCAAGATGGAAGTTAAAACATCCATGATGGAAAATCGAATTCTCTACGTTCGCCTTCCTTGTAACCCCATCTTTCCCATTGGGGTTGTATACCTTAGTGATCATGTCCACAAGCTGTTTCCCAACATTGAACAGCGTATTTTTGATTTGGGAACAGTACCACCTTTAGATTACGCCTCCGCCTTAGATAACTGTATTGATGAATTTCAGCCCACTCTACTAGTGTATTCGTGGCGCGATATTCAAATTTATGCACCTGTGGGTGGACGTGGTGGTAACCCATTGCAAAACGCCTTTGAATTCTACTACGCCCAAAATCCCCTAATTAAGTTACGCGGGGCATTAGGTGGTTTACGAATTTTCATCGCTTACTATGTAGAGTTATGGCGCAACCAGGGATTAATCAAACGTGGTTTGAAACGCGCCCAAAAATATCATACTGACGCTTGTGCAGTTGTGGGTGGCGGTGCAGTCAGCGTATTCTACGAACAGTTGGGTAAAAGCTTACCTCAAGGGACAATTATTTCTGTCGGTGAAGGGGAAACCCTACTAGAGAAACTTTTAAGTGGTAGAGAAATTCAAGATGAACGCTGCTACATAGTGGGGGAAACTCAACCACGACAGCGAATGATTCACGAACAACCCACCCCACTGGAGAAAACAGCCTGTAACTACGACTATATTCAAAGCATTTGGCCAGAATTTAACTATTACCTGCAAGAACAAGATTTTTACATCGGCGTACAAACCAAGCGCGGTTGTCCCCACAACTGTTGTTATTGCGTTTACACGGTCGTCGAAGGTAAACAAGTACGCATCAACCCAGCAGACGAAGTAGTAGCCGAAATGCGCCAATTATACGATCGCGGCATTCGTAATTTCTGGTTTACCGATGCTCAATTCATCCCCGCACGCAAATTTATTGACGATGCTATAGAACTTTTACAGAAAATCGTCGATTCTGGGATGACAGACATCCACTGGGCAGCATACATCAGAGCCGACAACCTGACACCCGAATTGTGCGACTTGATGGCAAAAACTGGGATGAACTACTTTGAAATTGGAATTACCAGTGGTTCTCAAGAACTCGTGCGAAAAATGCGGATGGGTTATAACCTGCGAACCGTCTTGCAAAATTGTCGTGACTTAAAAGCTGCTGGTTTTAACGATTTAGTTTCCGTCAACTACTCTTTTAACGTCATTGACGAACGTCCCGAAACCATCCGCCAAACCATCGCCTACCACCGCGAACTAGAAAAGATTTTTGGCGCTGATAAAGTCGAACCTGCTATTTTCTTCATTGGACTGCAACCCCATACCCATTTAGAAGAATATGCCTTTAAAGAAGGTATCCTCAAACCAGGTTATGATCCCATGAGCTTAATGCCGTGGACAGCCAAAAAACTTCTTTGGAATCCCGAACCTTTAGGTTCATTCTTTGGAGAAGTCTGCTTGCAAGCTTGGCAACAAAACCCCAACGACTTCGGACGCGAAGTCATGAAAATCTTAGAAGAAAAGTTGGGTTGTGCCGATTTGGAAGCAGCACTTTCTGCACCAATGGAGACGAAAGAAAAACAATTGGCAGGCATATCATAATTCCTTCTTCGTGTCTTTGTGCCTTTGTGGTGACAAAAAATTATATTAAACACAAAGACACCAAGACACAAAGTAAAATCACCAGCAAATTGGGGGCATAAGAGCAGATTTTTAATTATGAATAATTAAAGCCCATGTTAGAAGGTTCAATATTACAACAGCTGGAAACAGCCCACCGCCATAGCACTAGACCGATCCGATTCGGGGTGTACTACAAAAATACCCTAGTTTCTCTGTGCCATGCTCTAGAAGATCACATCTTAACTGAAGATAGTACACCTTTAGTAATCACAGCCTTCCAACAAGGTAAATGGTATCTGCAAGAAGCAGAACGATACGCAGATATCGCTAAGTGTAGCCGCGAAATCGTCATCATGGCAGCAGAGGATACAGGCTTTTCTGAACATCCCACCAGCCAACTACCCAATGTAGACTTAGTAGCATTAGATTCAGCTGACCCCGTGGCGCAGGAGTGGCACTTGATTATCCTGTCGCCAGAATACACAGCAATGGTATTATGTCAAGAGTTATCAGAGGCTGATTACGGTGCAGGCGGAGTACCCGATTCAGACTTAGAGCGCAAATTCTATGGCTTGTGGACATTTGAGCCAGAATTAGTGCAAGAAACAGCAGAATTAGCGATCGCCCACATTCAACAATACAACCCGGAACTAGCAAAAAAACTCACCGCTCATCAAGACACAATACAGTCTAGTCTTGGCGCACCAAAACATTTAAATGCAGTTGTCTCCCGTGTAGTAGATTACCTCCAAACTGGGCAGGAGAATTTATCTATCCCCACAGTACTACGCCAACAAGCCCTAGATCGCAACTTGGTTTCTAACGAAATCCAGGCATTTTTGCGAATGGCGCAGCTAATGGATATGGCAGATGTCCATAACCCAATGGCGGCGGCGGAAGTAGTAGCACTTTCCGAGGCCATGGGACAGTTGTTAGAACTACCCGCATGGCAGATTAAGAGATTACGGCTGGCGGGTTTATTACATCGTATAGATCCATTACAAAAAGCAGAAAGTCTCCTGACTCCTGGTACATCCACCCGCTACCAGGAACAAGCCCCCAGTTCCCCTTTAACTTGTCCCCTAGTACCTGGGGCACAAGTATTACGAACCATGCCTCGACTGCGGGCAGTTGCCCAAATTATTACCCATCAAACCGAGTGGTGGAATGGTACAGGAGAACCAGCAAGTTTAGTGGGAGATGAAATTCCCCTAGAATCGAGAATCGTGGCTCTAGTCGCAGACTTTCAGTGGCGAGTTAATCACCTAAAATCATCCCAGAAAACTCGCCAAGAAATATTTGCTCAAGCTTTAGATGAATGCAGACAGCAACAATCAACCCGCTTTGACCCTAAACTTGTAGATGCTCTAGCTTTATTGGTTATGGGTTTACAGCAAGGGCTAGACTTACCCCTGATGTCACCCAAAGTTAGCACTGGTATGTGGTTACTTGATTCCCGATGGGATAGTAACCAGACTAGTACAGCTAACGCGTAGCCTGCCGGAGGAACTATTACAAATTACAAATGATCTCAAATGAATATTGAAGCTATTAAATCAGGAAAACTCAAACAACTGCCAGGGGCAAATTTAGAAGATGAGGAATTTTCTCAGCTTGATTTAAACCGCATCAATCTTGCAGGTGCTACCCTTGTTGGCACCAATTTCATCGGTTCCAAACTAGAAGGAGGGCATTTCGAGGGAGCAAATTTCATGGGGGCTAACCTCCAAGAAACTGACTTGCGGGCAAACCTCATGGGCGCAAACTTAATGCAAGCAGACTTAACAGGTGCTGACTTGCGGGGTAGTAATTTGCGTGGTGCTAACTTAATGGGAGCCAGACTCAGCAACGTATCTTTGGCTGGTGCTTTCTTGAGTGGTGCCAATTTGATGAACGTCAACTTACAAGATGTTGACTTGCGCGGTGCTGATTTGCGTGGTGCCAACCTCACAGGAGCAAATCTTAAAGGTGCTGATTTGAGTCTTGCTGATTTACAAGGAACTTTATTAAGTGAAGCTAATTTAGAAGAAGCCGACTTACGCGGGGCAAATCTAGCAGGAGCGAACTTGACAGGAGCTAATTTACTCTGTGCAGAGTTAGAAGGAACAAATTTGAGCGGAGTGAATTTAGATAAGGCGTGTTTGGTGGGTACAGTGGTTGAAACAGTTTAGTTATTATGAATTATTGGTGTATTTTAGAACACGGTTATTGATGATAAATAATCTACAACTTAAGGTAGGAATTTTAGCAGTAGACTTTATAGAAGAAAGCAATATTGAGTCATTACCATGACAACCAAACAAGCCATTTTGGAAGCGATTGAACAACTGCCAGAAAAGCACCTTGTAGACGTGTTGCATTATATTCAACACCTTGCACGTATTGAGAAATCACCAGCTACCAAACAACCCACTTCCAGTAGCGACCCCCTGGAAAATTTCATCGGTGCGGTATCTCACGGCTCTTTGGCTGCCAACTTAGACGACGAAATCTATGGTGACTAAGCTTTTTGTTGATACTTGGGGTTGGCTCACGCTCCATGACAATAGTGAACGCTATCACCAAGAAGCCACAAAAGCTTACCAAGATGCCATTGCTCAAAATGGACAAATTTATACAACTGACTACGTTCTTGACGAAACATTCACTTTCTTTTTTAGACGACTTCCTGCACCTCACGCCGAGCAATCCATGAAAATGCTGCTGTCAGCCTTTTCGGACGATAACTTTTATTTAATCCGCATTACTGAAGAACGCTTTGCCCAAACTCAAGTAATTCGTTCTAAGTTTCTCGACAAGCCTCTCATTTCTTTTACTGATTTGACCTCAATGGTCGTTATGCAAGAGTGTGGCATTACAACAATCCTCACTGAAGATGCTCACTTTACTCATATAGGCATGGGCTTTGAGCTAGTTCCCTAATTGCAATTCCAAGTTCCCAGCCAGATTGAAGTTATTCTGTAGTATTAAGTTCTTGTTCGCCCCCGCATCCATAAAGCTAATATACTCATCAACAACACCCCCATTACTCCTTGTAGGGGATTATTATTCACACCAGTAATCCAATCAGGAACTTGACCAGAGTATTTCACTAATTCCCCAACATTAATAATGTAGTAGCCCCATACTAAACCACTGTGCAGACCAATTGGTAAACCCAAGCGTCCCCTGCGCCAACGCTTTCCCCATACCTGCGTTAATCCCAGCAGTACTAAAGCTGGAAATTGTGGCAGTGTGTGAATAATTGCCTCCAATGGTTTAATAAAATGCAATGCAGCAAACGCAGTTGCATTTGTCCACAGTGCCACACCCGGACTGTAATCTCGTTGTAACTCATCTAGTAACCAGCCTCGGAATAACAACTCCTCAGCAAATCCAATACCTAAGCCAACAAGTAAACCCTCTAAAATTACTTTCAGCAAAAAAACTTGCGGTTGTTGCCACACTAGCCAACCCAAAATACCTTGTAATCCAAAAAGTATCAGAGTATTAATTATGCCCATAGCCAAGCCACGGAGTAAATCCACACCATTTTGTCGCGTGAATTCTAAGCCATAATGCCGCAGAATTTGTGGCTGCTGGTAAATATATTTACCCCATAGTCTCAGAAGAAAAATAAACACTCCATATAGCAACACCATTGTCAATATACTTTCTAAGTTTGAATCATGCACTGATAAGTATATTGGTGCAGCTAATGGCAACCATAGCAATAATAAAGTCAAAATAAAACAACCCAGCCTGATAGGGGCAGGGCGTTCAGCTAAACGGACAAGGTTTTTTTTCATACCCAGTAAGTCACCAATCACCAGCCAATACTCTAAATTTTGACTAAATAACCAATGACCAATAATTAATGACTATTCATCAGGTTCAATGGTGCTGCTCAAACCATGACTTTTCAATGTTTCACAATAGAACTCGGCATGTTCCTGAGCGCAAGTAATGACCAAAGCTAACCCATTAGTATGGGCTTCCATCATAATGCTCACAGCTTGGGGCTGAGTCAGGCTCGGTACTGTGGTTAACAGTGACTGTACCACATGCTCCATAGAGTTGTAGTCGTCGTTATGGAGCAAAACGCGATACCGAGGCGCGAGCTTGCGGGATGTGGAACGCTTCTCAATGGTTTCGACTGACACGGCTCTTTGCTCTTGATTCGATGATTTACTACAACAGAATATCTGTCTAGTGTTTGCTTAACAGTTATTTGACTATTTTATAGCATTTCCATCCAAACTTGATGTTAGGAGATGCTTGGCTGCTATGTTGAGTTGGGCAGTATTACAGCAGCGATTTTGAGGTGATGGATCAAATCCTCATCGGCATGGGAATACTTACCTAACTTTAAACTACATTCTTTCAAGGATAACGCGTTCTCGCTTTTAAAATAAAGAAAGCTGCAAAAAAATCCCTGCTTGCCACGTAATGATGAACATGAGCCTAAATTTTCAACAAGGACAAATTGTGTCTTTAGAGCATGGCGACAGAAATCTTTATGCGGAAGTGATTCAAGTTGTAGTTTCCCGCCAGTTGTGCTGGGTACGTCCCTTGTTGCTGGTACACTTCAACCAAGAACCACCATTTGTTACTGACCTGCGAGATGTCTCTGACTTGCTTTGGCCAGTTAACTTATTTCGACCAGCTTTGGATACAGAAGTAATTACCCTGTTAAGCCAGATTTTGGTAAAAGAACCAAAATCTGAACCTGACTTAGCCACCAAGCAGCACTTTAATCAGTTTATTCACCAAGTTTGGCAAGCTTATCAAGGGGGAGTGGGGACTAAAACAAATTAACAAGTCTCTAGCTTCTAGCCTGCTCATTCCCAAATTAAGCATAGCGAATGCCAGCATCTTTCATGCGTTTAATAGCTTCATGCATCCGTTCATCGGGAATGGTTAAGGCAATCCGAAAAAAGCCTTCTCCCGCAGCACCATAACCGTTGCCTGGAGGCACGATTATGCCACATTTGTCAAGTAACAGAGACACAAATTCAGTTGAAGAATATCTTGGAGGTACAGGTACCCAGACGTAAAGAGTAGCTTGAGGTGGCTCAATCGGCCAGCCCAAAGATTGCAATCCTTGAACAATGATGTCCCGACGATTTTGGTAAACGGACATCACAGCTTGCAGTTCAGCATCACTAGTAGAATAAGCTGCGATCGCAGCCTTTTGAATGGCCTTAAATACTCCAGAATCAACGTTCGTTTTTACCTGTCTTAAGCCTTGAATCCCAATAGCATTACCAACTACAAAACCAATCCGCCAGCCTGTCATATTATATGACTTAGACAAACTGTGAAACTCAATGGCTATGTCTTTAGCTCTTGGTACTTGTAGCACACTTGGTGGTTTGTAGCCATCATATGCCATTTCTGAGTAGGCATGGTCATGACACAACAAAATATTGTACTGCTTACAGAAATCTACCAATTCCTTAAAAAACTCTAGGGTTGCCAACGCCCCAGTGGGATTATTAGGATAGTTAATCCATAATAATTTTGTCTTACGGGCAACGGCTTCCGGAATCGCACTCAAATCAGGTAAAAAGTTGTTTTCTGCCTTCAAAGGCATAGTAAAAGGTTCACCACCAGCGAAAATTGTAGAAGTCCGATACACGGGATAACCAGGATCTGGTATGAGCGTGTAATCTCCCGCCTCCACGAAAGCTAAAAAGGTGTTGTGTATTGCTTCTTTAGAACCAATTGAAGAGATAACTTCTGTATTAGGGTTCAATTGTGTCACCCCAAACCGACGTTCCATCCACTTAGTTACTGCTTCCCGAAATTCTTGCGTACCCTGATAGGGTGGATAGTTATGAGTAGAAGCGTCATCAATCGCCTCATGCATTACCTGAATAATCTGAGCAGGAGTCGGTTTATCTGGATCGCCCAGTGCCAAATTAATGATATCAACTCCCTGAGCAACGAGTTCTTCTCGTTTACGGTTAAT
Organism: Nostocales cyanobacterium LEGE 11386; assembly: GCA_015207155.1. GTDB lineage: Bacteria > Cyanobacteriota > Cyanobacteriia > Cyanobacteriales > Nostocaceae > LEGE-11386. The sequence continues at coordinate 51,991 of JADEXK010000025.1, read as the reverse complement.
TTCAGCAAATAGATAGGGAGGAATTTTTTCTAAGCGTTTAGCGAGCTGCATGGCGATTTACTACTAATGCAAATGTGAATGCTCATTAGCACAGTTTACGCCACACCAGGGGAATAAATAGTAAATATTACGGAAAAATACTAGCAATCTGACTGTGCCTGCCATCAGCACTGCTGTTAGTATATTTTCAAGCTTAATTTTTCTACATTCTTGGCAAAATTTGCTTGGTATAACTAAAAAGTAACAATACCAAAAAGCAGGATTAATATCCCCAACTAGGTACTAACTTAACTCTACCAGCATCCATTTCAGCCATTAATAACTCCAGCGCTTCATAGTCAACGTCAGAAATGTGACCCATTTGAGTCAGTTCCGAATTAATTTCATTTTCTATTTCGGGAGTTAATTTTTTAATATCAAGAGCTTTTTCTACCAATTGACGAATAACGTACTTAGTTCTCATAAGTAATAAACCAATTGTATGTGATACTAATTATCTAAGATAGACTTAGGTATAAAGCGTGATCTAAATGCACATATTCATGTGATTTATATCACAAAATTATTGGATAGATAATTTGTCATTAACCCTGGTATGTGCCGCTAGTCAGAATAAAAATGAAGGCGTGGCATCTATAGCTGAGACTTGGCTAAATTAGCTTCAGTTATCAACCAAGTAAGCTGTTTCAGCAAAGTTACGGATGATTTATCTGCTCTTTGACGGTCTATGTTGATTGTTTTTGAACCGGGCTGAAAAAAAAGTATATATGAATACATTTTACCCTGTATTTATGACAATCTTTAAACAGACCCACTAAAGTAATAAAGATTCCGCAAAGAGGTCTCAGACATGTGGTCGATGTGAGAAAAAACAGATTATGTTCAAAATAAATCTGGGCTTTACAGTTCAATAATTCCCATTAGGATTTCAAGATGCAAGCAGTACTGAAGTGTCCGAAAATTACAGTTATTCGTCCTCAGGGCTGTCTTAATGCTGCCAACAGCCTAGAGTGGGAACGAAACATGACAACAGCGTTGGGCCAAAATGACATCTCGATCTTGTTGGTGAATTTAGCAGATGTGGAATCATTAGACAACTCCGGCTTAATGGTATTGGTGTCTGCGCTGAAGCTAGCTCAGAGTTTAGGAAAAAGTTTCCGGATTTGCTCTGTTTCCCCCTCAATCAGGATGATCTTGGAACTGACTCAACTAGATGCAGTTTTTGAAATATTTGCAGACGACTGTGAGTTAGCAGTGGCATAACTTGTTGCAGAATATGGCTATGCTCAGATATTTTAAGTAGTCCTGCAAAATAAATTACTTGGTTGAGAGAAGAAACAGGGAACAGTCTGGGAATACAGCGATTTCAGTCGTGTTGAACAATGGCTACATATTTATGCATAGTTACTTAATTTATTTAATTTGCAGACTTGAATAGCCAAAAGACCAGCCAAAACTGAATTCTGGCAGTTGCAATTGAGACTGAGCCAAGTGTTAATTGTTTAACACTTGGTATGGCGTAACAGTAAAAAAGTAAATTTGTGTAAAAGAGTTGGCTGTTGCAACGATAAAACTCTGTTGAAAAACCTAATCAATGCTAAGTTGGAGATGATTAGCTGTAATTAAGGTAGCTAGAAGATAGCATAGTGGCTGTTGCAGTTGAAAAATTAATCACATCGGATATTTTAAAGCCGGCACGTTACTTGGGTAATGAGCGGCTAGCGGTACATAAACCTTGGGATACGGCAGCAATACACTGGGCATTAACCTACCCAGAAGTCTATGAAGTCGGATCATCCAATTTAGGGCATATCATTCTCTATAACATCTTGAATGCCCAGCCCCGCCAATTATGCGATCGCTCTTACCTCCCAGGTGCCGACCTGGCGGCTAAACTACGAGCAACGAATACACCCTTGTTTGCCGTAGAATCAAAGCGATCGCTCAAAGAATTCGACATTTTGGGTTTTAGTCTTAGTTACGAACTAGGGGCAACTAATATCCTCGAAATGTTGGATTTGGCAGAAATTCCTCTGACATGGCAAGCAAGAGCACAGGGAAATTATCCGTTAATTTTTGCAGGGGGACAGACAGCAACATCAAATCCTGAGCCATATGCCGACTTCTTCGACTTTTTCGCCCTCGGAGATGGAGAAGAACTACTGCCAGAAATTGGTTTGGTATTGGAAGAAGGTAAACGAACAAATTTGATGAGGGAACATCTGCTGTTAGACTTGGCACAAATACCAGGCGTATATGTTCCCCAGTTTTACGACATGGCCAAGGATGGCTCCGTTCATCCTCATCACCCAGATGTCCCAAAACGAATTCTGCGGCGAGTTGCTACCCCCATACCAGCTTATTCGATTGGGCTAGTTCCTTACGTGGAAACCGTGCATGACCGCTTGACACTAGAAATTCGGCGCGGCTGTACTCGTGGTTGTCGTTTTTGTCAACCAGGAATGCTCACCCGTCCGGCAAGGGATGTAGAACCAGAAAAAGTAGTCGCAGCCATTGAACAAGGAATGCGGGCGACTGGTTACAATGAATTTTCCCTGTTATCCCTGAGTTGTTCTGATTATTTGTCCCTACCAGCAGTGGGGATGGAAATCAAAAATCGCTTAAAAAATGAAAATATTTCCCTGACTCTTCCCAGTCAACGGGTAGATAGATTTGATGAGAATATTGCCAATATTCTGGGCGGGATGCGGCAAGGTGGACTGACATTTGCCCCAGAAGCCGGCACCCAAAGAATGCGGGACATTGTGAATAAAGGTTTAACCAATGAAGAACTACTGCGCGGTGTAAAAACCGCCTGGGAAAAAGGCTGGGACAAAATCAAACTGTATTTCATGATTGGCCTACCTGGTGAAACGGATGCCGATGTTGTGGGGATTGCGGAAACAGTGAGTTGGCTACAGCGAGAATGTCGAGCTAGAGGCAGAAAACCTCTGAACTTTAACTTGACAATTTCTAACTTTACACCTAAGCCCCATACACCTTTTCAGTGGCACTCCGTTTCCACTGCTGAGTTCCAACGTAAACAGCGCCTGTTACGGCAAGAATTCCGCCGCATCAGGGGAGTCAAGGTAAATTTTACCGATGTTCGTATTTCCGCAATGGAAGACTTTGTGGGCAGAGGCGATCGCCATCTGGGCAAAGTAGTACATCGAGCCTGGGAATTAGGTGCAGGCATGGATTCCTGGTATGAAAATTTAGACCAAGCTTTTGCTGCTTGGGGTCAGGCGATCGCCGAAGCTGGTTTAGATTGGAAATACCGCCAAGTAGAAAATGGCGAATGGAACGTCATGGAGATGGAAAGATGGGGAAATGAGGGAGTAGTGGCATCTTCTTCACCCCACTTCCTACTCAGCACTCCCTTACCTTGGGACCACATTGACACAGGAATTGACAAAAAATGGCTCAAGGAAGATTTACAACACGCCCTAGAAGCATCAACAGTGCCAGATTGTTCTTTTGAAGGTTGTTCTCATTGTGGTGTCTGTGGCACTGACTTCGGGCACAATATCGTGATTGAACCACCTGTTGTGCCAGAATTTGCTGGCGATTTTGTTCCCAACACAACCAAGACACAACGGCTGCGTGTCTGGTTTGGCAAACAAGGTAATATGGCTTTAGTCAGCCACCTGGATTTGTTGCGGCTGTTTGACCGAGTTGTGCGGCGAGCAGGGTTACCAATCGCTTTTACTGGTGGATTTCATCCCACTCCACGGATTGCTGTGGCCAGCGCTTTAGCTTTAGGAGCCACCAGCAGTGGAGAAATTGTGGATTTTGAGTTAACCCAGCCAGTAGAAGTTGATACTTTCCGGCAACAACTGCTTAACGAACTACCCACAGACATACCCATATATAAGGTGATGCAAATAGATTTAAAAGCTAAAGCAGCTAACCAAGTTATGGAAGCAGCAGAGTATTTAATTACCGTGGCAACGCCTAGGGAGGTAACACCTGCACAATGGCAAGATTGGATTGATACAATCAAAGCCCAAGACGAGCTTTTGTGGGAGAAAACAACCAAGTCAGGCAAGAGCCAATTAGTAAATCTGCGCTCGCTGTTGTTTGAACTGGAATTAGGAGAAACTACAACCAGCACAGCAGAGTCTACAGTTGTGCTGCGTTATCTAGGTAGCTGTCGCCATGATGGTTTGCTATTGCGTCCCGAACAAATTCTGTCTATGCTAGAGATAGTCGCAGGCGGAGAATTTCAACTCCTGCACATCCACCGCAATCAGCTAGTTTTAGGGGTATAATCCCTGAAGGGTAACTTGCTAGTAGTTGCCCTGACTTAGCACATCATGGGAATGGATTTTTAGCAAGGTTGCGTTAGAATCAGATGAAGAGAAATTTTCTGGCGCTGCATTAAATCGACTGGTTCACTACCCTGGTATTCAGGGAGCGAAAGCGAAGATATTTAGAGTGCAACTTCTAGGATTGTATCCCAGATAAGCTGAGGCAGATTTAAAGAACTCACTCTCTCTATAGCTACCTTGTGAACTAGTAACTTAAAAACAGGCTCCGTCGGCTTCTCGAACTCTATGCTTTTTAATACAACTGCTGAATGCCTAATCCCTAAGTGGTGATGGTATCGCATCAAAAATCAACCACGGACGGTTGATTTATTTGCTTAAACAATATGCAGCCGTTCTGGAATAATCAGGCGTATAAACGCAATTCCTTAGTCAATAGCTCTCTAACTTTGAGCTTAGATTCACAATTTTTATTATCAGCAGCGCTTTGTAGAGCTGGCAGAGGCGAGAGGTATAACAAACCTCCAAAGCTACATTGGCGCTGCCAATTTTTGAGGAAATTGAATGCCAAAACAAATTATTATCGCGGAACAGCATCAAATTGCTGCTGTCTTTTCTGAAGATCAAATACAAGAACTCGTTGTAGCTACAGGTCATCACCAAATAGGTGATATCTATTTAGGTGTAGTAGAAAACGTATTACCTGGGATAGATGCGGCTTTTGTCAATATTGGTGATCCAGAGCGCAACGGCTTTATTCATGTAACTGACTTAGGGCCACTAAGGCTAAAGCGCACCGCAGCAGCAATTACAGAATTATTAGCACCACAACAAAAAGTATTGGTGCAAGTGATGAAGGAGCCAACAGGGACGAAAGGCCCAAGGCTCACAGGTAACATTACCTCGCCCGGGCGGTATGTAGTACTGATGCCCTACGGTAGGGGTGTCAATTTATCCCGGCGGATTAAAAGTGAAAGTGAGCGCAACCGCTTACGGGCATTAGCGATTTTAATTAAACCGGCGGGAATGGGTTTGTTGGTGCGTACCGAAGCCGAAGGCAAGCCAGAAGAAGCGATTATGGAAGATTTGGAACTATTGCAAAAGCAATGGGAAGCCATTCAACAGGAAGCGCACTCCACCCGTGCCCCAGCGCTACTTAATCGAGACGATGACTTTATTCAGCGTGTACTGCGGGATATGTACGGCGCGGATGTGAATCGGATTGTGGTAGATTCCAGTACTGGTTTAAAGCGAGTCAAGCAGTATTTACAGAACTGGAGTGGAGGTCAAACACCACAGGGATTGTTGATTGATCATCACCGCGATCGCTCGCCGATTTTGGAGTATTTCCGCATCAGCGCGGCAATTCGAGAAGCGCTCAAACCCAGAGTAGACCTACCTTCTGGAGGCTACATTATTATTGAGCCTACCGAAGCCTTAACAGTAGTTGATGTGAACTCCGGTTCCTTCACGCGATCGGCAACAGCCAGAGAAACAGTTTTGTGGACAAACTGCGAAGCCGCAACAGAAATCGCCCGCCAGCTGCGTCTGCGAAATATTGCCGGAGTAATTGTCGTTGACTTCATTGATATGGAATCACGGCGTGACCAATTACAAGTTCTAGAACACTTTAATAAAGCACTAAAAGCAGACAAAGCTCGTCCCCAGATTGCACAACTAACTGAGTTAGGTTTGGTAGAACTTACCCGCAAGCGCCAAGGTCAAAATATTTACGAATTGTTTGGTGAGACTTGCCCAACCTGTGGTGGTTTAGGACATGTGGTGCGTTTGCCTGGAGAAACAGAAACCCGACTGCCAACAACAGCAGAAATACCAGAGCGTTTTGTATCCCTGCCTCACAAGGAACCGCGTCTGCCAGCTGCTCGCCTCACAGAACCACGGGAAACATACGATGCCTTTGGAGAAGGATTTGATACCGACTCTGACTTGGGTGCATTGAATTTAATTAATCATCCCAGCTATCAAGAACTTGGTGATAACAACAAGCGTCGTACTCGCAACCGCCGGACTCGCATTAGCATCAATGGAGCGAATGGAAAAGATGAAGGTCGGGTGAATTCTCATCCACTAGAGTTTGACAACGAGCCAGACTTAGACTTGGATGCTGAAACAGAACTAAACACAGCACCAGAAATACCCTCACCTAATCTGGGTAAATCAGGTTGGACTGAAAGGGTAGAGCGGAGCAAAGTTAACAAAGTCGAGCCAGTTAAACCAGTGGTAGAACCACCGGAAATCAGAACAGTAGAAATGACACTAGAGGAACAAGATGTTTTCGCCTTAATGGGAGTGTCTCCTTTAGTAAAGTTGGAGCAAGAAGTTAAAAATCCTAAGTCTGTAATTATTAACATAATTCAGCCTGGACAACTAGGAACAACAACAACTGAATCAACTGCCAACGAAACAGCCAACCAAGAAGTCAATACACCACAAATCGAGCCAGAACAAAAACCTCTACTAAAAGCTACAACTGAGTCAACAACTTTTGCCGCGAATTCTGCGGTAAACTTCGCCAATGCGGAGGAAAGTGAAGCGAATAACATCTCTACCGGCAACCGCCGTCGCCGCCGTCGTTCTTCGGCAGTAGAGTCAGACACATCCACCGCCGAGGATAATTAAATTGTTTTATGGTAGAAACAGAGCAAACTACCCCTGCTTTTCGTTCGCCAGATCCGAGTTGGCTGGAGTTGTCTGCCACTTTATCCGGTATTCCTGGGTTGGTTGCGGGTATTGATGAAGTCGGGCGAGGAGCTTTGTTTGGTCCTGTCGTTGCCGCAGCAGTGATACTGCCAGCTGATGCTTTACCAGAACTGATAGCATCTGGCATTAAAGATAGTAAAAAGCTGTCTAGTTCTCGGAGAACTCAGCTAGCACAGCAAATTTATAGGCTGGCAACAGACTGGAAAATCGGTTTTGCGTCAACTGCGGAAATCGATCAAATGAATATTTTGCAGGCAACACTATTAGCCATGAGGCGGGCTGTACTGAAACTGAAGGTACAGCCTAAACTCTGCTTAGTTGATGGTAATCAGCCGATCAAAGACTTATTTGTACCACAACAAACAATAGTTAAGGGAGACGAGCGATCGCTCACCATTGCAGCTGCTAGTATTGTGGCTAAAGTTTGGCGCGACGAATTAGTCATGCGTCTAGCATTCAAGTATCCCCCATATCATCTGGAGCATAACAAGGGTTATGGCAGCCAAAATCACTTAATGGCGCTACAACAACACGGGCCGTCTCGTCTACATCGCAAGTCCTTTCGTCCTTGCCAAATTCAGCGCTAAATACTGAGATGTTAGTCTGCTAGAGAAGACAGTGCCTGCCTTTGTTGGAATACTGAGATAGTAAAAATTATTCTATACTCAGAATTGGCAATTCTGCACTGTCATCACCTAGCGCTTTTTCTTGCATTTGCGATATTACCCAGTGACGATAATCAGCTAAAAGTTGATGTAGCAAACGTTGCTTAACCGTCAACAACACACTTTTGAGCAATCCATTGCCAGTAGCTTCTAAAATTGGCTTGGGAGTGAAAGAAAATGGTGGTGGTAGATCTACCTGAACTTCTAAATCGGCTCTTCCTTGCAGGCGAGTACCACTGCTTAATTGGTAGGGAGATAAATGTCCTTGTAAATTAAGAGCGAAACGCTGGTTAATATACTCAAAACCAAGAATTTCACAACCTACTGATCGCAAATTAATGATTCCATTCGCTTCTGCCCAGACTCTCATGTCTACAGTGGGTTGAATACTCAGTGACATAAAAGCTAGAGGACGCATTTTCAGACGAAATACTTCCTCAGAAATTTGATGGATGCGGCTATTATCCACCAAAGCATTAACTAAACGTTGAGGCTGACGTAAGTAGTGCTGAATAGGAATAGGCTGCTGGGGAACATTAATTTTCACCGATTGGGAGGCAGTAAACTTGGTAGCCATGAATTAAAGGCAATAATTGTTTGATACTTATTTCTATTATTAATTAATTTATTATCTTTATCGTCTTGTTGAGGAATGATTCAGCTGATTATCCCCAGAAACACTTACTCAAATTCATAAAAATTTGGTTAGCCGCCGATATTGTCTATATATTTAACAGATAACCAAGAGTTAAGTACCATGACTATATCCATTGCTCATTTAGGCCCTCCTGGAACTTACGCAGAACAAGCAACTGTTTTTTATGCCAACTGGCTAGCCGAAAAAACAGGAATTACAGCTATCTTATATCCCTATCCCAGTATTGCTCAATCACTCCAAGCCGTTGCTAGTGGACAAACTAAGTTGGCTGTTGTACCCGTAGAAAATTCTATTGAAGGCAGTGTAACTATGACAATGGATACACTGTGGCAATTGGATAGTTTGCAAATTCAGTTGGCTTTAGTCATGCCGATCGCTCATACCTTAATTTCCTGTGCCACCAGTTTAGATAGTATTAAAACCGTTTATTCTCACCCGCAAGCTTTGGCGCAATGTCAAGGGTGGTTGGGGAAATTTTTGCCAACTGTGCAGCTGATACCGAGTAACTCTACAACCGAAGCACTACAGCGACTGGAGCATGATTTAACAATAGCAGCGATCTCATCTAGCAGGGCAGCTCAACTCTACAACTTACCTATACTTGCCAGTAACATTAACGACTATCCAGAAAACTGTACTCGCTTTTGGGTGGTAAATCAAGGTGAAGTAGAGGCTGTTGCTCAAATATCTTCAGCAAGTGCTAGTCACACCTCGCTAGCTTTCAGCGTGCCTGCCAATCTACCAGGAGCGCTGCTCAAACCATTACAAGTATTTGCTCAACTAGGGATTAACCTGAGTCGGATTGAATCTCGCCCAACCAAGCGATCGCTAGGAGAATACTTGTTTTTTGTTGACCTAGAAGCCGATGTCAACCAAGCACAAATGCAATCAGCTTTAGCACAATTGAGTATGCACACAGAAATTGTCAAAATTTTTGGCAGTTATCATATTTTACCCATGAGCGTGGAAACGTAACCTATATAATTACGAATTACGTAAAGCTTTTGTGGGCATAGCTGCGCTTACGGTGCAGCCTGCCTTGGGCTGTTATTACGCATTATTAAAAGTATCTTTGAGCACAGCACGGGCTGCCAAATGATTGCGGGTAGAGGTTAATATTTCTGCTTCTCTTTCCAAGCGAGCCACAGTATCCTGTGTTTCTAATAATGCTTGCTGCTCTGTAGCTACACCGTAAAGGTTGCTTGCTACCCAATAAGATAGCTCTGTTGGCAAATCGGGTAATTCTTCTGGAAGTTCCATGTTTTGTTCAGTTAACTTGGCTGAAAGACGTACCACATCTCGCAGCAGTTGTTCTACCTCAGTAGCTAAAGGACGCAAATCTTTAGCCGGTGGCTGGTCTTCTAGCCACTCCACTAAACCCACACGGTAGGGCTTTTCACGTACATACTCTAAGACTCGAAACCTTTGCTGTCCCAGAGTCAACATCTTCATGCGGTCATCTGGCAGGCGTTGGTAATGAATAATTTCTGCACAGCAACCAACGTTGGCAATTGTGCCTTCAACTGGATCAACCATTAATACCCCGAACCTACGATCGCTCTCCAAAATCGTGTTCATCATGATTCGGTAGCGAAATTCAAAGATGTGTAGGGGTAATGGTCTAGTAGGAAACAGAACTACTTCAGGTAACGGGAACAGAGGTAGTTCACGAACGGCAATTTTAGAAGAGGATGTCATTGTTACTTAGGTATAAATTTAATTTTAAAATCTATTCTTCTCTGCTTTTCCCGTACTTTGTCTACATTCTATCATTTGTTTCTCAGCCAATAAAAAGCCCTGAGATAAATTTCTTCAGGGCTTGGTAAATATTCATAGCAATGAATTTGAATTTTCATCTATCAGTGGTCAATTGATTTTTGGCAATTAACTACTGACTACTGAGTATTGATTAATGACTAATCACTAATTTACAGTTTGACTTCAATATCTACACCAGAGGGTAAATCCAGTTTCATCAAGGCATCAATAGTTTTAGAAGAAGGCTGGTAAATGTCAATAATCCGACGATGGGTGCGGGTTTCAAAGTGTTCCCGCGAATCTTTATCTACGTGAGGCGATCGCAGTACACAGTAGATTTTGCGCTTTGTTGGTAAGGGAATTGGGCCTATAGCTGTAGCGTTAGTCCGGTTAGCCGTGTCTACAATCTTCTCGCAAGATGTATCTAATAAACGGCGGTCAAAGGCCTGTAAACGAATTCTAATTTTCTGCTGCTGTAGAGTTGCCATCTTTAATTTTCTTGGTTCTGATTAATTAGGGGAGTAGTGAGTAGTGAGTGGGGAATTGGGAGTTAAAATCTGAGTTTTATACCAATTCTCTAAAATCCGGTAACGAATTTACACCCAAAGACTCAGAATATATCTGAACTTGCTTAATTACGAATTACGCATCGCTAAAGCAAACACGTAGTGTGCCGTAAGTATCAGTTGCGCTCAAATGTAGCGTGACTGGGGGTTGCTATGACGAATATGAATTGGTATTACCTTACTTCCTATTCCCCAATCTCTTGAAAGTAGGGAAGACAAAGGAGCAGAGAAAGAAGAACTCTATCATCTCTACTCCTCTTGTATGGAAAAAAGTGCTATTTGAGGATTTTGGAGACGACACCAGCACCGATAGTGCGACCACCTTCACGAATTGCGAAGCGCATTCCTTGCTCAATCGCGATCGCGTTGATCAGTTCTACTGTCATCTTGATGCGATCTCCTGGCATTACCATTTCTGCATCACTGCCATCATCGGAGGTGAAGGCTTTGATGGTGCCAGTTACATCGGTTGTTCGCACGTAAAACTGAGGACGATAGCCAGCAAAAAATGGGGTTTTCCGACCACCTTCTTTTTCAGTCAGGACGTACACTTCACCTTCAAATTGAGTGTGAGGAGTAATCGAACCTGGTTTCGCTAGCACCATACCGCGTTCAATATCGGTTTTTTGGATACCCCGCAATAGTACACCGGCATTATCCCCAGCCATCCCTTCATCGAGACTCTTTTTGAACATCTCAATCCCGGTAACGGTGGTGTTGCGGGTGTCTCTAATACCCACCAGTTCAACGTTATCACCGACTTTGACTTTACCACGCTCAATCCGACCGGTGGCAACTGTACCACGGCCTGTGATGGAGAATACGTCTTCTACAGCCATCAAAAAGGGCTTATCCACAGCGCGATCAGGAGTGGGAATGTAGGAATCTACAGCGTCCATGAGGTCGTAGATCTTATCGACCCACTTGTCTTCACCCCGAGCTGTTTTGGGGTTAGCTGTCATCTTTTCTAAAGCCTGAAGACCAGAGCCTGTGACGATGGGGATGTCATCTCCAGGAAAATCGTAGCTAGATAGCAACTCCCGAACTTCTAGTTCTACCAATTCCAGCAGTTCTGCATCATCCACCATATCTTCTTTATTCAAGAAGACGACCAGACTAGGTACACCCACCTGCTTTGCTAGCAGGATGTGTTCACGGGTTTGGGGCATAGGACCATCAGCTGCTGAAACTACGAGGATTGCACCATCCATTTGGGCAGCACCCGTAATCATGTTCTTCACATAGTCAGCGTGTCCAGGGCAATCTACGTGAGCATAGTGACGATTGGTGGTTTCATACTCAACGTGAGCTGTGTTGATGGTGATTCCCCGCGCCTTTTCTTCTGGTGCGTTATCAATTTGATCATAGCCCTTAGCTATAGCCTGACCAAGAGCTGATAAAGTCATGGTGATGGCTGCTGTCAACGTGGTTTTCCCGTGGTCAACGTGGCCAATAGTACCGATATTAACGTGTGGTTTAGTCCTTTCAAACTTTGCGCGTGCCATGAATGCTCGTTTCCTTTTTTAATTAAGCGTTCCCTTTGCTTTTAGCTATGATTGCCTCAGCCACGTTGCGAGGTACTTCTTCGTAGTGGCTAAACTCCATTGAGAAGATGCCCCGACCTTGGGTTTTTGACCGGATATCGGTAGCGTAGCCAAACATTTCTGCCAATGGAACTTTAGCAGTCACTTTGGCAAGTCCATCGTCAGATCCCATACCCTCAATTTGTCCACGACGGGAATTAAGGTCGCCCATCACATCCCCAAGGAAGTTTTCGGGAACTTCAACCTCAACTTTCATCATAGGCTCTAAGAGTACGGGTGATGCTTTCATCACTGCTTCTTTCATTGCCATTGAACCAGCAATTTTGAAAGCCATTTCTGAAGAGTCTACATCGTGGTATGACCCATCAATCAAAGTTGCTTTGACGTCAATTAATGGATATCCAGCTAAAACACCGGATTCGCAGCTTTCTTTCATTCCTTGTTCTGCGGGGCCAATGTACTCTTTGGGTACGGTACCACCAACAATCTTAGAAACAAATTCAAAGCCTGTACCGGGTTCACCTGGTTCTAAATCGATCACAACGTGACCGTATTGACCTTTACCACCACTTTGACGGATGAATTTACCTTCAATTTTGGAGACTTGTTTACGAATCGTTTCGCGGTAAGCTACTTGCGGCGCACCGACATTAGCTTCCACTTTGAATTCGCGTAACATCCGGTCTACCAGAATTTCTAGGTGTAACTCTCCCATCCCGGCAATCACAGTTTGATTCGTTTCCGGGTCAACGTGGACACGGAAAGTTGGATCTTCTTCTGAGAGAGATTGCAGAGCTTTGGAGAGCTTGTCCATGTCATTCTTGGTTTTGGGTTCAACCGCCACCGAGATTACAGGCTCAGGAATGAATAGAGATTCCAGAATTACTGGTGATCCTTCATCAGTGATAGTGTCACCTGTTAAGGTGTCTTTCAATCCTAATGCTGCTCCTAAATCTCCCGCCCGCATTTCATCGACATCAAGTCGTTCATCTGCTTTCAAAATCACCAGACGAGAAATGCGCTCTTTCTTGTTCTTGGTAGCGTTGAGGACGTAGCTACCCTTTTTCAGCACACCAGAATAAACGCGAACGAAGGTTAGGCGACCATAAGGGTCAGCCATAATCTTGAATGCCAGCGCTGATAAAGGTTCGTTATCATCAGCCCGACGCTCCACAGTTTCGCCATTCGGCAGTATGCCTTGAATTGGTGGCACTTCAGTTGGTGCTGGCAGGTAATCTACAACTGCATCCAGCATCAACTGCACGCCTTTGTTTTTGAATGCCGAGCCGCAAAGCACTGGTACAATCGTTCCTGCTGTTGTACCTTTACGCAGAGCAGTACGGATTTCGTCCTCTGTAAGTTCTTCTCCCTCGAAGTACTTATTCATGAGAGCGTCATCTGTTTCTGCTACAGCTTCTACCAGCTTGGTGCGGTATTCTTCTGCTTTTTCCTGCATTTCTGCGGGGATATCGGTTTCCTCGATATCAGTTCCCTGGTCATTGTTGTAAATATAGGCACGTTTCCGTACCAGATCAACGATTCCTTGGAACTCAGTTTCACTACCAATTGGCAATTGAATAGCAATGGCATTGGCCCGCAGGCGATCGCGCATTTGCTCGTGAACTCGATAAAAGTTCGCCCCTGTGCGATCCATTTTGTTAATGAAGGCGATTCGAGGCACTCTGTAGCGGTCTGCTTGTCGCCATACTGTCTCAGACTGCGGTTGCACGCCACCTACAGAACAAAATACTGCAATTACACCATCTAACACGCGCATGGAACGTTCAACTTCAATTGTGAAGTCAACGTGACCTGGAGTATCGATAATGTTAATTTGATGATCTTTCCAACTGGTACTGATAGCAGCCGCAGTGATGGTAATTCCCCGCTCACGCTCCTGCTCCATCCAGTCGGTTACGGCAGTTCCTTCATGAACTTCGCCAATTTTATGAATGATGCCAGAGTAAAACAATATTCTCTCGGTTGTCGTTGTCTTGCCCGCATCTATATGCGCCGCAATACCGATATTGCGTACTCTCTCTAGCGGGATCGTACGTGCCACAATAGCCTCCTATAATTTTTGCCTCATGATATCTTGTATATTACTCTTTGTTAAGATTCTATACTCTTACGGAAAACCGTCTTTGCTTTTTTGACTACGCGATATATCGTTTTTATCTTCACGATATACCGCTTGCTTTAGTTAGTAACGATAGTGTGCAAAAGCTTTGTTTGCTTCCGCCATCCGGTGTGTTTCTTCTCGCTTACGAATCGCATTCCCAGTTTCGTTGGCAGCATCCATTAATTCATTAGCCAATTTACTGGCCATTGTGCGACCAGGACGAGACCTGGAAAATTGTACTAGCCAGCGTAAAGCTAAGGTAGTACCACGCTCTGAGCGGACTTCCATCGGTACTTGGTAGGTTGCTCCACCAACTCGACGAGCTTTGACTTCTACTAAAGGTGTTGCGTTTCGCACTGCTCTTTCGAAGGTTTCTAAAGGAGCAGCACCAGTGCGTTCTTCAATAGTTTTCAAGGCATCATAAACTAGCCGTGCGGCCAGTGATTTTTTCCCATGACGCATCACCCGCCGGATTATCATGCTTACAAGGCGACTGTTATATACGGAATCAGGCGGAACTGGACGCCTTTGAATAACACCACGACGAGACATACTTCACCTTTAATTCGGATTTTGCAACGAAATTATATGCTATCAGACACTGGATATATGGGCGATGAAAGCCGCCGCTCAGATTTTTTCATTTTTTCTCTACAGTTGTAGCGAGGCTGACCTAACTTCAAAAACTGCTTCCTTCCTGTAAAGCCCGGGCTGAGTACTGAGTAGGAATACCAGTCTCTAGCTTCTTTTTTATCCATTATTTAGTGTACGCAGTTCATGACAGCTACTTAATTAACTCACTACAACTAGAGAGGCGACCACATCATAAACTTTAATATTTTAGATGAAACCGCTGCTATAGCTGACAAAATGCTACCTAAAATTACCTACATGTGCCCGCTTAATACGGGGTGTAGCTAAATTTTTAGCAAAAATCAGCGCCGCTCGCTGGTTTTTTGGCGCTTTCAAGGAAGACGCTTAATCGCCATTGAACACGATTAACCGCCTAGCTCCTATTTTTTCGCTTCTTTCGGGCGCTTGGTTCCATACTTGGAACGACCCTGCTTGCGGTCTTTGACTCCGGCTGTATCCAAGGTGCCACGAATGATGTGGTACCTCACACCTGGTAGGTCTTTCACCCGACCACCACGAATCATCACAACTGAGTGTTCTTGCAAATTGTGGCCAATCCCTGGAATGTAAGCTGTAACTTCAAATCCAGAGGTCAGCCTGACTCTTGCTACTTTACGTAGAGCTGAGTTAGGCTTCTTAGGCGTGGTTGTGTATACTCTGGTACAAACACCCCGACGTTGCGGGCATTGCTTCAGAGCTGGGGACTTGGTTTTCTGACGCGCTTTTTCGCGTTCATTACGTATGAGTTGCTGTATTGTTGGCATGAGTCACAGCGCGTGAAGCTGCTTAGTGTTCTAAGTTTTAACAAATCCTGATTATAGCTTTTTTTGTAGTTTCATGTCAAATTGATCATAATTTTTTTAGTTAAATAGAAGTCGGCTCAGTTGTGGAGAAAGAATTTCCACAGCCACAAGTAGCGATCGCCTGAGGGTTATGGAAGCGAAAACCACCGCCCATCAAATCTTCTGAATAATCCAAAGCTAAACCATTGACATAATTTAAGCTAGCGGCATCTACAAGAACTTTGATACCGTTCAAATCAAAAATGCGATCGCCTGCTTGTACGGTTTCATCAAAGGACATATCATAAAACCAACCAGAACAGCCACCTAGCTTAACCGCTAATCTCAACAATGCGTTTGGCTGCTGTTTTAACTGTAATCGCCCAATTTCACTTATGGCTGCTTGACTCACATGAATCATGGAATTAGTTTTGGCAATCAAAAATCCATCATTATTAAGTATTACAGATGGATGGACGACAGAACTCACACGTCAAAACATAAAATTCTTTTTTTTAAATTTTCTCTCAACTAGATGTGAGTCTGTGGTTGACTGCCAGTCTTAATCTTGTCTGTTTATTGGCAGAGCATTTATTATTGCCTAATGGCATCACTTGCACGAGTTAGTCCCTACCTAAGTTAGGTAGGGACTGCCAGCCCACAGTCGTCACTTCAGACGGTTTGTGCAGATAGTTAGTGTGTTAGTTCTCAATAGCTACAGCCCATTTACTTTGTTTCGGGTTTAATTTTTAGTACGGGCATAGTCATCTTGGTAGCGAATAATATCATCTTCACCTAAATATTCACCATTTTGCACTTCAATCAAGACCAAGGGAATCACACCAGGATTCTCTAGACGATGGGCTGTACATTGTGGGACATAAGTTGACTCATTGTTACTCAGCAGCACTTCTTGCTCCCCACAAACGACCCTAGCTGTACCGGAAACAACAATCCAATGTTCGCTGCGGTGGTGGTGCATTTGCAAACTGAGGCGGTGTCCGGGTTTCACTTCAATGCGCTTGATTTTGTATCCGCGCCCTTCTTCCAAAACTGTAAAAGAACCCCAAGGACGCAGTTCTGTTGCAGCAACCCCACGGTTAGTGATGGCAACGGGTAGGGGCAGAGTGTTAGTTTGTGTGTTTTCTTGATATTGAGCCATAGTTACCTCATTTGGAGACATAACAAACCGTCATTACTCTTAACCATTGATGGAACAATCTGGCGCAATCTTGCAACCGTAAAAATCATCAATTTTGTTGCACCTTGCTAAACATAGCAAAATCAGACTTGAGGGTGTAAAGAATTACTGCTAAAACTGTGAGTCTACACCAATTCTTCATCCAGTAAAATGGCGGCTTATCCTAAACTTTAAAAAGATTTGGCGTATGAGGCATGGGGAAAAAGAGGCAAAAGGGAAAGAACTTAATATTTAGTCATCTACTCCCAATTCCCCATCACCTTTGTTGCAGGAAAATTCCGATGCCGTTATGAACACGAGCAGCAGTATTGGGAGAACGGTCGAGAAGTTGCCCTCCTAAGTAAAGACTGGTTGAACTACCACCATCCAAATTTAGGGCATTTACACAGCCGAGACGCTTCATTAATTGAGCATGTTCTGCTAAGGTTGGGCCTGGCCCGCCAGCACGATTATGCACGGCAGCAATCATGAGAGAGCCATTTGCTGTTGTACAAATGCCGCTACGAATGGCTTTTTGTGTAATAAAAGCCTTACTGAATTTTTCACTTTCAGCATCCAGAACAATTTGATTGTTTTGCACCAACAGTGGCCCAGCGCCCATGATGTGGGGATAACGGTTAAAATCAGCCGGAGTAGCGTTATTGGTAATGCTGACTGCTGTGCCAATGGGCAATTGTGATGCAGCATTGGTAGTGTTAGCACGTAGAGTTAATAAATAGCCATCTTGAGGAATGGAAATGGCAGTTTCACCAGCTTTACCTCCTGGTAATTGATTAGTAACTTGATTTTTCTGGACAACAACGATGATTTCGTTGTCTGTTAACGGGGTGTAGCTAGTTCCCCAACTGGGGGTGTAACGAGCAATACCACTTTGAACGTAACCACTGTTGAGAAACAGAATTGGTAATCTCTGGTTATTGGGAGCAATTAATGTTTCTGCTAAGGTGAGACGGCCTAAGTAAAATTCCCCTGCATCATTCCAGGCGATCGCTCCTCGGTTGAGAATTGGGCCTGAGATCCACAAATTATCTCGACGCATTGCCCCTAAAGGTAATCTGTTATTACGATTGAAATAACCAGCGTTAATTGCTGCTACTGCTAAGTAACGTTGCGCTATTTGCATTAAAGGAGCCGTACCTGTGAGGGTGTTGGGGTCTGTCCAAATAGGTTTTAAAGTTAACCCAGCTTGACGGGGATTAATATCTAACCAAACTACAGGAAAGCGTTCTGTACCCAAATTGACAAACTGCTGTCGCCAGCGCAATCCCGGTGCCCAACTAATATCCCGTTGTCCCATCGCATCGGGGCGCAGGTCAATCACCAGGCGATGGGGGTTAGGTAAGGTGCTGATCTGGGGAGACAGATTTAAGGGAACGCTAAGACTAATAATTGTGCGATTGTTGACCACCTCCAACTGTCTAATTAGTTGTTCCGCAGTTGGTTGGGTGGGTAATTGTTTGAGCAGATTTGGCAGTGAAGGTGGTGGCGCATAACGTTGGATTACAGCAGGATCGGCTATTCCATCCAAAGTAACTATCCACTCTCGATTGGTAGATATAGTTGGTGTATCAGAGTCCGTAGGTATAGCTATTGGTAGTCCTTGTGAGACTTGCCAAGGTGCTGGTTGGTCTAAATCTAAAACGATACGAGCTGACTGCAAAGCATTACCTGTAGCGGATAGTTGCTGACTCTGGCGAATATTCTTTACTTGCGCTTTTGGGGTGGCAATCACTAAGGTATTGCCATTAGCTTGCATCTGCCAACCTACTGTTTGAGCAAAATTAGTAATATCCAAGTAACGATACCCGCCTTGCAGCCGCGTGGCTAAAACTAGTGGCTGGTTAGTTGCTGAAAACCACTCTACTGGTTGTCTAGCTGGATTGTTGCTACTTAAAAAATCTACTCCTATAAATTGCCGGAATGCCCCGTCACTGAGATGAGTTGTTACCTGATTTGCTGTTCCAGGTTGCTGCAACCAAGCTCCTGGCAAGATACGACCGTTGAGGGAAATTTGGTTACCAGAAGCTAATACCCCTGCTTGAGCAGGTATTGGAGACTGAGAAATCAACTCTGGTATTGCTGTGGCATTTGTTGGGGGCTGTTGAGCACTAGTTACCCAGGTAGTCAATAAGCACAGTATAATCACCATAATTGTGGGCACTGTAGCCCGGAACCACTTTTGCTGCTTTTGTTTGGCAACAGAACTGTGGTATTTTCTGCGACTGTGATTCGGCATTTTTACCATAATTTCCTAGGTACTTTTGAAAGTTATCACTCAAGAAGCTGACTCACTAAATTGTGGGGAAATGTTAAAAAATAGTGATTTAACTTTTGAAAAAACATGATATTCTATATATTGGCTTTCTATCTCTTGTAAAATCCAAGAAATAACTCTTTTGCTAAAACCACTGTCACGAACTGTTTTAACTAGCACTAGTTTCAACTAGAATATGCACGGTAGTTTTAGTGAGCAGAACTGGCTGAAAATATCTCATCTTGACTTAATGTTTGTTATTGTTGCTCCTGAAGTGAATTCAGCTAGTAATAATACTGGTATCAACAGCTAATCAGCAAAAATATCAACAACAAAGTTATTTAGGAATTGTCAAATGGTCATATAGTGTAATACGCTGATTTTGTTGTTGAATCAGAATTATTTCGACTGTCAAAATAGTAAAACGTTGGGTTCAAGTTGTGTCGTAGGTAAGCGAAATATGCTCTACCTGAAAACTAGTTGTCATCTGGCAGGAATCGAGAACAAGCATAGCTTCAAAACGTAAATAAACAGCTGTCAGGGCAAAAGTAGTTTGTCTAACTCAGCATAAACACATAATCAAAAAAAATAACGCGACTATTTTAACACGGGCAAAGATTAAAAGAAAACCGAAGTTAAAATTTTTTTTCCCTAAATTTCGGTGATTTATCTATTTCTCAAGGGCGAAAATTAGCAAGTTTTTATCACAAATACTGGCAAAATTTGTGACTCTACATCTCAGGAACAGGCTATGAAAGATAAAGCGATGCATCAAATACAAACAATGAATTTTTCGGAGATTGAATCTCAAGATAACTATCAGGGACAAAAGTGGTTAGTAGAGGAGCGAGATGCCTGTGGTGTAGGTTTTATTGCTCATCGCCAGAATCATGCCAGCCATGAAATTGTGGACAAAGCTTTAGCAGCTTTGACTTGCTTAGAACACCGGGGTGGTTGTAGTGCTGACCAAGACTCTGGTGATGGAGCAGGAATATTGACAGCTATCCCTTGGGAGTTGTTCCAAAAAGACTCTTCCTCAGAAAATTTAGCGGTAGGAATGATATTTTTACCGCAAAATCCCGCAATAGCAGCACAAGCTAAGGCAACAGTTGAGAAAATAGCTGCCGAAGAAAAATTGACAGTACTGGGTTGGCGAGTAGTGCCAGTACAACCTAATCTGCTGGGGATACAAGCAAGAGAAAATCAACCCCAAATCGAACAAGTTTTTCTCGCATCAGCTGATAAAAGCGGTGATGAACTAGAAAGGGAACTTTATATTACCCGCAGAAGAATTTTCAAAGCTACCAAAAATCTTTCCGAAGAATTTTATGTTTGCTCCTTGTCGAGCCGCACAATTGTTTATAAGGGCATGGTGCGCTCTGCTGTATTGGGAGACTTTTATCTCGATTTAAAAAACCCGGCTTACAAAAGTGCTTTTGCTGTCTATCACCGCCGCTTTAGTACTAACACAATGCCTAAGTGGCCTTTAGCTCAACCAATGCGGCTATTGGGGCATAATGGTGAAATTAATACTTTATTGGGTAATATCAACTGGATGATGGCACGAGAAGCCAGTCTGAATCATCCAGTATGGGGCGACCGCTCAGATGAACTCAAGCCACTAGTCCACATTGACAACAGCGACTCCGCTACCTTAGATAACGTACTGGAATTATTGGTGCGTTCCGGACGCAGCCCCTTGGAAGCCTTAATGATTATGGTTCCAGAGGCTTATCAAAATCAGCCATCTTTGCGTAATTATCCAGAAATTGTCGATTTTTACGAATATTACAGTGGTTTACAAGAAGCATGGGATGGGCCAGCACTTTTAGTATTTAGCGATGGGCAAAAAGTCGGCGCAACATTAGACCGTAACGGCTTAAGACCAGCACGTTACATAATCACTAAAGATGATTATATTGTTGTCGCTTCCGAAGCTGGTGTCGTGGAAATCCCAGAAGCCAACATTATAGAAAAAGGCAGACTTGGCCCGGGACAAATGATTGCTGTGGATTTAGTCAATCATGAAGTACTGAAGAATTGGGAAATTAAACAGCGTATCGCCAAGCAGCATCCTTATGGAGCATGGTTAAAACAATACCGTCAAGAATTACAAAACCTGGTTAGTAGTCAGTCTTCATCTGTGAATGGCAATGGTAAAAGTCATTTAACAACTAACAAGATTGACAAACAAACCTTACTGCGTCATCAAATCGCCTTTGGCTACACCACAGAAGATGTAGAAATGGTGATTCAACCCATGGCAATTGACGGCAAAGAGCCAACTTTCTGCATGGGAGATGATATTCCTTTAGCAGTGCTATCAGCAAAACCCCACCTTTTGTACGACTATTTCAAACAGCGCTTCGCACAAGTGACGAATCCAGCGATTGACCCCTTACGGGAAAAGCTAGTCATGTCCTTGAACGTCGAATTGGGTGAACGGGGTAACTTATTAGAAGTCAAACCAGAACACGCCCGCAAACTGAAACTAGAATCGCCAGTATTGATGGAAGCAGAACTGGAGGCGATGAAGCTATCAGGATTTGCGACGGCCCAGTTGTCAACTTTATTTGCCATTGCCAACGGACCACAAGGATTACAAGCCGCAGTGCGCTCTTTACAAGCACAAGCAGCTGAGTCTGTCCAAGCAGGTGCGAAGATTTTGATTTTGAGTGATCAAATCTCTCCCACTGGTGTTAACCAAACTGGATACGGCAGTATCAGTACAGAATACACTTACATTCCGCCCTTATTAGCTGCGGGTGCAGTACATCATCATCTGATTCGCCAAGGGTTGCGAACAAAAACATCGCTGGTGGTGAATACAGCTCAGTGCTGGAGTACCCATCACTTTGCATGTCTGATAGGCTACGGTGTGGATGCGGTTTGTCCTTACACAGCTTTGGACACTGTGCGCGACTGGTGGTTTGAACCCAAAACGCAACAGTTTATGGAGCGAGGGAAAATCAATACCCTGACTTTAGACCAAGCTTTAGGCAATTATCGCCAAGCAGTAGAGTCAGGTTTACTGAAAATTCTCTCCAAGATGGGAATTTCTTTACTTTCCAGCTATCAAGCCGCCCAAATTTTTGAAGCCATTGGCATTGGTGGCGACTTATTAGAATTGGGATTCCGAGGAACAACCTCCCGGATTGGTGGGTTGAGTGTAAGTGAACTAGCACAAGAGGTGCTTTCTTTCCACAGTAAGGCTTTCCCGGAACTGACTGCCAAGAAGCTAGAAAACC
The DNA here is from genome assembly GCA_015207155.1 of Nostocales cyanobacterium LEGE 11386. Lineage (GTDB taxonomy): Bacteria > Cyanobacteriota > Cyanobacteriia > Cyanobacteriales > Nostocaceae > LEGE-11386. The sequence goes on along the minus strand of JADEXK010000025.1, from coordinate 29,571 downwards.
TGGGGTTTGTCAATTACCGTCCAGGCGGCGAGTACCACATGAACAACCCTGAGCTAGCCAAGGCTCTGCATAAGGCAGTGGATGGCAAGCAATATGACCACTATGAAGTTTACAAACAGTATTTGCAAGGAAGACCAGTTACCGCCTTACGTGACTTGTTAGACTTTCAAAGCGATCGCTCACCTATTCCATTAGCAGAAGTAGAATCAGTCAGTGAAATTTTAAAACGCTTCTGTACAGGTGGCATGTCTTTAGGCGCATTGTCCAGGGAAGCCCATGAAACTTTAGCGATCGCCATGAATCGCATTGGTGGTAAATCTAACTCTGGGGAAGGCGGCGAAGATCCAGTCCGTTACAAAGTCCTCAATGATGTAGACGCATCAGGAAAATCACCCACCCTACCTCATTTACATGGATTGCAAAATGGTGATACTGCTTCTAGTGCCATCAAGCAAGTCGCATCAGGACGCTTTGGAGTAACACCAGCATATCTCAGCAGCGCCAGACAAATTGAAATCAAAATTGCCCAAGGTGCAAAACCAGGAGAAGGTGGACAACTACCAGGGAAAAAAGTTAGCCAATACATTGCCATGTTAAGGCGCTCGAAGCCTGGTGTAACATTGATTTCACCGCCACCTCATCATGATATTTATTCCATTGAAGACTTAGCGCAGTTGATTTTTGATCTGCACCAAATTAATCCCAAAGCGCAAGTATCAGTCAAACTAGTGGCCGAAATTGGTATCGGTACCATTGCTGCTGGTGTAGCCAAAGCCAACGCTGATATCATTCAAGTCTCTGGTCATGATGGGGGTACAGGGGCATCGCCACTGAGTTCAATTAAACATGCTGGTTCACCGTGGGAACTAGGTTTAAGCGAAGTACATCGTGTCCTGATGGCAAACAGCCTACGCGATCGCGTGATTTTGCGTGTAGACGGTGGACTCAAAAGTGGTTGGGACGTGGTAATAGGTGCATTAATGGGTGGTGAAGAATTTGGTTTTGGTTCCATCGCCATGATTGCCGAAGGTTGTATCATGGCGCGGATTTGCCACACCAATAATTGCCCAGTAGGTGTTGCATCTCAGAAGGAAGAACTACGGAAGCGGTTTTCCGGAATGCCAGAACACGTTGTTAACTTTTTCTACTTTATTGCGGAAGAAGTGCGACATCTGCTAGCACGACTTGGCTATCGTTCTTTGTTAGACATTGTGGGACGTGCGGATTTGTTGAAAACACGGGATGATGTGAAAGTCACCAAAACCCAAGCACTCAACCTTAACTGCTTACTTCAGCTACCAGATACCAAAAATGACCGTAGCTGGTTAGTACACGAAGAAGTCCACAGCAATGGTGTGGTAGTAGATGACCAATTGCTTGCCGATCCCGAAATTCAAGCAGCTATTAACAACCAATCAACAGTCACCAAAACCTTACGGATAGTCAACACCGACAGAACAGTCGGCGCAAGATTAGCCGGGGCGATCGCTTCCCAGTATGGTGATAGTGGCTTTGAAGGACAAATTAATCTCAACTTCCAAGGTAGTGTGGGTCAAAGCTTCGGTGCTTTCAACCTCCCAGGCATAATTTTGAGCCTCGCAGGCGAAGCCAACGACTATGTAGGTAAGGGGATGCACGGTGGTGAAATCATCATCAAACCCCCAGCTGATGCTACCTATGACCCAGCACAAAACGTGATAGTTGGCAATACCTGCCTCTACGGTGCTACTGGTGGGGTATTATTTGCCAACGGCTTAGCGGGGGAACGCTTTGCCGTGAGGAACTCCAAAGGCGTAGCCGTGATTGAAGGAGCCGGGGATCACTGTTGCGAATACATGACTGGTGGTGTGATTGTTGTCCTCGGCAAAGTCGGACGCAATGTCGGCGCTGGGATGACAGGTGGACTGGCATACTTCTTAGATGAAGACAACTCTTTCCCTGAGTTAGTCAATCCCGAAATTGTCAAAATCCAGCGAGTGATTACAGAAGCGGGTGCCAAACAACTGCAAGAATTAATTAGAAATCATAGCGATCGCACTGGTTCACCAAAAGCAAAAATGATTCTGCAAAATTGGCAACAATATCTGCCTAAGTTCTGGCAGGTAGTACCACCTTCTGAAACCGATAGTCCAGAAGCAAATCCCCAAGCTGTTGTAGAGAAACAGTTGAGTTCAGTTTAAAAGCTGTCTTGGATTGAAAAACAAGATCCCCGATTTTTTATCAAAGTCGGGGATTTCCACTTTGCTTCAAATTTAACCTTGAAGAAAAATGAATCCTGGCGATGTCGGCGGAATCTGTAAGGAACATCGTCATGCTGTGAATAGTAAGTAGAACAGGGTAAATAATTAAAGTTAGTAGTGAAAACTTTAGTTCTCAAATCAGGGATAAAGTCCTGACTACGAACTGATCTTCAATAAATTTACATTACTTTACATAGTTTGGTTTTTTCAAATCGTTCTACTTATTGATTTAATAGTAATATTAAATATTTTAATTATACTTGCATCAACTCGTTTACATATTGAGACATTAAAAAGCGATTTAGCGGTATGCAATGAGCAAACAATAAATTAGCTATTTTGGTGAATTTTGCCTAATTACTATAAATTTACTGTTTATTTGCAATTAACTTTTGCTCTTTATCTTGCATTTCTAGAAGTTTGGGGATAGTAACAAAGCTATAGCCTTGCTTTTGAAAATTACTAATAATTTCTGGTAAAGCTTGCACAGTTTGGGAGCGATTACCACCACCATCATGCAGTAACACAATACCACCCGGTTGTGCATTCCTAAAAACATTATTGATTAGCTTTGGTACCGTAGGACGCGAATAGTCTAATGAGTCAGATGACCACATAATGATGGCATACTTACTATTTCTAGCGTAGGCAGCCACTCCATTGTGCATGATCCCCCCAGGTGGTCGAAACAAATTTGTTTTCACACCTGTAGTTTTATAAATTAAATCTGTTGTGTGATCAACTTCATAAGCAGCAGCTTGTTTATTCATGTAATGATACCAATGATGCCAAGTATGGTTACCAATAGCGTGACCTTCAGCAACTACCCGTTTTACTAAGTCTGGATAATTCTTGACGTTTTGCCCTACAACGAAAAATGTACCTTTGACATTGTTTTGTTTGAGAATATCCAGCACTTGTGAAGTGGTTTCAGGCCAAGGGCCATCATCAAAGGTGAGGGCAATTACTTTCTGAGCTTGACTAAGTTTCACTGCCTTAATGGTTGCGCCTTGAAAGCTTGGTGGTGCAGCAGAGGCAAAACCCTTGGTGTTTGCTTCTTGCTGCCAACTTGTGAGCATCGTCGCCTTTAATCCTTCAATACGCTGCTGAGTTCCTACTTTGGCGGCTATACTGTTAAGATTTTTTATACTTTGCCTACTCTGAGCCTCAGAAGCATTCGGCTTGATTAGCAACATTAAACCAATACTTAAAGTAGCACTCAAGGCAAGCAGCGCAATTAATATTCCTTGCGGCCAAAGAAACGACTTATTATTTTCCACTTCATAGCTCCTTCCAGGGTAGAACCATCAGTAACAGTTCTGACGGTACTTAATAGCACACTTGCTTTTAGATATTTAGATACACAGATGTTTTCTGGTAATCCTGAAACTTTGGATACAGATACACAGAAACTTAATTTAATAGATATGGGCTATAGCTTATATAGCTGCAAATGTAACCTAGATGATCTGGATTTAGATACTCACTGTTCACAAGATATTTAGTACTATTTAGGTTAATTACCTAACTGCACTACTGAATTATTTGTTGGCAATGGGTCATCTGCCCAGAAATATTTTAGGAAACTAAAAATTATCAAATTTATATGATATATTGTACTGCTTACCCCCATTGCTTCTTTTTTAAGAAAAAGTTAAATTTTTAACTTGCTGACTGCTGTCTTGTATTTTCATATAAAGCACAACAATCAACTGCATATAGTTTCCCATTGTTAAAGTCAATCAAGCCGTTAATCTCTATACGTTTTACTCATTTATTCTCAATAGTTTTAATCGGAATTCGAGTTTTGTTGTTGATGCTGATACTTCAGCTACTTAATAGTTGAAGAAAGTCTAAACTTTTAGCATTTTTTAACTAGCGATTAACAGAAGCAAGTTAATTAGGGATATTACATCATTGATATTAGAATTTGAGATACATGTTTACAGTATAAATACTGAATTATATTGCTACTTGATAAATTAAAAATTTTAATATATTGTTTTATGACACTACTTGAAGTGAAAATAAATTTCTGCAATTTTTTCATTTTTAGTTATAAAAAGTAGATTGGCCGATCACAGTTATTATCTAAATTATTGTCAAAGCATTCTCTTAATTTTTAGATATGCGTCCATTCCGAGAAAAAGAATGGCTATTTAGCTTGCTTGTGGGATCTCTGATACTGTGGCTGATATTTTTGGGAAACTCCCCTTTACGAGACTGGGATGAAGGTACTGTGGCACAGGTTGCCCGCGAAATTTGGCGTGCCCCGGTCGGTTCTATGCGTTGGCTTTACCCTACGCTGGCAGGTGAACCGTATCATAACAAACCGCCTTTGCTCCACTTGCTGATTGCTTGGACTTATTCCCTAGGAGGTGTAAATGAGTGGACAACACGTTTACCTGGTGCAATATTAACTGCCTTGGGAGTACCTTTGCTTTACTTAGTGGGGCAGTTACTTTTTAACAAAAATTTACCAGCTTTATTTGCTGCTTTAGTTTACTTAACAATGTTGCCTGTGGTGCGTCATGGACGACTGGCGATGCTAGATGGTGCGAGTATTTCTTTTTTCCTACTATTGTTATTTTGTCTATTGAAAGCACGCCATCACCAACGGTATGCAATGGGTGTGGGAATTTGTCTCGGGCTAATTACTCTGACGAAAGGAATGCTAGTTTTGTTGCTGGGGGCGATCGCCTGTTTATTCCTGGTTGTAGATCGACGATTAGCTTTGTTAAAAAACCCCTATTTTTGGGTAGGAATGTTTTGCGGCAATATTTTACCTTTGGCTTGGTATATTGCTCAATGGCAACATTATGGGGGAAATTTCTTACAAATAAATTTTCAAGCACAAACCTTTGATCGGCTTGTACAACCTGTTGAAGGGAATAGTGGGCCACCTTGGTACTATTTAATTGAGTTAATCAAATATGGTTTTCCCTGGCTGCTGTTTCTACCAGGAGGATTATATCTAGCTGGGAAAAAACGTCATACTACTTGGAGTCGTTTAGTTCTGATCGGGACAACAATTTATTTTGTCAGTATTTCTTTGATGAGAACAAAACTACCCTGGTATATCATGCCTATTTATCCATTTTTAGCTTTAGCAGTGGGTGCAAAACTGAGTGAACTCTGGCAGCAACGTTATATTCAGGGGCAAATTTGGTCAGTATTCCTGGCTATTATGGCGATCGCAGGTCTAGGCGGATGTATTTACTTTGTTATTACCGATCCCCAGCCTGTTTTAATAGCTATGAGTCTGGTTTTGCTAATCAGTATGAGTATAGCAGCATGGCTAATTCAACAGCGCACTCGCCTGTTTATTCCAGTTTTATTTTCTGGAATGTATCTAGTTTTAGTATTTTTGATGAGTTCGCAATCATGGATTTGGGAGTTAAATGAATCTTTCTCGGTCAAGCCAGTGGCGGCATTAATTCGCACCCATGTTTCACCAGGAACAAAGATTTACACATCTTTTGCTTATGGTCGTCCTAGTTTAGATTTTTACTGCGATTGCCAAGTTATTCCCGCAGACATCACAGTTTTACAACAAATGTGGTTAGATAAATCTTATTTACTGTTAGATAATGCAAGTTTACAGAATATTAGTTTACCTGGTAGTAAAGCTTTAGGTACATCTGAAGAATTTACCCTAGTTTCGCCACTAAATTAAAGAAGCAAGAAGTTTGGAGTCAGAAGTCAGAAGTCATGAAAATATACCTTCTTCCATCTTCCCTCTTCCATCTGTCTTTGTTAAACCCGTTTGGCAAGAAGAAAGAAGACTTCTTCCTTCTTCCTTTGTTAATTAATTTTTGATATTTTATGATTTTACAAATAAGTAAATATTATCATGCTGATAGACCAAATTAAATGTTTGGTTATTTTTAAGTTGAGTTACCAAGCCAGGATTAAACTCAAGGTTTTTGTTTTGGCTGATATTTAAATCCAACAGTAGATAATCAAATTTTTTAATACCGACCTGCAAAGCATCCAAGTTTGTGTTAATTAGTTTAATATTTTGTCGCTGGCTCAAATGGGGAGCTATTCTTGAAGTTGTGAGAACACTGCCATTAGTTTGTACCAAACTAACGGCAGTATAAAGAGAATGAAGATTTGGTAGACTTGATAAATAGCGAGTTACAAAAAATTCATACTTACCTAGTACCAAAAACATAATAACAGCCCAAATTATTAAAATACGAGGCTGTAGCCAACGTCTTTTTTTTTCTTGCTGGTATTGCTTAATAGAGCGCAATAACAACACAATAATAAATGGAAAAATTGGCAAAGAATAATGATGAATTAAATCTCGTTGCGACCAATAATCCGAAATAATATTGAGCAGTAACATTGGTAATGCGGGCAATAATGTCATTAATTGTTGCCAGTGTATTCCAATAATTACTGGTAGTATGAGCAGTAAATAATAAAAAAGTGTGTTAGGTAAAAATAATTTTTCTAAAATCAAGCCGGGATTAGTGATAATATTCCAGATGATTTGTCTAGGGGAATCACCAAGAGAACTATAAAATACAACCCCACCGGCTTGACCACCTCGGAGCAAAGGAACCAGATAACCAACTGTCACTAAATACCAAACTGTCCCTGCTACAATACAACCGATTCCATAAATACGTCGATGCTGGATAAACCAAAGCCAGATGCCGAAAGCAATAACAGTTAAACTTAAAGTATCCTTGCAACTTAAAACCAAAAGAATAGCTATAATCAAATGTCTTGTCTTGCCTGCAATTCCTGCCCACATTGCCCAGAGTATTGCTGGAACTGTGATCGCTTCTGGTCGGAAGTCAGTAAAAAAGTTGATATTGAATAACGCAGGGTAAAGCAGGTAGGAAAGGGCAATTGCTCGTGCATAACCAATGGATAAGCCAGCTTGCAAACTCAAGGCATATATTGGCAAAACTCCTATTGCTAATGCGATCGCCTGTACGGCAAACAGCCAATGTACGTCAGGATAGATTTTGTAAAGTAGCGCGATCGGGTACAGGATAAAAGCAGCATGGTCTCCCAGTACATGAAATCCGAAAAACGACGAAATCGGTGGTAGTCCTTGACTGATCAAATACACCCATTGATCGAAGACGGCTAAGTCAAGAGCGCTGGATTGAAATAAAGCATGTCGTAAGCTGCTGGCAGCGAATAAAATTAAGGTGCTAATGCCAATCATCCAACCGAGAGGAAGAAGTTGATGCCATTTTTTTGTCATATCACTAAAAAACCATAATTTCTCAGCATCCTGGTTACCTTAGAGACACAATTAATTGTCTTTGTGGTCTAACACCTACCAAGCTGCAATCAGATTATTATCCTCAAAATTGGGATGGCAATATCCTCTCTAACCCACCCATTGTTCTTGGGCAAATCCTACAGCTATTTTGGCAAGTAATGTTACAAACAAACCCAGGATTAAATATCCCTGACGAGGATAACGAGATAGCAGCATTCCTATAGCTATAGTTAGAGGCACAATACCATAAGCAAGACGACTTAAAGATATTGTCCCTCCAGAGGCTAGGAGTAAACCAATACCGCAAAAGCCATATACCACAGTAACTGGGGTTAATTGGGTACGTAAATGCCATAATACGTAACCACCACCCAAAACCATCAACGCATTAAGTAAGTTATTAATCCATTGTTGGTTTGCTAATACCAAAAAACATAAAACTAAAGCATACAAACTATAGGCTACTTTCACAAAAACTAAATGTTTACGGAAGCACCATAAAAAAGAAATACTGCCAATAATTATGCTAAACAACAAAGGATGCCAAGGATCTTGAATACTGCCGTATTGCCAATTCTTCTTACCAACTGCAATTTGCATCAGCATATTTAACCAACCCTGCCAATCAAACCCTAGGGATGGTCGCCATCCCCGTTGTGCTGCGATAAAAGCTAAAGGATCGTGAAAACGTAACGCACAATACAAACTAAATGCAAGTAGTCCCATAGCAGTGGCTAAACCCGCAATATAAGCAATGGGTGGTCTGCGTTCTTTCCTAGCTGCGATCGCAAATGCGGGGATCAGTGCTATTCCTGTAGGACGTGTTGCAGTCGCCATTGCACCCCAAAGAGTAGTCCACCCGTATTGCTGTTGATCGAAAGCCCGCAAAGCGGCTGTACTCAAAAACAAATACAATCCTTCTGTGTAAATTACTGATGTAAACATAGACATTGGACACCAGGACATCACAGCCGTAACCCACTGGGCTACCCTGATGCCATAATGCTCCTTCACCCAAAAGTACAAACAATAAATCGCCCCTAAAAAGGCCAGGTTATTGACTAATATTCCTGCCATTTCAAAAGGCAGTCCCAATCGCAGCAAAAACCAAATAATTAAAGGAAATAAGGGAAAGAAAGCTATGTTGTGTTGTTTCCCATCATCAACAAATTCATAACCCCTAGTAGCGATCGCCCGGTAATGCACGCTGTCCCAGCCATCAAACAACTCCCAACCCCATCTGGGCATATTGTCTGTTGGTGATGGCAAATGTGGTGCAATCAGCAACATGGCAGTCCAGATAAAGATTCGACTACAAAACCACATAGCTACAGGAAAGAAAAACTCACTTTTCCATAAAATATTCGTTATTACTATCTGAACTTTCGCCATAAGCTTGAGTATTTCAACAAACTCCTTTGTGCATCCTCTTACTTATGGCTGTGTTACAGCCATTTGTCAGTAACATTTTGTACATTTATTTTTCTATTAAGATTAGTAACAAACTGGACATAGGGACTGCCAAATAAAAAACATCTCAAATTTGCTTGTGGGATGTGTGAGGATGCCCACTCCACAAGATGGATAATTTATTTCTGGGAAACTTCATATTTGATTAATCACCATTATTCTCAGCATATATATTTAAATTAATAGTATTTATAATTACATATATTTTGCAATTTAATTTAATTAAGTTATTTTACAACTAGATATCTCTTGGCTATACTTCTCATTCAGTAGTGCTGAGTTGAAAGTGCTGTAAAGCCCTGCGGGCATAGCTGCGCTTATAGCCCGTGCTGAGTACAACCCCATAGTTAAAACTAGGGGATTGAAACAAGGACACATTTTTTCTGGCACTGCGTGTCTCGAAAAAAATGTTTTTACCTAGCTTCATAAATAAATTTAGGGGCTTCAAACCCTATATGCTGAGTGCAGTTAATTTTACTTTTTACTCAGCACTCAGCACTCAGCACTATTTTGGTGAATTACAGTCTCCTGGCTAAAGAATGTATTGATTATGGCGATCGCTGTGATGAATGAGTCCCCAGCAATTTATAGTGGAAGTTGTCTGTAAATCCTTAAGCAATCGTGAAAGCTATTACTCTTGTTGGTTCCACTGGCTCAATCGGTACTCAGACTTTAGATATTATTACTCAGTATCCAGATCAGTTTCGGATTGTGGGATTGGCCGCTGGGCACAATGTGGAGATGTTAGCAGATCAGATTCGGCAGTTTCGGCCGCAAATAGCAGCAATTTGCTCAGAAGAAAAATTGCCAGCACTCCAAGAAGCTATCAAAGACCTTGATCCCCAACCTATTTTACTGGCTGGCGAAGCCGGAGTCATAGAAGTCGCTCGCTATGGCGATGCGGAAACTGTAGTCACGGGTATCGTTGGTTGTGCTGGTTTGTTACCCACAATCGCAGCTATTGAAGCTGGTAAAGATATTGCCTTAGCAAACAAAGAAACCCTGATCGCTGGAGGCCCTGTAGTTCTGCCTTTAGTGGAAAAACACGGAGTAAAACTACTACCAGCTGATTCTGAACATTCCGCAATATTTCAGTGTCTCCAAGGTGTACCCAAAGGCGGCTTGCGGCGAATTTTGCTCACTGCTTCTGGTGGGGCTTTTCGGGATTGGGATGTAGAAAAGTTGGCACAAGTGACAGTTGCTGATGCCCTGAAGCATCCTAACTGGTCAATGGGGCGTAAAATTACAGTTGACTCTGCCACTTTGATGAACAAGGGACTAGAGGTGATTGAGGCTCACTTCCTGTTCGGGTTAGATTATGACGATATTGAAATTGTTATACATCCCCAAAGTATTATTCACTCGCTGATTGAGTTGCAAGATACCTCGGTTTTAGCTCAACTCGGTTGGCCTGATATGCGTCTACCACTACTTTATGCTTTATCTTGGCCCGATCGCATCTACACTGACTGGCAAAGACTAGATTTAGTCAAAGCTGGTGATTTAACCTTCCGTGAACCGGATCATCAGAAGTATCCTTGTATGCAGTTGGCTTATGCAGCAGGTAAGGCTGGAGGTTCGATGCCTGCTGTCTTAAATGCTGCTAATGAGCAAGTTGTGGCATTATTTTTAGAAGAGAAAATTCAATTTTTAGATATTCCCCGATGTATCGAATTAGTATGCGATCGCCATCAAAGTGATAACTGTGCAAATCCAGCTTTAGATGACATTTTGGCAGCAGATAAATGGGCAAGACAAGAAGTTTTAACAGTAACTAAAAATTTAGCACCTCCGGCGCGGATTTTTTCTGTGAGCTAAGGAGCTAGACCACAAAAAATACTAATGAGGATAGTGATTTTACTTCGCTACCCTCATTACTCTTATTGCTTGATAAATTTCTCATCTTTATATATCTACGGAAAAATAAAAATCTTTTTAGTCATCTGTGGAAAAAAGTTCCTTAACGCACAAATTGTTTTGTCAATTTGTGGTATTGTGTTATGGCAACAATTACTTAAAAAATTTACCCAGCATTTTATAGTATATATTGTAACTTGGGTCAATGAGCTTTCGCAACGTAATTGTTCAGTGCATGAAAATATCCCTTGATTAAATAAAACCTCTCTTACACAAGAGTGATTCTAAAGGAATTGGTATTGTATGATTCCTACCCTATTTCTTGCTTGGATAATATTCGTAGTTTTGTGGAAGATACTCAAAACTACTGTGAGCAATGCCTTGACTATTGCGGCGATTCTGATCTTATTAAATATTGGTTTTGGCATTACACCACAAGATATTTGGCATCAGATAATGCAGTTTGCTCAAACCGTGTCGCAAATACGTACTGGTAAGTGAGCAGGATGAAGAATGAAATCATTGGTTTTTCATTCATAAGCAATGAGGTATGCATTAATTAACTTGTTGTTTCAGACTTCATCCTTTGTCCTTCAGAATTCTGGCGTCAATTTTTGTGTAATGCGGAAACTTTTGCTAATGCATCTTTGACACTTGCAGGTAACTGACGCATAATTTTGCCTCTTTCGCGATCTAATGCTACTAATGTCACCTTGGCAGTGACATACAATTGTTGTCCATCTGTGGAGACAATGGCATAGTCCCAGTTAATGCGAACACCAGTCACTTCAGTCATGCGCGTTTTTACCACTACTGCCGTACCTAACTGAACTGAACGATGATATCTGACTGCAAGTTCTACAACTGGTAAATCACAACCTAACATGACTAAATCAGCAAATTCAATCCCTATTGATCGTAAACATTCTATCCGTGCTTCTTCCATCCAAGTTAGATAAGTACCATGCCAGGCAATACCTGCATAGTCAGTATGATGGGGTTGCACTCGCACAGGATATTCAAACCAACCTTCAAAGGTCTGATTTGATGGTATGTCAATAGCACTGGTTGATGGTAGCTGTACTGGGCTTGTTTGTTTTTCAGACATATTCAAAATTTATCAGCAACTATGAATTTTTCATATCTGGAATCATACAAAAAAGACTTGTATTGTAAAATGTACTTTTCATAAAATAAATTTTTCATAGAGAGAGAATACAGAATATAGAACATTTTAAATTCTCAACAGTTATTGTTAATGTGAGTTCGCTAAACCTCTCTATACAGGGAGTATTTTGTCATGCAGTTTTATCTTCAGACTTTGATTTTTGTTACTTTTACCTTACTGAGTTTCCTGGGTAATAAAATAGCGTATTTAGAAAAAAATCAGGTAAATTCAAATACTCATTTTAAACACAATTACGGTGAAAAAGCGCAGTCTTTACCCGACAGAAATGAAAAATCAGAAATTGAGCGGCTGAATGCAGAAGCGATCGCCGTATCTGAGCAAGGTCGGTTTGAGGAAGCATTGCAGAGATTACAGCAAGCGCTAGCTATCAGCACAGAACTTGCCGAAAGTTCCTGGGAAGCTGTCACTCTCAACAATATTGGCAGAGTTTACCAGAATCAGGGTCAGTATTCGCAAGCACTGAGTTTTTATCTCGCAGCCTTACCCATTAACAAAGAACTTAGTCTACAAGAAAAGATTCCTGGGCAAGCTCACGTCATCCTAGGTAAGACCTACAGTAATATAGGTTACTTGTTTGAGGTGCAAAACCAACCAAAGTTAGCAATTTTCTTCTACAAACTTTGCGTGAATAATCGTGAGCAAGCTCGCTTAAATCCATCCGAGCTTTCTGTACACCAACCCGATGCCTACAGCATAACTGTTAGCCAGACATATCGTACCTTAGCTAAAAACTTGCTCCAGCAGCAACGTGTTACAGAGGGACTACGAACGATGGATTTACTCAAAGTTGAAGAACTAGAGGAGTATCTCCAGAATGTAGCTGGTAATCAACGCACTGTCAAAGGCATTAAGCTAGCGTCAACAGAAAAACCAATTAAACAAAAATTAGATACAACTTTAGAGAATGCTATTGCACTGGGTAAAGAACTGAAAATATTACGTAAGATTCCTGTGCAAAAGCGATCGCCACAACAAAAACAACGCATTCAGCAACTGGTGACGAATCAGCAGCAAATCTTAGAAGGATTTAATGAATTTATCAATAGTCCCCCAGTCAGGGCACAATTAGACCAACTTAGTCAAACTGCAAGGCGGCAAAATTTGGATTTGGAGAGTATTAACGAAATTCGCGATAATTTAGCACGGTTACCGCAAAAATCTGCTCTACTTTATCCACTAGTTCTAGAAGATAGTTTGGAATTAGTCTTGGTAACTCCTGAGTCTGTGCCAATTCACCGCACAGTTGCACTCAAGCAAGAAAACCTCAAGCAGACTATTTCTACCTTTCGTGCAGCTTTAATCAATCCCAGTCGCAATATTAAACAACCTGCTAGCCAGTTGTATGAATGGCTGATCAAACCCCTAGAAAATGACCTGAAACAAGCGGGTACACAAACTCTCATTTATGCACCAGATGGTCAATTACGCTACATTCCTCTCACAGCCTTATATGACGGTAAATGGTTAGTGGAGCGCTTCAGTGTCAATCATATCACTGCTGCTAGCTTAAGTAATTTGAACACCCCACGGGCATCTACTTTACGAGTTTTAGCTGGTGCATTTACTAAAGGTACTTATGAAGTCGCATTGGGTAATCGGCAAATTGCCTTATCTGGCTTGCCATTTGCAGCTCGAGAAGTGGAAAACTTAGCAGCGATCGTTCCTCAAACCAAAAAACTTTTTAACGATGCCTTTAGTCCTCAAGTTACTGTACCGCAGATGGATGATTATACGATTGTCCATTTAGCGACTCATGCGGCTTTTGTGGCGGGTAAACCAGAAGATTCATTTATACTATTTGGCAATGGCGATCGCGTTAACCTTAGAGATGTCGCCACTTGGTCACTCCCTCATGTGGATCTAGTGGTGTTGAGTGCTTGTGAAACCAGTGTGGGAGGCAAATTGGGTAACGGTGAAGAAATTTTAGGTTTTGGCTATCAGATGCAGAAAACCGGTGCTAAAGCAGCCATTGGTTCTTTATGGGCTGTAGATGATGGTGGTACTCAAGTACTCATGAACGCCTTTTATGCCACTCTGTCATCAGAAAATTTCACAAAAGCCGAAGCCTTGAGACAAGCACAAATTGATTTGATTACCAAAGACTTGCAGCCCAAAGATGACAATCTCCCAGCAGTCAATGGTAGCCTAAATCACCCCTACTATTGGGCATCCTTTATTTTGATTGGCAATGGATTGTAATGACTGTACCAATTTTGAGATTTTTCTCTCATCCAAAATCTCAAATTGTTTGACTATCGCTCAGATATAATATCAAGCTTGGAACATGCTAATTATGCAAAATTACCGCCGTCAACCTACACGATGAGTCTTCAAATGGACAGGATGTAACCGTAAAGGTGAATAGGTAATGGGAATCGTAGACTAAGCTACAATTACCTATTACCAATACGAAGTCTACTAGTAGACCCTTTTTGAAAGTACCCCATCAGATACAGGAATCCTTCTCACTTCTTAGCCAAGGCTTTATTACCTGAACTAGCTGGTGTAGCTTGTTTAACAAGATTAGCTAGTTCCTGCAACTGATTAATTGCCTCTGCACCCTCTAACTTCATTAATTCGCGGTCATCCCGCATTTCCGTCCAAGTAATTCCGTAGTCTGATACCAAGAACCGAATCAGGTGATTGTCGCCCAAGCTAACCATAAACGAAGCACTATTCATCTGGTCGCCGCAGGTATAACACGACGCAGGATATCCGCGCCGTTCGAGTACAATTGCCAAGGCTTGTAGATTCATTACCAAGTCTTGGACGAATTGTCGGTGTTGATGCGCTAGTCTTAGAAACACGTTTGTCCTCCAGACACCACAGTCATTTTAGTCTGTTTTATATTTTCTTTAGATTTTTACACCTTCTGGTATTGTAAACTATCCATTACAATTCCCAGACGCTGATGAAGTCGTTAATTGACTACCTTGCTTAGGGTAGTAGATAAAGATTCAGCTTGCCGTATCAAACTATTCAATTTGCAAGTTCAATAGCTCAGACAGATTTGATAAATTTAATCTTTTCTTTAGATAGTTCTGTCCGATTTAGTGCCTAGCTGAAACGATCCGCTTTAAGAGTAACGCAAATTTAGTAGCAGTCAACAACAGAAAAGGTACGGATCGCATTTTTACTGGACATATCCTGCTAATCTCTATGTAGGCAAAGGCTTTGACACCACTTCAGTATTTTTTATATACCTGATCAGGTAGTAAGCCTATGTGTTATCTGGTGATGTTTTAGGGCCGCCCAAGTGTTGGGTACATCCAGTCAAGTCCTCCTAGAAGTATAAATGTTGGCAGATAACTTGAGGTTTGGGGTTCGGGGGTCTTGGCTGTGCATGGGTAGATGTTAAGTATTGTGTTCACGATGCCAAATACGTCACCTAAATATCTATGGCTCAATACTGAGAATAACTGAACACCGAATACTCATGTTGCCATTTCGCCAGTATTCTCTAATTTCTTAAGGTTACATCGCAAAAGTTAACCAAAATCCCCAAAAATTTATTAGGGATGATCCATAACTGTGGTAACGGCTACATGAGTCTATATTTGTCCAGAGCCAATTCGTGCAGAATCCTTGTTTTTGTGGCTTAAATTTATAACCTAGATTGATATAAAACATCAGGTTTACTTATCCTCCAAAAGTCAAAAGAGCTGATTTCACAAAACTCTGTTGACCAATAATATTTGAGACTTAAAAGCTGTCACTCTAGCGTGAGTTATAAATAGCAATTTAAGTAGAGAAACTACGAAACACTGGAAAAACCTATGATATCTTAAGGTTTTGCCAACTCAAGCCAGTATTTTTAAATTGAGTAATGATCTATTATTTAATGTCTTAAATATCATTAACAATAGCTTTTAACCCAATCAAGAACATACTAAAGACAGATTAGGTGATTTATCTGTTGTGTATATTGAATTGACCAAGGCTAGGTTTAGAGTCTACAAAATTATTTCCAGGTTATGTTATGGATTATATTCCAGCTTCGTGCTTTTTTATCCTGACTGGATATACTCTTACATCACCAATTAATTATTTACTGGAGGAGGGATACACCATCTCCGAGAATTTATCCATACCCAGAAGAATTGGGCTGGCTCACAGTTACTTTGTTTTTTGATGTGCAAAATCCACTTAAGAATGGAACCTAGGTTATGGTGTATTGGACTAACAGTCCATACATAGGATAGAAATTTTTACAAACCTCTGGAAATAAGTAAGTTGGCGGGAATAACTCCAACTATGTGAAGTAGCGTAAAATAATTTCGTAGTCAGGGCTTTAGCCCTGTTCGAGGACTAAAGTCCTTACTACAAACCTTTAATGATTGATGCCTTCCTACTTATTAAGACACTACTTGCCACCAACCGAAAGCTGGGCCAATAAAACGGATGGTTACCCATGCAACAACCATAACGCCAATACCTATCCAGGCACCGCGAGTAGTCCAAGAGACAAATAGTTCGGCCTGGGTTTTGGTAATGGGAACCCAAGGCAAGATCCGAGTCTCTTGACCGTAGTTTTCTCCAAGTGTAGTTTTACGACGCTTTGCTTCACCCATAATCAGCAATTCAAAATTTAACTTAAAGTTCTCAATTAATCTTGGCAGTCAACATGCTTGCATCAGAGGAGTACAAGTTATCAAATATGGCTGTTTCAGAAAATATAGAGTCTCCGAATAAGCTGATAATAGCGTTTGTTGTCAGCCGATCGCCTGGTGGTTGACAAAACGTAAATACTAGATTTTGCCAACTACCACTAGGCAGAATTTCCTTCATCGCCATGAGCAAATAAACTCGGATCAAGATAGTTAATCCGCGCCAGAGGACTGAGGACAGCTAGAACTTGAGCGCCATAGCTGCGGTTAACCACACGACTATCAAGCAAAGCGACAATACCTTGACTTTCTCTTACTGGTGCGATCGCTCGTTGCAATTCATTTAAGGCGGCTGGCAACAAAAATAACCGGAACCAATCTTGATGCGATCGCTTGTAGTGAGCGACTCTACCAGCCACCAAGGGATTTTCCAAAGATGGTAAGGGCAAAGTGGCAATAATTAACAAATGTGGCGCTGGTAAAACCGTTTGATGCGATCGCCAAAATTCCCAACCACTGATTAAAATGCCATTTTCATCCAAACAAGTTTTTTCCACCTGTACCCGCGAACCAAACTCTGATGCCAGAATAGCTCCTACTTGAGCCTTGAGTGGTACATCACCCACTAATACAACCGTCAATCCTGGGGCTGTAGCACTCAGACAAAGCAATGTCCGGACTTTGTGAATAAATGCTGGTTGAAATTCTGGGGTGTTGGGTAATGGCAACTTATGGGGTACATATAGCTGAATTGCTGAACCTTGGCTATCAGAAGAAAACTTCAAACAAGTTACATCATCTAAACCCAGACGCTGACGGAACAATGGCGCTTCGGTTTCCGGTTCTAAAGCACTGCCAATTAATACCACTGGCTGTCTCTGCCAAATAGGTGCGAGGATGTTTTTTAATTCAATGGGAGCGTAATGTAAAGAAAATAACCCTTGACGACGGGCAATAGTTACCCAGAAGAGAGGAGGGGGAGAGATATCATCAAGACTGGAAAATTGTTGCCAAAAACGTTTCCAGGGTTCTGGGAGTGCTGTTACTGACTGTAATTCTAAATAAAGTTGACTTAAAATCTCGGCTTCTGATGGGGAAATCAGATAGCATTCATAGGGATTAGCCGGATGCTGAAATAGTTCGTGTGTTAATTGCGCCCGTACAGAACGAATTACCTCAGCTTGGTAGGGACAAGCCAGCATGAGTTGATCCCAGTCATGGGGTTGAATATCTTGGGTGAGTTGATGACGTACCCAATCTTCTAGATCATCGACTCCATCAATAATTGTGGGAATGCCTGGGGGAAAATGAGCAGAAGATGTGATTTGCCCTTGTAACCAAGCCTCAGGGGAAGTTAAAAGTAATCCTGGGAACTCAGATCCAGGCCAAGCGTCACCCGTCCTGATTGGTTTGTTGACTTGTAGCCACTGCTGGAGGCGGGGAATTTCCACCCTTAACAGACGTTGTTGTACTGCTTCTGGGGCGACAATCATCACAGGGCCATGCCACATCAAGGCAGATGCCACAAAACTAGTGCGATACCGACCTTGATAGCCACAAACCGCCCCTACTTGAATTAAGGCGCTACGTCCTAAACGCAAGGCGCGTGCCACCAACCGTGCCATTGTTAAATGATGCGGCCAGGAGGGGAACCCCGCCTGCGATCGCAGGAAGTTATGTAGTGACAAATGAACTTCAGCCTCAATCACAAGCTTTCAATCCCATAACAAAGTGACTTCTAAACTCCAATAGCCCCATTTCTATTATTCAGTTATCAGCCATCAGTTACCAGTTACGAGACTGATAACTGTCCACTGTCCACTGTCCACTGACCTACACCCTGAATTATGCCAACTTACACAGGAATTTCCAGCGAAGCCTTCAGGCATCCACTGGATCGCCAAGCCGAGGAAGCTTTACGAAATTTACCGGGATTTGATTTAATAGCTCGTAAATTTGTGGAATTTGTCTACGAACGCCCTCAGTTAGTCTATCTAATGGGCAACACCATCCAAGTAGGGCCGCGGCAATATTCCACTATTTACCAGATGTTCCGCGAATGTGTGCGGGATTTGGACATTTACCCAGAACCTGCACTGTTTGTCTTGCAAAATCCCCAAGCCAATAGTTATGCCCTGGGGCAGGAGAATCCTTACATAGTCATAAATACAGGGATACTAGACTTACTCAACGAAGCTGAGATTCGGGCGGTGTTAGCCCATGAACTGGGGCATATTAAGTGTGGTCATACTATTTTAATTCAAATGGCGATGTGGGCGATGAGTGCTGCTTCTGCCTTGGGGGAATTAACCTTTGGTATTGGCAATTTTGTGACTCAAGCCTTGATTTATGCCTTTTTTGAATGGCGACGGAAAGCCGAGTTAACAGCAGATCGGGCCGCATTGTTAGTGATGGATGACTTAAACCCTGTGATGTCATCCATGATGAAAGTCTCTGGCGGGAGTATCAAATATGCCAATGAATGTAGTTTACAGGAGTTTATTAAACAGTCAGAAAATTATCAGTCACTGGATGAGGATGGACTGAATCAAATTTATAAATTCTTGATTTACAATGGCTCGCAAGATATGATGCTCACCCATCCTTTCCCTGTGGAACGGTTACGCTACTTACAAGAGTGGGCAGCATCAGAACAATACCAGCAAATTCGCCGAGGCAATTATCAGCGATCGCCCGCATCCGGTGCAGTAAATGTAGCAGCAGAACCTTCCGAACAAGAAGTGGAAAATTTGCGCCGCCAAATTGCAGAATTACAACAAGAAATTAACAAAATGAAAAGGTCTGAGTAGCCGAAATTCTCAAAGTCATATAGTTACACAAATGCTTTTATCCCCAAGCTGTTAGCCTGGGGATGAAGAGTGCTGAGTAAATTTGTCAAAAAAATCACATTAATTTTTTGATATCATCCCACACTCAGAATTTTTGTAAGGTAAGCATCTTATCAACCGTCACAGGCTGTAGCATAATTTATGTTTTGAGATTCACTCACATTGGATAATACTTTCTGGGTGGACTGCTACCCATGAAACATGAGTTAAATTTGATGCAAGCATTTTTCCATATGGCAATTCACCTTAGAAAACGGCTGTCTGTATTCGCTAATATTCTGGCCCTGCTCATCTTCATGCCGGGAATTGCCTTGGCTGCACCAGTTCAAATCAATCCTAATTCTGGTATCTTATTTGCCCAGGTAAGCAATACCTCATCTTCTGAAATTAACCTAACTCCGCAACAGCACCAACAACTCCAGGCTGTGCGTCAGAGAAGAAATCGAGAAATCGGGGCAGTATTGAATTCATCCCAGCGTCATCAACTGGCTCATAGCCTGCGTTCTGGCAATGATATCAATCAAGCACTAGAAAAACTAAATTTGCAACCAGAACAACAAAACTTAATTAAGGCGATCGTGCAATTTACTAATTTGAAAATGCAGGCCATTTCGTCTCGGCATTCGCTACAACTAAGACAAGAGTGAGTAGCCATCATGAATTGGAAAAATGAAATAAAGGCTAGAGTCCCAAGAATTAACTACTCAGGGCAAGCGCACTCAGCACTTTCAAACAAGCGATCGCACTGTCAACTTTTCCAGCATCTATAATGAATCTTGCCCTACTTAGTTCGTTACCATGTCGGAAGAAGATATCCGTGCCGCTAGGCTGGAAAAAGTCAACCAACTCAAGCAGCTAGGATCTAACCCCTATGCTTATCGTTGGGAGTCTACCCATCACACAGCCCAATTACAAGCAAAGTTTGCCGATTTACCCAGTGGGGAAGAAGTTGATTTAGATGTTGCCATTGCTGGACGCATTATGGCGCGTCGGGTTTTCGGTAAGTTAGCTTTCTTCACTCTGCAAGATGAAACTGGCACTATTCAACTTTATCTAGAGAAAAATCGCATCCAAGAAGGCATGGCAGATATTGATGCTGATGCCTTCAATCACCTCAAGCAACTTACAGATGCAGGTGATATTCTGGGAGCCAAAGGCACTATTAAACGGACTGAAAAGGGCGAGTTATCTGTCTACGTCAAACAATACAGCATCCTCACAAAATCTCTGTTGCCCCTACCCGACAAATGGCATGGGTTGACGGATGTTGCTAAACGCTATCGTCAACGCTACGTTGACTTGATTGTCAATCCTGAAGTGCGGCAAACTTTCCGCCGTCGCGCCCAAATTACTGCCGGCATTCGTCGCTATTTAGAAGAACGGGATTTTCTGGAAATTGAAACGCCTGTTTTGCAAAGTGAGGCAGGCGGTGCAGACGCGCGTCCGTTTGTGACTTATCACAACACCTTAGAAATGGAGTTGTATCTACGAATTGCGACAGAACTCCATCTCAAGCGGTTGATTGTGGGTGGTTTTGAAAAAGTGTTTGAATTGGGGCGGATTTTCCGCAATGAGGGTGTTTCCACACGGCATAATCCAGAATTTACCTCAATTGAAGTTTACCAAGCCTACGCTGACTACAACGACATGATGGCGCTAACAGAGGGAATTATTACCACTGTGGCCCAAGAAGTACTCGGCACACTACAAATTACCTACCAAGGTGAATCTATAGATTTATCACCACCTTGGCGGCGGGTAACAATGCACGATTTAGTTAAAGAATATACAGGCTTAGATTTCCATGCTTTCCCAACATTAGAAGCAGCGAAAGTAGCCAGTAAAAATGCTGGACTTCACGGTATAGAAGACGTGCCATCAATTGGCAAATTATTGAATGAAGCCTTTGAACAAAAAGTAGAAGAGAACTTAATTCAACCTACCTTTGTCATTGATTATCCAGTAGAAATTTCACCCCTAGCTAAACCTCATCGTTCTCAGCCTGGTTTGGTAGAGCGATTTGAGTTATTTATAGTGGGGCGAGAGACTGCCAACAGCTTCTCAGAACTTACAGATCCCATCGATCAAAGAGAACGTTTAGAAGCCCAAGCCGCGCGCAAAGCGGCCGGTGATTTGGAAGCCCAAGGTGTCGATGAAGACTTTCTCACAGCCTTGGAATATGGAATGCCACCTACAGGCGGCTTAGGGATTGGGATTGATCGATTGGTGATGTTATTGACTGATTGTGCCAGTATTCGGGATGCGATCGCCTTTCCGTTACTTAAGCCAGAGGTTTTAAATTTATTTTTGCCTCAAGAAAGCACTGATTATATCTCCCAGCCCAAAAGATCCGAATCATCCCCAGAATCAGCAACTTAGTTAAGCGAGCTTTTTTGTAGGGTGCGTTGTCGTGCCTGCAACGCACCATATTGAATTTTTTGGCACTAATTACTACTGTCTATTTGCTTACAAAGAAAATTCATGTATATTTACGTAGTGGGTTACTTAGATTAGGCACTGCTAATCCAAACTTCCATTATGAAAATATTGTTACTTTAGTGCGGGGAGGATGTCCATTTCTCCTAACTCATTTGTGATGACTAGGAACTTTGTAAATTCCTGATTTCATCAAGCTTGGCACGCACTGCTTGAATATCTTGCCACATCAACCATTTAGGCGAACCTTGTTCTTTAGAAGGGTTACGCAGTAAGTAAGAGGGATGAAAAATTGGCATACACAAACGCCCTTCCCACTCTATCCACTGACCACGAATTTTAGTAATACCCCGTTTATCACCAGTTAGACCTTTAACCGCAGTCGCACCTGTTAATAAAATAATTTTGGGGTCAACTAAGCGAATTTGCTCTAATAAATATGGTGTGCAAGCAGTCATTTCGCTAGGTGTAGGCGCGCGGTTATTTTCTGGACGGCACTTATTAATGTTGGCGATATATACATCGTTTTCAGTACTCAGTTTTACAGATGCTAAGATTTTTTCTAGCAATTGCCCTGACCTACCCACAAATGGTAAGCCTGTTTCGTCTTCGGTTTGACCTGGTGCTTCTCCGACAACCATAATTGGTGCTTGGAGGTTACCGCGTCCAACTACAGCATGGGTACGATTGTCTCCCAAACCGCAACGGTGGCATCGGTTGCAATCCTGTGCCAACTCGGTCATGTTGGAGTAAGTTCCAGGTGTAATGGCAATTTTGGCATCTGTAGGAATCAAATCTCGTTGGTTCGAGTTTGAGTTATTGAAGAGGCTGAGTTGGATATCGCTACTCATGAAAATCGGGATTTTGGGGTCAGCACCAGGTATTTCATATCAGTGAGATATGGCTTTTTTATTGTATCAGTGAAATTGGAGCGGCAATTGGCGATCGCCTGATCCCACAAGATTTAATTTATCAGCCTTCAGCCTAGGTGCGATCGCCAGCAGCTAACGCAGATTCATAATATTGATCATATCTATCAACCTCCGGCTTTTTCTTGCGATAATTTCCAAGGGGGACATGTTTCCCTGTGGCTCGTTAAAGGGGGATAGATGTCAATTAAGCGGTTAGTTTTATTTTTTGTGCTGACGCCGATAGCAGTCCTGTTATCAGTTTCGTCTTTATTTGGTAGTTGGCAGCAACCTCAGTTCCAAAGTCGCTTGGAACTATACCAAACCAATATTGCTCTGCAAGCCCAAGCTTGGCAACCAGAAGATAGTGATGACGAGAATTTACAGGCGATTCAGGCAGCGATACTGGGTGAACAACCTTTAGAAAGTGCGATAAAGCAGTATCAAGAAGCGCGTAAATTAGTTAAAACTAACTTGGACAAAGCTCAAAAGCAACTTGCTCAATCGGAAACTATTCCTGTACCCCCTAAACCTCTACCTAACACTCCTCTGGAAACTAATACTTCTGGTCAACAGCAGCAACAGTTACAGAAGTCCCTCAAGCAACTACAAAAGTTACTGGCTGAATTAGACTTGCGACTAGGTATTTTACAAGCAAAGCAAGGAAAAACGGATACAGCCGTCAAAACTTGGAGCGAATTACAGCAGACTCCAGAGATTAATCCGGAATTTCGGGAAACGGCTGCTGTGTTAAGTGGAATGTGGAGTGATCCCCCCCGGTTGCTACCTAATGCCCAACAGCTGATTCAACAAAATTTAGATGGTTGGTTTCGCTCTACTTCTTTAGTGCAACTATATAAACTCCAGCAACGCCAAGAAGCCCTATCAACAGTTAAAGCGGCACAACAAGAAGCTGCTATCCAAGCTGTAGTCAAATTAGCTTTGATTGGCACTATTCCTACTGTGGCAGCGTTGCTGGGAATCATTGTCCTGGTTTTTTTAATTGCCCAGCGTCTACTCAAGGGGAAAGCTGCTTTATTAGCTCAAAATGCTGATTTACCTTGGTCAACACCTTGGGATGTGGAGACAATTTTACAGGTTTTTGTTGTCGGCTTTTTCTTTATGGGACAAATCTTTGTGCCCTTTTTGCTGTTGTTACTTCCCATCCCCCGACCAATTGTGAATGTCCGACTACAAGCTTTCTCCGTTTTGGTTAGTTACCTAATGGTGGCATCGGGTGCATTGTTGGTGCTTTATTTATCTATCAAGCGCTTTTTTCCGCTACCAGAAAACTGGTTTCGCTTTCGTTTGCAAGATAGATGGTTGTTATGGGGATTGGGGGGCTATTGTACTGCTTTACCGATAGTGGTGGTGGTGTCGTTGATTAATCAACAGCTATGGCAAGGACAGGGTGGCAGTAATCCCTTATTGCAATTGGCGCTGGAAAGTCAAGACACTGTGGCACTTGGCATGTTTTTCTTTACAGCAGCGATCGCCGCCCCAATTTTTGAAGAACTGCTATTTCGGGGTTTTTTATTGCCCTCCCTGACTCGTTACGTACCTGTGTGGGGAGCAATTATTTTGAGTAGTTTGTTGTTTGCGATCGCTCACCTGAGCTTATCGGAAATTCTGCCCTTAACAGCCTTGGGAATTGTTTTAGGCATTGTTTACACGCGATCGCGTAACCTCTTAGCTCCTATGCTTCTGCATAGTCTTTGGAATAGCGGTACTCTACTGAGTCTATTTCTCTTGGGTAGTGGTAATTAATAAAACAAGTCAACACGGTTGTAAATCAGAAGAATATTTGCTTTTATCTGCATATATAATGCTAATTTATTAATGCTTATTAATAAGCATAAATGCTACTCTAAGCGCAAATATGCTAATAGCAAATATAATTCCCGCAATATTGTTAAGTAGATTACAAAATAGTTAGATAAATACTTTGTATTATCTAGATTAATTCAGCCATTGTTGAGATGTTGATTGCTTTCCTCGGCTGTTTGCGGTCAAAATTATGGGATTGCAAACATCGATTTACTTATAGGAATGGTAAGCAGTAACCAACGCCGGCTGATAAATTACTGCGGTCAACTAAAGTCGTAACAAGGTTGTTTCCTGGTTGATAGGAAAATGCCTTTTACGACTAATACAGGTACTGCAATTACAAAGTATCCTGCTCATTAGTATCTAACTTTCTCCAAATCCGGAATTAAAACTAATGGACTTGGAGAAAGATAAATATGGTACAGCAATTTTGATACTAGAGAAATCCTTGGTTGAAAACCTGTACAAGTACTACCCAGAGTCTTGTATTCAAAGTAACTAACAATTAGCGAATAGAACAATATTTTCAGGCAATGTTGTCAGTGTTCCATTTCAACTATTGGCACACGAACTTTGCCGATTAATGATAAATGCGTAATGTTACTTACAAAAAATTAAACATATATTTACCAATTAAATATATTTTCTAGTTTTTTTAAAATTAAAATCTTAATTTTATACTCACCTTTCCCGGAGCAGCAATCATATGGCAAATCTCAATCCTAGTCAACCTACTAAACAGCTTTTAGCTGGTTATTGTGGGATTATTTTCGGAGGGTTTGGTGTTCATAAGTTTATTCTAGGATATGCCCCAGAAGGCTTTATCATGCTGGTTATATCCTTAATTGGAGGTTCCTTTACCTACGGTGTGAGTTTGTTAATCATGCAGCTTGTAGGTTTGATTGAAGGCATGATTTACCTGAACAAGTCCCCAGAAGAATTTGTAGATACTTACCTTGTGAATAAGCAAGGCTGGTTCTAAAACTTCTGATTTTCGGCTATAAATCCTGGGTGCATACTTGTAATTTATTTCAACTAATATGCTAAACATCAAACGTAAATATTTCACCTGGGCGATGTTACTGCTGGTGGGTATGGGCTACTTCAGCGTTATGTCTAGTTTAGACATGAATTATTTTTTGAAAAGCCTAATTGCCATCATGCCAATCCAGTTGGGATCTGTGATTTACATGACTTACCTACGCTGGAACCAAAGTTGAGATTCAGCAAAGTGCCATAATTTAATAAAGTTAATACTATGACATTCAGTCATAATTCCGAATTTCGCCTACGCTCGAATTAGAGACGCTTTGAGAGAGGCGTTGAAATTTCATAGCGAATCTAACACTTGTCATGCAACTTGCCCCGAAAACCAAGCTTACTCCAGAACCAACTCCTACCTCAGAGAAAATTATCCTCGATGTTGGGGGCATGAAATGTGCTGGATGTGTAAGCGCTGTAGAGCGACAGCTAACTCAACATCCAGGAGTCAAGAGTGCCTGTGTGAATCTGGCTACAGAGGTAGCAGTCGTAGAGTCGGAAACTGGTGCGGTAGATCCAGATGCACTGGCAAAGCGATTGACAACAGCTGGATTCCCAACTCAGCCCCGCAAAGCTAACAATCAACTAACTGGTGAATCTCATCTGACAGATCCAGGAGAACGCCAACGCCAAGAAATGCGTTCTTCACTCCAGCAGTTAATCATTGCTGGGGTGCTGTTGTTGCTGTCAGGAATTGGACATTTTGGCAGCATTGGTGGGCCTGTGTTCCCAGTGTTGAACAACATTTGGTTTCATTGTGGACTAGCAACAGTGACACTCTTAATTCCCGGTCGCCCGATTGTAGTCGATGGCTGGCGGGGTTGGTGGCGAAATGCCCCTAACATGAATACCTTAGTAGGATTGGGAGCGCTGACAGCCTACACTGCAAGTTTAGTCGCGCTACTGTTTCCCCAAATGGGTTGGGAGTGTTTCTTTGACGAACCAGTGATGATGCTGGGTTTTATCATCCTGGGTAGAACTTTAGAGCAACAAGCCAGAGGTCGAGCCGCAGTCGCATTTAGAGAATTACTAGCACTGCAACCACAAGTAGCACGATTAATCCCCAACCCAGATGCAGAAAAATTAGGCTTGGGGTCAAATATTGTCGAGATTCCTGCTGAACAGGTACGTGTGGGTGAATGGTTGCAGGTGCTGCCTGGAGATAAAATCCCCGTTGATGGTGAAGTTCGCTTTGGCCAGACAACAGTGAATGAGTCAATGCTCACTGGGGAAGCAGTACCAATAATTAAGCAACCAGGAGATATGGTAGCCGCAGGTACCCTCAACCAATCAGGTGCGATCGCCATCCAAGCAACGCGTACCGGCAGTGATACAACTTTGGCTCACATCGTTGCCTTAGTAGAAACAGCCCAAACCCGGAAAGCCCCAGTCCAAAAATTAGCCGATACAGTAGCCGGTTACTTTACTTACGGTGTGTTGACAGCCTCGGTGTTGACATTCGTTTTCTGGTACTTTTTTGGCACTCATCTCTGGACTGATGTCGCCATCAAGCATGGCATGGAAATGATGAGCCACTCTGTACCTGGACAACACTCAGCACTCAGTACTCAGCACTCTCCACTCCTTACCAGCTTAAAACTAGCGATCGCAGTTATGGTTGTCGCTTGTCCTTGTGCGTTGGGATTGGCCACACCAACCGCAATTCTCGTAGGAACTGGCATAGGCGCAGAACGTGGTCTGTTGATCAAAGGTGGTGACGTATTGGAGAGAGTACACCAGCTAGACACAGTTGTATTTGATAAAACAGGCACACTCACTACAGGTAATCCCACAGTTACCGATTGTTTAACGATTGCAGAATTAGGTAATGGCGAACCCTACTCCCTACTCCAACTTGCAGCAGCCGTAGAAAGCGGCACTTACCATCCCCTAGCCAAAGCAATTCAGCAAGCAGCTAAAGAGCAACAGCTATCTATTCCTGATGCTGTGGACTTTCACACGGAACCCGGACTTGGTGTATCTGCGATCATCGAGGGAACATCTGTGTTGTTGGGGAATTGGGATTGGTTGAGTAGACATGGCATTGCTTTAAGTGAAGCCGCACAACAAGTAGCTCAGAAATTAGCAGTAGAAGGTAAAACAGTTGTTGGCGTGGCAGTTGGGGGAACTTTAGCCGGACTAATTGCTGTGCAAGATACCCTCAGACCTGATGCTCAAGCCACAGTGGACAAGTTACGTCAAATGGGTTTACGAGTCATGCTGCTCAGTGGCGATAGATTAGAAGCAGCTAGTGCTATAGCTAAACAACTAGGACTAGATAGCACTGATGCGATCGCAGGTGTTCTCCCAGCAAAAAAAGCCGATGTGATCAAATCTCTCCAAATGGAGGGGACAACGGGACAACGGGACACGGGAGATAGCAGAATTCCTTACTCAGCAACGCCAGATGCTACAAGTCGGCAAAGCCGCCCAACGCACTGGCTTCTCAGCACTCAGCACTCAGCACTCAGAAAAGTTGTGGCAATGGTTGGGGATGGCATCAATGATGCTCCAGCTTTATCACAGGCAGATGTCGGCATTGCTTTATATTCCGGGACAGATGTAGCAATGGAAACAGCCGAAATTGTTTTGATGCGCGATCGCTTAAATGACGTGGTGGCATCAATTCAACTGAGTCGGGCCACCTTCAACAAAATTCGCCAAAATTTATTTTGGGCTTTTGCATACAATATAATCGGCATTCCTTTAGCAGCAGGTGTTTTGTTCCCCAGCTTAGGTTTTGTCCTTAGCCCATCTGGGGCTGCTGCATTAATGGCTTTTAGTTCTGTTAGTGTTGTCACTAACTCAATTTTATTGCGGCGGTTAGCTCATCGTTTGTAAAAACTCCCATGGGAGACATTGCCATCTCAGGTTAAACTAAATCGATAGTTAGGTGTTACCCATCTTCACAAAGGCTATTGAGACTCCTGGTGGAGCCACGGTAATCACGGAGTAGAACAGCTATGTTCTACTCTTACCAGTAAATACGCAATTTTATTTTTTCTCAAATTCATCATCACAGACTGTAGTGCGCGAGAATGGCAGGAAACGATACTAAACAAATCTTGATTAATCACACTTCTAGCGATTGTAGCAACGATGTATCAATGGCAACTGAAACTCATGAAAGTCATCTCCTAATACTTGAAGACGATCAAGGTCGCAAAGAATTTTCTCTGGAACACCCCGTTTACTCCCTTGGCAGAGACCGCGAGTGCAATATCCGCTTGGTGTCTCAGTTTGTCTCGCGTCGCCATGCCACATTAGTGAGATTGCCACGAGAGCATAACAGTCAAAGCTATTATTACCGGATTGTAGATGGTGATGCGAAAGGAAAGTCTAGTGCCAACGGTTTGATGATTAACGGGCGCAAGATGCCAGCTCACGATCTGAAAAATGAAGATGAGATCGTTTTTGGCCCTCAGGTACGTGCTATCTATTATCTATTAAAAAATACTCAGCGATCTGGACAAACGGATGCCAGCGAGTATGATATTACACTCATCAATCCCGGCATGACCGAAGATGAAGATATAGAAGAATGAAAACATACCCATTCAGGTAGGTTTTGATTATTGACTGGCTTACTTTTGATCCATGACTCTTCTTGGCTAGAGGTAGCTTGGCGACATACCAAAAAATCAATTATCTAATAGTTGTAGTGGCGTGCGTTAGATGTTACATCATAACGCACCATCTTGACTTTTGCGGTGCATGGCGCGATCGCTTGCGCGCGGCCATGTCAGTAGGGCTATGCTGAAACTTGGACTAAGTAAGCCGTGGAGAAAATTTATAAGTATGTAACAAACAATTAAGCAGAAGAATAAGAGTTAAATCTTACACGTTGCGTACTGTAGTTTCCCTTTTCTCCTCTATTTTGAACTCCGTCAATGACA
>JADEXK010000024.1 GCA_015207155.1 Nostocales cyanobacterium LEGE 11386 | reverse complement strand
TCGTCAAGGAAGTTCTGTTATTGACTTTTTTGACCAAGCTATCAAAGCAATGGTTCACCCTAATGTGCAGACTCCTTCTTTAATTCCTCAAATCTAGAATTCCTCAAATCTAGACCTGAATCCTTACCTCAAAATTAATTTCTTATCAAAATAATAAATACACACCCAACCGTGAAATAGGTAGAAAAACCGAATGGCTTACTGATAATGGAATTATAAATTTAGGTAGTTTACCTACATCAGACGGTTTTAAAATTAATGCTAATCTTCAGCCATTCTTACTTAACGATACCTACGCAGTTGATTTAACTTTAGTTCCAGAATCACCAAATATCGAAATAGATATTCCCCAACTGCAACATTTTCAGCCCAAGTCTTTGTTACCTGCTAATATTCAAGCATCTTTAGGACAAACATTATGGATTTACGGAGAAGTAGATCCCAGTGAAAATTGTGATATTTTAGCTGAAAAACTTGCCATAGCTTTAGTAGCTAACACAAATTTAAATCCGGAACAAAAAAATAAAGGTGAACTTTTTGGTAGTTTATTATTTGAATACCAAGCACTTGACCCCAATTACCCAGATGAACCTGCTAAACACTGTCATGTTTTAATAGTTATTAATCATAACCAATCACCAACAGTAGCACTTTCAAATAAGACTTATGACTGGTTACTAAAATTATTTTGGAGCTATCATAAAATACTGTACATTTATCAACCAGCTCGTGAACGCTACCGAGAAGCTAGAGAAATTTACAGCGATTTAGAAACTAAAATACAAAAATTTAATAACCTAATTTCCACAAATCAGGCAGAATTATCTGATTTTAAAAACCTAATGGCAAAAATCCCGATAAAGAACTTTGATTATACTAGATGTGTACAAGATTTACAAATGCACCATACAGCAATTACTACTAACATTACTAATTACAGAATTTACCTAGATAACATTAAAAATATTAGTAATGGTGATATTCCCCCATCCTGGCAAGATTTTTTAAACAAAGAATGTGAAAAATGGCAGGAACAAATACAAATACATATTAATTATCTGGTTCCTGGTCAAGAATTATTTGGGCAGTTAGTTGATACTATCCGAGGTATAGTAGAAACACAACAAGCCGAAAGCGATCGCTCTTTAGAAAACACCATTCAAATACTAGGTATCGGCTTTGGTGGTGGTGCAATTGTTTCGGGTATTCTCACCCAATATATTGATGAAAATTATAACCCCCTAGCCATTATCTCACCCCAAAATCCACCCCATCCCATTTATGCAACTGTAATTTTCAGTTTTCTAGCAACATTATTTTTCATCGGTTTGGGTTGGCTGATTACGAAACGCAAAGACTATCCTAGAGATAAGCAGTCAACTCATAAATAAATTCTTATGGCAAAAACTATCACAATTACGGATTCTCTCGTTCCCAATCCTGCACCGCAATCAACAATTATTCGCTTGGAGAATATATTTAAAATCTACGGCAGTGGTGAAACCGAAGTCAAAGCCCTCAATGATGTGAATTTGACTATATATGAGGGGGAATATTGTTCCATTATGGGGCCTTCTGGTTCTGGCAAATCCACGGCCATGAATATTATCGGCTGTTTAGATCGTCCTACTGCTGGTCAGTATTACTTAGATAACGTTGATGTGGCACAAATGGACGATGCAGAGTTAGCAAAAATCCGCAATATCAAACTGGGGTTTGTGTTCCAGCAATTCCACTTATTACCCCAACTGACAGCATTAGAAAATGTCATCTTGCCAATGGTATACGCAAGTATTAATCCTACCGAAAGACGCGATCGCGCCGCCGCCGCATTAAAAAAAGTCGGCTTAGAAAACCGCCTCAATAATAAACCTAACCAATTATCTGGTGGACAACAACAACGGGTAGCGATCGCGCGTGCTATTGTCAATCGTCCTGTTGTCCTCTTAGCCGATGAACCCACTGGCGCTCTTGATTCGCGCACAACTCAAGAGGTATTGGACATTTTTGGCGAATTAAATGCCAGTGGGATTACAGTTGTCATGGTAACTCATGAACCCGAGGTAGCTCGTCAAACCCAGCGCATCGTTTGGTTTCGTGATGGTGAAGTTATCCACACCAACTTGACTCCCACCGACTTAACTCAACTGGCTATGTCCTAAATCGCCATCCTCATTACAAACTCGGTGTTTTACCTGTTTGCGCTTGTGTTTCTACAGGCTTGACATCGCTATAACCCATTTCCCCGGCGATTGTCCGCAGGACTGAAATTTGCCCTTCAAAATCCAATCCCTCAATTTGGGACAGTAAATTATTTATGGCATCAGTTGAGTTGTAGTTATCTGGCATCCCCACTACTGTATCGCCCATAGCTACTGCCCAAGCATACCAAACTAAAAGTTGGTTATTTTCTTTAATCGCACCATAAGCACGAGAATAATCTGTGTCTTCACAGTTAACTATATCCCGCATAATTGCCAGTTGTTGATCATCTGACAATTTTAAATAATCTCCTAAAAGCAGTGGTGCAAGTTCTGGTTCAGCCGCAGCCGGCGCGGCTGGAGTAATGGATTTACCCATTTTTTCATAAACAAAATATAGCCAAGCTAGTTTAGCATCGGTATCTAAAGCATTAAACGCTTCTACTACTTTCAAAGTTTCGTTACTTTGAGCTTGAGAAAAAATTTGATTGGAACTTGCAGTCACAATTTGTCTCCATTATTTATAGATTTAACTAAATGAGTATCAAAATTTCACACCTAGGATCTACTTCCTAAAGAAAGAGTTGTATTAATTAAATATTTAAGTTGTGATTTAACTATTAATAGATATCCAAATATCTCCTAAGAGAGAAAGGGTATTGCTAATGGCTTTGGTAAAATTGCCCCAGCAGTTGGAATATTACCCAAGGTTTTTATCTATGAATGATCAAGTGAAACCCAATGTTAATGAAGCTTCTACCCATGATGCACAATTAGCTGCTGAAAATATGGCTAGTGGTGAAGAAAAAGCACCAAAAGTAGATTTTGATGCTGATTATGCAGCAGCCCAGCAATTTAGTGTGAGTGAAATTGACCGCACAGACGAAGGTAAAGCAGCCGCTTCAGCAGCAACGGCACCAAAACAAGCAGTTCCTGAAACAGAAGCCACAAAAACTGAAGCACAATCAACCGGGAACCCCAATGATTATGTGGAAATGGCTAAGGAAGTTGGGGGTTCAAAGAATGAGGCTGTAACTAGTGTTAATGATGATTTAGTCCAAAAAGCTTTGAAAAAAGGTCAAGCGAAAAAGTAAGCTTTTCTGTGTTTGAAAAAGCATAAATTCTTGCCTGCTTATCCTGATAAACATAATTTGAACATACAGCCTCACCCT
The DNA here is from genome assembly GCA_015207155.1 of Nostocales cyanobacterium LEGE 11386. Classification (GTDB taxonomy): domain Bacteria; phylum Cyanobacteriota; class Cyanobacteriia; order Cyanobacteriales; family Nostocaceae; genus LEGE-11386. Next base: position 70,479 of record JADEXK010000024.1, on the reverse strand, counting down.
TCCAGGGTGAAGGCGCTTTCAAATTTAACAGATTTTCATAACTTCTAATAATTCGCTGGGTTGATGAATCAAAAAATCTGGATTTTGTTTAGCTAACACTTCTGGTGAATTGAATCCCCAAGCCACTGCTATTACTTTGATATTAGCCTTTTTCGAGGCTTCTATATCCCTGGTTTCATCTCCGACATAAATGACTGCTTGAGGTTTGAGTTGCTTTTGTCTAAGTACATTGTTAATGATGGTGGTTTTGCCAAAAATGGTGACTGCCGAGTAGATAAAATCAAATAGTTGATCTAACTCGTTATTTTTCAGAAAAGCTTTGACATTTTCTTGAGAATTAGACGTAATAATTCCCAACCTATAACCTTGACTTTGGAGTTCTATTAAAACTTCTTGAATTCCCGGAATAGGTTGAAATTCTTGAATTTTATTTTTTAATTCGCCTTTAACTTTCTTGAGGAGAAAAGGAATTTTAAAGAGAGAAATGCCTGAATATTTAATAATTTCTCTAGAGGTAAAATTTCTCAGCAATGCCAGTTCTTCTGGCGTAATTTGTACATAACCAAACTCTACAGCTAAACGATTAGCAATACTTACTAGAGCATCTACTGTATCCGCAATCGTGCCATCAAAATCAAAAATAATTACTTTATTGGTCATGCTTATGTTCGGATGCGTCAAGATTAGCACGGGCATTTCTTCTTAACATTTCTGGCTTAATCCGCCGCAACGCTGATGCCGGAAATTGTTGATCCCACTCCTCATTTGAGATTTGGGCTAATTCTATCAGCTGGGGCGCAAGATTGGCAGGATAAGGCTGAAAATCTACCACATCTGTTGTCTGGGAAAAACGCTGGTTCCAAGGACAAACGTCTTGGCAAATATCACAACCAGCAACCCAGCCTTGTAAATTGGCTGTGATTGTCTCTGGTAACTTTTCTGCCCGATTTTCGATGGTATGATAGGCGATGCAGCGATTAGCATCGACTACAAACGGTTGGGTAATTGCACCTGTGGGACAAGCTTCTAGACAACGAGTACAACTTCCACAGTGTTCTGTATGTGGGCGATCGCTCTCTAGTTCCAGATTTGTCAATACCTCTCCCAAAAATACCCAAGAACCATACTCTCTGGTGATTACATTACCATTTTTGGCAATCCAACCAATGCCAGCGCGTTGTGCCCAAACTTTATCTTGTACCGGGCCGGTGTCTGCATAATATCTAGCCTCAACATTTGGATTGAGTGATTCTAGCCAGGTAGTCAAAGCCTTGAGCTTTTTGTGCATCACCTTATGATAGTCCCTTCCCCAGCCATAACGAGAGATTTTGGCATATTCCTCGCCTTCAGGACGTTGATCTGGTGTGTAGTAATTGAGAGCAACACATACTAGCGATCGCGCTTCTGGCATGATTAAGCTAATATCTTGACGCTTCGGACTATTCATCCATTCCATATCAGCGTGATAACCCAAGGTTATCCATGCTTGCAATCTCTGTGCGTCTGTATTATCTCCCCTATCTACAGCAGCAATCCCTACTTTGTGAAATCCCAATTCTTTGGCTTTTTCTTTGACTACACTGCTGCTGGTTACAGAATACTGATTCATTTCGCTTATCTGAATTTCGCCGCAATTCTGGGCAGCTTCTTTATACATTATGCATCCATAGACTTTGTTCAATATTCATTACCATACCTATATGTAAATTTTATTTGCCGTTTGTTAAGAAATAATGCAGAATGTAGACAAAGAGGTAAAGTAACCCAGAGTAATGTAAACCTCACATTGATTACCTGCCTACTTAAACTCATCAATTGTGGTGCCATCATGACATTCACTTCTGATTTTGCTTCAACTCGTTTGTCTAACGCTTTGAATTACGGTAACCAGCCTGGTGATGCTGTTATCTCCACTAAGGCTGTGTTCCAAAGTCTCAGTGTAGATGACCAGTTAGCAGTGCTTTGGTATGCCTACACAGAAATGGGACGTTCTATTACACCAGCCGCTACAGGTGCGGCTCGTTTACAAATAGCCGCAGGTCTACTCAATCAAATCAAGCAAATGTCTCATGCAGAGCAATTAAATGTTATGCGTGACCTGGCTGCTAAAAGAAATACTCAAATTTCCCGCTCTTACGGTATTCTCAGCAATAACACCAAGTTAGCTTTCTGGTATGAGTTATCAGAATTGATGGTAAAAGGTTTTATTGTCCCCATGCCAGCTGGCTATCAACTTTCTCGGGATGGAATACAAGTACTCGAAGCAATCAAGCAACTAGATTTTGGTCAACAAATCACAGTTCTCCGCCAGGTAGTAGCAGAGATGGGTATTGACCCCTTCGATGACTAAATTATTTGTCGATATCTTCCCAACCTCAATGTTTTGTAACTTGTATTTCCCAGGCGGACACCTGGGAAACACTCTTTCTTAAGCAATAGTTCATCTTTCATGGGGAATATTGATCATCTATATCGACAGCAACTTGCTTTATATTTATTTTTGGATTCCAATAGATGTTCAGCTAGTGTGATCAAGGTGATTCTATGACAGCTGCTGAATCTTTAACGACAACACAGACGAATGTTGACGCTACAGCCCAAGAAGACTTTCAAATTGAGGGAATTTCCGCACCCAATATCCTAGGTTACTTTAAAACTCTCAACGCTGGAGAATTTCAGGCAACTGCTGCTTTATTTGCCGATGACGGTGTGATGTATCCGCCCTTTGAATCTAGTATTGTAGGGAAAGATGCGATCGCTACCTATTTACAACAAGAAGCTGAAAATATTCAAGCTCATCCCCGTCAAGGAATTGTTGAGACTTTAGAAAATGGCCAAATCCAAGTTCAAGTCACAGGTAAGGCACAAACTTCTTGGTGTGGTGTCAACGTTCTTTGGCTATTTATCCTCAACCAACAACAGCAAATTATCAGCGCTAAAATCAAACTCATAGCTTCTCCCCAAGAGTTACTTTCCTTACGTCGGGAAGCATAGCATGTTGAATTTTCTTATTTCTTAACGGCGCTTGGTTCCTGTAAAGAACGCAATAGCAATCTCCGACCTAATTCAATATCTGATGGCGCACATTGCCACTCTGGGTGTGCTGTCATCAATAAACTATCTAAAGTCTCTTGATCAAACAGATGCCAAACTGGAGCATCATTGATCTGGTCTGCTACTGCATAACAATTGGAACTGACACAGTGAATAATACAAGCTCTGGCAATTCTATTTAAAGTCATTTGTTCTCCCGGCTGTAAAGAGCGAAACTGGCGAATAGCCTGCTTCAATTCGCTCATTGAGTCAACTACTAACCCAGGTACAGCTACTGTTATATTCCTGTCTCCATTCACGGCAATCCAGTAATGACGACTGGGGTCGATACCCTCTAGCCAAGGTGATTCATCATCAAGGCGATAGCGTGGTGACAAACAAAATAAAGCTTTCATAGATTAAGGCATGACTTTGGTTTACTGAGGATTATTTTTACCCATTGACAACTCTGAGAATCTACACTGAGGATTGTCGGGATATGCTGCTAGTTACCTCTGGTCTTAACAAAGCATTAGTTTGTCTTCTGCTGTAAATTCAGCAGTAAGGCTTGAGTATATATTTTCAGTATTTAATAATTGCTCGTGATAAATCAAATAAATTTAGCAAAAATTAGTAACTTTATTAATATTTCTTAATAAAACTAGCTCTAGTCCTCTGTGATTGGGGGTTTTAATCTTGTGTCATGCGTTAACCTTTGGCATCACACACAGAAATTTTTGGCAGTTTGTAAAATTATGCAAAAGAAAAAAATTTACAAACTAAAAACTGTAACAATAGATACAGAAATTAAACAACCTGCCTTAAATTCTTCCTTAGCTCGGTAGGGTAGGTTGCCTCAAGCCAAATTTCCTTTAGCGAGACAGAGGCAGAAAATGCTACTTCGATCCACTTATCCAACCTGCCCACTAGTTCCAGAAATTCAGGATACAAATGCGCCCACCTGGAATCCTGTATGCAAAATTACCTATAATCGCGACTCGTGGGTCAAGTTGCTTCAACTTCCTAATGAATATAGTTTTGACGAAGCACTGCTACTATGCCAGGAATCCCAGGACACTTGGATTGCTTGGGTTCCTAGCCACGGCGAAATACTGTTAAACAGAAGTGATTTCTACTGTTAATTTTCAGATGGAAAGCGATCGCCATCTTCACAGATCAATAATTTGATGTAATATTTATGAACTTTGAGACAGGAACCGATTGGGATGAAGCGTTTGAGTATCTACCAGGATCGGTTGTAGAATTGAAAGCGCAACCGGGAGTCTTTTATGTAATTGACTTCTATGAAGCAATGATGGTACCGCCTGTGTGGTTAGTCAATGACCCGCGTCCTCGCTATCCTCATGAATTGCGGATTGTCTCACGTGTCAAGGCGTTGGTCTGTTCATTAGAGCCGCAGCTTGTACCAACCTGAACAGCTCTAATTAGCGGCATATTTACTGCATTTGAGCGCATAGGCAAACGATGCGTGACCAAAAATCAACTAGCGATAAGTATTCAAAATTGTCAATTAACTAGTTCGGGTATGGTAGCTTCTAACTTAAGACAGTTAGCGCCATTAACTTGTAACTGGTACTCCACATTATCCATCAAACGATTCATAATTAGCCAACCATAGCCGCCTTCTTGTTTTTCTGTAGGGTTGGGCGGAAAATATGTAGACATATCAAAGCCTTCGCCATAGTCCCAAATTTCTATGGCAATATCTCGGTCTTTTAGTTCCAAACGCAGTAGAATTGGTAGATTCGGCTGTTCTTTGTGGGCATGACGGACTACATTTGAGTATGCTTCTACCAAAGCTAACCGCAAACGACTCGATTGCCGTGACCAATCAACAGATTCTTTGAGCTGAATTTTTAAGCATCCCAGCAACCAGCTTTCAACAATGTTTAAATAACTCAAGTCACTTGGTACATGAAGCTCACTTTTCATTACTTACAAAACCTCCAGTGAAAGTATAGTTTGATCATCTTCTTGAACGTGATTATCTGCCTGGATGCGAGCTAGTAAATTGTTCAGAGAAAGCGGTTGGGGTTCCTTTTGTAGAAGTTGCCAAAGACCTTCTTGATTCAGCATAGAACGGTTCATTGACTGGAGGCTACCCTCGGGTTTTCCCGGATCTAATAATTTATTAGATACCATTGCTTCTGTAATTCCATCACTAGCTAGCAGTAAAGTATCTCCAGCAGCAAGAACCAACCGACCAGACTGTGCTTGCCACTGAGGTAAGATACCCAAAGGAATACCGCGCACCTTTAGATAATCGGGGTTTGCGGCTACATTGGTTAAGCGTGACCAAAGCAGGGGATATATGTGCCCAGCATTGGCGTATACTATTTCTTTAGTAGTAGGCGTATAACGGGCTAGGACGAGAGTAATAAAGCAATTGTTGCCAATTAAGTCATCACAAAGAGCGCTGTTGAGATTATGTACCACCACATTTGGCTCGGCTGGCGTTTCTTGAGATAATTCCCGGCGTAATACGGAAATAGCACTTGCCATAAATAAAGCAGCTGGCACACCTTTGCCAGAAACATCACCGACTGCCAACCATAAATCGCCTTTGGGATGAACAAACACCTCAAAAAAATCCCCTCCCACTTCACGAGCCGGGTAACAGCAGGCTTGTAACTTGGCACCTGTAATCTCCGGTAAAGTTTGGCGTAGTAGGTTGTTTTGAATTTGGCGGGCGACCTCCAATTCAGTGCTGAGCTGTTGTTGCTTTTCCTGGAGGCGTTGATAGAGCTTGGCTTGGGAGAGGGCTAAGGCTGCTTGTTCGGCAACACCTGCAATTAGTTGAATTTCTTCGTCTTGCCAAGGTTGCTCGTTTCCCCACTGGTAGATAGCTAGGACAGCTAACAGGTGTTGCTGGTATAAAAGTGGCACAACCAGGTGGTGACAGGGATTACCATCATATGTATCTTGGGTAAGTTGATAATGGCGAGTTTCCAGAACTTTTGCAATTAAAAGACTGGGATCGTAGGCACAACAAGGTAAACTAGATTGAGGATCTTGATAGCAATATTGGTCTTCTGTTAAGCGATCGCTCTCTACAGGTCTGAGTAAACAACAAGTAGCTGCAAATGTTTGCCCAATTGTGGCCACAATCTTTTCCAGCATACTGTCATAATTTAGGGACTCCCGAATTGCCGTTGTCACCGCATTAAATAAAGACTCTCGCCGCAGAGCGCGACGCAACTCACGGGTACGTTTCTTAACTACACGGTATGTATCAGTAGCTTGGTCAACAATTACTTTCAGTCGTTCGGGACTCCAGGGTTTGGTGATGTACTTAAATACTTGACCGGAGTTAATGGCATCCACCAAATCTTCCACATCAGTAAAACCAGTCAGTAAAATTCGGATTGTATCCGGAAAGCGCTCCACTGTGCGACTGAGAAATTCGGTACCGTTCATTTCCGGCATTCTTTGATCCGAGATAATTACAGCCATCTCGCCTTCTTTGTCCAAAATTTCCAGCGCACTCAGGGCGTGATTAGCTTTATATACTTGAAAATCTCGCCTAAAAGTTCGGTAGAGTAAATCTAAATTATCCAGCTCATCATCTACTACCATGAGCTTGAGTTTGCCTATCTCTGTCTCAGTCATATTGACTTTAAAATTTTTGATACTTAAATGGCGAGATAGTACAATTTTTATCTCACCCGATAACTAAAAGATTAAAAAGAAATCTTTAAAGATAAGTTACCCACTTTGAACGCATAAATTTACTTAAAGCTTTCAACTTCCTTGTGTTGGCTTAAGTAAATACAAAAGTTTATCCCACCAATCCAGAACGCAAGGCGCGTACTGCTGCTTGGGTACGGTCATCGGCGCATAGCTTATTCAAAATATTTCGGACGTGTGTTTTCACAGTTCCGACTGTGATGTATAGGCGTTCGGCAATGACTGCATTGCTACAACCCTCGACGATTAACTGTAACACTTCTAATTCCCTTTCTGTGAGGGTGTAAGGGTCTATCATTTCCGAATCCTCCTCAGATTCTAAATTCTGGGAAGGATTTTTTTGATCTGTGGTAACCGTTTCTAGTTTAGGGGGATTTTGTTGGGCTTGTTGTAATACAATGCGTGCGATCGCTGGATCGATCCAAGCGTTGCCATTATAAGTTACTCGCACGGCTTCCAGTAAATTATCAAACTTGATATCCTTCATACAGTAAGAGTCTGCCCCAGCTGCAAAAGCTGCAAGCACGGCTTCTTTGTTATCCTGAAGTGTTAAAATTAACACTTTTGTCGATGCATCTTCGCCATTAGTGAGAGCTTTCAATTCCCGTGTCAGTTCAATACCATCTTTGTCTGGTAAACCAATATCTACAATCGCAATATCTGGTTGCACCTTTTTTAACATTTTCAGACCTTCCGCCGCATTAGCAGCTTCTCCTACAACTTCAATTTCTTCTTTTTGTAGTAAAGCTGTCCGAATACCTACACGGGTCAGGTCGTGATCTTCAATCAGAGCAATCCGAATTTTACTCATAATTCAGCTTCCGCAAGTTACATTACCTTAACTTTAAAATTGAGTTCATTCAAAAGTCTCATATAGAAAATGCAGTTTAAAGTCATTTGTACAAAACACTTCAATAATAAAATTAGCGGGGATTTACCCCAAATATGAAAAGAGGCTAGGTACTAGTATTTTTACTCAGTAATCAGGAAAGAAGCACTATGAAAAGTGCCAATTTACTGAATTCTGCTTTCTATTGTGGCAGGTGTGTGAACTTAACAATATGAGATAACCCTAGCTCAACCCCATACTTTTAGTTTGTGTTCCCAGAAATTTGTCAAAAATCACTGATAAATGGTTCTTGATAAATCATAAGATATATTTATATATTAATTATTCAGTATACGGTCGCACTGTAGACTCAGTAATCATATAAGGTAGGTAACTTACCTAGTTTTTCCCTCCCAATTAGCTAAAGTTTCCACAGACAACCTATTAAAAAATTTGATAGACTATCGTTCGAGGGAATTTGGTGTGAGTCTAATCAAGAATAAGGCCATGTCTAAACAGCCTAAAGTGTTTTCGGTACTGGGAATACCAGTTCATGTCATGAGTAACTATCCAGGCTGGTTGCGAGAATGCCTGCAACACAGCAAAGGTACTCATGTAGTCACGCTCAATGCAGAAATGACTATGCAGGCAGAACGAAATAGTTCCCTCGCTCAAGTAATTCAAAATGCCGAGTTAGTGATTCCAGATGGCGCAGGGGTAGTTCTTTATTTGCGGTGGCTTTGCTGGCAAAAAGTGCAACGTTGTCCAGGGATTGAGCTAGCAGAAACCTTATTGCGAGATCTTGGGCAGCAAACAGATGCCAGAATATTCTTCTATGGGGGAGCGCCGGGAGTCGCGGCAAAAGCAGCAGAGTTTTGGCAGCAGCAAATCCCTGGTTTGCACCTAGCAGGTACTAACTCCGGCTACCATACCCCAGAAGAAGAAGAGCAATTAAAACAAACACTTGCTCAATTGCAGCCACAAGTGATTTTTGTGGGTTTGGGAGTACCACGGCAAGAATTATGGATTGCCCAAAACCGCCATTTGTGTCCCCAAGCGATTTGGATTGGTGTTGGTGGCAGTTTTGATATTTGGTCGGGGACAAAAACTCGCGCTCCCGCTTGGTTAGCAAATAATAACTTGGAATGGCTGTATCGGCTTTATCAAGAACCCTGGCGTTGGCGGCGGATGTTGGCTTTGCCGGAGTTTGCGGTTAAAGCCTTTGTTTATCGGTTGACTGTTAGGGGTGCTATTTAGTGCTTCCTTCCTGAGTGCTGAGTGTTATTACTTACTAAATATTCAGAACTTCAAAAAATTTTCATTTTTGGACTTGAGATTTGAGATTCCCTGGTACTGCCTGGGAATCCTTGTTTTAAGGTGAATCTCAAATCGCCAACTTCCCACTATGTGATTGAGGATGTGAGGAAAGTCTAGCAATGCCAGTATTAATAACTCCTAGAACTACTGAAAAATCTATAAATAGCGAGGAGAGTAAAACTCAACAGCACAGCCGTGGTGCTAATGCCATGGTGCAATTACACTCCATCACAAAAACCTATACTAACGGCTGTCATGCTTTAGTGGATGTGAGTCTAGAGGTTAAACATCAAGAATTCCTGTTTATCACAGGGCCAAGTGGTTCTGGTAAATCAACTCTTTTAAAACTGTTATATGGTGAAGAGTTACCCACACAGGGAGAAGTGATTGTTGATGACTGCAATGTGAAAACCCTGCGGGGCGATCGCTTATCATTATTGCGGCGACGCATTGGCATTGTGTTTCAAGATTACAAACTCATTCCCCAGCGTACAGTGGCAGAAAATGTCACTTTTGTCCTGCAAGCTCAAGGGTATACCCGCAAGGAAATTCAACGGCGTTTAGAACCAACGTTGAAGCTAGTAGGTTTACTATCTAAAGCCGACTGTTTTCCCGATCAACTGTCTGGGGGAGAACAACAGCGCGTAAGTATTGCGCGGGCGATCGTGGGAACACCACCTTTAATTTTGGCAGATGAGCCAACAGGGAACCTTGATCCAGATAATTCGTGGCAAGTCATGCAGATTCTCCAAAAGTTAAATACCTTTGGGGCGACAGTCATTGTGACTACCCATGATGAACAACTAGTGCGTCGGTGCAATCATCCAGTAGTGCAAGTCCGCAATGGACGAATTGATCGACAATCATCAAGAGTTCATAGTCATTAGCATCTGATTGAATGCAAATTCACTTGCTCATTAGACATCTCCGAAAAAGAATGTAGAGACGTTGCATGTAACATCTCTACAAGGGTTCTGGAAGATGCATATTTGATTTCTGGAGATGTCTATTAGGAAGAAATGCGAACCTGAGACTGTGTAGATAGAGGGATCAAAGTTGCCATTTTGCTGGATGGTTGCACTTGCAAATAATCCAAGGCTTGCAAACTTTCTAAAGCCGCATCTCTGATGACTGTTTCTTTCTCTTGAGTTAGTAATAGTTGCAAGCATGGGATGGCTGCTTGCTGCATCTGGGAATCAATTCGCTTACTAGTGATAATTTTAGTTAATTGACGTATGGCAATTAAACGCTTCAAGGGGTCTTGTGCTGTTAAATTGGCCAACAACCGCTCAAAGTTGTCTTCTTCCTGGTTGCCATAAAAGCTGACCATTTGCCATACCAACAAAATTAAAGTTAATAGTGTTCCCAAACCTTGCAAAATAATTCCAGTAGCAATCCAAGAACTTTTGGAGTCAACCCAAATGGCAGCTGCCATGTAAGTGCTAACGGTGGCGATACCTCCACTACCAACTGCTAAAGCTAAACGATGGTTGGGGCTATTGAAAAACTGCCGCATCTGTGACCAGCATAGTTGCCAGTCCCATTTCTGCATTGAGTATACCAATAGCATTACCCCTACGCCAACCAAAAGTGCCAATACCAGTTTCCAGTTCCACAACAGCATCGCCACGACAATTGTCAAAAAGCTCAGAATGCCTCCTGGCCCAGCGAAAGGCTTGAAAGATCTTTGCTTTGGGCTTCCTGTCTTGAACTCTAAAAGTGACCAGTGGGGAATCTGGTTGACCAGTTGCTGCCAAGAAAATGAAGCCTTTGCCACAGTATTTACCTACCTAATCACAATATTGTCTAATGTATAAGAATAACTGGGCTAGGGCGAGGAAAAGCAATTTTTTCGCTGAATTTTTCCAGTTGTGATTAGATACAAAAACGAAAATTATCTAGGGTGAATTGACCATCAAAAGCGCAGAAGGTGACACAGTGGATATTCTTGGCTGTGATTGATAAGAGGGAATTGGGGGGTAATACTGAGTCCGAATTGGCGAGGTTGGCGCTGGGAAGTATTGTTTGTGCTAGTACTTGGCGATCGCGATCGTAAGCGGAAAGTACTAACCTCTGCGAACTGGTGACAAAAACACTAACCCAATTAACAGGATGTAAGAACGTCGCTTCTAAAAATCCGTTTTTGGGTGAAGCCATCAATACTGTCAGTCCTGAATGGGTAGGAAACGCTGGATTTGATGGTTGTATTGCTAGGGAATTATGAAAAATTACACCCCAGTGCTCATACTGACGCTCAACAGTTTCAAAACATTTCAAATTTTCTAAATTTAAACAAATACAAGTAGGTACATCTACTTTAGTGGCATCAAAGGCTTCCTCAAACTCATCCCGCTTGGCGGAAGCAATGACTTGATTTTGCACATCACGGTTGTCAAGTGCAAATTTAGCGTCTTCAAGCGTCGGAATTTTATTCAATTGAAGAGTAGCCTGCTTTACCATGACAACCCGCCTGTCTCTTACCTAGAGAAATATAAAAAGATTAATTAAATTAAAAGCTATTCTTTTTGTGTGCAGGACTATAAATAATAACCCTTCTTGATCAGCATTTCGACTATTTCCGACGTTGAAAATTAACCGTGATTTTTCTGATAGAGTATCATAAAAATTCTTTCAGTAATTTTTGCATAGGTGATACTAGCTACCAGAACTAAACCTTGAAAATCCTTGTATGTTGGTAATTCCAAGCAAATTAATTTCTTAGGTGTGAAAAAAAAATCACTAAAACTTTATAACTGAGGCAGTAATTTCACATCTACTTAATCTGACGGTGGCCAGAGGTGTCAAAATTATTATTTCGCTGATAATAACAATTGTGGGGAGTTTGATTTTAAAGAGTCAATGCTTTGGGATGAAGAGTGCTGAGTTAAAAAACCACCCACACTTCGACAAGGCTCAGTGACCACACTTCGATAAGAGTTCGGTGAAGGCTCACTCTAGCCGCTCAGTGACCGCAAGGAGCGGGGCTTGTACCGAGTGCGAAAGTCCTTCCTTCTTCTTCTAACTCAGCACTCTCCTTCGACTTTGCTCAGGGTAAGCGCACTCAGAACTGAGTAAGAGTGAAGCAACTATCAGCAGCATCCAGCAAACATAACAGAAATTTCACAAATAATAATTATGTTTCAGCCACAAGGATTTGAGCAACGTTCCATAATAACTTCACTGGGTAAGATGGTTTACTACACTGCCACTAGCTCACCTTGGCAGGATCAGGCCTCTCCCCAAAATGACGAAAAAGAAACTTTAGTATTCCTGCACGGCTTTGGTGGTGGGTCTTCTGCCTATGAGTGGTCAAAAGTTTATCCGGCTTTTGCGTCCGAGTATCGCATTCTCGCACCAGATTTAATTGGTTGGGGTAGGTCTGAACATCCGTTGCGGAATTACAGCATTGAGGATTATTTGACGACGATTCGGGAGTTTTTTCAGCAGACTTGTACAAGCCCTGTAACAGCGATCGCCTCTTCTCTCACTGCGGCCTTGACAATTCGAGTTGCGATCGCCTATCCCGATTTATTCAAGTCTTTAATTCTCGTCACACCCGCCGGACTGGCCGATTTTGGCGAAGACTATTCCCGCAGCTTGTTTGCCCAGATAGTTAAAGTTCCTGTGCTTGATCGCTTGCTCTATAGCACTGGAATTGCTACAAGTGGCGGTATTCGTAGCTTTTTAGAGCAACGACAATTTGCCCAACCTAACCGCATATACGAAGAAATTGTTGAGGCTTATTTACAATCTGCCCTACAACCGAATGCTGAATATGCGGCGTTATCTTTTGTGCGTGGTGACTTGTGTTTTGATTTGTCCTTATACATTCAACAGTTGACAATTCCCACCGCAATTATTTGGGGACAACAGTCAGAATTTACTGGCCCCGAAATTGGTCGTCGTCTAGCTGAGAAAAATCCCCAAGCTATCCGAGTATTTCAACCATTGGAAGATGTGGGTTTAACGCCACAGTTAGAATTACCCGCAGTAACTATTGGATTAATTCGGCGGTTTTTACCACACTTAGTGCTGAGTGCTGAGTGCTGAATACACAAATGCGATTAGCAGGCTAATTACGCGCATCTTCATGAGGAAGACTGGTTTTTGTCTAGTTTTTCTTGGATAGCTTGACGGCAGAACTCAGGAGGGTCTGCTTGAGATTTAACAGCTTCCTTCATTTCTTTGGTGACACGGAAACTCAAATTATCAGTTAATTCTCTGCTTTGTTGATTCCCGAAATTTTCTGGTTTCCCTTTGGGATTAGCCATTGTTTAGAAATATAAATAACGCTTTTAACCGATGCGTACATCGGATTAGGATTATGGAACGGTAGGTAATCAGCCTGAGAAACTTGTTACCTACCGATACCGCTTTTAAAAAGAGGCATTACTATTCTATGTTCACTCGTACTGAACTTGAACTGTTGAGCGTTCCACAGTTAAAAATTCTCTGTAATCGATACGGTTTGCGACCAACTGGGAATGGTGGATACAAAACCAACTACATCACATCCCTGATGGCATTTCCAGTATTAGCAATACATCAACTAGAAAAAGGTGAAGGGTTGAAATCACCATCATTTGCTAGCTTGCAAGAGATAGGTAGCACGTTAGATGAGATGGGTAGCCCCACAACAGAGCAAGCAGCACTGCTAAGAATCTCATTTGAGGGCAGGAGAATGACAATACCAGCTAGATATGACCAGGAAAAGCTGATTGCTATTTATAAGGCTAAGAACCACTTAGAGGAGGTAATTAGCTTAATGGAAATGTAAGGATTTAAATTGGTGAAGTTTAGGAGGGCATCATACCCCTCCTTTCGCCCATCCAACCAAGTTATGAAAATGATTGGCAGAAAACTCGCTAGAATGCTGATCTAGTAAGAAATTTAAGAACGGAGAGGGAGGGATTCGAACCCTCGTATACGTTTCCGCATAACAGACTTTCCAGGTCTGCGCCTTCAACCACTCGGCCACCTCTCCAGGTGCCACGATTTACGATTGTACTACGAAATCCGAGAAAATGCAAAGATAGAAGCAGACATAATTAGATTAAAGCTGAAAAGTTCAATTCTCCATCTCAAATCAAAATGTCCCGTACATACACAATTAAAGTCCGCGATCGCGCTACTGGTCAAGAATTTACCCTACAAGTTCCAGAAGACCGCTACATCCTGCATACAGCCGAACAGCAAGGAGTGGAACTACCGTTTTCTTGCCGTAATGGAGCTTGCACAACTTGTGCTGTTAGAGTATTGTCTGGAGAAATTTACCAACCGGAGGCAGTCGGGTTGTCGCCGGAGTTGCGGCGGCAAGGTTACGCTCTGTTATGTGTGAGTTATGCCCGTTCTGACTTGGAGGTGGAAACTCAAGATGAGGATGAGGTTTATGAACTCCAGTTTGGGCGCTATTTTGCTAAGGGTAGAGTTAAGGCGGGTTTACCTTTAGATGAGGAGTAAAATTTTGTTCACGCAGAGGCGCAAAGACGCAAAGGTAAAAATTAGAACTCTGGCGGTGCTTTTGGATCTCTGGGTGCGGAAAATAGTCATTTTAGGTTGCTTGCTGCTGCTGATGAGTTGTCAAGGGAACAATCAGGCTGCAAGCAATCAGGCACAGGTGAAAGTAGCGCGGGTAGTGAGTGGGCAAAGTTTGGAAGTGTTAGGCATGGCTGAACAACCAAATTTGATTTCCAGAGTCCGATTAGTGGGGATTGATGCACCAGATTTGCAACAACACCCTTGGGGAGATCAAGCCAGGCAACTTTTAGAGAAGTTAATTGGTGATCCAGAAAAACCCGTAACTCTGGAATTTGATGTTGAAGCCAAAGACAAAATTGGGCGGACTTTGGCTTATGTGTGGAGAGATCAGCAGTTACTAAATGAACAAGTAGTCAAACAAGGATATGCATTGTTTGTGGGGCGATCGCCTAACCACAAATATGACCAGCGCTTGGAACGCGCTCAACAATGGGCTAGACTCATGGGAAAAGGAATTTGGAACCCAGAAAAACCCATGCGTGTCCCTCCTGCTGAGTTTCGGCGGCGAAATTTGTAGGGAGTGCTGAGTGCCTTTCTGAGTGCTGAGTGCCTTTCTGAGTGCTGAGTAGGGAGATGAGGTAGGTGTTTCACCCATGCCCAATGCCCAATGCCCAATACCCAATGCCCAATACCCAATGCCCAATACCCAATGCCCAATACCCAATGCCCAATGCCCAATGCCCAATGCCCAATGACAAATGACAAATGACAAATGACTAATTTACAAATTTTTCTCGATATTGCTACGGAAGCGGCGCTGGCTGCGGGTGCGGTTTTGCAGGATTATTTGGGTAAATTAGAAGATGCTATTACCGAAAAAAGTCGCCCTGGTGATTTAGTTACTGTTGCGGATAAAGCTTCAGAAGAGGTGATTTTAGAAGTTTTGCGTCGTCACTTTCCCCAGCACTCTATTTTGGCTGAAGAATCAGGGAAACTGGGAAATCAAGATAATGAGTATCTCTGGGCAATTGACCCTTTAGATGGTACAACCAACTATGCTCACCAATACCCGGCTTTTGCTGTTTCCATTGGGTTATTAATTGATGGTGTGCCGCAAGTTGGTGTAATTTATGACCCTGTTCACAATGAGTTATTCCGGGCGGCAACTGGATTGGGTGCAACGCGCAATCGTCGTTCCATCAAGGTTTCCGAAACATCTGAACTGAGTAAAAGTCTATTAGTAACGGGATTTGCTTACGATCGCCGGGAAACATCTGATAACAACTACGCGGAATTTTGTCACCTCACTCATCTCACCCAAGGCGTTAGGCGAAGCGGTTCCGCAGCCCTAGATTTAGCCTATGTTGCCTGTGGGCGTGTAGACGGTTACTGGGAAAGGGGAATTTCGCCTTGGGATGTTGTCGCCGGTGTAATTTTAGTACAAGAAGCTGGGGGTAAAGTTACTGCCTATGATGGTACTGCCTTCAAAATTGCATCAGGGAGAATTCTCGCAACTAATGGTAAAATCCACGACAACCTAAGTTGTGAATTAGTAGAAGTTCCGCCCTTATCAAGCTGGAAGTAAGTAAACTCAGGACTCAGTAATTTTTACTACTGACGGATTACCGTTTAAGCGAAGTAAACTAGAAAAAATCTAACGGCTCCTTTGGTGCAAAACCTCTCTATGTCTTTAAAAATAGATCTTGGATTGTTTAAATATGATTTCATAGACCATCACGCAATTTTGTGTGTTTCTGTTGATGCGGATGTAAAAGATATACGCAAACGTTATCTGCAAATTGCTCGTCGCCTGCACCCTGATAGCAGCACTATTAGCTCTGCGGCGGAAAAACAGCTAGCGAACGAATTATTATCAAAGTTGGTTAACCCAGCTTATGAAAAACTCTCAGCAGAAAGCAGTCGTACAGAATACATCATAGTTCTGTCTCAAATGGGCAAGCGTTTGGTTCAAGAATCTGCCTCGGTGGAATTGAGCAGCGACTTGGCTAAACAGTTAGCTGCTGCGCCTAATATTGATCATTCCTATAAAAGTGCGATCGCTAAAATTGCCGCAACTCAATATGACTCGTTGCCACAATCAATTCAAGTCATAGCCCAAATCAGCGAGTTAAATTTAGTTTATTTGATGCGGAGTGCTGGCAAAGCTTCTACAACGCCAGTGTCACATGCTAAATCTGCCAGTAACTCAAGTGCGCCAAAGCCAAATACAGCACCTCCACCTCCACCAGCTCCACCAAAAGAAGATTCAGTTGTAGAGCAATATATCCGTCGTGCCCAAACTTTAATTGATAAAAACCAATTTGCCCAAGCCAAGGTGGAGTTACAGGATGCTCTGAAGCTAGAACCGAAGAATAGTCATTGTCATAGTTTGATTGCTTTGGTGTATCTCAAGCAAAATCAGCTAAAAATGGCCAAAATTCACTTTGACAATGCGCTGAAATTAGACCCTAAAGATGAAATAGCGTTGTCATGGAAACCTAAAATAGAAAAGGCTTTGGGGCAACAATCCAGTGGCTCAAAAGTGACTTCACCTCCAGCTGCTGGAAGTCAGCAACCAGATAAGTCTGGGGGTGGCGGTTTGTTTGGTGGTTTGTTTGGTGGGAAGAAAAAATAATGGTGTATCAACCAGCAGCGGGAGCCAGGGATTTATTACCTTTAGATGTGGCTCAAAAACGCTGGATTGAAGATAGGTTACAGCAGGTGTTTCATCGTTGGGGATATCACAGGATTATCACTTCGACGTTGGAACGGATGGATACACTGATGGCAGGGGAAGCAATTCAACGCCAAATGGTGATTCAACTGCAAAGTACTGAAGATGAAGAGTTAGGATTGCGTCCAGAATTGACAGCTTCCATTGCTCGTGCAGTTGTCACGCGGATGGCAAATGTCACCTATCCGCAACGCCTGTACTACAATGCCAACGTCTTCCGCCGCACCTGGGAAAACAGGCACAATCGCCAGCAAGAATTTTATCAAGCTGGGGTTGAGTTGTTGGGTGTCGGCGGATTGCTGTCCAACGCAGAAGTGCTGCTATTGGCGGCAAATTGTTTGTCAGCGCTGGGTTTGCAGAGTTGGCATTTAATTCTAGGCGAAGCGGGAATCACGCGATCGCTCCTTGATGCCTTTCCCGCTCATCTCCAAGCTAAAGTTCGCAGTGCGATCGCCCATCTCGACCGCATTGCCATAGATACTTTGCCCCTGAGCGATGAATTGCGCGATCGCGCCAGAATCATGATGGATTTGCGCGGTGACAGTGCCGATGTCTTGCAAAAAGTTAGTAGCTTAGGTTTAGATGCAGAACAACAAGAGGTAGTAAATAACCTCAAATCTCTGGTAGAGTTATTAAAATCAGAAGGGGAATTTCCGTTAATTCTTGACCTCAGCCTAATCCAAACCATAGATTACTACACCGGTATAGTCTTTGAAGTCGTCAGCGATACTGATTCGCAAGCACGAGTTTTAGGGCGCGGTGGGCGCTACGACAAGCTTTTGGGACTGTATCATCCCCAAGGAGAAAACATCCCCGGAATTGGTTTTGTCCTCAACATCGAAGATTTATACCAAGTTCTTTTATCTACTCAGCAATTACCCCAGGCAACCCCAGCGAGTAACTGGTTAGTAGTAGCAGAAACACCAACGGCTGAAGCTGCCGCCTTTGCTTACGCGCAAAAACTACGTGATTCTACTCATTTAGTACGTGTAGAAATGGATTTAGGTGGCAGAGATACACAAGCGATTAGGCAGTATGCAAGCGATCGCGGTATTGCCCAAATTGCTTGGATTAAATCTGATGGTTCACCGACAATTGAATCATTGCGTTAGTTAGGGAGTGGGGAGTAAGATTTTTACTCCTCACTCAGCACTAGGTACTGTCATGAAATTCAAACCTGAATTGCTGACTGATGGAGAACAAAATAAAGGACTCGAATTTGTCGAAGTACACTCCCCACTCCCCTGCTAGGCTAGATATAGCTGATCCGAAAACGAGGGAATCGAGAAAATGCCGCACACCATTGTTACTGATGTTTGTGAAGGTGTCGCTGACTGCGTAGACGCTTGTCCAGTCGCTTGCATCCATGAAGGCCCAGGCAAAAACGTTAAGGGAACCGATTGGTACTGGATTGATTTTGCCACTTGCATTGATTGTGGTATATGTATCCAAGTTTGCCCTGTAGCCGATGCGATCGTTCCAGAAGAACGACCTGAATTGCAAAAAACACCGTAACATTTACTAGTCAACAGTCTATAGTTATTGTTAACTTGACTGTTGACTAATGATTATTGATTAATGACTAATGATTAATGACTATTTACTAGAAGTTCAAAATGTTCATGCTGGATATATTAAAGATGTAGATATCCTGCAAGGGGTGAATTTTCGAGTTGAACCAGGTGAATTGGTAACGGTAATTGGCCCTAACGGTGCGGGTAAATCTACTTTAGCTAAAACCATTTTTGGACTTTTGACACCCCATACAGGCACAATTACCTTTAAAGGTGAAAATATTGCGGGTCTAAAGTCAAATCAAATCGTTAGGAGAGGAATGTGTTATGTACCACAAATCTCCAATGTTTTTCCTTCCCTGAGTGTTGAAGAAAACTTAGAAATGGGGGCTTTTGTCCGTAACGTTCCCTTGAAGCCCCTGAAAGATACAATTTTTACCATGTTCCCTAGATTAAGCGATCGCCGTCGTCAACGTGCTGGTACTCTCTCTGGTGGGGAACGTCAAATGTTAGCGATGGGTAAAGCTTTAATGTTGGAACCTAGTTTGCTGCTACTGGATGAACCTTCTGCGGCTTTATCTCCTATCCTAGTCACGCAAGTCTTTGAGCAAATTAAACAAATTAACCAGGCAGGTACGGCTATTGTATTAGTAGAACAAAATGCCCGTAAAGCGTTAGAAATGGCTGACCGTGGTTATGTACTTGAATCTGGACGCGATGCTATATCTGGGCCTGGTCAAGAATTATTGCATGATCCCAAAGTGGGTGAATTATATTTGGGTGCAGGTAAGGCGCATTAAACGCTATTCAGCAAAAAGTTTATTCTTAGCAACTTGACGATCAAGGAGCTTGGTCAACAGGAGGCTGGAAAATCGTTATAATTGCTCGCACCGTAAATGCAACCATCGCCAATACTCCTAGTGAAAAAACAATATCTCCAGGAATACGCAGCCAAACTGTCCACTGCATCCAAGGGCTGCTAATCACTTGAGCGCTACGAGCATACCAAGTACCATGATTTACCGAAGCAACCAATTGGTAAAAACCATTGGGAATCAAACCCAATACCAGCATCATCACTAAGCCGCCATTAATTGACCAAAAAGCGAAGCGCAGTAGTCTTTCATTCCAAGCGCGTTCGGGTACAATCTCGCGAAGGGCAAACAGCATTAACGCTAGTGCTAAAGAACCGTAAACTCCAAACAAAGCCGAGTGAGCGTGAATTGGAGTAGTATTTAAACCCTGAGAGTAGTAAAGAACAATCGGGGGATTCACCAAGAATCCAAAAATTCCAGCCCCTACCAAATTCCAGGCACAAGTAGCTAGAAAGAAGCGCAACGGCCAACGATAAAATCCGTCTGCTCCTTGAGACATCCTGAGAGTTTTTGCTACCTCAAATCCAATCAAAGTTAGAGGTACTACTTCCAAAGCCGAGGTGACGGAACCTAATGCGGCAATAAACACTGGAGTTCCAGCAAAGTAAAGATGGTGTAGTGTGCCAATTACACCGCTACCGAGATACAAAATTGTGGTGAGATAAGTAGCACGCAAAGCTGAAGAGCGTTTTAAAAAGCCTAACTCACTGCACAGATAAGCGATCGCCACTGTGGCAAACACTTCAAAAAAACCTTCCACCCACAGATGCACTACCCACCAGCGCCAGTATTCTGCAACGCTCAAATGAGTGTGATTGGTATACATCAATCCGGCTGAGTAAAATAAGGGGATTGTAATTGCACTGTAAAGGAAAAAATGGTTTAAACCTGTGCGATTACCTTCTTGTTGCAAAGCAGGTTTCAAAGCGCGATACATCAACCACAGCCAAAACACCATGCCACCAATCAGCAGCAATTGCCAAACTCGTCCTAACTCTACATACTCATAGCCTTGGTGTCCCCAAAGGAAACTGTGTTTTCCCAAAATTCCTTGCACCGCCGCCCAAGAACCAATTAAAGAACCTACAACCACAACAGTTAAAGCAATTAACAAACCTGCACTACCAACCGCTTGATATTTGGGTTCACGCTTGCCAAAACGCGGTGCAAAGAACAAACCAGCAGCCAACCAACAAGTTGCAATCCAAAACACAGCTAACTGCAAATGCCAGGTACGAGAAGCAGCATAAGGTAAAAATTTATTCAGAGGTATACCGTAAAAACCATCGCCCTCTACGGCATAATGTGCTGTCACCATCCCCATGATAATTTGTCCTAAAAATAGCGCCATCGCTACGCCAAAAAATAGTGAAGTCACTTTTTGGCTTGGGGTAGGAATACGAATAGCAGGACGTGTTGTGACTGGCTGCACTTGTTCTGCATCTTCTTGCAGCAGATACACCAACAAAAACAGACCAGTTGCCCCAATCAACACAACTACTGATACTATTGACCACACCAAAAATTGAGGTGGAGCTTGGTTACCAATTAGGTCATCATGAGGCCAATTGGCTGTATAAGAAAATGGTGCATTGGGACGATTTGCAGCCGCCGCCCAAGCTGTCCAAGCAAAGAAAGCAGTCACATCGTGAATTTGGCTTGAGTCTTTAAACCAACCATCAGGAATTGAGTGAATTTTGTCACCGTGAGCTAATAGTTGTTGATAGTCATGGAAGACTTGCTGCAAACCTTGAGTTTGAGCAGGAGTAAGAGTTAGTTCGTCAAGTTTTGAGTCGTAACGATTGGTTTTAAATTGTTCGCTCACTTTGGCTTGTAAACTGGCTCTATCTGGCGCACTCAAAGCTTCTAATTCGGCTTGAGAAAAGTTAGAATTGCCATTTGTTAAAACTCCAGCCGTTGCTAATCCCCAACGATGGAGAAAATCAGCTGTCCAATCTGGTGCTAGATAGCTACCATGTCCCCAAATACTACCAATGTGCTGTCCACCACGGGCTAAATATGTTTCTTGTCCAGCTTGAATCTCTGTTGCTTTCAGAATAACTTCTTGTTGGGGAGAACGAATAAATGTCGGAATTGGTGGGGCATTTTTCCAGATAGCTGCACCAGCTCCTAATAAAATGCTGAATGTGATTATACAAATTAATACTAACCAAGCAGGTAAGCTTAATTGAAACTTACGAGTTTTACGAAAGTCTGGAATATTAGTACCGAAAGAAGGGCTAGTCATGGTAGTAAGTTCCTGTTATTTTAAGAGATATGAACTCCAAATATTGCTAGAAGAATCAGCCAAGAAGCTGACCAGTTTGAAATAGTGCTATCAACAAAATGGATAGAAGAAGACTCAAAACAAGAGAAAAATGGAAACAAATTTGCTCTGAAATTTTAAAACAGAGTTAAAGATACTCATGTTATCCTCTCATCTATGTCTTTATTTATATAGGCTAAGTGTTGTTTGTTCTATGAGCTAACTCATACTTTGATAATTTACTTAAAATTCCATCGACTAAGCATTCTATAAGATTGAAGATATAAACCATCGTGCAAAATAAATTATCTAGTTGAGAGAGAACAGAAGAAACACGGGATGGAGAGTGTGGGAGCAGCACTTCGACTTTCTGCGACTGCACTCAAGGCAAGCCGCTACTTCGACACTTCGGCAAGCTACTTCAGCTGCGCTCAGTACAAGTCAGTGCATCGCTGCGTGGTAGTTGAATCTCGACTTCTCTACGAGACGCTACGCGAACGCTCGATTTCCGCGTAGTCGAAACTCAGTACAAGTCAGCGATCGCAAAGCAGGGGAAAATAACTAACTTATTAATGTCTAGAGATCATCTCATCAAGTTGTCGATTGCTGATTTAATATCTCTGAACCTGCAACAGCGCGATCGCTCTCCTCCGATGGCGAAAAACCATCAAAGGCATCTTTGATCAAACCAGCTATAGGTACAGCAATTAATAATCCCAATAACCCGCCAATATATGTTCCTACCAGCAAAGCAATTAACACCCATATTGGTCTCAGTCCGATAAATCTACCCAAAAGACGAGGTGCGATCGCTTGGTCAATTAACTGGTCGGTGACAACAGCTACAGCTAAAACCTTAACTGCTAACCAAAAATTGTGTGAGGCTATAATTAAAGTAATTATACTGATACTAGCGACATCACCGAAGGGAATTAAACTTAAAATTCCCACTCCCAAACCAAATATTAAACCAAACTGAACTCGAAAAATTAAAAATATAAATGTTAGTAAAAATCCCATCAATGAAGCCAAACTAATCTGACCAATCAAGTAATTTTGGAAGTTTTGTTGAATGGATTTTTGTACCTGTTGAGCGAAACTTCCAGGTAATTTCTTAAATATTCCTTCCCAAATTCTTGGCCCATCTAATAAAAAATAAAAAGTCAATACTACTGTAATTAAAATATCAGAAATACTATCAATAGTTTCTCTAACAATACTAAAAAGTTTATCGGCAAGATTCTCCAATTCATCTGGTAGACGATTTGTAAACTGACTAATAATCTGGCTAAAATTAATTTTTAATCCGTGGTTAACAGCCCACTCATCGAGTAGGTGAAGTTTTTCTTCACTCGAATGAATCCATTGAGGAAATAATTTAGCCATTTCATTAAATTGCTGGGAAATGACCGGAAATAAAGTTATGCCTAAAGCAGCTAAAATTGCCAAAGCTGATATAAAAACTAACGTTACTGCATAGTTTCGTTTCATTCCACTTTGCTGAAAAAAAGCAACAGGGTAGTTCAAAATAAAAGCTAGCAAAGTCGCCAATACAAAAATTGTAATTAAAACTTGAAAAGATTGAAAAAATCGGAATGCTAGCCAACCATTGAGAAAGACTAGAGGAAATAGCAGTGTCAAAATCAACCATTTAAGCAGTTTTTCCAGCGTAATAGACATAATTGATGTAAAGAAATTATCTTAATATTAGACCTCTGACACGGGTATTGAGAAAACTAAACCAAAAATGACGTTGCATATTTGCAGGATGATTTTGCTGGTATTTGTGGGATGGGCAATCTTTGCCCGTCCCTTGTATTTCTGGGCGGGTAAGACTTCCCTGCGGGACGCTACGCGTAGCTTGCTTCCCCAAAGGGGTACGGCGTGAGCGCTCAGTCGATAGCTTGCGTGGCAAAGCCATACGCTGCCAACCTGACAAGAATCATCCCTTGATTCAGCAACGCACTATCTTACTTATTCTCATCTATCTTAGTGCGTTAAGCTCAAAGCCATAACTAGGATCAGGGCATAATTTATTAATTTTTAGAGCCAAGGCTATTTGCTTTCCTGAAATGCTAAAAACTGCTCCTGATTAATTCGCCCTGCTTGGTAAAGCGTTTCTGTAATTTCCGAAATTGTGAAAACTGAATGACCTCGATAACCATTTGCTAGTAGCCTATTTTGTACTCCTTGCTCATGGTCAATAAACACTACAATATCGTTAATTTTTAATCCTGCCGATTTTAACTTTTCTGCACCTTCCATCACACTCTTACCACTAATCAGAATGTCATCAACTACCACCACTGTTTCATCAGGATAAAAATTCCCCTCAATTAATCTCCGAGTTCCGTGTGCTTTGACTTCTTTGCGAGGGAAAATCATGGGACAATGTAAACGCAAAGATAAACCAGTAGCCGTTGGCAAAGAACCATAGGGAATACCTGCCAATCTATCAAATTTTAGGTTCTTTAAAATCTTTTCATAGGCACTAAGAACTTGATTAAAAACTTGGGGATTGGAAATTATTTTGCGTAAATCAATGTAATAAGGAAAAGTAGCTCCTGAAGCTTGGACAAAATTACCAAACATAATGCAGCCAATATCATAAAGTTGCAAAATTAAATCTAGTTGGGGGTGCTGATTCAACAAACAAACATCAGGTAACCATACAGAACAGGTAGAACCGTCACGAATAATTTCAGTTCTTGCCTGATTAATTCCTGCACGTAAAGATTGAATATTATCGGATAAGTTTGGGCTAGCCAACATATCTTGAGGAACAGGAATTAGTAAGCCATCACCGCTAGCATTCAAGCCTGCTGCTAAAATTTGCTTCAAGTTATTGCCTGCGGCCCAAATGCTACGTGCCATAATTATCCTCTCAGGTGCAACTGAGCGAATAAGTGCCAATACTTCAGGATTTATAGTACCTACTTCTAAACCTAATTGTTCTGGAGTTCCCCAATTTTTTGATTCCTTTACCACCTGTAAATAAAGAGGTGATTCATTTGTCGGATATTGCTGTAAAGCTTCTGCTCCCGGATTGGAAGTACAACATAAAATAAATACTGCTTTATCGGGGTAAACTAAAAACGGTGCCACATGGTCTTGTCCTGTATATGGACTAAGAGTTATGGCATCTACTTGCCATTCTGTAAACACTGTGCGAGCGAAAACAGTACTAGTATTTAAATCACTATGTTTGGCATCTAAAATAATGGGAATATGGGTAGGAATAGCTGCTAAAGTTTTGTGCAGCAGTTCTAAACCAGCAACCCCTAAAGCTTCGTAAAATCCAAGTGTTGGCTTATAAGCACAGACAAAATCGGCAGTTTCGCTAATAATGAATTGTAACCAATTCCACAAATCATCGATAACATCCTGAGATTTATAATGGGCAGGCATCATCTCAGGATTGGGATCAAGACCTACAAAAAGTAAGCTTTGATTTTGCAAAATATTATTGTGCAATTTATCAAAAAAAATCATTTTTGTTAATTAATCAAACAACAAATACACCTATGAAGTATTGGAAATTAAGTAGGAAGGCTAAATCATTAAAGGTTTGTAGTGAAAACTTTAGTTTTCTCTTCTCTACGAGACGCTACGTGGTAAGCGCAGCTATGCCACCAGAGCTTTACAAAAAGGGCTAAACCCATGACTACGAACTTATTTTACGTTACTCAAGATAGTTTGATTTATTCCTGCCAACTTACTTAATCAATTTTCATGCACTAAAGTCCTGCAAACCATTCATAACCCTGATCCTCCCAGTAGCCCTTAAATGGTGATAAATTACTCACAAGTGAAATTTTAGTTACCCACTTACTCTGTTTATAACCAAGTTTAATTGGCGAAGCCAAACGCAAAGGCGCACCATGGTCAACTGGTAAAGGTTCACCATTTTTTTGATAAGCTAATAAAGTTTGAGGATGTAAAACCGAAGCTATATCCCAACTTTCATAGTAACCATCAGCCGATTTAAAATAAGCAAATTGGACATTAGCTTTAGGTTCAGCCAGGGCAATAATTTCTTTGAGAGATATACCACCCCATTGCACGATCGCCGCCCAACCTTCCACACAAACATGGCGAATAATCATCGAAGTTAGGGGTAAAGCCTGAATTTCCGCCATACTGAAACTGAGAGGATTATTGACTTCACCATCAACAACTAAACGATACTTTTCTAAATCAATAATTGGGGTGTACCGAAATGTGTTAACTATCAACGCCTCTGGTTGAATTTCATTCAGCGAAAATTCTGGTACAGGTTTTTGTGGATTAAATATTAATTCTCCCACTTGATGATTTAGTGGTTGCGAAAGTTGACCTACTATATCTTCAAACGCTGGTGTACCACAACCACCCATCAGCAAACTTAAAGTAGATAATCCAGAGATTTTGAGAAATTGACGACGCTGTATGTGAATTAAATTCATATTTAGCAAATTTATTTACCAAAACATTGATTCTGTAAGTTGGGAACCACCAGCTTTTTGCCCTAATAATGAGTGAACACCCACAAACGCCACAACCATAGGCACTGAAGAAAAGTGAACAATCCGCAAAGCTTGCCAACTACCAAACATATCGACAATCCAGGGAAATTGAGCAGGTTTATACATACCTATACCCGTGAGCAATGCCAACAGTAAAATAGGAATAATAGACGTATAAACAATGCGATGCCAAGCGTAAATTAAACGCTGAGAATTTCGAGTTTTTTGTAATGCCTTGATATCTTTAAAACCCACAAATCGATGTCGCCAGCGTCGGGTAATTAAAATGTAAATTCCGTACCACAGCAGATTGAGTGAGAATAACCACATTGCGGCAAAGTGCCAGTTTCTGCCGCCTGCTAACCAACCTCCTAATGTAAATATGGCGGGAACATGTAAACCAGCACGTCCACCAAAAACCGGGTTGGCATTATAGATTTGTAGCCCACTGGTAACCATCAGAAATAGGCTAATGATATTAACAGAGTGGAAAATCTTAGCCCCTATGGCTTGAATGGGTAACTTTCGAGTTTTAGCAGGAACATTAGAAGTCATTGATTAAATGTAAAGTTTAGTTTATCTTCTTATCCTACGATTTTGAGGAGACAGTCGGAACGTAGTGCAGTAGAAAATCTTTAATCTTGGTGCCTTGGTGGCTATTTTCACCCCAAAGACACAAAGACACCAAGTAGAAAACTATTTCTTGGCAATCTTGAGTTGTAAACTACACTTACAGCGATTAGAGAGGTGAGATAATCTTTGGAGAGACTATTAAGAATAGCCAGAATTATTGATACTTGCACTGAAAGCATTGGTCGATTGACCAGTTGGCTGGTGTTAGTCATGGTCATACTTGGCGTGTGGAATGTTATAGGTAGATACTTAGGGCGGATTATTGGCAGCAACTTGACTTCCAACGCTTACATAGAAGCTCAATGGTATATTTTTGATTTAATTTTCTTATTGGGAGCAGCTTACACTTTAAAGCACAATGAACATGTCCGCGTTGACATCTTTTACAGCAATTGGCCGCCTCGACGAAAAGCACTTGCAGACTTGGTGGGAACGATATTCTTCTTGATTCCCTTCTGCATTATGGTCATCTTTTTTTCTTGGGATACCATCGTGGCTTCGTGGCAAATCCTGGAAACATCTCCAGATCCGGATGGTTTGCCGCGTTATCCGATTAAAGCCATGATTATTGTCGCCTTTGTAATGTTGATTTTTCAGGGAATTTCTCAGGCAATTAAAAATGTGGCAATTCTTCAAGGCAGACTAGAACCCCAGGAGGAACACCATGACGCTAGCTTATGAATGGCTGGGGCCAGTAATGTTTGCTGGGGCGTTGGTGCTGTTATCACTGGGATATCCGGTAGCCTTCTCTCTGGGTGGTGTAGCAATTTTATTTGGCATTGTGGGAATTTCCCTAGGTGTATTTGACCCAGTGTTTTTAACTGCCATGCCCCAGCGAATCTTTGGCATCATGGCCAACTACACTCTGTTAGCTATCCCTTACTTCATCTTTATGGGGTCAATGCTAGAGAAATCCGGGATAGCTGAGAGACTGTTAGAAACAATGGGGATTTTGTTGGGGCGCTTACGTGGCGGATTAGCTTTAGCTGTGGTGTTAGTAGGTGCGCTGCTAGCCGCGACTACTGGTGTAGTAGCAGCGACAGTAGTGGCAATGGGTTTGATTTCTCTGCCGATTATGCTGCGCTATGGGTACAACAAACAGTTAGCTACGGGTGTAATTGCGGCCTCAGGTACTTTAGGGCAAATTATCCCGCCGAGTGTTGTCTTAGTGGTACTGGGCGATCAATTGGGTATTTCAGTCGGTGATTTATTTATCGGTTCACTGATTCCCGGTTTGATGATGGCGGGTGCGTTTGCCTTGCATGTGCTAATAGTGGCATTTTTGCAGCCAGATTTAGCACCAGCTTTGCCGGCTGAGGTGCGAGAAATTGGTGGTAAAGCCTTGGGAAGAAGAGTATTTCAGGTAATGCTGCCACCTTTAATCCTGATTTTGTTAGTACTGGGTAGTATCTTTTTTGGCTTTGCCACCCCAACAGAAGCAGGCGCTGTTGGTTGTGCAGGTGCGATCGCCTTGGCTGCTGCTAACCGTCAACTTACTTTGGAATCTCTGCGTCAGGTTTGTGATGCTACTTTAAAAATCACCAGCATGGTGATTTTTATTCTGTTGGGTTCGACAGCCTTTAGTTTAGTATTCCGGGGAGTTAATGGTGATCAATTCATGTTCGATGTCCTTGCCAATCTTCCCGGCGGCGAAATCGGCTTTTTGATTGTCAGCATGGCGACGGTATTTATTCTCGGCTTTTTCATCGACTTTTTTGAAATTGCCTTCATTGTTGTACCCCTGTTTGTGCCAGTTGCCGAAAAGTTAGGCATTGATCTAATTTGGTATGGTGTGATATTGGGAGCAAATCTGCAAACGTCCTTCCTCACACCTCCCTTTGGTTTTGCCCTGTTTTACCTGCGCGGCGTCGCACCTCCAGAAGTGACCACATCTGACATTTATCGCGGTGTCATCCCGTTTATTCTGCTGCAAATGTTGGTTTTAGTCTTAATTATTGCTTTCCCAGGAATTGTGAGTTTTTTACCTTCATTGGGACGGTGAGGAATGGGGAAAAACAGGCAGAGGGGATGGGGCAGGGCCGTTTCATTCGTAATGGTATGTGTTTTGTCAATATGATTGGCGATAAATATCAGGACAAAAGTCATGAATTGGTGACCAATTTGATGCCTAAGATTGAATGCCAAGCTTGTTTTTCATCTCCTGAACCCTTGCATTTGCAAGCCTTTTAGGGAATGAAACAGCCCTGCCTGCTCCCCTGCTCCCTACTCACCTAACTATTAGAAATAGCGAAATTAGCGTAACTCAATTCATTAACACGGTTCCAGTCAAAAACTTGCTTGCGGAAGCCTTTCCACTGTTCATAAACTTCTTTGAAAGTTGCATCTTTACTAGCGTTTTCCTCGAATAAGTCAAAGGAGGCTTTTTGCGATGCTTGCATAATTTCTGGGCTGAAGGAAACTAATTTGGTACCACCAGCAGTTAATCTCGAAAGTGCTTGACCATTTAAAGCATCGTACTCAGTTAGCATATTCATGTTGGCTTCATGAGTCGCTGTCTTGAAAATTTCTTGGTATTCTTTGGGTAATTTATCCCAAGCGTTACGGTTAACCAACACTTCTAATGTTGGCCCTGGTTCCCACCAACCTGGATAATAGTAGAATTGCGCGGCTTTCTGTAAACCCAGCTTTTCGTCATCGTAAGGGCCTACCCACTCAGCCGCATCAATTGCACCGCGATCTAGTGCTAAAAAGATTTCGCCTCCGGGTAACACTTGCACATTCACCCCCATACGAGATACGACTTGTCCCCCTAATCCGGGAATCCGCATTTTCAAACCTTGGAGGTCAGCCACAGTGTTAATTTCTCTTTTAAACCATCCCCCCATTTGCGCCCCGGTGTTACCTGCGGGAAAATTAATAATATTGAAGTCGCTGTAGATTTTTTGCATAACTTCTAGTCCCCCGCCATGATATAGCCAAGCATTCTGCTGTTGGGCATTTAAGCCGAAGGGTACGGAGGTGGCAAAAGCTAAAGCTAAATTTTTACCGATGTAATAATAACTAGCGGTATGTCCACATTCCACAGTTCCTGCTTGTACAGAGTCCATGACTTGCAATCCTGGAACTAACTCCCCCGCCGCAAATGGTGTAATGGTGAAACGTCCGTTGGTCATTTCTCGCACTCGCTTGGCAACCGTATTAGCACCGCTAAAAATACCTAATGACTTGGGCCAACTAGTTGCCATTCGCCACCGGATATTTGGCATTCCCGTTTGCACATTAGCGGCTGTTTCGGTGCGCGCACAGGAAACTAGAGTTGCCGCCGTTGCAGTGGCGATCGCAGCTGTGTTGAGAATCTCTCGGCGTTTCATAATTTTTGGTTATTTAAATTACTAAATTTTCAGGTTAATAGGGTAATTTACCAGTTTTTGTTGTAGTTTGTTGATACTGCCTATTAACTGTCATAAAAACCCTGCATAAAGATGGGACGGGTGGGGACACCCATCCCACAATAAAATTTGAGACGTTTGGTTATTTGGCAGTTCCTTCCATGAAAATGGCTGTAAATTTCACTTTTTCAAAACCACATGGAAGGAATTTAAATATCCGGTAATGGTTTTAGCTAAAGTCTGCTGCTGTTTTCTAGTTGTAATGGCCATTACTTGATACAATCGCCCCTCAGTCACATACATCCTGTTTTTGGTGATTTTACCGCCAGTGTTGATATACACAATTTCTTTGCCAGGATGACCATTGGAACTACGAATGTTACGCTGACTAATTAAATTACTTCTCGTAGTTTTTAAAGCCATATCCCTGGCATTATTCAAGATTGTTTGGGGATTAGCCATTTGGCCGTAACTGTAAGGAAAGTCGTTGTAAACAACCACATAAGCCACTTCCTGCTTTGGTGGTTGGGCAACAAACATTTCTAAGTTAATTTCCCCCATGTAGGTTTTTTGAGTTTCACTATTTCTCTCTGGTTGGCCTGGCATTAAAACAGTAAAGCGCCCATCTGGGGCAGTGAATAACTTCCATTGTGGCTGCACTGGTTGAGTCGCAATTGGTTTAGCCGCAGAAATTGGACGCTGGGGTTGACGTGCTTCGACTAGGACAGATCCACCACAGATAACAGTGGCGGTGATAAGTGGTAACAAACCTCTAAGAGTCATAATTTTAGCACCCGACGATGCAGATATTACTGATGATGCCAGCTGTTATAACCTAGCAGCACGTAAAGCCGCACCAATTAGCCCCACTTGTTGATTGAGAATAATATACACAGGTATCTCTTCGAGGATGGGACGCATCCTCCCTTTTTGGCTGAAATTTAAGATAAAACTGCCGTTTTGCAGCAGGGTTTTAATTTTGGGTGCAATCCCACCAGCAATATACAAACCACCATAAGGTAAGAATTTCAGGGCAAGATTGCCTGCTTCTGCACCGTAAATGTCTACAAATAATTGTAAGGTTTGTACTGAGAGGCGATCGCTTCCTTGGAGTGCAGCTGTTCCAATGGCTGCGCCAGGATCAACGCTTTTTTCTGATTGTCCCGCCTCTTGTTCCCAAGTTCTAACGATTTGGGCGATTTCTGGTGATTCGGCGGCTATTTTGCGATCGCGTAAAAATTGGTAAATGGCAACAACTCCCTGTCCCGAAACCACTCTTTCCACAGAAACACGCTGGATATCATGTTTATCCAATAGGTATTTCAATAATTGAAACTCTAACTCGCTACGTGGGGCAAAATCAGCGTGTCCACCTTCGGAGGGAAAAACTTGATAGTAGTTGCCCTGTTTAATTAAAAATCCTTGTCCTAAACCAGTACCAGCGCCAATAATGGCAATGGGTGCTTCCAGTTTGTGTTTGCCAGCTTGCAAAGTCAGCAAGTCTTGTTTACTTAAACCGAAAATGCCGTAACCTACAGCCGCAAAATCATTAATTAGGGAAATGGATTCGATGCCTAATTCTTGTTGCAAGCGATCGGTATCGAGAAACCAGGCTAAATTGGTTAGCTTGGCAGTATTATTCACCACTGGCCCGGCGATCGCAAAACAAGCCTTTTGTGGTACTGGTGTATTAGCCTTGATCAGAAACTGCTGCACTAACGGTACTAAGTCAGGAAAATCCCCACTACGGTATGTTTCCTCATGAATAGTATGTAACTCTAGTGAGTCTACTGCTTCCACCAACCGCAAAATAGTTTTCGTACCGCCGATGTCTCCTGCTAGTAACAAGGTCATACAACTTAATTAGCGAATTAATTACTTTTTCTGTAGAGTAAACCCAGGAGGGTGCAAAACATGATTTAAAATCCCTATGAGGGATTTAAGCAAATCGAATTACTTCCTCTATCTGTGTCAAATGGGAAGTATCTCCCTTTAGTTCTAGCAACCATTCAGGGCCTTGGCGCACAACTTTTACTAAGGAACATAAAGAAGCCTTGACTTCTGTTATGGCTATGTCCCCTACTAGCCCCATGGCTGCCCCTAGTACAGATGCACCATGTGCTACCAGCAAAATATCCTGGGGATAGGATTCAGTAGCTAAACATCTTGCAGTTTGTCCAGAACGTGCTCGTACTTTTTCGTGAGTTTCCGGATATTGAGCAGCAATGTGCGGTGTGTAGCTAACATCAATTCTGGGGAATAATTCTGCTAATGCTGGAACTGAAAGTCTTTCTGGTTCTTCTGTCATCCACGCGGGATTTAGCCACTCACTCAAACCTGTTTCCAGTTTAATGGGTAAATCTAAAACTTCTGCAACTGCATTAGCTGTTTGTATAGTTCGCAAAAATGGAGAAGTGAAAATATGAGAAATTTTTTCTTTTTGCAAGCGTTTAGCTAACTGCTGCGCCTGTTCCATACCATCATCAGACAGAGGTGGATCGTAACGTCGTTCTGCGGTGAGAAACCAATCAGGGTTGACGAAATCTAGGCGGTTGGCGTGTCTTGCGATCCAAACTATTTGATTCATGGGATACTTTTGATATACTTCCCGCAGGCTACACAAAATAAAACCACGCTCAAGCGGGTTTCCCACTTAATATACTCTGATGATGAGGAGCTTTGTCTAGTGAAAAGCTACTATCCATATCATTTTTAGTTTTAAGTTTGTTTTAATTGTCACTGGGAATTATCAATGGCACTAAGTTTTTTTCAGATGCTAGCAGTTGTGCTGATGGGCGTACAGTTAGGCGTTTCATATGCACACTTTATGCAGATACCGGGAAAATTGTCATTACCTATTGATTGCTACATCTTGGTACAAAATCAGGTGATTAGCTATAAAGTTAAATTAGCTTTCATTGAGATTCCCTCTTTTGTTTCTGCTATCCTCGCCACCGTTTTGATTCGTCGTCAGCAAAAGTCTTTCTGGCTGACTTTAGTGGGGTTAGTTTGTATGATTTTGATGTTAGTTGTCTGGGCAGTATTTATTCAACCAATTAATCAGCAAATTGATAATTGGACTCCACTTACCGCACCAAGTAATTGGTCTACCCTGCGTTATCAATGGCACTTTTATCATTTGCTTCGTCTCGCTATAGCATCCCTGGGAATGGTAGCACTTACCTCATCATTGTTAGTTGATAAAGCTAAGTCTCGCCTGTAAAAAAAGGGGATTTATCTATCTGAGTTCACACGCAATATTTGGTTACCATTTTGTTGAAATTCATAAGGGACTTGCTTGATTTCTACCGCATAACCTCGTTGTTGTAGTTCAGTTATCACTGGTTGCAGCCAGGGAGATAATTCCCCTGATAGTTTCAATAGAGGAAAAATACGTACTTCCTTGGCTACTCGACACATTTCTAAAATTGATGCTAAATGAAATTCTTCTGAAAGCTGTTCAGAATAAGTAAATAATAAATGGGAACATAAA
Organism: Nostocales cyanobacterium LEGE 11386; assembly: GCA_015207155.1. Lineage (GTDB taxonomy): Bacteria > Cyanobacteriota > Cyanobacteriia > Cyanobacteriales > Nostocaceae > LEGE-11386. The sequence continues at coordinate 36,744 of JADEXK010000024.1, read as the reverse complement.
GCTAAATCAAATTGATTGATTTCCAAAGGCAAATTAGGTAATTCATCTGATAAATAACGTTTTTGATTAATTCCTAGAGGGAAATCTGCTAAAAATTGACGCATAGCTGCCATGCGAATTTCACCCATCATTTCAGGTGACTGGATATCTTGCCAAACATAGCATTCTTGATTGGCTTTTACACCTTGGATTACTGTTTCGTAAGTGTCTTGAATACGCGTATAAATTTCATCTGCTGTGAATTGATAAATCGGATCACAAGAGATAACTTTATAGCCTTGACGCGTCATTTCTGCATTGAAACTAGCAGGCCCGCCAGCACAATCAAGTATATTTAATTTAAGGTCTTCAGGAGTTAAGTTGAACATCTTGATGTATTCCTGCATTGAACGTCCCCAAGGAATGACATTTTCAAGATTAAAACCCATTAGTTTCTGCCTTTTTCGTAACAACTATAGAACTCATCTAGTCTTCGCGAACTTCTGGACAAAACACCAAAACAGAATTCATTTCAATATTTATTTAACAGTCGTAGCGTAACACACTAAAACTTATATAAACAATGCGTTAGGCTAGCTTTGATGCACTTCAACAAAACAAAAATTCACACGGTAAGCTTGTGTCTGATATAGCGCTACATAAATATCTCCCTCGCCTTCCTGAAGCAGCACTACAAGAGTTTATAGAATGGTGTGTTTTAGAACAGGCAAAATCCGCAGACTTTGACTTTACTCCTGACCAAACTAAGTTAGATAATTTACCGCCAGCAGAATACATTCCTAAGCTAGTAGACCAGTTCATGAAAGTTAAACCAGACCCAATTAAAGCAGGTTTAGTAGCTGCGATCGCGGGTAAGGAAGCTGACAAACATGGTTTATCTGGTTTGGCAGTTGTAGCTGATTTTATAGCACTTTATGTCAAGTATTTAATTCCTAAAGATGGCAACACTCCAGAACAAGCAGAAATGATAATTTCTCTAGCATCACAACAGCAATGTGAGAAATTCACAGAAATTGCTAGCAAATATAGTATAAATTTCTAGTTTCTAGCTAATAACTTCTGTATCAGAGGCTTTGTCTGTCTCATCAGTCAAAGCCTCTAACTCATCCCATGTTAACTATCATTGGTTGCGGAAATCTTAATCGCAGTGACGACGCAGTAGGCGTAATTATTGCCCAACGCCTACAACAATATCTAGCCGAAAATCCCCATCCTCATGTGCGAGTATATGACTGCGGTACAGCCGGGATGGAAGTAATGTTTCAAGCTAGAGGTAGCAAACAATTAGTAATTATTGATGCAAGTTCCACAGGTTCCGAACCTGGTGCTGTGTTTAAAGTTCCAGGAGAAGAACTAGCAGCTTTACCAGAACCTAGTTACAACTTGCATGATTTTCGCTGGGATAATGCTTTAGCCGCCGGTAGAAAAATCTTTCACAATGACTTTCCCCAAGATGTGACAGTTTACTTAATTGAAGCCGCAAATCTTGATTTAGGACTAGAATTAAGTCCCGTAGTCAAACACTCCGCCGATTTAGTTTTTGCAGAACTAACCAAACTCATCAACCAGTAAACTAAATTACGAATTATCCCGCCCAATCGCGATAAACAGAAAGTTCATCTACCCTCATTTCAAAAGGTATACCTTGACTATCTGGGGGACAAACTCGGATTTTAGCACTGCTAATAATTGAATAAAGCAATGTTCCCATGGGCACGATTTGCTGTAAAACCCGCCAGTTAGTAACTTGATCAGGACATTCAATCACTAACGTCATCGCATTAGCGCGGGTTGTGACATACCAGCGACAATTAGAGAGCAGATTTTGAATCGTGCGATCGCAACCTTCGTAAAAGTATTTACTAATAGAATACTCTAGCTGTTGCCGCAGGATAATATCCGCCGATGTTGGCTGTATTGGATGGGAATCTTCATTATCAAAGTAAAACTGATTGTTAGCCATCTCTGTTTCTGAACCTACTTATTTTCCAATAGCTATTCCATAGAGAACATCTTTCGTAGTTTCTAAAAATTCTTGGGTTTCATCATCATAATAAGCACCAATACCACTACAATCAATGTTTAAATAATTGCTAACTAAATAAATTTTTTGCCCTAAAAAACCAGCAAATTGCATGGCAGTTTGATAATTTATATAGTCAGATACAAAAAAGAAAGTTACAGCACAATCTCTAGCGAAGGCTTGATTCACGCATAAGTAACCTGTCTTTTCAGAGAAATTCCCAGACTTAAGCAGATGCGTACCTTTATATAATCCAGGTGACATCCCCTCTACCCGATGCACGACAGAGTAAATTTCAATTTCCTCAAAATTTTCTGACGGTATTGGCTGCTCAAGTTGCTGCAAGATATATAAATAATCTTCTTGAGAAATCAACTGTTTCCGGAAACGTCTAACTGAACGTCGGTTCCACACAGTTTGATGAAATTTATCCTTGTCAAAGTTAAACTGAGGCTGTTCTAATAGCTGCGGGTGACTCCTTTGCACAGCTGTTACTTGATAGCTATTTTCAATCAATTGATTAGCTTCAAAATAATCTGTGCCACAAACAAAAGGAATCTTCAGTCTTAAGCGTCTAATTTGCCTTTCTTGCTCTTCACCTGAGATAACAGCAGCAGTGACAAACTCTTTATTCTCAAAACCTAAATCTGTATTGAGAGCAAGTTTATCAAAGTCGAAAATTAATTGTATATCTTTGCTATGAAGATAAGCAGATGCAGCAACAGCACCTAAATGGTGTCCGCTATCTAAAAAGCAATATCTCAGGCTCCTGTCTTGATATTTCCAACTAGACCTATAATAAACACAACTAATTAAAAAAATGCATCCCTTGATACTTCTGCCCGGTATAATATAACTCTCTAAGCCATCATCAATTAATTCATAAATCAGCGTTAGACAATTATTCTCAACTTCTAGATGATATATACCATCTACTGTTCCCGGTATGCCCCGAATTTGTACATAAACCTCTGTGGGATATAGCGCGCCTGCTGACGGATTTACCCGTAGTTTATCAGGCACATCTTGATATACTTTTTCAAAAGTAACGGCACTAGTTAACCAGATAAACGAATGCACGGGATTATTGAGATTCAATTGCACCCGTCTATAAAACTTGGGATAAACTTTAAACGCAACTGGTTGAGTTGACGCGTCTACATAATTTGGATCAATTTGTACTGATAAGTAGGAATGCTTAGTTGCATCATGATAAGTCTTGCCTAAATTATCTTTTTCTAGCATCTTTGAGTAACCTTAAAACTTCTACATTACTAGCAAAATCTATTGCTTTATAATCGTCTAAGTTTTGCAATTCTAAATTAGGATGATGTTGCAAAAGTAACTTAGCAACTCCTGTCTTTCCTGCTGATGCTGCATACATTAAAACAGTTGCACCATTATCATTTTGGTTGTTGATGTTAATTTTGGCAGCCAGTAGCAAATTAATTAATTCGTAATGATTACCAAAACAAGCAAACCATAAAGCATTATTTCCATCATTATTTCTAGTATTAATATTTACACCAATATCAATTAAATCTTTAACAACAGCATATACACCTTCTCTTGTAGCTTTCATCAAAGCTGTATCGCCGTTTTCCCCTGGCTGATTTAAATCAACTAGATTGTAGCCTTTGGCAATCAGCCATTGACAAGTTATTTCACTTAACTTAGACTTTCTCACTTGATTCATAAATATTCCCAGAAATTCATTAATTCACTCAGTAAAACGTGAATTCGACGGAACCTAACCCCAACCCCTTCCCTACAAGGGAAGGGGGAAAATCTTGACTTTGACACGAAAGAATCAGCTTTTTAAGCCTCTCCCCGACGCGGGGAGAGGTTTGGAGAGGGATTTTTAGGAATTGATCGAACTTACGTTAATTAAGTGGTTGTGATATCCCTCATAATTCTTGGGTTATCAGACGACTAATTAATTAGCTAACCGCTACAGTTTCTCGTTGCTCAGAGAATATCTCTCTGGCTGACTTTTCGGGTTTTGGTGCGCCATAAAAACCAGCTTCGGCTTCGAGTTCATCTACTAAATCCCAAGCTTCAATGGCTCTTTTAGAATCTACGCCATAGTTAGCAGAAACTGAACGAGCATTAGAGATAGCTTTCAAGAGTTCTTTTCGCAAGAATATTAATTTTGGTTTTTGGACAAAATCACTCTTGGTAAGAATATCAGTTACAGAAATAATGCCAAGAAGTTCACCTTGAATCACTGGCGCACGCCATACACCCGTATCAGCAAATAATCTTGCTACATATTCCACATCAAGGTCAGGATTGACCACAATGCAAGGTTTACTCATAATTTCGTAGACACGCACCTGTTGGGGGTCTTTTCCATAAGCAACGACCTTACCGACAATATCCATTTCGGTAACGATACCGTAAGCATCACCACTGTTACGAGGTTCTACAATTAACGCCCGTAATTCTTTGAATCTTAATAGTCTGACTGCTTCTGCTACTGTAGCGAAACCGCGAATAGTAGCTACATCTTGAGTCATAATTTGCTTGGCTCTCATAACTCTTGCTCCTTAAATTTTTGCAAGTAGGGCAATTATTTCTAAACTGCTGCAATTCTTCCCAAACTGCATTTGCTTAGTCTGCGCGGAACGCATATGCGCCTGACTCAAATTCAAGTTGAATTGTGAGGAATTAGATTCGCCGCCGGAAAAAGCGGTTAAGGAAATTAGACACCCTTTGAAAAAAGCACGGCAATTATTCTTGAATAAATCTGGTTAATTCTGGCAGAAGATTTACACAATTTCCCTTGATTCTGTCTTGAAGCTATTTTAATTTCTGCCCATAGGAAACTGAACCAGAATTTCAGGTAGGAATGTCTGAGATAACCCTGTAATCGCTTTTGCTGAAGTTTAGGTTCACTAGCAACAATTTAGCTTATTTATATATTATCACTCTGATAAGTTTAAATTATGAATCATTTATAAAGATACCCACAGACATAGTTAAAACAAACTAAAATCCCTCTAAAAAAGCAGTGATTTTGCCAATTTTATTTTTTAAAATATGCAGATGAAAACTATTTTTCTACATCCTTGGCTTTAGTCAGCAAGCTTGGCAAATTTGTCAATAGTTTGATAGTGATAAATTAAGGGGTATTATCTTACCCATAAATTGCTCAAGCAGCAATATAGCCTTTTGTGATGTGCGATCGCCTGAATACGTAAGGAGTAAATAACTAATGATTTTTCGGCAATTCCTACAGTCAAAGCAACTGCATACCGTTTTTTCTGCATCTATGTTGCACGTCCGTCAAGGTTTTGCAGCCAACTATAATTGCTTGACTGGGGTAGCTGTAGCCTTAGTTATTTCTGTCCCTACTTTAGCTTCAGCCGCGCCTTTGCGAGTGGGTGTAGCCGGTTCACCTCCTTTTGTGGTTCGCAAAGATACTGACACTTCTGGTATTAGTGTCGAAGTGTGGGCAGAAGTGGCACGCTCGCAAAATATAGAGTATGAGATTATACCTCAATCTAGCGTTGCCAATGCCCTAGAGGTTGTAGAGCAGGGAGAATTAGATTTATTGGTTGGCCCCATCACAATAACTGCCCAACGCCTACAAAACGTTGACTTTACCCAACCTTATTTTTCCACAGAGATTGCCGTCTTAACAGCAGCTGACGATCCCAGTCTTTGGAGCCGAGTTCAACCTTTTTTTGAGACTGCGGTCATAACGTCGATTGGGGTATTAGTTATCCTCATGTTCATAGTCGGGAATTTGGTGTGGTTGGCGGAACGCAATAAAAATAGCGAACAATTCCCGAAAAATTATGTTCAGGGAGTGGGTAACGGGATGTGGTTTGCACTGGTAACATTAACTACTGTAGGTTATGGCGATCGCGCCCCTGTAACCCGTCTTGGTCGTTTTATCGCTGGAACTTGGATGGTTTTAGCCTTGGTGACAGTTTCTTCACTCACAGCCGGACTGGCTTCAGCTATAACCATTGCCTTGTCTGGTGGTTCTACAGAACAATTTACCAGCCCCTTAAACTTGGAAGATGCCAGGGTAGCAACTGTTAGTGGCTCATCTAGTGCGGAGGTTGTGCAAAATTATAGCCGTCGAGTTCAAGGAGTCGCCACCCTAGCAGATGCTGTAGAACTATTGTCTACTGAAAAAGCAGATGCAGTGGTGTTTGACCGTCCTGCATTGGAATACTACCTGGCCCAAAATCCCGAACTAAACTTTAAATTAGCTAACTTTTCTTTAGGAACTGAGCTTTATGGGTTTGTTTTACCCATTGATAGTTCTTTAAAAAAAGACCTGAATATCGAATTGCTGCGAATGTCTGAAAATGGTGCTTTACAAGAAATTACTAGTCGCTGGCTTAGTTCTACACAAGAAGATTCGTGAAGCTGAGTGAGAGTAAGAATTAGCCTCACGCAAAGGCAAGCCAGTGCGTTGGGCGGGTTCCCCGACTTATAGCAACTGGCGCCCAGAGTACACAGAGAAATCAGGAACACAGGGGTGTTGTATGAATTCTTGGATATTTTTTGATTTGGAAGTCTCTTAAGTGTCTAATGCTCCAAAGGGTTTAGTATCAGAAAAATTATAAATTTCAATAATATCTCCCCGACGGAGCATACGTTTTCCTAGACGGGGAAAGTCAGCAACTTCTACTTCTAGGTTTTCCCCTCCTGTTAAATATACTAGGTCTTCGTCACCTATATTCCTGAGATGATGTGCAACTGAAGGAGTGGGAAATCCCATGAAATCCCCTGAACCTACTTCAAATTCCTCTCCATCAATTTCCGCAACGCCACGACCCGATAAAATGTAAATCCATTCTTCTTCTCGGTCATGTGAGTGATAAACAAAGGATTCCTTACTAGGAGCAATTCTAGCAAAGTTAACTCCCGTACGCTTTAGTCCAACTGTTCGCCCAAGATATGTTCCGGATATTTCTGATTTGGGATTCCAGGGATGCGAAAAGGTTCTGACACTATTTGCAATTTCCTCAGCCCGCAAGATGAGAGGTTTTTTGTTTTCCATAATTTTTTGAGCATGATTGGTTTTTGCTGTTTATTATATCCATTGTGCGATGAGTTGTTCATAGCGTGAGTAGCCCAGGCGATCGCCTAAAAGCTAAAATACTGTTAGGCTCAAAAACAAAAATGAAGGATATTATTTATCCTTCATCTTAAATTTCAAATATTTGTCAGTGTAACGATAAAAGCAAGACTTTAGACAAGATATGGTTCTTGGTGAGTCTTAATTGTGCAATTAGAACGGGGATAAGTAACACAAAGTAGGGCGAAGCCTTTAGACATTTGCTCGTCATCTAAAAAGATTTGATCAGATTGATCAACTTCACCTTCTACAACTTTGCCTACACAACTAGAGCAAGAACCGGAATGACAAGAGAAAGGTAACTCAATACCATTTTCTTCTGCTGCTTCCAAAATTGTGGTTTCTTCGTCCACTTCAATTGTGGTATCGATGTTTTCTTTTTTGCTGATCAATCTCACTTCGTAGGTAGCCATTTTCCGATTCTCCTCTCAGATTATAAGATTTAGATTGTGTTCTCGAAGTTTTTCTGTCTCCCTGATGCAACTTCGATAACTAGCGCCAAGTTCGTCTGCAAGTAGTTCTTAGCTACAAGGTATGCCAGTCGGGGTACAGTCACCTGCTGTGAAGGACTTACCACAACCGCAGGTATCGCTGGCGTTGGGGTTAGTGAACTTAAAGCCACTTTCCATCACCCCTTCAACAAAATCGATTACCACCCCTTCTAATAAAGGCGCACTTTTAGCATCAACATAAACCAGCACCTTACCTTGCTGGATTACCAAATCATCTGCTTGGGGATTGCTAGTGACATCAATTGCATACTCATAGCCACTGCAACCACCATCTTTCACAGAGACACGGATACCTTTTTTAGCGTCATCATTATCGGGTGCTGAACCTCGTAAAAATGCTCGCAGACGAAATTCTGCTTTTTCTGTCAAAGTAACGCTCATTAAGTCTCCTGATTGGTTCTGATTACAGGTGAGGATATTGTCGTTAGTTATTCAATTACTAATGACTAATGACTACAGATTGAGATTGACCGTATCTCCAGGGGGCTGTATTACCGCATACTGGACAAGAGCGATCGCGCTGAGAACGGCGCTTGGCAAATTCCATCCGATTTAGGTCAATGGTCAACAATTGCGATAATAAAGGTTGACTAAAACCAGTAATCAACTTGATTGCTTCCAAAGCCGTCAGACAAGCCAATGTCCCAGAAACAGCGCCCAAAACTGAAAAAGCCCGTCGATCCCATTCCGGCTTCTCTGGAAATAGACAAGATAAACAAGGAGTCACACCAGGAATAATCGTGGTTAAGTAAGCCTCCATCCCATCCATAGCTGCTTCCACCATTGGTTTACGCCAACGCACACAAGCTTCATTTAACAAGTTGCGTTCCGTAAAATTGTGGGCGCAGTCCAAAGCCATATCAGCCGATTGCACTAACGAGTCCACATTGTCCGAAGTGATGTAATCATGAACTGCTTCCACTTGGATATCAGGATTGATAGCTTCTAGAGTTTCCTTAGCTTTGAATACCCTAGGCTTACCCACCCAATCATCAGTCATTAAAATCTGACGATTCATATCATCCAAGCGCAAATCACCACCCCGGACTAAGATTAGCCGCCCAACACCCGCTACTGCTAAGTAAAGCGCCGCCGTACCGCCTAATCCCCCCACACCCGTAACCAGAACCGTCGCTGACTTCAGGCGTTTTTGAGCTAGTTCGCCAAAATTTGGGAGCATCATTTGGCGACTATAGCGTTCTAATTCGGTAGGCGTTAGGTTGATCACTTTTTACCTCCTAATCAGAAGTGATTTCTGTCAGAGTGACTACATTCTTCGGCTTATCGTTAAACACTTTGAACAGCTTTTGTTCATGGGGTGTTGATTCTTCAAATACCGCATAAGCTTTTTGCAAAGCTAGAGAATATTGCTCAAGTCTTTCCTCTGGATTTAAATCAGGATGAGCGTCATCAACTTGACTAATAAATTGAGCAAACTTCTTTAAAATATGCAGACGATTTACATTTACAAATTGTTGGTCGTAGGGCAGATTAAAAAACAGAAAAAACTCCTCTGCATCTACGAGCTTTTTGAATTCATCAATAGTTCCAGTCATTTAGCATTCTCCAATTGTTTCAGATGTTGCTTAAGTTCATCTAGCTGACGATAAATCTCATAAGTTGCAGCCGCAACATCCATCAATGTTTTGTAATCAGTTGGCAAGCCCTCCGCCAAATCATGCAGATCCATCTTCATTTGACCCGCCTTACTATTGAGCTTTCTGATTTTGTTTTTCAGTTCCTCAATATTAGTTTCTTCCGCTTGCACCATTCAAAACTCCTACTTCTTAAACTCCATCATCTTCATAACTTCATGTCAGGAGCATCCTAATTATCAAACCTTCGTGTACCTTTGCGAAAACCTTAGCGTACCTCTGCGTTTAAAAACCAGAATACCCCTAGACAACAAAATTTAAAGCTTCCCAACCTCAGGAAACCTCTTAGCTAAATCAATCCCTTTTTGCACAAACTGTTCACCTTCTGCGGCTAATTTTTCTAGCGAATCAAAACCAAAACGATGAGCATCACGTAAGGTTCTCATAGCTAGTAACAGACGACCAGAAAAGACTAATGCCCAGCCAAAACCTTCATGACTCAAATCAATCACAACCTGAGAAATCAAACCGGTTTCCTGTTCAATACCTGCGGCTACAGCTCGGAAAAATGCCATAATCCGTGCTTGAGTGATGGGGTCAACCTCACCCTCAAGAGAAATTTCTCGTTTCTTTTGTTTGGTAACAACAAAAGGTTTGAGTATTAACTCATCCGACCAATTCCGATAAACTCCATAACTATCTTGACCCCGAATTTGTTGGATTAATGTCTTGAGAAAAGGAGAGTTCAAGACCTCTGGATTGGGAGTTCCGTTAACGCTATTATTTACACTCATACCACTAATTCAAGTTGAAACTAATCTGCAAAGTTTGGAGTTGTTTGTCTTAAAGCCTTCCGCAACCAAGGTGGAGGATTACCTTTAAGGGTTTGCACTAGCTTATTGAGGACTTCGCTAATTTCTTCTTCTTCTGACTTAGCCTTAACTGGAGTCACACCTTTCTTGATTAATCGTGCAGCAGCACTACCACCAATTGCTGTCACATAAACAATAGTGCAATCAACCAACGCATCCAGTTTGGGAGTGATTTTATCCTCATTCCCATCTTCTTTAAGGTCACCTTCAAACTTCAAAGTCTCTAGAAATTGATATCCCTCATCAGAGATTTCATAAACATCAATTTCCCTTGCCCATCCGAAGTGAGCATTAATATGAACTCGGTCACTTGTCGTAAAGGCAATTTTCATTGTGTTCTCCTGAATATGTGGGGGAGTGGTGAGATGGGGGATGAGAAGAAATATGTTATGGCGATTCCCAATTAAGTGAAGTACAGAATTTTTAACGCAGAGGGACGCTAAGGTAGCGCAGAGTTACGTAAAGATTGCTAAATTTTATTAGCGATGTATTCAGTACTTCAGCAGATTAAGAAACGCTATAGTACTTTTTTCTTCTTTTCCCTACTCCCTACTTCCTACTTCCATAAATCTTTAACTCTCTTTTCTTCGGCTTCTAAAAATAAATTGCCGATGCCAAACAAAACTTCCATCGTTCCGCGATAGCCTACTTTGGTGAAATGTCCATTACCTAAACGGTCATAAATGGGTATACCCATACGATAAAGAGGTATCTCTAGACGTTTGGCGATCGCATTTACATTAGAGTTACCAATGAGTAGGTCAGATCCGTCTGCTAGTTGTTCTAAGTCTTCTAGGTCACCGATGGTAACGCTTTTGACTGGGAGTTTTTCTAACAAAGGCGATCGCGTGGTTGTCACCGCAGCGTGAACTTGTGCGCCCATCGAGTGCAAGAAGTTAACCATTGACCATAAAAAGTCCGGTTCCAACGCTAAAGATACTCGCTTTGCACCGAAGTAAAAATGAGTATCTAACATGGCATCTTGCAACTGGCGGCGTTGACGACGGTATTTTTCCGGGACGCTGTTACTGCTGAGAATCGCCAATGCTTGTAAAAACTCATCCACTGGTTCCAAACCAGTTAACTCACCAAACACCTCGTAGGGGATATTAAACCGTTCCTCCAGGATTTTGGCGGCCCCCCGCATACTTTCACCCAAAGCAATGGTGAAGGCTGAACTACCGACCTCTCGTAGCTGTTTTAAAGTGGTGCCGCTAGCTGTAATTGCGCTATAGCCATCTTCTAGATGACCATCTAAAGAAGCCCCCAAATCAGGAACAAAGATAGGTACTAAACCAAAAGCCGTGACCATATCTTTAATTTCCTGCACATCTCCTGGTGTCACAGCAGAACCAGCCAAAATCGTCACTTGTTCAGTTCTGATACCACCAGCTTTGGGGATTTCCTTGACAATACTTTCCACAGCCGCCGCAAAACCATCTTGCAGCGCCCCCTTAAAATCAGGAGTAGGAGCAAAAACAATCGGTAAGTGATTTAATTCCGGGTGGCGATCGCGGATATCCTTGAGAAAACGCTCAATATCATCTCCCCTAGTTTCCGTTAATCCCGTACTACAAAGACCAATAATTTCGGGATTGACCTTCTCCACCAAAGTGAGAATAGACTGTTCCACATTATCCTCACCACCCAAGATAGTAGTGACTTCAGTCATGGCTGTAGTGGCTAGGGGAATAGCTTCCCGAAAATGCCGTACAAGCACAACTTTGGCGAAGGCAGTACAACCTTGAGAGCCGTGAAACAAAGGAATCATCCCCTTCAATCCCAGAAAAGCCAAAGATGCGCCCAAAGCCTGACTTTGCTTGAGAGGATTAACAGTAAGTGATTTATTAGGAAGATTAACGATCGCCATATTAATACCTGTGTGAGTGGGGAGTACGGGGGAGCAGAGGCGCAGAGGAGCAGGGGAGAATTTTTCTTGCTTTTCCCCTTGTCCCCTTGTCCTCCTATCCTCATCCTTCTAATTCTTCCCAAGGAGCGGGTTTGCGTATTTGTTCCCAAATGGGGCTATAAAGAGCTTCGTACAATTCCCGTGCCATCTCGACCATTCCCACATACCCTGCATAAGGATGGTGGCGTTCTTGGTTGATATCGAGGAAAGGAATCCGCGCTTTTAAGGCAGTGTATTGGTTACGACCACCAGCAATTAACATATCAGCGCCAGTATCCTTCACAAGTTTCAACAATTCCTGAGCGTTACCCTTTTCCAGCATGATGCCATCGTTGCCGATTAACTTTTTGATGCGGGCTTTGTCTTCCTCAGTACTTTTTCTCGTACTGGTAGCAACAACTTCAATCCCCAAATCCTTAGCCGCCGAGATAATCGACCAACTTTTCACACCGCCGGTATACAACACAACTCGCTTACCTTTGAGTCGAGCGCGATAAGGAGCCAGCGCCAAATCTAAAGCAGCCGTTTCCTCAGCAATCAACTGTTCAGTGCGCTCCTGCAAATCAGCATCACCCAATTTGGCAGCAATATTTCGTAGACAACGATTCATATCATCGATGCCATAGAAAGACTCCTCAATGTAAGGAATGTTGTAGCGTTCCTCCATCTTTCTGGCCATATTGAGCAACGCTCTGGAGCAGATCATCACATTGAGCTTGGCACGATGGGCATAACGAACCTCGTTATAGCGAGCATCGCCCGTTATTTTGGATAATACGCGAATTCCTAACTTCTCCAGCAGAGGAGTGACTCCCCACATTTCCCCGGCGATGTTGTATTCACCGATTAAGTTAATATCATAAGGCGTAGTTTCTGCCGGTTCTGCTGTACCAACTACATATTCCAGCAAAGCTTCACCACCGAAACGGTTCCCCAAATTCTTACTCCCAATGAATCCCGGAGCAATTACCGGGATCACCGGAGTCCCAATTTTCTCAGCCGCCGCCTTACAGACAGCTTCCATATCATCGCCAATCAAAGCCGTCACACAAGTAGCGTAGACAAAAACTGCGGCGGGATTGTAACGTTCCTTAACCTCCAGAATCGCCTGATAGAGCTTCTTTTCACCACCGAAAATCACATCATTTTCCGTCAAATCGGTAGTAAAGCCCGTCTTGTAGAGTAGAGGCCCAGACGAGAGACTACCACGACTACCCCAAGAATTACCAGCACAGGCGATCGGGCCGTGAACCAAATGAGCCGCATCAGTAATAGGTACAAGCGCAATCATCGCCCCATCAAAAGCACAACCACCTTGAGCAGCACCAGGTTGGGCTTGTTGCGTGCAAGACTTATTCTTCTTCTCACCCTGTTTATGCTGATTATGTTCGCATCCTGGCTCACTCAGCAGCTCGTTAATTTTGCCTTGGGTAATTTTCATCTCTCTTCTCTTGCTGGATCGACGTGTTAATCATTCAGTTATCAGCCTATTCACTAAGTAATAGACTTCCTGCAAAAATCCTTCCTTTACCACACCGAAAACAGATAACTTATCCTCTGTAACAGCAATCCCAAATTCGTGGTGAACATCACAAACCCTAAACTTACCTTGCTTCCTTCGTTGGGTTGCTCCCCAACCTACTTTGTTCCCACTCTGCGTTCTCTGTGTCTCTGTGGTTTGTTAATTAATAAATGATTCACCACAAAATTAGGATTACCATATCTGTATTCATCTGTGGATTAATTTTCATAAAATTGACTTTTGCAAGAGCATTAATGACTCAAGACCATTGCCTAGCAAATATACTTCGTGATATCCTCTCCACATTCATCAGCAAGATAAGATAAAGCACGAAAACGCATTCCCACAAACTCATCATACAAAGGATTGAGCTTGCACAAAGCAGGAATATGCACAGTTCGGCCAAATAAACTAATATTTCGCTCAAAAGGACAACAGCAAGGAATTACCTGGCAAATTAGATGAGCGAGACGATAATTTTTAACTTGAATTCCATCTACAAAACTACGCAAAGGGTTGAGAAGATTGTGAAACCAACCCGGTTTTTTATAGTTAGGTGGATGGTAATTGTGATGAGAGTGAGTGTGATTTATACTTTCCATAATAGATACCTCAGATAAATGTTTGCAAGAAAAAGGTAAGTTGGGGATTGGGAATAGGGAATCGGGCATTGGGCATTAGAAAAACCTTGTTCCCCACTCCCTACTCCCGTACCCTTCGGGACGCTTCACGAACGGCTGACGCTCACGGCGAAGCCCATTCCCCAGTCCCTACTCCCCCTCCTTACCCTGGATTAGCACGCTGCGATTCTTAACGAATCAAGTCGTAAGAAATATCAGTCTTAGAAGGAATATTGGTGTTGCGATCGATTTCTTCAAAGACTGTATTCACAATCCAGTTGAGCAAGTTGATCACACCTTGATAACCAATAGTGCTGTAGCGGTGTAAGTGGTGGCGATCCATGATCGGATAACCAATTCTGACGAGGGGAACCTTACAATCACGCCACAGGTACTTACCGTAGGAATTACCAATCAGCAAGTCTACAGGTTCGGTGAACAACAAGGAACGCATGTGCCATAGGTCTTTACCGCCCCAAATGGTTGCGCTTTGACCAAAAGGACTAGAATCTAGCAACGCTTGGAGTTCTTTTTCAAACACTTCGTTGGTGTTGTGAACCAAGATATGTACAGGTTCAGCACCCAATTCCAGCATGAAACCCACTACGCTGTATACTAAGTCTGGCTCACCGTAGATAGCGAAGCGCTTACCGTGAACCCAAGAGTGGGAGTCAGTCATCGCGTCAACTGCACGACCGCGTTCAATTTCCAATTCTTCGGGAATAGGCTTACCGCTCAATTCACTGAGTTTCATCAAGAACTCGTCAGTAGCCTTAATACCCCAAGGACGGGAAACTACAGTTGGTTGCTTCCATTCTTTTTCAATGTACTCACGGGTCTTAACTGTGGAGTGTGCTTGCAGAGCAACTGTAACTTTAGCGTTGATAGAATCTGCTGCATCTTCCAACTTAGTACCACCAGGGTACATATCGAATTCACCAGTGTTGGGTGAATCTAGGTAATCGCTGTTGTCAGCCAAAATGGTGTAGTCAAAACCGAATAAAGAAGCAATCCGCTTCAATTCACGGTTGTTACCTACATAGGTATCAAAACCTGGGATAAAGTTGATTTTGCCATTGCTGGTTTCTTTCTTCTTCCCTGCGGTCAGGTTAGAAAGAATACCCTTCATCATGTTGTCGTAACCAGTGATGTGGGAACCAACAAAGCTAGGTGTGTGAGCGTAAGGTACTGGGAATTCTTGAGGAACTGAACCAGCATTCTTTGCGTTGTTGATGAAGGCTTGTAAGTCATCACCAATAACCTCAGCCATACAGGTGGTGCAGACAGCAATCATCTTAGGCTTGTAAAGTTGGTAAGAGTTAGCCAAGCCATCAATCATATTCTGCATACCACCGAACACCGCCGCGTCTTCAGTCATGGAAGAAGACACACCAGAGAATGGTTCTTTGTAGTGACGGGTTAAGTGAGTACGGAAGTAAGCAACGCAACCTTGGGAACCTTGTACGAAGGGTAAAGTGCCTTCAAAACCCACAGCAGCGAAGATTGCACCTAAAGGTTGGCAACCCTTAGCAGGGTTAACAGTCAATGCTTCACGAGCAAAGTTCTTTTCACGATATTCCCAACCTTTTGTCCATTCGGCAACCCGCGCCACTTCTTCGGGGCTGTGACCGTTTTCAAATTCCTTCTTGTTTTGGAACAGTTGTTGGTATTCCGGTTGGTGGAATAACTCAACGTGGTCTTGAATTTTGTCTGGATTCTGAGGCATTTCTGGTCTCCAAGCTTACTAAAGTCGTTCGTTACTAATTTGTGGTGGGGAATGGGGAGTAGAGAATAGGGAGTAGGAATGTCACTCAAAATTCAGAATGCAAAAATCAAAAGAAACTCTTAACCTTTGAATTTTGAACCTTGAATTCCCAACTCCCCCTGGGGCTAAAACCCCAGGCTGTCCCTACTTATCCCTTTTCTATTTATCTAGGCGGTAGCTTTGGCTTTAGCCTTAGCTTCAGCTTTTTTGCTCCAGGGAGCGCCAATTAATCCCCAGGTTGGGCTGTTGAGAGCCAAATCCATATCACGAGCGAAGATAGCGAAGCCATCATAACCGTGATAAGGGCCGGAGTAATTCTTTTTATGGTTTAATGCTTTTTAACAGCCTAATGTTTGCTATAAGCAATGTCAGTTTTGAACATTGTTCACTGAAAACACATTTATTTTTAGGCTAAATATAGGCTAAAACCACAGCGATGCATAACCAGGGTCAAGACAAATATCAACAAGCTTTTGCAGACTTAGAGCCATTTCCATCTACCGACGGCAGTTTTCTTGGTTCAAGTCTGCAAGCAAACCAGCAAAAAGCACACATGAGAACAAAAGTACTAATAGAATTAGAGAAAGTAAATCTGCGTTTGAAGTCTGCAAAGGCTAAGGTAACGATTAGAGAATCAAATGGAAGTCTGCAATTACGGGCAACATTACCTATTAAAACAGGAGACAAAGACACCAGAGGAACTGGGAGAAAGCAATACAATCTTAGTTTGAATATTCCCGCCAACTTAGATGGACTGAAGACGGCTGAGGAAGAAGCTTATGAATTAGGGAAGTTAATAGCGAGAAAAACCTTTGCATGGAATGATAAATATTTAGGTAATGAAGCGATTAAAAAAGAATTTAAGACTATAGGTGAGTTACTAGAAAGATTTGAAGAAGAATATTTTAAAACACACAAACGCACAACAAAAAGTGAGCATACATTTTTTTATTATTTTTCCCGCACTAAAAGATTTACCAATCCGCAAGAATTAGCAACTCCAGATAATTTGATTAGTGCAATTGAGAAAATAGATAAAGAATGGGCAAGATATAACGCTACGCGAGCTATATCTGCATTTTGCCTAACATTCAACATTGAGATTGATTTATCTAAATATGCGAAAATGCCGGAAAATAATTCCCGGAATATACCAACCGATGCTGAGATAATTACAGGCTTTAGCAATTTTGAAGCATATCTAATTAATAGAGGTAATCAAGTTAATCAAAACGTCAAAGATAGTTGGCAACTTTGGCGATGGACTTATGGAATGTTAGCAGTTTTTGGTTTACGCCCTAGAGAATTATTTATTAATCCTGATATTGATTGGTGGTTAAGTTCAGAAAATGTAGATTTGACATGGAAAGTTCATAAAGATTGTAAGACTGGTGAAAGACAAGCGTTACCGTTACATAAACAATGGATTGAAGAGTTTGATTTAAGAAACCCTAAATATTTAACAATGTTAGCAGACGCGATTAGTAAAAAAGATAATACTAATCATGCAGAAATAACAGCATTAACCCAACGAGTTAGTTGGTGGTTTCGTAAAATTGAATTGGATTTTAAGCCTTATGATTTACGTCACGCTTGGGCAATTCGGGCGCATATTTTAGGTATACCAATTAAAGCCGCAGCAGATAATTTAGGTCATAGTGTGCAAGTGCATACGCAAACCTATCAGCGTTGGTTTTCTCTAGATATGCGGAAGTTAGCGATTAATCAAGCTTTGAGCAAGAGGAATGAAGTTGAGGTTATGAGGGAAGACAATGCTAGGTTGAAGATGGAGAATGAAAGATTGAAAATGGAGATTGAGAAGTTGAAAATGGAGTTAGTTTATAAGCATAGCTAAGAAAACTTATTTGTCGAACAACGACGTACAAGCTAACCACAAGAAATGGCTAATAATGTGTTCAAGCGGATAAACGAAAGCCCTAGCCAGATATTTCATCTAGCTCACGCGATCGCCACCGTAATACTATCAATTTGCTACCATTGACAAAGCGGGCGATTTATTTACAGCTAATTACAGCAAAAATTAATATCTAAAATAAATTAGTTAAATATCCTGAAATAGGATAAAATAATTTACACTTCCGCCTTCAAATTAATAATGAGTCTATCTAGTCCAAAACCAAATTCTGGTCATACCTTAAAACCAAAGGCAACTAGTACAGTTGGTCGTGGAAAAGCAATAACACAAAATGCCAATTTGAATTTTTCTGTATGGAGTGATAAGCTCGTAAATCTATCTTTGGGCGATAGTCTTGAACATTACGGCAACTGGGAACAACCCACCGTAATCGTTTCAGATGGAGCTTATGGCATTCTTGGTTTTGAGGGAGATACATCAGATCATCTTGATTTACCTCAATGGTATGAACCTCATATTGAAGCTTGGTCAAAAGCAGCTATGCCATGCACTACACTTTGGTTTTGGAACTCAGAAATTGGCTGGGCTGTTGTTCACCCGATTCTAGAAAAGTACGGTTGGCGTTATGTTAATTGCAATATTTGGAATAAAGGTAAAGGTCACATAGCGGGTAATGTTAACACAGAAAAAATTCGTAGATTTCCAGTAGTTACAGAAGTCTGTGTCCAGTATGTGAGAGAGGTAGAAATTTGTAAACTTCCTCTGAAACAATGGTTACTTAAAGAGTGGAAGCGTTCAGGGCTGGCACTACGTAAAGCAAATGATGCTTGTGGCGTTGTAGATGCTGCAACTAGAAAATATTTCGATCAAGGACATTTATGGTATTTTCCACCTCCAGAAATGTTTGAGAGGCTAGTAAACTATAGATCCTTGAAATTTATAACCGCTAGTATTTGTTTGTTGTAGATTTGCTGTTCTTTGAGTTGTATCTTCTGGTTCTATAACCAGGTAATCTGGGGGGTGATGGTAGTGAGTGTCTCTAGCCATAGCCACAGATAAACCAGAGACCACACATACATCCATAATACGAGGTTTACCGTAAATAATTTTCTCAGGTAGCCATGCTAGCATCACAACATACGTCTGGTCAGATTGAAAGTGATTTTGACTGTCTTTAAAACGTGCTGTGATCTCTGTTGCTAATGGAAACCATGCTTTGATTTCTAATCCTGGTGTTGGTTGTACTCTTCCTACAAAAATGGTGTCTGGAAAACCAGGGTCTTGCCTCTGCCATTTCCCAAACGCAGAAAAGTTATTTTGTTTGTTTAAAAATTCAACAGTATTAAATTCAATCAGATTGCCGAGTAGTGGCGAAAGCTTAGAGATAACTTTAGCTAAGTTTACTGCGGCATCTACAGATATAGGCTTAGATATGTTGATTAAATCAAATTTATGACCTGATAAACCATCTAGATATTGAGAAGCCAGTGTAATCACATCCAGGGTATTCACACTTTCTCCTCACAAGATGTATTAGATAACTCCTGCTCAATTTGTCTGATAATATCGCAGGGATCTACACCTATTGCACGGGCAGCTAGCAGGAATTCAATTAAATCTAAGCGTCTTTCGCCATTTTCATATTTGGCAACAAAAGATTGTGGTTTCTTGAGAGACTTAGCAAGATTCGCCTGAGTCAGTTTAGCTTCCTTGCGAGCTGCAATCATGCAGCGATGGAATATGTAATACTCGGACTTAGAAACAGATTTCATTGTGCTTAGGTTTTAGCACTTTAAGTACGTTAACCACGATAAACCTATTTTCGGATAATCCCAAAAGGGGATATTTTTTTAGTAAGAGGATCACCACTGTAATACTAGCAATTTGGTAATATTGACAGAGTGGGTGATCGCACTTCCTACTTCACCTATTTTACTCAAACACAACGTCACGATAGATTTCCCCAAGTGGTAATTCAACTCCAACACAGTCCAAGGAAATAGATTGCTCTAAGCTGTTAAAATCACTGAGCAACCAACCTTGTGCTTGCTTACTGTAGCGTTCTATAAAACTATTTTGTTACAGATTTGATTGTGCAGTACGGTATCGCCTGACTAGAAAGATATTCGCTAAATCTTAACAAAGTGGGTAATTTTTTCACACTCAAGACAGTCTCTACTTGTTACTGTGGTGGATATCCACTTGCTCCTTTACAGTTAGGCGGCAAATATTAGTAAGACTCCCGGCCAGCATATAATCGTACAAACAATCATGCAAAGCTCAAGAAGCCTTGGGTGGTAAGAGTTGGAGCCAAGCAGATGGGGGTATGTGATGAATGGAGTTGTGAAAGCAGTGCATAGAAGTGCGTTGCATACGATGAAGAAGTATGAGCAGCCAAGTATCCAGTTGCTCGCAGGATTAGGCGTTGAGGGTGACGCACATATGGGTGTGACAGTCAAGCATCGTTCACGGGTAGCTGTTAATCCGAATCAGCCTAATCTCCGTCAAGTGCATTTAATTCATTCTGAGCTGCATGACGAACTTTGTGCCAAAGGTTTTACTGTAGGCGCAGGCGAAATGGGAGAGAATATTACGACGCGAGGAATCGACCTGCTTAGGCTACCTATGGGTACTCATCTATACCTGGGCGCACAGGTAGTAGTTGAGATTACTGGCTTACGGAACCCGTGTGTCCAGCTTAACGGAATTCAGGAGGGTCTGATGGCGGCAGTGTTAGACCGAGACGAGCAAGGTAATTTGATTCGCAAAGCAGGTGTGATGGGTGTCGTGCTAATTGGTGGTGAGGTGCGATCGCATGATATGATCCGTGTGGAGTTGCCGCCTGAGCCACATCAATCGCTTGATCGAGTTTGATTGAGTTTGAGCGATCGCATTTGTTAACTACGCCAACGCACTGCTGGATAATGTTGAGAAAAATTATATTTGCTGACTATTGCTTAATCTGCCATTCTGATGAAGATGCCAGGGTACGATGTGGTGCATTGTCCTAATTCACAACTATAAAATACTAGCAATTTGGTACTATTGACAAAGTGGGCGATCGCTTACAACGTCTACGACAAGTTACGCCTACGTAATCTTCAGCAGACTGGCAAAAAACTATGGCAAAGCGTAAAAAAAGCAATCTCCAGTGGATTAAAGAAACGCTTGAACTAAAGCCTGACCATCGCTGGGAATCTCCATCAGGCTACAAGATTTTTGTAGCAAATCGCGGGGCTGTGCGCTTCAATGTTCCCCATAATTGGTTTTTTGAACCACAAGAAAAATCTTTCAAGTTCCGCGATCAAAAACCACCTAAGGATGATTGCTGCTTAGAAGTATCTTTTAATCCTCTACCGCCCCGTGACTGGAGTATGTTTCCACTCAAATCCACTTTGAAGAAAGTCATGGATGAAGACGAGCGCAATGTCATTGCCAGAGGAGAAATTATTACTGTTAAGCGCCAAACTGCCAAAATTGTCTGGACAGAGATTAAGTTTATTGATACTCAAGAAGAACCACGGGAAGCCTTTTCGCGGACTTGCGTTGGTTTGGGATCGAATGTGCAATGTTTGATTACATTTGATTATTGGGCAGATCAAGCAGAACAACTTACACCCGTGTGGGATGAGGTAATGCGTAGTCTCACACTAGGGTTGTATATCCGTGATCCTATGACTGGTGTGGCTTTCCCAGACTGAACTTGAAGCATTTTCCCATGATGCGATCGCCTAAGTGAAGCCAACTTTGGCGGCTCAAGCTTAAGGGGAGCTTTAATTTACAGTTTCGCTGTAACCAAAATTTAGCTTAACCTAAAAAACAGACTCCATAAGAGTTATACAGCAAATTGCGTGAGGCTCAACAGATAAAGGGGGTAGAGGTGTCGGAGTGAGAATTCCTGAAGATGCGATCATTCCAGATGATAAAATCACTCGTTATCTACTGGTGCAAAAAGCCAGGAATGATAAGTCAAAGTTTTTGGCACAGGCTGGATTTACACTGGAAAATCCAGAAGCATTGATGGCAGCTATTCAGTCACTTATAGTAATAGGTGAAGCTGTTGAAGATATGGGTAACGAGTATGGAGTCTTCTATCAAGTTGCGGGAGAATTGATTGGTGTAAATGGTGTAAGCCTTTGTGTTGTTACAATCTGGTTGCAAAGACAAATTGACGGGAAATTCCAGTTCGTGACACTCAAACCTCGTAAGGAGTCTTGATATGACTGTTGATTTATACCAAGAAGTCGCTTTAACTCGTGACTTACCAGAACATGGGCTGAGAGCAGGAGATATTGCAACGCTGGTTGATCTTGTGTCTCACCCTAGTGGCGGTGAGGAAGGATGTGTGTTGGAAGTGTTCAATGCTGTTGGCGAATCTCTTACCGTGATAGCCGTCCCGATTTCTGCTGTAGAGGCTCTACGTCCCGATGAAATTTTAACAGTTCGTTCTTTCCCAAAAGCAGTTTAAGGCGGTAGTCCCCGACGGGCTAACAATTCGTTGGTGCGGACGGAATGAAGTTTATCGTCAGGAGTTCGTTGATCCCAATCTTGCTAGATAGCCGTTGATCGCATTCTCCGTCATGCGATACCTACGTTAAGCTACGCTAACGCCTGGCTAATTGTAGAGCGATCGCTACAACGGTCTACTTCTTGTGCATCTCACAGATCATCTTTAAAGGCGTAGGCGAAGCCCGTCGCAGACATCGCTACAACGGTCTACTTCTTGTGCATTTCACAGGTAATCTCCTGCAAAGCTTTAGTACAATTCTAAACAATGCAGACTTGGATTATTCAAGAGCTTTTGAATTACTTCCACCCCAGAACGAAGTAGAGATTCAACTTGTTTTGTTGGTGCATTTCCGCAACGTAGCCATACAACTTTAGGCGGAGAACCTAACAAGCGGCTTCTTTCGGCAAAGTCTACATCTTGAGTGACGATGCAAAAATCATTGATTTTTGCAAATTCCCATATTGCAGTATCAGTCTTCACTTCCAGCCCATGAAACTGAACGTGACTGGAATCAGGAAAAACGTCCGCTAATTGAGTTACTAGCTTGCGACTCAAATTTTGATCAAAAAGCAGCTTCAAACATCACCTACCGTCCGCGTAGGGTCTTGTAGAGAGGCAACTAAACGATGTTCACGGTCAGCAGCAAACTCTAGACTTGCCCTAATGTCTTCTTCTGTTAATTCAGGGAAGTCGTCTAATATATCCTCATGAGACATACCAGCTGCCAACCACCCTAGAACATCGTACACGGTAATTCGCATCCGTCTAATACAAGGTTTACCGCCTCGCTTGTCCGGCTCAATTGTAATAATATTGTGATAGCTCATGGTAATTATAAACTGCATAGCATCTTTCTAAGTCTAGAACAGCTTCACATCTCGGTGCAAAGAAGCTTAGTATTACTGGGATGTCTACGACGATGCTCCCCCTACGCACTGTCTCGTAAATTAGTTTTATTAACACGCAATCATCGGGATTTGGGCAAAGTACCCAGATTGTTAATTGAGGATTGGACGGTTTAAATAGGTTTTTTAGTGATAAGTGCGAACGTTAAAACATTGTAAATTACGCGAATTATACTTAAATATACGGTTTTTGACAGTTATATAAATTTTAGCTCAAATATTTAGGATTGCAACTTTCCATGTAAGAACTTGTTAGGACAAAATGTATTATGGGAATAATGTATATAAGCAAAGTATAAAATATTATCAGGATTTCTTGAGCGATGAGACTAGGAAAAAGTAAAGCGGTTCAAGTCCTTAATACTTACCTAAAGTTCTGTAAAGCACGTCAAAGAGAAGGAAAGATAACAGATAAAAATTTTAATCGTATTCGTTACATCAATGGTTGTATCAATGGGCAAAAAGATAAAATTAGGGAAGATTGGGGGGATATTTTTGATGAGATTTACTGCTTATTGCAACAGCCTGAAATAAAATTAAGGCTTGAAAAAGAGCAAAGAGAAATTCAAATTATTAGACAAAATAGAAAAATAGAGAAGCAAAAATCTCTTTCAAATATCCAATTAAAAAATAATTTACAAAATAAAATAATTAAAACTAAGCTTACTGCTTCTCCAAGAAAAAATTACAATAAGAAAAAAAATAGAATAAATCAACATTTGATAAGCAACAAAAATAGCAAAAATAAAAAGCAAAAATAAGAAAAAAAATTACAATCTAAGAAAAACAATCAAGTATACATAGCTCAGAAAAAAAGTATAGAGCAAATCCGAAAGATTTTTTGGATAAGTGTTGCGCGGGCAAAACAGGAAGAAGAAAATAGAAAAAAAATGAAGAAACAAAATGTTCAACCCATTGGAGAAACCTCTCAAATGTACACCTTTGATGATTTTTCAATTTTTGAAGACATTATGGATGAAAGAAGAGCAGAGGGTAAAGGTTATAGTGGTTCAAAATAGTTGTTCAAGTTAAGCGATCGCCTGTTTTAATCTAAAAAATATCATTTAAAAGAGTATTTAAATTTACGGTTTTAATTTAAATAAAATTCAGCCAAACCCAAAAACTAGTTCCCATAAGAGTTATATTGCATGAAGCTACAAAAATATATTGTTCTTAGATATTCTAAAACTCGCATTTAGGCTAGAAATAGACTCTTTTTTTCTCCCACAGCTAAAAAAACAGACACCTATTACCTTTCAAACCCCATAACCAAGCTCGGAGTAATCCCAAGAGTGCATTTGACGGAAAGGCAGACCCATCTTTTGGAAGACGTACTTCTCTTTCACACCAGAAGCAATTAAGTCTGGCTTGAGTGCTTTAACAAATTCCTCGAATTCGTAAGCAGTTACGTCATCGTAAACAATGGTGCCGTTTTCGATGTAGTGGGTGGTACGTTTGTAGTCGTCGTTGTGAGCGAACTCATAACCTGTACCAACCATCTTCATACCCAAGTCTTGGAAAGCGGGTACGACGTGGCGAGGACGTAAACCACCAACCATCATGGCGACAGTCTTGCCTTCTAAACGGGGGCGATACTTGTTAACGATCGCATCCATTGTGGGCTGATACTTGGCAATTACCTTCTCAGCGTTTTCTTGGATTTTCGAGTCAAATTTAGAAGCAATTTCCCGTAGAGATTCAGCAATCTTGGTAGGGCCAAAGAAGTTGTATTCTAACCAGGGAATACCATATTTTTCTTCCATGTGACGGCTGATGTAGTTCATCGACCGGTAACAGTGGATGAGGTTCATCTTCACGTTGGGGGTCATCAACATTTCGTTGATGGTGCCATCACCAGACCATTGAGCGACTACGCGCAAGCCGATTTCTTCTAAAAGGATGCGGCTGGCCCAAGCATCACCACCAATGTTGTAGTCACCGATGATTGCTACATCATAAGGAGTAGAATCAAAATTCAGTGAACCGTCAGCCTTAGCTTTATCGGATCTGGGGAATACCCAGTCACGAATCATGTCGTTAGCGATGTGGTGACCCAAGGACTGGGAAACACCCCGGAAGCCTTCGCAACGAACGGGAACAACAGGCTTGTCAATTTCTTTGGATGCTTTACGAGCCACAGCTTCGATGTCATCCCCAATTAGACCGATGGGACATTCAGATTGAATGGATACACCACGGTTAAGGGGGAAGAGTACTTCTAATTCTTGGATAAGTTTCAGTAGTTTTTTGTCACCACCGAAAACAATGTCCCGTTCTTGGAAGTCAGAGGTGAAGTGCATAGTACCAAAAGTATCAACACCTGTAGTACCAATGTAGTAGTTACGACGACCAGACCAAGACCAGTAACCGCAACCTACAGGCCCGTGGCTGATGTGGATCATGTCCTTAATAGGACCCCAAACCACACCTTTAGAACCTGCATAAGCACAACCACGAGCGGTCATTACACCAGGAAGAGATTTGATGTTGGATTTAACGCCGCAATCGCTCTTACCTTCTTCAAATACATTTAAGTGCTTTTCCCGTTTTTTCTTAGCTTTATCGGGGTAAGCTTCTAGAACTTCTTTAATTAGCTCTTTTCTTTCTTCAACAATCTTGTTGTTTTCTGGAGGTGTCATTTTAGCCTCTCGAGTTCCTAAGGATCTGGGGATAGGGTAGATGGAAGTCCCCTAAGAGTAGGGGGGAGAAGGTTAAAGGTAAAAGGTAAGATATGAGTTCTTGCCTTTTCCTTTTTCCTTTGGTGATTACTTACCAGCTGCTGCTTTAGCTGCGGCTTCTGCGGCGATTAGTTTTTCTGCTTCTTCGTCGCTTTCAAGAATACCGAATTCGATCAACAGTGCTTCTAGTTCATCCATCTCGATAGGAGTGGGGATGGTGAGATTTTTGTTGTTGATGATCTTCTTAGCTAATGCGCGGTATTCCTGACCTTGGTTACTGTCAGGTGCATACTCGTTTACAGTCATCCGACGCAATTCAGCGTGTTGAACGATGTTGTCGCGGGGTACGAAGTGAATCATCTGGGTGTTCAAACGTTCTGCCAGAGTTTCAATCAATTCGATTTCGCGGTCAACTTTACGGCTGTTACAAATCAAGCCACCTAAGCGCACGCCACCGGTGTGAGCATATTTCAAAATACCACGAGCGATGTTGTTAGCTGCGTACATCGCCATCATTTCACCAGAGGTAACGATGTAGATTTCTTGTGCTTTACCTTCACGGATAGGCATAGCAAAACCACCACATACAACGTCACCTAGTACGTCATAAGATACGAAGTCAACATCTTGATAAGCACCGTTTTCTTCCAAGAAGTTGATGGCGGTGATAATACCACGACCAGCACAACCTACACCGGGTTCTGGACCACCAGACTCCACGCAACGCACACCACGGAAGCCGGTGAGCATTACTTCTTCGAGTTCTAGGTCTTCAACAGCGCCTCTTTCAGCAGCCAAGTGAAGAACGGTGGTTTGAGCTTTACTGTGCAGCATCAAACGGGTGGAGTCAGCTTTGGGGTCGCAACCGACGATGAGGATGCGCTGACCCATTTCTGCCATAGCTGCCAGGGTGTTTTGAGAGGTGGTAGATTTACCGATACCACCTTTACCGTAGAAAGCTATCTGTCTAATGTTTGCGTCAACTGACATGATGATTTTTCTCCTGAGATTGGTTGGTTAGTGGGTCTTTTGTGTTGACGTTCACGCCTGTTGAGCTACAGCAGTGAGCGCATGTAGAGAGAGCATCGCTGGTGGCGCTCGCTCCACAACAAAATTGCTGGGTGTTGGAGTCATAATGATTCGGGGTTAAGTTTATTTCTGTGAGTTTGTTTATTTTTCTCCTTTGCCATTTGTCAAGCAAATGACAAAGGAATTACACACTTTACAAATATGGGGAGAAAATAAAGGAGGACTTGAGGTAGTTATTCGTCAATCAATGCAGATTATTCACTTGTTGAGAATTGCACCCTTCAAGCTGGAAACACGAGTTAAGGCAGCGTTGGTGTCTTCTGCTGACACTCCACTTGCAGCCATTGCCGCATTCAAATGCTTGACAATAGCGTCGAAGTGTTGGTCATTGAGATTCATCCCTGTGTGGGTTTTGTCCATAGAACGGCCACTGTATTGCTTTGGCCCTTCAAACATTAGAGAGAAAAATGCAATTTGATGAGCGCGTTGTTTCGCCATATCTGTGTTAGCGAAAAAGGGTTTGAGGCTGTTGTCTGCCATGATGCTTTTGTGTAGCTCATCAACTACTTTTTCAATAGTCGGTTGTCCACCAATTTTGTCGTACAATGTACTCATATCCTGTTCCTTTGAAGCGAGTGGGATAATGAAATGTGCAATTAGGTGTTGACTTTCACCTATGTACTTTAAGACTGAAGCATTGATGGAGCGAAGATTTGGGTCAAATCCTACTTCCTGTTCCTGGTGAATGAATTACAGGGTCTATTTGTGTGGTGCGTAAGTCTGCAAACTATGGTTCGACTGCCTCGACTACAAGGTTTTTACTGACTCGATCCTGTAACCTAGCTTCGATCGCAATCTTGAGAGTGGCTGTACTGCTAGAACAAGAACCACAAGCGCCTTGGAGTAAAACCTTGACTCTATCGCCATCTACATCGTAAAGTTCTACATCTCCGCCGTCAGCAATTAACACAGGTCTGACTTCTTCATCTAAGACTTTTTGAATCAATGCAATCTTCTGCACGTTGGTGAGAGGTCTTGGCGATCGCGGTTGAGAATTAACGATATCTGTAGTAACTGCGACGCTGTGGTTGTTAAGAGCAGGTGCGGCGGCTTGTTCCTTTACACTTCTTATAATATCATCAATATTTGCTAAACAGGAACCGCATCCGCCGCCGGCTTTGACATAATTTGTTACCTGTTCCGCATCCGTGAGGTTATTTTCGACAATCACACGGCGAATTTTGGATTCAGTGATCCCAAAGCAGCTACAAATTAATGCACCTTCATCATCGTCATCATGGGTAGCTAGAGGAATGCCACGATAGTTATAAATAGCGGCTTCTAGCGCTTCTTGTCCCATGACAGAGCAGTGCATTTTAGCTTCAGGTAATCCGCCGAGGTAGTCAGCAATTTCTTTATTGGAGACTTTCAAGGCTTCATCTAAAGTTAAACCCTTGACCATTTCGGTTAACGCACTAGAAGAAGCGATCGCACTGGTGCAGCCAAAGGTTTGAAAGCGAGCATCCAAAATTGTGTCAGATGCTACTTCAACTTTCAAGTGTAGTCTTAGCGCATCACCACAAGCAATACTACCAATTTCTCCCATTGCTACCTTCACACCAGGTTCGTCGGTTTCTTCAATAGCTCCCTGGTTTTTGGGATTGTAAAACAAGTCTAATACTTTATCTGTGTAGTCCCACATAGTTATAAGTGCTGAGTGCTGAGTGCTGAGTGCTGAGTGGTGAATTTTTATTCCCTACTCCCTAACTATGAGCTAATGCTTGTGCTTGTTCTTGCAACCAACCCGCATCATCATTTTTGAAGGGGGACATGGCGCGTAAACGGGCGACAATATCGGGCATTACTTCTATTACTTGGTCAATTTCAGCTTCTGTGGTGTAGCGAGAAAGACTGAAACGAATGGAGCCATGTAAGGTGGTGTAGGGTAAACCCATCGCCCGCAAAACGTGAGAAGGTTCTAAAGACCCGGAGGTACAAGCGGAACCAGATGAAGCACAGATGCCGTATTTGTTCAATGAAAGCAGAATTGCTTCACCTTCAATGTATTTGAAGCCGATATTAGTGGTGTTTGGTAATCTCTGCGTTGGGTCGCCATTAACTTCGCAGTTGGGGATTTTTGCGAGTAAGGTTTGCTCTAGGTGATCGCGTAGTTTTCTTTCTCTTGTGGTAGCCTCTTCTAAATGTAAGAGTTCCAATTCTGCTGCTTTACCTAAAGCAATGATAGCTGGAACATTCTCTGTTCCCGCCCGGCGACCACGTTCTTGGTGTCCCCCAAGTAACAAGGGACGGAACCGCACGCCACGACGCACATATAAAGCACCAATTCCCTTGGGAGCATGGATTTTGTGACCAGATAAGGTCAACATATCGATGGTGCTGTTCTTCATGTTCATGGGGATTTTGCCCACGGCTTGCACTGCATCTACATGAAAGAGAGCGCCATATTCTTTGACTCGTAAGCCAATTTGCTCAATGGGAAAAATGGTACCTGTTTCGTTGTTGGCATACATAATCGTCACCAAGGCGGTGTTACCAGTCAGAGAAGCTTCCAGTTCATTGAGATCCAACTGTCCCTGACGATTCACCGAAAGATAGGTAACATTGTAACCTTGGGTTTCTAGTTGTTTGCAGACATTCAATACGGCTGGGTGTTCAACTTGCGTAGTGATGATATGTCGCTTTTCTGGTTGAGCTAACAAAGCGGCGCGAATGGCCGCGTTATCTCCCTCAGTACCGCAACTGGTGTAGACAATTTCCGATTCATCTGCACCGATGAGGGCGGCCAGTTGTTGTCTGGCTATTCTCACAGCTTTGCCCAGTTGTCCACCAAAGGTATGCATACTTGAGGGATTACCGTAGTAGTCCCGCAAATAAGGCAACATCAAATCTATAACTTCTGGGTCTACCTTCGTTGTGGCATTATTGTCTAAATAAATGATGCTCATCCTGATACACCTACGACTCCGCTCTGATGCCGAGATAATTGCTCTGAGAATTTTTGGGAGTAATATTCAAACCAGCGCTCCCAGTAATCTTTTTTGTTGGTTAATTTTGCTAAAGAGTGGTTGTAATTAGCAAACCAGCCTTCCCAATAATCGTTAGGCTGCTTAACGCAACCATTGCAGGTAGGACAACCAGCTTTACACTGAGGTACAGAGTAAACATTACCAACGCAGTTTGTGCAAAGTTCAGGGTCAATCCAATGATTACCGTCAATTACTTTAACTGCACCAGTAGGACAAGCAGACAGACAGAGATTGCAGGAAATACATTGGCTAGTGATTGTGTAAGCCATGATTATTCTCCTTGTTGAAATGGGGGAGTGTTGAGTGTACTTCGACTGCGAGTAACCAGTGAGTGGGGGGAGATGGGGGAGAAAGTCAAAGTCTTCCTGTACCCTACTCCCTACTCCCTACTCCCTATTCTCTAACTCCTGGACATATTGCTCGTAAAATTCTAAAGCAACCTTTTCAATCACGTCGTAAGCTTCAACGGTCTGTATACCAGATGCTTGCAGTTTTTCTTGAGGACAGTTACCAATCTTGGAGACTAGAACTGCTTTGCAATCTGCGATCGCTTGCATAATATGCTCGAAGGTGGCTTCTTCACCAAATCCACCTTGGCAATATTGGTCAATTTTGCGATGACCGATAAAACGAACTTCGCTGCCATCTACTTCGTAAATCTGGAATTCCTTGGCATGACCGAAGTGTTGGTTAACTAATCCACCGCCTTTGGTGGCGACTGCAACGAGAATTTTGGGATTGCTGGCAAATTTCTTGCCGTTACGTGCCTTATCTTTGGCTATTTTTAGTTCTTCTTTAAATTTCTCAATCCCTTCATGAACCAGGGTGCGTTGTTCGAGGTCATATTCTGGGGACATTTCCAAGAACTTATCTTTGGTAAATTCTTGGCTGCGGTCTTCTCCCAATAATCCTACAGCATCGGCTCGGCACTGACGGCAATGGCGCATCATTTTCATGTTGCCGGCGCAATTGTCTTGAACTGACTTTACTTCTTTGGGTGTGGGGCCACGTTGACCTGTTAAGCCGAAGTATGTGCCGTGTTCCGGTGCCGAAATCAGTGGCATGATGTTGTGGAGGAACGCACCGTTTTCCCGAATCATTTTATTGACTTCGATCAGGTGCTGATCATTAATTCCGGGAATCATGACGGAGTTGACTTTGCACAAAATGTCGGCTTCTTTAAGTGCTTGTAAGCCTTCCATCTGCTTTTCTAGCAGAATCTTAGCACCTTCAACGCCTCTATAACGCTTGCGCTTGTAGTGAACCCAAGAATAAATCTGAGCGCCGATTTCTGGGTCAATTGTATTTAGGGTGATAGTAACGTGATCTATATTTAGTTGTTTAATGCGATCGATGTATTCGGGTAGCATTAAACCGTTAGTTGATAAGCAAAGCTTGATGTCTGGTGCTTTGTCTGCAATCAACTCAAAGGTGCGGAAAGTTTTTTCGGGATTCGCCAATGGATCACCAGGCCCCGCAATTCCCACGACTGTCATTTGGGGAATTTTGCCTGCAATCACCAAAGCTTTGTGTGCTGCTTCTTCTGGTGTCAGCAACTCGCTAACTACCCCAGGACGACTTTCGTTAGCGCAGTCGTATTTACGGTTGCAATAGTTGCATTGAATATTGCAAGCTGGTGCAACTGCAACGTGCATTCTGGCGTAGTGGTGATGAGCATCTTCGCTGTAGCAGGGATGCTTGGCGATCCGTTCTTGGAGTTTTTCATCCATTTCCACGGTGGTGCTGCTGTCGCATCCGCAACCACCTGATTTTGCTGGGGTAACTGCTAGTTCCTGATGGTCGGAGGAGAGGAGTCCTGAAGACGGTAGTGTCATTGAATTTCGCAAGGGTCGGTGGACTGGATGCCACAGTGGGAGATGCCGTTGCTACTGTCTTTACCCAGGAAATAAAGTCGCGTCTTGTATTCAAACAGTTAGCAGTTAACAGTTAACATTTATCAATTTGTTTACTGTTAACTCAGGTATGGCTAATGCCACGCTTCGCTATCGGCTGGTGTGTGTCAACGTTTAGGTCTTGGGTGGAATTTGTTTGTGAGTACAGCCGCGACTTTCATTCACAGAGGCATGGTGCTATCTCATCCCTCCACTCACTCTTCGCTATTACTTTTGGTTCGAGCGTTGAGTGATTGGCGATATAAGATTTATATCAGTCGTCCTCAAATGGTTGGCGCGTCTATTGAGGATAGAATTTATTGGATTTATTACGCTTGTACTCAAATTCTCAAACCCTACTTATTTGGGCTTTACAAGAATTAAAAATTTATTTTTTGGGTAGGGGTGCTAGTATTTTTTACTTGGGGTACGAGTATTTATGAAGAGAGGTTCAGGATTTCTTTGTACTCAGCCGAAATCCAGTCATAGCAAAGGTTTTAGCTCGGTTTAAATTGGTTTTGGGTTATTTTAATATGTACTCAAACCACCCTTAAATCCTATTTAAAACGTAAAAATCAGGAGTTTAAGGGGGAAAAACTGGAGCAGATTCACGTCGGACTACTCCAGATACGTGCGAAATTCAATTCTGTATCCAACATATCATTTTTTTTTGCCAAAAAATCCAATTTAGATTTATTTAATTTTTGCAGAGAAATTTGTCATTGAGCATTTGCATAAGCAGCACCAAACAAGGATTTGTGTTACTTCTCATGATATATCTATTGACAATTTTTAGCTACAAGCAAGCATGATTAGCTGTTGTCTGCTTAATCAATTGGTAAATTAGATTGAGTTAGATGAGCGCGTCAGAATTTGGCTTGCGAGTAAATCTTAATCTGTATCTAACCTATCATTTTTTTTGCAGAAAAAATGCATTTAATATTTATTTTATTTTCTAGAGATTAATTCACTCACTTAAAAAGTGCTGAGTATAAGTACTAGCCCTTTCAAGGTGAGTAAAAACTACCTAAGATTGAACAAAATTTTAGGCTTTCCACTTTTGTGTTTTGGTGATTCAAAAGTCATTTTTTTAACCACTAAGACACTAAGACACCAAGCAAAATACATGACGCCTGGAAACTGCTGAGTATAAGTATTTACCACTATTCAAGTAAAGAGCCAGATTCCCCAAGGAAAACTAAAAAGTATAATTAATTACTTAAAATTTAAGCTACGGAAAAGCAGATAAATTTGGCTCACTACTCGTGCGATCGCTGTATGATATATTACGAGGTTTGTTTATTTACTCTTTGCTCTGCTACCTCAATAAATATTACATTAAAATCATCAGCAGTTTATGAGTCAAGAACAAAAAGATTACTGTTTTTGCACATTAGCTTTGAGAAAGAAGTACCGTCTTCTGGCTCGGCAATTGGCTAGTGATTTAGAAAAATACGCTCCAGGAACTTCACTGTTAGTTTTTACAGATGACATCAATGATTTCAGTGATTTTCCAAATGTTCTAGCTTTTAAACATCACCAAAAAGGCATTCTTCTTTGTTATCATGACAAAAGTATTGTCATGGAAATAGCTTTATCAAAATTTCCTGCTGTTATTTATATTGATGCAGATACTAGGATATTAGCTCCCCTACCAGATAATTTGGAGTGGAAACCTGGAATCACAGTAGGACATTATGAAAATTTAATTGAACATGTTAGTAGATACACGCCTGAGAGATTGCAGTCTCTTCAAAAGGTGGCTGCACATTTAAATCTGCATC
The DNA here is from genome assembly GCA_015207155.1 of Nostocales cyanobacterium LEGE 11386. Taxonomy (GTDB): domain Bacteria; phylum Cyanobacteriota; class Cyanobacteriia; order Cyanobacteriales; family Nostocaceae; genus LEGE-11386. The sequence goes on along the minus strand of JADEXK010000024.1, from coordinate 3,104 downwards.
TAGAAAATACTACATATGTAGGAGAATCTTTATTTATTATTGTTAGAGATGAAGGTAGAGAACTAGAATATTTGAAATATTGGAGAATTATTGGGAGATATTTAGAATTAAAAGGCATTCATGCTGGTGTGGGTAATGCAATGGGATTAGCTGCTGCCAAAGTAGGGTGGACTATTGGCACAGATGGCTGGCAAAAAATTAAAAATATCACTCATCATTATGATGCTTCGTATACCAAGGAACAGAAAACTTTTTGGGAAAAATGGGAACGAAGAATTAGCTATCACTACCGCTTAAATCTAGCTAGAATTATGGCACTGAAAAATGCTAAGTTTTACTATAACTAAAGTTATTTAAGTAACAAGAAGCAGAAGTTTACAGGAGTGTAGAAAGAACATTTTTCCACACCAGACAAACTTGGGAAACTTGGTAGCCTCGTCTCTTTTAGAGCGAGGCGGAAAAGTGACCCATGCAAACGCTAGTTGCTTCAAGTCGGCAGAGCCGCCCAACGCACTGGCTCCTTTAGTTGCCTAGTAATGGTGCGGGTCTTCAATATACTTTTGAATTGTGGCGGCACTAACATTACCTGCCGTACTAAAGAAGTAACTTTTACTCCATAAGCTTGGGAGTTTTTTAAGTTCTGGAAACTCGTCACGGAGATATCTTGATGCTCTCCCCTTAAACGCTTTAACTACAAGATGAATAGGATCTGTTGGATTGATTTCCACAAAAATATGCACATGGTCTGGAGCAATTTCTAAAGCACGGATGTTCCATTTTTTCTCTACAGATAGTTCTTGCCATATTTGATAGAGGCGATTTCTAATTTCGCCTTTCAAAACTGGCTTCCGTCGTTTTGGAATGAAAACAAAATGAACAATAGCTAAACCTACAGAGTGATTATAGTGCTGATACTCAAAAGTCTGCTTACGCATAAAGTCTCGCCATTTTTCAATCATCATATTTAGTTCTATTATCTTGTGGTATACTGTTGTTTAATATAAATGTATCGACAAATTATGTATGGATGCCAACAAACTTTAATTCATGCTCCGTCTGATGTTTGGGCTATTATTGAGTATCTATGCACAGAGTCTAACAAAGTTTGGAACTGTTCTGTCTATTATGCTAGGCAAATCTATTTTAAAACTGGCAAGATAATTAAACATGCTGAAATTTGTGCTGAAATGACTCGCTCTAAAAATAAACATTTTGGAGCAATGTATGTATCTTCAGCGCAGCAAACTTGCAATAATGTTGCGGCAGCTTTTAAATCATTCCAAGAACTAACAAAACTTTGGAAACGCGGAGAGCTTCAAGACAAGCCATCATTGCCTAAATATCGAAAAACTGGATTGTTCACAGTTACTTACCCTAAGCGTTGGCTAAAACTAACAGATGATGGTATTAGAATCCCACTAGGAAATCAGGTAAAAACTTGGTTTGGTATTGATGCAATTTATTTGCCAATGCCATCAAATTTAAAATGGGAGGATATCAAAGAGCTTAGAATCTTACCTAGAAATAGATGTTTCTACGCTGAATTTGTTTATCCTGTCGAAGATATTAAATCTCAATTAAATGTAGGCAAGGTATTAGGGATTGATCATGGAATTGATAATTGGTTAACCTGCGTTAGTAATGTAGGCACAAGTTTTATTGTTGACGGAAAGCATCTTAAATCTCTCAATCAGTGGTATAACAAGCAAGTAGCTAGACTTAAGGAGAATCAACCTCAAGGTTTCTGGTCTAAACAATTGGCAGGTATCACAGAAAAGCGTAATAGACAAATGCGGGATGCAGTTAACAAAGCTGCTCAGATTGTTATCAATCATTGCTTGGAGTACGGTATTGGTCGGATTGTTTTTGGGTGGAACCAAAGGCAAAAAGACGGTGCAAATATGGGAAGTAAAGCTAATCAGAAATTTGTTCAAATTCCTACAGGCAAGCTTAAAGAACGCATTTCTCAACTTTGCCAACAATATAGAATTAATTTTGTAGAAACGGAAGAAGCCAATACTTCTGCTGGATCGTTTGTAGATGGTGATAGCCTCCCCAAACATGGTGAAAAACCCAAAGATTGGAAGTCATCAGGAAAACGAGTAAAGCGTGGATTATTCAGCACTGCAACCAATTGGTACATCAACGCAGATGCCAATGGAGCAGCAAACATAATTTCTAAAGTAGCGGCAACATTGGGGATTAACCTCAGTGGAGTTAGTAGAGGCGCATTGACAACGCCATTAAGAGTTCGTTTGTGGACTCTTAAGAATCCCCCGACTTTTTGTTTAAATGAGCGCAGCGAAATTTAAACAGTCGGGGGAGTGTCAATCCTGCACTCTCTTTTTTGATAAACATTTAGATTTGCATTTTTGTAGCAACATCGACATCATTAGTTTTCAGTTGACCATCTTCCATATAAATGATGCGATCAGCGATATCAAGGATGCGGTTGTCGTGGGTAACTAGCAAGATTGTACAGCCTTGTTCTTTGGCTAGCTTCTGCATTAATTCGACGACATCACGCCCAGATTTTTTGTCAAGTGCAGCCGTGGGTTCGTCTGCCAAAACAATTTTAGGATGGCTGACTAAAGCACGAGCGATCGCTACTCTCTGTTTTTGCCCTCCTGACAAATTCTCTGGATAATAATTGATATGATCACCTAAACCAACAGTTTCCAACATAGCGATCGCTTTGGCGTTGACATCCTGATTTAAAAAATCGTCATGCAACTCTAAAGACATTCGCACATTATCTTTAGCTGTCAAAAAAGTCATGAGGTTATGTGCTTGGAAAATATAGCCAATCTGGCGGCGCAGTCGGGTTAACTGTGCTTTGTTGGCTCCACAAATTTCCTGTCCTAAAATTTTTAAACTACCTTCTTGAGCAGAACGTAGTCCCCCCATGAGAGTTAACAGAGTGGTTTTTCCTGAACCTGAGGGGCCAGTCATAATTACAATATCACCAGCGTTAATCTCCAAATTAATATCAAATAAAACTTGTTTGCGGAGATTACCTCCACCAAAGTAGTGGTTGACGTTATGAACAGCAATTACAGGTTCTACTAGTACAGAGTTTTGCAACATGGGGAATAGATGGGGAT
>JADEXK010000023.1 GCA_015207155.1 Nostocales cyanobacterium LEGE 11386 | reverse complement strand
GGCGTGTCAAGACTAATTTGGGGCATAAAAATAATTTTGTGGGCAAGATAGTATATTATTCCCCGTCTCCTCATCTCAGGAAATCACCATAGAAGTAGCCCATGAAGTTTTAATTCGTTACTGGTCAACATTGCGCTGGTGGCTAGAAGAAAATCGTGCTAGGCTGCGATCGCATCGTCAAATTGAGCAAGCAGCAGCGTTGTGGAAGCATAATGATGAACAACCTGATTTTTTATTGCCAGGTGTTCGCCTTGCCGCAGCTGAAGAAATATATGTTAATTACACTGATGAACTCTCTTTTGATGTCCAACGTTTTATTGCCGCTTGTTTAATAGAAAGACAACGACAACAACAAAAAGAAAAAAATCGACTCAGACAAGCGCAAAGGACTGTAGCAATTATCAGTATTCTGGGGCTGACTGCTTTCGGTTTAGCTGTGTTAGCTTACCAACAAACCCAAAAAGCTCAGTTCCGAGAGATACAAGCTTTAAATTCCTTGTCAGAAAACTTTCTCCTCTCTCATCAGCAGCTAGAAGCATTACTAACTAGCGTCAAAGCGGGAAGGGAAGTGCAGAAAATTACTCCGGGAGTTCCAGTAAATATCCAAACTCAAACTGCAACTATCCTCCAGCAGGCAGTTTATGGAACTCAAGAACGCAACCGTTTAATTCATAATTCTTGGGTCAGCAGTGTCAATTTCTCACCAGATGGTCAAATTTTGGCTGCGGCTAATGCTGACAACACCATCCAACTTTGGAGTCGTGATGGCAAGTTCCTTGCAACTCTGACAGAACATAACGATGGTGTCAATAGCGTCAGTTTCTCACCAGATGGTCAGATGCTCGCCTCTGCTAGTAGTGACAAGACTATCAAACTCTGGAATCGTGATGGCAAGTTACTCAAAACTCTTACAGGGCCTATTCATGGTGTGAATAGCGTCCGGTTTTCACCAGATGGGCAAATGTTAGTCACTGGTAGTGATGACAACAATGCCAGACTTTGGAGTCGTGACGGCAAGTTACTCAAAATATTCATAGGGCATAGCCGGAGTGTCAACAGCGTCAGTTTCTCACCAGAAGGTGATACCATTGCCTCCGCTAGTGATGATGGCACAATTAAACTTTGGAGTTTGGATGGTCAGTTATTAACAACCTTGCCAGCCAATACTAGAGAGGTTTTAGATGTAACATTTAGTCCTGATGGCCAGACAATAGCTTCAGCTAGTGCCGACAATACCATTAAACTCTGGAGTCGTGACGGTACTTTGCTCAAAACTTTAGCAGGGCATAGTGCTGGTGTTTGGCAAGTCAGGTTCTCGCCCGACGGTAAGATTATGGCTTCAGCCAGTGCTGACAAAACTATCAAACTTTGGACTCGTGCAGGTAACTTGTTAGGTATCCTGCAAGGACATAGCCATGAGGTCAATAGTCTAAGTTTTAGCCCAGACAGCCAGGAAATTGCCTCGGCTAGTGATGACAATACTATCCGATTGTGGAAACTGGAACAAACGTTACCCAAAACTTTTTATGGGCATACAGCCAGCGTCAATGATGTCAGCTTCGTTGCTGATGGTAATACTATTGCCTCACTCAGTGCTGACAACACTATGAAACTCTGGAATTTGCACGGTCAGTTGCTCAAAACATTGCCTTCCCCCATCGATAATGTTACCAGCATTAGCTTTACTGCCGATGGAAATACAGTTGCCTTGGCCAGTGCAGACCAGACCATCCAGATTCGCAAACGTGAGGGTACCTTGCTGCACATCCTTCAGGGACATAAACATTGGGTAACTAGTATGAGTTTCAGCCCTGATGGTCAGATTCTGGCTTCTGCTAGTGCAGACAAAACTATTAAACTGTGGAGCCGAGACGGTCGCCTGTTGAAAACTCTCTCAGGTCATAACGGTTGGGTGACTGATATCAAATTCAGCCCAGATGGCAAAACTATCGCCTCCGCCAGTGCAGACAAAACCATTAAACTGTGGAGCCGAAACGGTCGCCTGCTGAAAACTTTTCCAGGGCATAGCGCCAGTGTGTGGAGTATTAATTTTGCTCCTGATGGTAAAACTATCGCCTCAGCTAGTCAGGACAGGACTGTGAAACTCTGGGGACTCGATGGTTCACTACTGCAAAATTTCCAGGGACATAGTGATTTGGTAGCTAATGTCACTTTTTCACCCAATGGTCAAATGATTGCCTCAGCTAGTGATGACAATAGCATTAAACTTTGGAGCGTTGCCAGTGGTATTTTGCTCAAAACTTTCCCAGGGCATAACGGCGGTGTAAAAAGTGTGAGTTTTAGTCCCGACAGCAAAATGCTAGTTTCTGGTGGTCAGGATACCACAATTAAACTGTGGAACCTGGAGGAGATAGAACTGCAAACATTAGATCTCAATCAGTTGCTGAACCATGCTTGCGATCGCCTGCACAATTATCTTCAAACTAACCCTAATCTGACGACAGAAGAGTCTCAACTCTGTTTGTAATTTTTCAACAAAAACGGTAAATGTTCAACTTCACAACTCATTTGGATAATCGTTAAACTGACTTAACGCAAGCAAAAACTTTTTTTGATTTTGCCAACAGCATCTATTTAATATATGAAGGTGATCCTGGATTTGATCTCAAGACAAATGCATTCTATGTTGAGATAGTGAATCGTTAGGGCTTTCAAGTATTTCATAATACCTTAAAAACTTTAAACCCTTACTGGAAAAGGCTTTCATAACTTAAATGCATTTGTCCTGGATTAAATTCTTAGATGAATAGCTCTTTTTAAAGAAGAACTTATTCATATCCCTCTTCTGTAGAATTTTTCTTAGATAAAGCTACAGAATTGTAATAGAAACCAGTAACTGCTGTAGCTAATGGCCCTATTAACGTGTATAAAGTTTTAGCAGTTTCATTAATTAAAGCCGATGATGTCTCAGATTTTTTTTGCATCTCCTCTAATGAAGAATTAGTGTTCCAAAGATTTTTGGCTATGGAAGTTACTGCAAAAGTATGCCAAAATATTACTCCTATCAAACTACTCCACAACATTAATGCTAAAGTGCCTGCTAGATAGGTATTAAAATTTAGACGTTTATCTTCAGGACTAATGTTTGTTGTTTTTTCGCCAAACTCGGGAATGAGCTTGCTTAAGGAATTACTTGATTGAGGGGGTTCATTCATTAAGTAATTACAAAATTACTAACGTTTGATCACCACTTTTTTCATTTTTTAGAATAAGTGAATTTTCTTGATCTTCAGCATAAAGTGCAATAAGTTTTAACCCTTTTCGAATAACTTCAGATTCTGATGTATTCATTTTCTGTGCTATTTCTTTAAGATATTCTGAGTCTTTCTCACTCAAATTAACTCGAAATTTACGTGCTGACATGATTACAATCTCCGTTCTTACAAAGCCGTCCAGGGATATAGGTAGACACAGTAGAACTGAGCAGTTGTTTACTGCTCATGTCGTAGTTAAATTAACTCTCTTAATCTAAAGGGTAAGTGCCATAAGCAGTAAAAAGCTCAATTAAAGAAAGTGAGATGGGAGAAGATATAAAAGTGTTACCCACAGAATGTACAATAGTATATATACTTAGTACAATTGTGAACCTGTTCAATACACCTATAATAACCCTTTAAATGTATTCTTTCAAGAGCTTTACAAAATCTTATCTTTTTCTTGTAAATCTTCATCAAATATTTATGTAAATAGATAAATTTTATACTTAAACATTTTCATCTTTATTTTTGTTGTTTGTTAAATGGCTAAAAGCTTTATTATACGGTAATTTGAAAAAATAAAGCTTTAAGTATATTCTAAGTAAAGATGAAAATTTAAATACAAAAGCTACGGTCTTGCGAGACATCTGAGATCAGTACTTATGAAAATAAAAACCATTTTTGCTTCCTGTAAAATAAACAAAAAGGACTATTTTTGGAAAAATTTTTTAAATAGCCGTCAAATATCTGCATAACTAGCTAGAATAAAAATAGGACTTCTTTAGTCCCTTTTAAGGGTATCTCTGTAGTACATAGTAAGGGGAGTCAACATGGCAGTCAGCATTTTTTTCGACACAAATGGTGAATCAAGCAACCCTGAAGTGATATTAGACGAAGAAATTTATCAGGAAATTGTGTTTCTTGCAGATAAAATGAATATCTCACCCAGTGAAGTACTGGCACAAGCAATTGAATGCCTTCGAACCACACAGACAATAACTGAAAAGTTAGAAAAACAGCTGCTTGAAATATTGAGCGATGTGATCACCTAAAGAAGAAAATCAAGTGAGAAACCGAAATAACAGTAAATCAAGAATTTTGATAATTTATTCGACAAAATTTTACAAGCTGTTATATATTGCACATACATTAGCAGACGTCCTAATTGAGTAATTATTTTAAAAAATTAAATATATTGACATAATCAGTATTTCTAGAACCGCCATTCATCAGCATTTTAAAAAACGTTGAAAAAATAAACGGATTTTTCACCATAAATCATGCTTTGCGGCATTGAGGTGAGCAGATAGTACAAAGCTCTACAACTAGAATGTGGATGAGTCTTTCTAGAAGCAGAATCTTTTCACCTAATATCCCTTCATTGGTATAAAGGCGATCACTTTCTACCTATTACCGAGAACAGAAAAGGCAAGTAGGGTAAATTCGACTTTTGTTGCCCTACGGATTGAATATGGGACTTTAAAATATAGATGATGAACAAACGCTATTTTTTAGAGGCTAGTGCCGTCATCGTTGGCACAGCATTATTCTCACGTTATCTCAACCAGGGATCAGAAATCATGACAATTTCTAACAGTGGCTTTGAAGTCACCAAAACTGAAGCAGAATGGCAGAAAACATTGACACCAGAACAGTTTCGCGTATTACGCAAACATGGAACTGAACGCGCCTTCACCAGCCCACTCGATAAACAATATGCTGAAGGTACTTTTGTGTGTGCTGGCTGTGGACAACCACTGTTTACTTCTGAGACCAAATTTAACAGTGGTACTGGTTGGCCTAGCTTTTATCAACCAATTACAGGCGCTGTCGCTACCACTGTAGATCGGTCATTTTTTATGACCAGAACAGAAGTGCATTGTAGTCGCTGTGGTGGACATCTCGGTCATGTATTTAACGATGGCCCAGCCCCCACTGGTAAGCGCTACTGTATGAATGGTGCAGCGATGAACTTTATTCCTGCTTAATTATCAAAGTAGGGGCGATTTTTTGCGCCCCTAATTAATCACAGCGTCGCCAAAAGTTCCTTTAAGCGATCGCGTCCATCCCGAAAAACTGGCCAACCATCACCCACCAACACCGCTTCTACTTGAGTTAATTCTGCTAGCCGCCGCACAGAAGCCACAGCCGCCTCCCGATTCAGCAGCTTTTCATCCGGCAAAATTGTTAAACTACCTGCCTTGCGGGCGCGTACCAAGTCCCCTGTAATCAAAGTTGTTTCCTCCAACAACAAAGCCAACTCACCCGGCGTTTTAGAACCGTGGAGTTCAATCACCTCCAATCCTGGAACTACCTCATCACCATCAGCCAGCCAGCGATCGCAATATATCGGAAAACAATCCTTTTCACCCACAGGCCCAGCGATTTTGGCATAAGTTTGATCAGCAATTTCCTTAGCAGCCCTCACATGCTCCGAATTTGTCAAGACAATCCAAACCACACCACCGAGGGATTGCAAGTGATTCCAATCATGATTTGATAGGGCTACTGGGTCAATCAAGATATTGCCCCCTGGACGAACCCAGGCAATCCCATTGAAATCAATATTTCTTGCAGGATTGAAAGTAGACCAGCCATAAAGATCGGGACGGTGTAGAGATTTCATAATGATTCTGGTTCAGTACCTTCAATAACTCTGGATTCATAGCGCAGCATCAATAATGTATCAATAATCCAGTCTATAGTTCAAAGCTTATTTATAGTATTTTGCAATTAGCTCAGTTGCGAGTAGTATCAACACCGTGATCACAGATACCGTGCGATCGCCAATTTCAAAACTAGTATAAAAACCTTTCTTTCTTCTCTCTGCGTCCTCTGCGCCTTGGCGGTTCGTTCATCTGGGAAAAATTCACCAAAACAAAAGACCCCACAACCCATCATGGCCACTTACGACAACATTTTACAAACAATAGGCAAAACGCCATTAGTCAAACTCAACAGCATTCCCGAAAATCTGCAATCTACCATCTACGCCAAAGTAGAATATCTCAACCCTGGTGGTAGCAACAAAGATAGAATTGCCCTCACCATGATTGAAGCCGCAGAAAAAGCCGGTCACCTCAAACCAGGCGGAACCATCATCGAAGCCACCGCAGGTAACACCGGTGTCGGACTAGCACTAATTGCGGCAGTCAAAAAATATCGGTGCATCTTTATCATGCCTGATAAAATGAGCCAAGATAAAATCAACCTCCTCAAAGCTTACGGTGCAGAAGTTGTAGTTACCCCCACATCTGTAGCACCAGACTCACCCGAAAGTTATAACGGCGTAGCCGAAAGACTCGCCAAAGAAATACCAGGAGCATACAGACCAAATCAATTTGAAAACCCCCATAATCCCCTGACCCATTACTTAACCACAGGCCCAGAAATTTGGTCAGACAGTGAAGGTAAAGTGGAAGTTTTTGTTTCCGGTATGGGAACAGGTGGCACAATTTCCGGAGTTGCCAAATATCTCAAAGAGCAGAACCCCAATATAGTCATTGTCGGTGCAGATCCAGAAGGTTCTATTCTTTCAGGCGACACACCCAAACCATACAAAGTTGAAGGTATTGGCGAAGACTTTATTCCCAAGACATTTAATCGCCAATTAGTCGATGAAATGATTCGCATCAGTGACAAAGAATCATTTAACATGGCTCGCCGTTTAGCTAGAGAAGAAGGCTTACTGGTAGGAGGTTCTTGTGGTACAGCCGTAGCTGCAACCCTTAAATATGCCGCTCGATTATCAGAGTCGAAGTATATAGTTGTTCTACTGCCAGATACAGGCAGAAACTATATTAATAAAATCTACTCCGATGCCTGGATGCAAGAAAATGGCTTTTGGGAAGGTAAAACCGTAAAAACTACCAAAGTCGGGGAAATTTTAGCGCAAAAAACTGATTTTCCTTCTTTAGTTGCTGTTAGTTCCCATGATACGTTGGATAACGCTGTTAACTTACTGCAAAAACTGAATATTTCACAGCTACCTGTAATTGATCATAGCCACGTAGTCGGTAGTGTCAATGAAGCTTCATTAATGAAATTTCTCCATGATGGCATTAATTTTTCTAACCAAGAAGTTTTAGCAGTCATGGGTAAACCGCTACCAATTTTGGATGAAGAAGTTGATATTTCTGAAGCTTATCGAGTGCTTTTATCTGGAACTACAGCAATCATTGTGACACGCAATCATATTCCTGTGGGATTAATTACCAGAGCCGATTTAATCAAATATTGGATTAGTCAAAACCAAGAGTAATCAAGAGAAAATAATGAAATTTGAAACGAAGGCAATTCATGAAGGTCAGCAATCAGACCCCCAAACAGGTGCAGTAATTGTGCCTATTTATTTGACTTCTACCTATGAACAAGAAGCCATAGGACAACACAAAGGCTATGAATATTCTCGCACTGGTAACCCTACCCGTACAGCCTTAGAGGCATCTTTAGCCTCTATTGAAAATGGGAAATATGGTTTAGCATTTGCCTCTGGTTTAGCGGCAACTACAACTGTATTAAGTTTGTTGAAAAACGGTGCCCATATAGTTGCTGGTGATGATTTATATGGTGGTACATATCGTTTACTAGAACAAGTTGTAAAAAATTGGGGCGTAACCACGACCTATGTAGATATTGATCATATTGACGACTGGGAAAATGCTGTTCAACCAAATACAAAACTGATTTGGATTGAAACTCCTACCAACCCGCTCTTAAAAATCATTGATATCGCCGCACTAGCAAATATTGCCCGTAAACATAACATTCTTCTAGTAGTTGATAATACCTTTGCTAGCTCTTATTTTCAACGTCCATTAGATTTAGGTGCAGATATTGTAGTTCATAGCACCACCAAATACTTAGGTGGACACAGCGATATTATTGGCGGTGCAGTTGTCACGTCTAACGAGAAACTATACAACCAACTAAAGTTTTATCAAAATGCGATCGGGGCAATTCCTAGTCCCTTTGATAGTTGGTTAGTGCTACGAGGTATTAAGACTTTAGCTGTACGAATGCGGGAACATGAAAAAAACGCTTTCTTTTTAGCTAAGTTTTTAGCGCAACATCCTAAAGTCGAGCGAATTTATTATCCAGGGTTACCGAGTCACGAACAACATCAACTTGCAAAATTACAAATGTCTGGCTTTGGGGGGATGATTAGTTTGGAATTAAAAGGTGATTTTACCGACGTTGAAAGATTTGTTTCTCGACTCAAGTTATTTTTATTAGCAGAAAGTTTGGGAGGAGTAGAATCACTGCTTTGCTATCCTGCGAAAATGACTCATGGTTCTCTATCAGAAGCTGAACGAATGCAACGAGGAATTAAAGATAATTTACTGCGTCTATCTGTAGGTATAGAACATCAGATAGATTTGCAAAAAGATTTAGAAAATGCTCTATCTTAAGATGATAGGCTAGAGGATAGACAATTATTTTTTCTGGCTTGTGTAAAGCAACATTTACTTTTTTGTAAAAAAATAAGACATTATTTTCTGACTAAATATCAGTTGCTATTGTGATCCCCTAGTTAAGGATTGAGTTGTCAAAAAAATCCCCTGTGGATTCCAAGAGTTTGCAACTCTTACTAGATATAGGTTACTGGAAATAACCACACTCCATTGGTGTGTTATTGGCTATAAAATCCGGTAATTGTATCGAGTTAGTAGGCTTATAGAATCGACTAAAACAAAGCTATTGACTATCAAAAAAATCTGATTACTGTTAAAGGTAGCCCTGCTAAAGATACCATCTAAGCATCAATAATTCAGGAGGTATTTCCGATGATGATGATGATGACTGAAACCATGACTACCGAAATGCAAAACTGTATGAACGCTTGCATGGAATGTCACAAAATGTGCCTAGAAACCATGACTTACTGCATGAGTCAAGGTGGTAAGCAAATGAACAAGAGCATGATGAGCATGATGCGCGACTGCTCAGAAATGTGCATGATGTGCATGAACATGATGATGGGCGGTTCTGAGTTCATGGGACGCACTTGTATGCTGTGCGCGGAAATGTGCGATCGCTGTGCCGCAGCTTGCGAACAAATGCGCGAAGACCAAAAGATGATGGAATGTGCCGCAGCCTGCCGTAGATGTGCAGAAACTTGCAGATCTATGCAGATGATGCCTGCTTAATTCCACCACCTAGCAGAAGTTTCTCTGCAACCTAGTATTCAAGCGCTCAGGCTTTTGTAGTCTGGGCGCTTGAAGTTTTGTATTCAACCGAATTTCCGTTAAACTGGCATCTACGGCAGTATCAAACTGGCACTGATGTCTCATGAAACACCTCAAATCCAGTTCTCAAGACCTGCGGAGTTTGTTTGAAAGCAATATAACGATTGAATATGTGGCGGAATCTCTAAAAGCTGTGTCGGCTGAGTCCCAGGTAATAGAAGTACTGCAATGGATGCAGGCACAGGATTTTGATGTTGTCGGTATTGAGACAGGAGACACAATTACTGGTTATGTTGAACGCTCTAGTTTGATGGCGGCTAAATCTGGTAAGTGTAGTAACTATCAACGGTTGTTTCATCCTAGGGAACTTGTTGCTATTTCTACGCCTTTAATCAAATTGCTACCGATTTTGCAACAAACACCGCGATTATTTGTCCTAGATTGTAATCAAGTCAGTGGCATTGTTACCTGTGGTGACTTACAAAAAGCACCGGCACGAATGCTGCTGTTTGGTTTGGTGACACTGTTGGAGATGAATTTACTCCGGTTAGTGCGACTTTACTATCCCCAAGATTCCTGGCAAAAAATTCTCAAACCTGAACGGTTAGAAGTTGCTCAACGGCTATGGCGAGAGAGTCAAGAAAGAAACGAAGCCACAGATTTGTTGGATTACCTCCAGTTTTGTGATAAGCGAGAGTTAGTTTTAAATCAACCCCAGCTTCTTCAGCAATTGCAACTAAAGTCAAAACGATTTGGAGAAAGGTTTCTCAAGTCTGCTGAACAGTTGCGAAACCGATTGGCTCATGCCCAAAATTTAGTCGGTGGTTCTTCTTGGACTGAGTTGATTTCTTTGGCTGAGGCAATGGAAATGCTGTTAATTCGCTGTGAAGAAATTGAGTAATTTAGGGAACCACAGAGGCACAGGGGAGAGGTTTGGAGAGGGGTTTTTTCCACTTGTCGAACTCACGTTTAATTAAGGGAAAACCTCAATTTGGCAACCACTCAAGACAGGATTGCTTATAGTTAATTGAATTCTTTTAATAATGTCTCAACATTAGCATTGTGATCCAAGAAAGAAAACAAATGCTTGTAGAGCAATTTACCTTCTTTATCCAAGACAAACTGTGCTGGTAAAGGCGCACCTAAAGCTTGTCCTACTTTGTATTTCCGAAATACTCGACAACTAGGGTCACTGAGTAACGGCATTCGTAAACCTAAATCCTTGACAACTAATTGACTTTGCTTTTCATCTGTACTAGTAATCATTAAAACTTCGATACCACGACTTTTAAATTGTTCATAGTTTTCATTCAAAGCTTTAATATGGGGAAAACAAAATGGACAATACTGCTTTTCTGTAAAGATGCGCGTAAAGGCAAGTAATACTGGTTGTTTTCCTCTGTAATCTGATAACTTCACCGCAGTACCATTCGTGATATCTGGCAGATGAAAGTCTGGTGTACCTACTCCTAGCCTTAATTTATCTATAGCTGGAATAGGTAAGAAGTTACGAAAGAATCTCTCATTTAATAAGCCACGAAAATCAGTAGAAGTCACCATATTTTTATGCAATTTTTTATAAAAAACTTTAAATTAAAAAACCACAGATATACATACAAACTAACACTAAATAATCAATATCTGTGTTCATTTGTCTGGAAAAGTTTTGTACCAGGAAACCCGGACTCGTAAACTTTTCGCTGTGTGCATCTGTGGTTTTGGCAATTTTGCCTGCTAGCGAAATCTAGACAGCAGAGAAGTAGACTTTGGACTTCACTGGGTCAGGAACCATTGTTTGGTCGCCTGGTTGCCAACCAGCAGGGCAAACTTCATCGGGATGGGACTGAACGTACTGAATTGCTTGCAATGTCCGTAGGGTTTCATCAACGCTGCGACCAAAAGCTAGATTATTAATGGTGGCGTGCTGGATGATACCATCTTTGTCAATGATGAATAGACCACGTAAGGCAATGCCTGCTGCTGGATCAAGGACGTTGTAAGCAGCGCTAATTTCTTTTTTGATGTCGGAAACCAGAGGATAATTGAGGTCACCAACACCACCAGATTTGCGATCGGTTTGAATCCAAGCGAGGTGAGAGAACTCGCTATCAACAGAAACACCTAGAACTTCGGTGTTAATTTTTTTAAATTCTTCGTAGCGATCGCTAAATGCTGTGATCTCAGTGGGGCAAACAAAGGTAAAGTCTAGAGGGTAGAAAAATAAGATGACATACTTGCCGCGATAGTCGGAAAGTTTAATTGTCTTAAATTCTTGATCTACCACAGCCGTTGCTGTAAAGTCAGGAGCCTGTTGACCAACACGGAGGCATCCTTCTGTTGCGTAAGTGAGGGGCATTAACCTAATTCTCCTTCAACTTATATCCGTATAATAGCGTTGGAATTTGGGTCAGCTAAACTCACCCATCTACGCTGTGTTTCATCAAGTTCACAGTCCCTTAAGTCTGGATGACCTTTCTTTGAGGGCTGTCTTACAGTTTAATTACAATCTGTTACGACTATATCATAGTCATAACGATTTTGAGTAGCAAATGTCTGATTTAGATCCAAGAGAATGGTTACTTACCAATGGCTTAGGAAGTTTTGCTAGTGGTACTGTTTCTGATGTCCGTATGCGCACTTATCATGGTTGGTTATTTGCTGCCACAAATCCGCCTTCTGGTCGCACCCTGCTATTTTCTCACCTAGAAGCCAGCTTGGAAGTATCAGGGAATGTTGTAGCGCTAGGGACGAATTTCTGGGGCAGTGGTAAGGTGGAGCCGACAGGCTACCAAATGCTGCGCTCTTTTGATATTAACCCAGTACCCAAATGGATTTGGGGGAAGGATAACTGGCAACTAAGCAGGCAATTGATCATGCCCCACGGGTGGGTGATGCCTCCGGTAGGCCAAGGCGAACATCAATCGCTCATGGGAGAAACCACGCCAGTTCCTACAAGTCGGCGAAGCCACCCAACGGACTGGCTCCCCAAGACCGCGCTGACTCACCACTCCCGGTTTTCTCATCGTCTGTTGATTCAGTATCGCTATGAAGGAAATTATCCAGCAATTTTACGACTGCGGTTGCTCATAGGCGATCGCGACTTTCATCACCAGCAAAAGGCTAGTCCAGGCTTACAATTCTCACAATTGCTCGGTCAAAAGCAAGTCTGCCTACAAGCCATCTTTTCCGGTGATTTTGGCACACCTTGGCACTTGCGCTGGACGCAAGGAAAATATCAAGCAGACGCGGTTTGGTATTGGGATTATGGGTTACCAGAGGAGACGCAACGTGGATTAGGCGATCGCGAAGACCTCTACAGCCCTGGTTACTTGACAGTCACTCTCCAGCCAGGAGATGCCGTTACTTTAGAAGCACAAATGGGTTTTCCCGACCCTTTGCAAGATATGCTCACTCCGGAAACCTTTACAGAAGCTGTCGAGGCAGAGCAAGAACGGCTCTCCCAGATTTTTGGTTGGAATCAAGTGACTGGGAATGAAGGTTCTTTCCATACCCCATGCCCTATGCCCCATACCGCATCTGCCATCTGGCAGCAACTATTAAAAGCTAGCGATCAGTTTATCGTTTATCGAGCCTCAATTGACGGCCCCACGGTTATTGCTGGTTATCACTGGTTCAATGATTGGGGGCGTGATACCCTGATTGCCTTACCAGGTTTAGCCCTAGTGACACAGCGCTTTGAACTAGCAAAAGGGCTATTGCAAACTTTTGGGCGTTACTGTCGCCACGGTCTAATTCCTAATGTTTTTCCAGATGTCGATGATGAACCGTCTTATAACAGCATTGACGCTGCTTTGTGGTGGATTGAAACTTTAGGACTTTACTTGGAAGCTACCCAAGACTGGCAGTTTTTGGCAGAGCAATTTCCAGTGGTGCAGCAAATCCACAAAGCGTTTATCGGTGGCACACGTTACAATATCCAAGTTGATGCCACCGATGGGCTAGTTAGTTGGGATGTTCGCGGTGTAGCCCTTACCTGGATGGATGCCCTAGTTGGGGGACAGCCTGTAACTCCCCGCAACGGTAAGCCAGTAGAAATAAATGCCCTGTGGTATTCAGCACTATGTTGGATGAGTCAATGGGCAGAACAATTAAGCCAACTTAAATTGGGCGATGCGGCACGCCTAGCAAAGCAGGGACAGCGTTATGCCCAGCAAGCCCAACAGGTGACAGACTCTCTGCAAAAGTTCTGGAATCCACAAATAGGCTATTTGTACGACACGATTGAGCCAGATGATCGGCGCAATTCCCAAATTCGCCCCAATGCAGTTTTGGCACTGTCGCTGTATCATTGTGGATTTTCGCAACAGCAGGGGCGCTCAATCATGGATTTGGCAACTTCGCGCTTGCTCACGCCCTATGGTCTTCGCACCCTTGATCAAACCGATCCAGATTATATTGGTAAATACACAGGCAATTCACAGGAGCGCGATCGCGCCTACCATCAAGGTACTGTTTGGAGTTGGCTGATTGGTCCTTTTATCCGTGCTTGGCAGCGTTCCTACCCGAAACAACCCTTACCTGTTGCTTGGCAACCACTGCTAGACCACTTCCATTCTGATGCTTGCCTTAACTCTATTTCGGAAATTTTTGATGGCGACTCACCCCACACACCTAGGGGAGCGATCGCTCAGGCTTGCTCAGTCTCTGAGGTGATTCGCCATCTTGCTGAATTTCAGCCTTAATTATTTAGCTTTTAGTTTTATTTAAATAAATTTAAGTGGCTCAGGTCGGATTTGAACCAACGACCCCAGGCTTATGAGTCCCGTGCTCTAACCAACTGAGCTACTGAGCCATCTATTTGAATCGTTTCTTAATATAGCATACAAATTTGTTCATGGCTAGTCTCTTTTTTAAGGGCATTGGGTATTGGGTATTGGGTATTGGGTATTGGGTATTGGTGAAACACCTACCTCATCACCCTCATCCCCCACTCCCCACCTTGCTTGCAAGATAAAAAGCAAAAGAGGGAGTCTAGCTCCCTCTTTGAACACGGCAATTATTGAGTTGAAAGCAGGTAGGAATTACAGCCGTTCCTGCGGTAAGTAAGCAATGGGATTAGATGCTCCCTTGCCTGCTGGATGGATTTCGAAGTGGGTGTGAGGGCCGGTACTAAAACCAGTGCTGCCCATTTCGGCAATTTGTTGACCTTGGCTCACCTGTTGACCTGCCTGCACCAAAGTCCGGTTATTGTGGGCATAGCGAGTCTTACTGCCATCAGGATGGCGAATTTCTACAAGGATGCCGTAGCCACCTCTGTTCCAGCCAGATGTTTCCACCACACCATCAGCTGCTGCGTAAATTGGCGTACCAGTGGCGTTAGCAATATCAATGCCCCTGTGCATTCTTCCCCAGCGTTTGCCATAGCCGGAGGTGAGTACGCCCTTTGCTGGCCACACATAAGTTGTTGAAGCACTTTCAGGAGGGGGTGTAGTCGCATCAATTGGTTTGGGCAGGTATTGATCTACTGCTGCCAAAGGCGGTAATTGTGGACGCATCTGGGGAGAAACTGTGGTTCCCCGCAACTTTCCGAGAGAGTCAGAGGCATCAACACCTCTGGGAGGTGTGGCGACTCTAGTACCAGATTGACCAGGTTTTTGGTTGGGCAAAAATTCTGGATTAACTGGCTCGTTGGAACGAGTGGTACGGAATTGGGGATTAACCGGTTGACTACTATAGCCAGGTAACATTGGGCGGGGAACAGGAATGGAAATGGCAGCGTTCTGCTGTCCCGTAGTTGGTCGAGATACCGCAAAATTATTTGGTTTAGCGACGGGAATCGGCACGGCAGCACTTTCATTTTCGGTAGCTGCTGGCACGCTTGCATTCCCGGACTGCTGGGTACGGTATTTCTCCTGTAGTCTCTGGATTTCTGCTTGTAGGCCGCGGAGACGTTCATTGTCTTTGGTGCTTGCCGTTTGCTCAGCTGCTTTTCTCGATTGCTGAATTTCGGCAAAAACTTTTGGTACTGGCGTATCACCACCTAGACCATTAGCATTAGCAGTGGTAGATTCTGTTTCTGTGGCAATCTCAGTATTTACCTGTATTTGGCTATTCGCAGTTACTGGTGTGGGGATAGTCACACTGCTGTTATTGGCAAATACTGGTAACTGTGATGAAGCAACTGGTGGATTAGGGTTGATACTAGCTGAGTTTACAGAATAGTTGGTTAGCTGAGGCGCACTGCTGGACTGCACGCTAGTAGGGTTGACTACCACTGGTATCTGGATAGCTCTGGAGCCGTTAACCTGAGCAATAGGGATAATCAGTCTTTGACTGATTTTTAGTTGATCCGGATTGCTGAGATTATTTGCTTTGACTAGTTCTGAGACTGAAGTATTGTATCTACTAGCGATCGCCGCTAGTGTATCCCCGGGTTTCACTTCGTAGGCTTTAGTGGCCGATGACGCAATTATTTGCGGTGTAGCTGGTACAGGTATTGTTACTGCTTGTGGCTGCGGCTCACTTGTCTCCTGCGTTTGTTGTAACCTTGATGCCAGGCTTTCTGTACTGTCATTGGTGAGAGTTGATGATTCTTCTACTGCCGTTTTACTGGCGCTGATTTGTAGCGCTGTTGCTGTATTTTTCGGCTGCGCCAACTCTATGTTAGTTTGTGATATTTTGGTCTCCTCAGACCGCAACTCCGCCAGACTTTTTCTTAAACGGTTCGATTTTTCTTGTAAGCGATTTAGGGCAAACTCTTGTTGAGCCTTAAGTTGAGCATTAATTTCACCACTGGCAACTGTGCTTTGTTGTGGTTGGGCTGTCAGTAGTGCAGTTTGTCCATCAGTAACACTATCATCACTGGACAGTTTTGGTACTGTCTCTCCTGGATGGTTTCCTGTTGCTAATCCCTGCGAAACTGGGGATTGCTGGTATAAGGAAGTTTGAGAAACTGCTATTTTGGATAACGTGTCTGATGTAGGAACTTGCACAGGCATTCCACTTGCCGCAACTTGCCATTTAGCTTCAAGCCCAGGCAATTGGGAAATTGCTGTCGGTTCCACGATGACAGGATTTTCTGGCACGCTTGCTGATGAGACTATTTGAGTCTCCAGCTTTGTGGAAGCAAATTTCACCTCGGTGTCAGGAACAGCAGGAATAGTTGAGGCAGCCTTTTGACTGCCTACGGGTGCTGCTGCTTGGGCTTGATCGCTTTGTCGAGTCACCAAAAGGCTGGTTGCTCCCATGGAGATTGCCAGGCCAATCATGGCGGCTTTTGTCCGCACCCGGCGGTTAACCCTGGGATTTACTACGTTGATATTGAGCTGTTCCACTGGGGCATCATCACTGCTGGGGGTATTTTTCAGCACAGCCTTTTCTCTTTTTTTCAATGCTCGTTTCAAAGACGACCTCCTATGATCACTAGCGCTTAACTGATCTCGATTTTTCAGTCGGATACTAGTCAATGATTTAGATCACATCGAACGATAGATCAAGATCACTTTCACCAGAGATACTTACGCAAGATTAACCTGCTTCTCTGATTTAGACAAGTTCACACTTCTTAGCAAAAATTAAAATTGCTGTGCTGACTTGTCTACTCCACTCCTACACACCCTAGAACGTTTTGCTTTTGTACAGTTATCTTTGCCTAATTTTGCCTGAGTAGCTGGGACTGGAAGATAATTATATATTTACCAAGCCCATTGTGGCTGTTCAGCAAGATATCAGCTAAGACTTCTGCAAAAGCTATGCCCTCTGCTGTAGATATCTTCAAGGTTTTTCTACCCGATCCGTCTTCCCAACACGAGACTTTACGTTGATTCTTTCCTAAAAATCAACCGTACAAACTTCTAACTACTTTTGCCCTCCTGGAAAATACTTATTAAGTAAAAATAGTGCAAATGCTTTATAAGAGAAGGTTTCACCCCTTTTGTACCTCAAGCTAAGACAATTGAGATTCATCAAAATCTATCATTCAAATTCGGTATCCTCTCGAATTTGATATACAAATTTCTTATATTAAACCAGTTAGATTAGTCAGTATTTCTCGCTAATATTACTTAAATCCTGATTTTTTAGTATAAAATATAACTTTTGTGTTTATATTACTATGGCAACTTTTTCCTTAGAAAATAGTGCTTTGAGATGAAAATATGAGATTTGTACAAGTAATTATACTTAAGTCTTTTTAATTTATAATTACAATAAATAACCCAACTGACGACGAGCTTCAAATAAACCTACTGCCACACTTACCGAAAGATTCAAACTGCGAACCTGCGGTTGGTGCATGGGAATATAAAGGGTAGCATCACAGGCTGACAGAACAGTTGGTGGTAAGCCAGTAGTTTCACTGCCAAAAAGTAACCAATCATCGGTTTGAAATTGAAATTGGGCGTAATTAGAATTACCCCTGGCGCTGAAACCTAAGCATCTACCTCCACGCTCTTGATGGATGTTTTTAAAGGCTTCTAGCGATTCGTGATAGTGCAGCTTGACATAAGGCCAGTAATCTAGACCTGCTCTTTTGAGGTAGCGATCGCTAATTTCAAAACCCAAAGGTGCTACTAAATGTAATTCTGTACCTGTAGCTGCACAAGTACGCGCAATGTTGCCTGTGTTGGGGGGTATTTGCGGATAAACCAAAACAACCTGGGGCATTGTCCGTGAAACTAATAGTTTGTATAAAAATATACGAAGTTTACTTAAAATATACCTTTAGATAGAGGCCATCTATAAATTTTATTAATAAATATCAAGTAGTCTATATCGATTAGATTTTTAAAACTCAAGATAAATTCTCTAAGAACCTGTTTCTTCCAGCTTTTTGACTGTTACACACAAATAATTTTTGGGAGAGAAAATCTATTTTAGTTTCTCCCCAAAATCTATCTTTTGGATGAAGACAGAAGATACAGCTTTAAGCCAACTGTGAGGAACACAATTTGTTTTCTAGTTCGATTTCACGTTCTTGAGTGGCAAGAATCGCCTGGGTGACGACACAGCGAGAGTCGAAACCCACTGCGTGCAGTTGTAACCACTGCTGGGCTTCGTTACCTTCGCGGAGAATTTTATGCAAGGGGGAAAGGAAACAGCTAAATCCTTGTTGTTTAGCGATCGCCCAAACTTCTTGGTAGAGTTCAGCAATCCAGTCTCTAGCTAAGATACTTCTGCCGTCTTGCCAATGTTGTAGTTGAGCATCAAGACTAGCAGTAGCTGCGGCTACTTCGTTACTGGCGGTGAGAGAAATGAGTTCTTCGGGGGAGAAGGTACTTTGAGTTAAGGGATCGAGGTCAGGATTCTCAATTAATTGCAATATACGGGCTTCTAGGAAGGCTGCAATTGCTAGTAAGGCAATGGGATCAGTCACTAAGTCACAAATTCGCAATTCTAGGCGATTCAGGTCATAGGGACGGCGATCGCCATTTGGTCGCACCGATGTCCACAAATGCCGCACATTTTGCATGGTTCCAGCCGCTATTTGCGCTTCTACCCATTGAATATGATGGGCGTGGCTGGTAAATAAGGGGACGTGGGTGGGCGTTTGGGGAAACACACCCCAACGGGTGGAGTGATAACCGGTGGCTTTGCCATCCAGGAAGGGAGAGGAGGCGCTCAGGGCGAGAAATAACGGAGCTTCTACACGAATGAGCCGACAAGCTCGCATGAGTATTTCTGGGTCGCTGATGCCGATATTTATATGAACGCTGGCGGTGACTACTTTTGTGCCGTAAGTGTTTTCAATGAAGTCATGATACGGGTTATCGGGGTTGGAACGAAAAAAGCGATCGCTCCCACCTAAAGATAGGGTACTGCCTGGAATCAGAGTGTAGTTGCCCAAACTTTGGAGGTAGCTGCGCAATGTTCGTCGGGGACGTAGCAAGGCACACAATAGATTTTCATAGTCACTCAGTGGCTGGGTTGTGTATTCCACGTTGCGGCTATCTGGTTCCCGCACAAATCCATCCAAAGACTCCACTATTTTGTCGGAGAGACCGACGATTTCACCTTGAGGCGTACCAGTGTACATCTCAATCTCAAAGCCTTTTAATAGGACCACTTTGTTCTCCTCGCCTCTCCTAATCTGTAAATTGTATCGAATTAGACGAATTTCTGCATCGATATTTGAGTTAACTTAAAGTTAAGAAACATTTAAAAATGAACTTATATGAATCATTGTCCCATACAACAACCGGGCGATTTACATATGAAAAAGTTTGATCAAACGAATCGTCAAGCCGCCCGCGCGCAGATGCCCGCGAGGGCTGTAGTATGCCAAGATGACTTGTTTTGTGCAAGTTTATTTTCTTTTTTTAGGTGCTGTATGGGGGTAGATAAGTGTAGTGGGTGAGTCGTGATTTTGGACAATGTTCAGACGCAGAAATTGCGCCCAGACTTCATCACTAAGTAAGTTTAGAGCAGTTTCAGGTTGATTGATGGCGATCGCGTCAATAATTTTACGCCATCCCTGCTGCAATAATTCGGTAAAAGTTTCTTCTGCTGAAATTTGGTTCAGCAAAGAAAGTGCTGTTTTCAAATCTGCTGAATCATTTGGTAAGTTATGCGATCTTAACCCTTGAAGTATCACATTTAGCCACACTGGGAGAAGTTCCAGCCAATTGCTTTGTTGGATCTTCTGGAGTGCTATATTTTGCATACCCAATGCACCCCACACGCACAGAGATTCTACAGCCAATTGAAAATTATGGTGTTCTACAGCATTGTTCCAGATTTTTTGTGCGTGGTTTTGCCAACGATGAGCCAAAAATTGATGTGCTTCCTGGACTTGCTGAAAAATTGTGAGTTGATAAACTAATTCACCTATTGGTAGGTAGTCGTCATTATAAGAAAGCCAGTCATGAAATCCATAAAGATAAGTTTTTTCATCAACTATGACTTCTTTAATATGGGAATCTCCTAAGTATGAAATCTGTACGCCAGGTAAATTATCCGCAGTTTTTATAGAGCGAAGTTTTTCTGCTATTTCTGGTGATATTGGTGTTTCTTCTGGTGAAATTCCATAGCCAATTAAAATCCATACTCCGCGATTAACTAATTTCTGTAGTGTAGTCACAAATTCTTCGTTGACTATAGCTTGACTTAACCACGGCGAATAAATGAGAATCTGATGTTTGGCTGAGTTTAATATTTCCCCAAAAGTTTGGTTAATTTGTTCATCACGTAACCGTAAAGCTGTTTGGGTATTTTTTTCAAGTCTAGCTGCTATCTCAGCATTTTTGTATTTGAAAGTTGATGCGCGCTCAAGATTAATATGATCATCTGATAGTTTACATAATTCTGGTAGAGAAATTTTACCTTTAGCTTGCAAAGATTCGAGCCAAGTTGCTGCTGAATTTAAAAGTTGTTTACCGCCTTTGATTTGGATATTTAATTTATCTTTTTTGGCATCGAAAACCACAATTAAAGATATTTTTTTCCAAATGATTTTGGTTGCAGTTAATACTTTACATGCAGTGACAATTTTTCCGGCTTCTGGCTGATGAAAATCTAAATCTGAAGACTGAATACTTTGCTGTATTTCTGCTAAAGATAAAGAAGATATATCAGGAATTTTAGGGAAATTTTTGATAAAATCTGCTAAATCAGGTAAGTTTATTTGGACATCATTAAATGGTTCTGACTGAAACGTTAGCTTTCCACCTAGAGAATCGGCAATAGCGTAAATCTGTACAGAGTATGGTGGCTGTGGTACAGATCCTTTTTCATAAAATGAACGTCCTTCAGCAGTGACTGTAATTGGTGATGTTGCTGATAGAGTGTTTAACGTTTTCAGATTTGCAGTGGTACTGCGGACAAATATAGGATCAAGTCCTAATATAGATGCTAATTCATCTTCTGTAGGTGGGGGTTCAAATTCAATTCCCGCACGGATAATAAATTCTTCGAGTACGTTAAATTCACGCGGTTCTTTGATAGATATTTCTACAGAAGTTTGATGCAAACTATAACGGAATTGACGTGCTGCTAAAACTGAAACATCAGGGTTTTTGGTTTCGATTTCATAGACTAAATTTCTGAGTTTTTCATCAATAGGTTTAGCTGAAGATGCGTGAAATATCAACAAAACCTCCATGACAACTGACAGTATTGGCAACTTCTGAATACATATTTCCGACTTTACCACCTTGACGGGTGAATAAATCGTGACACCCGACAATTACCAGTAGTTCTTGTGCGCGAGAAAAAGCAACATTTACCCGTTCCGGCTTCTTAGCAAATCCTACATCTCCATGATTATTATTACGAACCATACTTACAATCACAACTGGGCGTTCCATCCCCTGAAATCTATCAACTGTACCAGTACGAATTTCTAAGGAGGGGAAAAGTTCAGATTGTAGGCGTTCATCAAGTTTTCGCAGTTGTGCGCCATAAAATGTAATTACGGCTATTTCTTTTTTTGATTCACCATTAGCAACTTTCTTTGCCCAAGTCTTCTCGAATTGCTGACAGAGGTGTTCAATTACATCAATTTCCCGAATATTCGAGAAGGAAGTACCTTCGCGCTGTTCTTGAAATTGATTTTCTGAAGGTGTTTTTACCCAAATCAAATGATGATTTTTTTGAATAATTTCACCTGCTAAATTATGAGCACGTTTGGTGTCTGGTTCTACAAGACCACATTTTAGTTTACCATCATAAAACTGATTAATTGCCCCCATAATAAAGGGGTGCATTCGATATTGTGTAGTTAGCATTTGTTTAATGCTTTGATCAGCAGCTTCAAACTGAATTTTAAATAGTGATTCTTCTAAAAATTGCAATTCTGATTTGTTACTACCAAGTGATTGAGCAACTTCTTCTATAGTGCTAGTATCCAGCATAGGCGGTAGTTGTCGATGGTCGCCTACCATGACTAATTTTTTGCCTTTTAACGCTGGGATGAGTAATTCTGGTGGCGTACACTTACTAACTTCATCAATGATGACAACATCAAAGGCTGTAAATTCTTGGGAAAAATTGTAATTTGCGGCTTGTACACAAGTGATACCGACGACGTTCGCATTATCCAAATATATGCGTCTTAAATCATTGCGATCGCGCTCGGATGGATTTTTGACTTTTTTAATCCAATCTTCGGTAAAATTCTGGTATCGGCTGAGATAAGTTTCTGCTTGAGTCAGTTGATTTTGCCAAGATGTAAACTGGTTTTTGATGTTGCCTAAAAATTCAAGATTAAATAAGTCGTTAGCATTAATATCTAGTTTAAATTTATCAGGTATTGTTGCATAAAATATCTGCCACCAGTTTCTTTCTAAGGTTAAATTTTCTGATGGCTGTATCTGTGGTTGTTTATTTAATTTTGTTAGTTGTATTTGAAACTTTTTCAGTTGTTTTTCAGCAAGTGTATTGTCTGCTGTCAGAATAGTAAAATGTTCATCTAGAGATTTTTTGATTATCTCTAATATTGTGAAAGGCTCTAGTGATAAAATTAAAGTTTCCAGCTTGCTGGTGTTACTCTTACATGCATTGACTTGAGTTATGAATTCTTGGGGATGTTCCCAAATATTTGATTGTGTTGTCAGATATTTTTCAACTAAAATCCTTAAATTATGAGGTAAGTTTTGCTGTTGGTTAAGTAATTGCAAAATCTCAATAACTCGTGCAAGTTTTAAATTAGCTGCTGCAATTTGAGATTGATTAGCAGATGCTTGCTCTTGATTAATTATCTGACTCTGAATTTCATTTAATTGTTGTTGTAAATATTGCAGTTGTTGTTCAGTTTCAGTTTTGACTCGTGCAACACATTGACGAGCATTTACAAGAATATTTTCTAGTAATTCTTGGGTAATTTGTTTCAACGTTGAATCGATGTTATTTAAGTCCCATACTTTACCATAGATTTTTTGCATTCTTAGCAAAAATAACTGGGTATTTTCTACTAGTAATTTTCGCTGATTTTGGTTGAGTAGTTGATAATTACTAAACTCTTCATATAGCTTACGCCATTGGGTGCGATCGCTCGCTGACAAAACTATGGGAATTTGACTAAAATTTTGCTCTAAAAAGTAACTAAAATTATGCTGTTTACCTTTTCTATCAACAAAGCCTCCATCTGTTTCATAAGTTAGAGCTTTTTTTAATGATTCCCA
The DNA here is from genome assembly GCA_015207155.1 of Nostocales cyanobacterium LEGE 11386. Lineage (GTDB taxonomy): Bacteria > Cyanobacteriota > Cyanobacteriia > Cyanobacteriales > Nostocaceae > LEGE-11386. The sequence continues at coordinate 55,766 of JADEXK010000023.1, read as the reverse complement.
ATCTGGTAAGTTAAGATTATATTTTTTCGGTACAAGTGTTACTTTTAATTGATTAGCAAACAGCAACAAACCTAGTGGTAATTGTACCGATTCTTCGGTTAATGCTTTTCCTGATTGCTGGCAGTCTTTAACTATTTGATATAATTCCAGAGGTGCTGTAGATTTCCATGCTTTAACTGCTTCAATTAAATAATCAATTTCTCGTTTGCGGTTTTGCCAACCCTGAATTGTTTGTTGTAAGCTTTGCTGCTGTGCTAGTAATTGTTGAGCATCTATTTGTGCTAGCTTTGACTTGGTAGCATTTTGTTGAATAATTTGTAATGCTGCCGTCAGTTCTGATATGGCGACAATTGCATCATCAGCATAACCGAATACTGTGCTAAATTCATAAATTTGAATAGCTACAGTTTCACGCAACCAAACTGCTAATCCAAATGCACCATACGCCGGACGAACTAAACCTAATTCATCTGTATATTTGATAGCTTGGCGAACGTTTGTTAAAAAGGTTTGGATTAAATTATTATCTGCTGTATATGGCTGAAGATGTGGTAGTAAATTGGCAACTTCTGGAGATTCCCAATTTATATGAGGTGCAGTTTTGAGTAGATTATTTAACCCTAAAATTAGAGATTCAACATCATTTTTCTTAACTAAGGTTTCTTGATAAATTGTTTCTTGATTTTTGCAGTTTGTCTCTAGAGTTTCCTGGTCATGTTTAAATTTAGTTTGTGCTTCATTAAAGTCTGATTCTATTTGCAAATACGTTGTAAATCGTGGTGATGATGCCAACAATTCACGCAAAATTTGGACATTTTCTAGACGTTTTGCTAAACTATTTTCACAGTCAGCCGCAGTATTTTCTAACCATCTACCAATAACTTGGTCTTCTAAAAAAGGCTGTCCTTCTTCCCCCACCCTCTCGGCGCGTCCCTTGCGTACAGCCCGAATAACTGGGTTATGAACTAAACGACTAAGGGCATTATCAACTGCTAAATTGGCTTGAGAAGCAATGAGAGTGCGTCCACCCCGCAAGGCAATTTGATAGCAAATCTCGGCAATTACAGTAGTTTTACCAGTACCTGGCGGCCCTTGAATGAGAATTAAATCTTCAGATGCTAATACTTTTTCTACTGCTGCTTTTTGTCCAGCATTAGCAGAAGATAACAATAAATCTTCTGCTTTCAGTTCAACAGTTTTTCTGCTGCGCCTCGCCTGGGAAGCATCAAATAAGAAGTTACCTAAGTAGGGATTTTGAGTATACCCCTGCTTTAATTGTTCTAAAGCTTCTTTTTTACGGCGAACTTGTTGGATATCACCAGCCGCATCAAAAAATAAGAATCCCTTTACTGGTAGTTGATAACGTTTGGTTGCTATATATTCAGCTAATTCTCGTTCTAGTTTGACTTTGATTAAGCAACGTTGGGAATCAAACTTTTGAATTGCACCTAGTTTAGGAATTTTATAGGTGTTGTTTCCTGCGGGAACGGTTTCTGAAAGTTTTACCTCTTCGTTTGTTGACCGTTTTACTCGTTCCCAAAAGTTATCAATATGCAAATAATTTTCTTCAGAACCATCTAGGGTTGCTGAATTAATCTTAATTTCAAAAGTTACTTGTCTAGTATTTAGATTATAGTTTTGACCGACAAAAGCCACACAAAACTGACGTGCTTTCGCAATATTTTCCTCAACCTGTAAAAAGGCTTTCCAAGCTTTTAGCTGGTCTTCTGTGGGTACATGATCCCCACAGACTGGCATATTTGATATACGTGTCAATGTTGCCGAGGGAATGCCAATATGTTGAGGTAATAGACGCAAACGACAGGGTACAGCATAACCGTCGGCGTGTCCCTGTGAGGGTTGTAGCAACCGAGTAGATAATATTTTTAACCCGCCGTATCCATCTTGTTGAACAGCAGCTTTGAGTCCTAAAGTTTTGCCTTGTTTCTCAAGTCTAGCTGGTAGTGAAAAATCATTTCTATCTGTTGCTATTGTCAACTCCCAAATTTCTTCGGCTGGATGTTTTCCTGCACCTTGACGACGCACATAAAAGATACAAGGCTGTTCACCCAACAATTCCAGCATTTCATCTTTAGCTGCTAATCCGACGCATTTATAACCCCATTTTTCTGAATTACCGTTATTTGGCAAAGTCGGCATTGATAATCTTGAATCTCCTCATATTGGGTTAAATAATTAATCCAAAATGGTGTAGCAATTAGGTACAAATAAATAAAAGTTCGTAGTCAGGTATCTAGCCCTTGAAAAACTTGTAAGCAAGCGATAAATCTCTTACTACGAACAAAAATTTACCTGACATTTAATTATGTCTACCTACTTAGATTATCCCAAATTTCGGGATAAAATTATTGTACTTCGGTGAAAAAATCTTGACTTTTCTCTCTGTGTTCTCTGCGTTTGGTGTGGTTAAATAAGTAACTTTTTAACTCAAAGCCTGTATTGCTGATAAACCTGACTAGCCGCACGATGTAATAAAGAGTGTCGCCAGACAAGGGATTTCATATCATCAGCATAACCGCCACCAATAACGCAGGCGATAGGATAACCTGCACCCACACAACTGCTTAAAACCTGCATTTCCCGGCGAAAAATTCCAGTATCCGTCAAGGCTAATTTTCCCAAGCGATCGCCTATATGAGGATCAACGCCTGCATCGTATAATATTAAGTCTGGCTGAATATGAGACAACAAATCTGGTAAGTAATTCGCTAAAGTTTGCAAATACGCATCATCTTCCATACCGATTGGTAGCGGAACATCCAAATCGCTGGTTTGTTTAGTACCGGGAAAATTCACTTCACAGTGCATCGAAAAAGTAAACACGCTTTCGTCATTTTGGAAGATAAAAGCTGTACCATCTCCTTGATGAACATCCAAATCCACAATGAGAACTTTTTGCACAAGTCCAAGTTTTTGTAAAACGCGACAAGCGATCGCTAAATCATTGAAAATACAAAAACCAGACCCATAACTAGGAAAGGCATGATGCGTACCACCAGCAGTATTACAAGCTAAACCCTGACTTAAGGCTAGCTTGGCAGTCAATATTGTACCACCAACCGCCACACAAGTACGATTAGCCAGCGCCGCACTCCAAGGTAAGCCGATGCGACGCTGTGCTTTGGGATCTAGGGTTCCGTTACAGTAAGCTTGAACATAATCTGGGGTGTGAACTAACTCGATTAAATCTGAGGGTGGGCGCTTAGGGATGTGAAATTGTTCGGTTTGCGCTACGCCGTCCGCTAACAATAATTCATAAAGTTGTCGGAACTTAGACATGGGAAAGCGATGATTGTCCGGCAGTGGGGCAATATAATCTGGATGGTAAATAATTGGCAAGTCCATTTTGACTGCTCAGGCAACTAAACAAGGTAAAATTTAGCAGTTATGGTATTGCTACAGCAGATACCTAAGATTTTCTCAACAATATCTCCAATCAACAATTGATTATGCAGCAATGGATTTTACCATTAGTATTTATTCTAGTCGGTTTGCTGGCTGGATTAATTGGTGAAAAAGTTATTTTTAAAAGACTCAGAAAATTTGTAGCTCAGACCCAAATTCCTGGGGGCGAAATTATATTTCAAGCCCTACATCGGATGACATTTCTGTGGTTTGTCCTGGCTGGGTTTTATGGGGCAATATTTTCTTCTCATCTCAATATAAATGGTGATTTAAAAACTGCTCTGCAAAAAATTATTACCATTCTTTTTCTCTATTCCGTGACGTTAGTCTTAGCTAGATTGACTGCTGGTTTTATAAGTATATTTATTCAAAGAACAGAGGGTGTTCCCGCATCCCTAATTTCTAATTTAGCCAAGATTGCAGTTTTAACTTTAGGCACACTAATTCTCTTGCAAACTGTGGGTGTAGAAGTCACACCGATAGTCACAACTTTAGGAGTTGGTGGTTTAGCAGTAGGTTTAGCGCTGCAAGATACACTAGCAAATTTATTTTCTGGTTTTTATTTAGTTATTTCTAAGCAAGTTAGAAATGGAGATTATGTCAAACTAGATGATGGCTATGAAGGATATGTTACAGATATTACTTGGCGAAATACAACTATCAAAGAATTTTCTAATAATGTAATTATTGTACCTAATTCTAGGTTGTCATCTGCTATTTTTATCAACTATCATTTACCAGTCAAGGAAATTACTTTAATAATGAATGTGGGTGTCGGTTACGATAGTGATTTAGAACATGTAGAAAGAGTAACAGTAGAAGTAGCAAAAGAAGTTATGCAAGAAATTGCACCTGAATTAATAGAAAATGAACCAAATATTAGATTTCATACTTTTAATGATTTTAGTATAGATTTTAAGCTTTATATGCGGGTCAACGAATACTTTGACCAGCGAATTGCTAAACATTTATTTATTAAGAAATTACACAAACGTTATCAACAAGAAGGAATTCAAATTCCCTTTCCTATCAGAGATATTTATGTGCACAATAATGGAACAGAAAATTCAGTAGGACTTACGCACAGGCAATGAAAAATTGAACCACAGAGGCACAGAGAACACAGAGTAATAAGAGTTTGAGAGGTATTTTGCGTAAGTCCTGTTCAGCTATGGATTTGACTTAATACTATATAAAATGGGCGGGCTAGAAGCCCACCCCATTCAACAATAGTATTGATTAAGCCTCTTGTATTACAGATAGGTCGAAACCCTTCCCCTTGTGGTCATTGAGCAGTTCGACAGGCTCACTGTATCACTTGTCGAAGTGTGGGCTGTCTTTTAACTCAGCACGGGCTAAACGCCCCGCTACCGCTCTACGCGCAGCCATGCCCGCAGGGCTTTACAGCACTCAGCACTCAGCACTCAGTACTCTTCATTACCTACCACCAGGGGTGCGTCCGCCTTCGTCGTTGCTACCACCGTGGGGGCGGGAATTACCGGGGTCGCACCCTTCAGCACCATTACCAATACCCTGATTACAATTTTGACGAGGTTTGATGCTACTCATTGGGGTATTTGAGACTTCTTCCGCTACAGTCTGCTGCTGTGTTGGTTCTACAGCATACTGAGAAGAGATATCGACTACTTCGCCAGTGCTAGCTAATGCTCTGTATATCAATGCACTAACTTCGGCTCTAGTTGCCACCTTATCAGCATTCAGAGACTGGACATTAGGATAGTTTACTATGACACCCCCTTCTGTGAGTGCCGCGATCGCACTACGAACATCGCTACGAATGCTAGCCGCATCGGTATAAGCTGCCAAAATCGTCTCTGTGGAACCGCTAAAGGTGTAGTTGAGTCCTCGCGCTATTGCTACCAAAACTTCTAAGCGTGACAGGCTTTGGGTAGGGTTAAAATTAGTACCTGTATTGCTGAGAAAGCCTGTTGCATAAGCTTCGCGAATGGCATTATAAGCCCAATATCTATTGGAAACATCATTGAAGCTGATAGGACTACGAACTCTCACTTTTTGAAAAGCTTGACTCAGCATCGCTGCAAACTGGGCGCGAGTCACTTGTTCGTCGGGACGGAAACTACCATCGGGAAAACCTTGGAGAACTTCTAAAGCTGTTAACTCAGAAATAAAATCTTTCGCCCAATGGTTAGTTGAGACATCAGTAAACATCGTTTGAATACTGCTGGCTACACCTACTTCCCGATAATTCATCATCATCTGGCTGACATCGTAGATGGAACTACTATCATCACTGACGGTAATTAGTTGCACTAACTGACCAGGTGCAGCTTTTAAAACTGGGGGTAAGCCAGAACTAAAAGCACTAAATGATTGACGTACCAAAGCAAACTCACCCGTAGTGAAGGAAGTGGGATAAACGCTAGTTGCAGCAACTGCTGATAAACCCTGTACTTGGAACTGACTAACGTTGATGGCTTTGGAACTATTCAGGAAACTAACGCGTTGGTTACTGACTTGGGTGAAGTAATCATAAGTCTTAGTACCTGCGTCAATCATCCCGTCTTCTTTGGTGTCAACACCATAAACAGTGCGAATGATTTGAGTTTGCGTCGGGTTAGCAGGCAGAATTAGATTAACTATTGTGTGTTCTGACAAACATTCAAATTCGCTGTAGCCAAGAAAGCGGTTTTGTAGATCATACAATCGCACGACCACGCGATCGCCTGGTTTGATACCCTTAACAAATTTTGCCTTTTTCCCCTTTTGCTGAAGCTTATACTTGTAATCACCCAAAAATCTTTCTTTTAGGTAGCCCTTATTACGTTTTCCCTTCAAAGAAACACGGGTAACTACCTCTGAAAGGTTACCAGATGGCTGCAAAATGGCGAGGCTGAAACCTTTATGTTTCCCTTTCACTGAGTTACTAGTAGCACTTACCTGGGTGCTATTTTGTGCAGTTACAGTTTGACGCTGTGTACTGCTAATGACTTGCTGGCTGGTGGTTTCTTTTCTCACCATACTAGCCATTATGTACTGAGTCGTTCCTGCATCTAGTTTGGCGACTGTTCCAGACTCATTAGTACGATATACCCACATCTGTTGTGTGTTAGCGGCGACTACTTGCCAACCCGGTACTATAGCTTGAGTGCAATTGACCTCCGCTTTTAAACCCAAACACCCATCTGACCAAATTTGCCGTTTAGCCTGAATGACTCGCAAAGTGGACATTTTTGAGCCTGTGCGCTGGGAGATGTCCCGTAAGACAGCTAATTTGATAGATTCAGGCAATTTGGCCTTTTTATCATCATCCCTATCGTCATCGTCATCATCGTCATCATCTCTATCTGCCAGTAAAAGTTGTGGAGTGGCAGAATTTTCCAATGTTTCTGCGACGGTGGTAGATAACCCTGAAACTTCATAAGCAGAAGCTATTGGCGAGAACATTGCCACAAAAGTTGCAGCAACAAGGACTTTGCTCAAATGAGCTAAGGAACATGGATTCATGTGTTTCATCTCACACCGTACCAATCGGCTAGAAAGTCATAGGGATGTAAGTATCCCTTGACTTATTAATCCCTTTGTGGTGATAAAACTAACATTTCACTAAAGTCGGTAAGTCAGTCCACTTCTGCAAAGAGGTCATTTAATGGGTGGTGGATTTCCGCCGTGACCTACTAGTTCAAAAATAGGATGTTGTGTTGTTCAGAATTCTTGGCGTTCAGCGACAATACTATACAGAACAATACTTTACGAATTTTAATAATGACCGGAACTACACAACAGCTACCTTCAGTTACCTTAGAAAAACTGATTTGGACTTGGCAAGGCTACAAAATTCAATATACTGTCATGGGTACAGGACGCCCTTTAGTATTGGTTCACGGCTTTGGTGCTTCCATTGGACACTGGCGCAAAAATATTCCAGCTTTAGCCAGTGCTGGCTACCGAGTTTTTGCGCTGGATCTTTTGGGTTTTGGTGGTTCCGATAAAGCGCCAATTAATTACACCGTAGAAGTGTGGGTAGAACTGCTGAAAGATTTTTGGCACGCACACATCCAAGAACCTGCGGTATTTATTGGCAACTCCATTGGCGCACTTTTAAGCTTGATGGTACTGGCAGAACATCCCGAAATTGCTGCTGGTGGTGTTTTAATTAACTCTGCGGGTGGGTTGAGTCATCGTCCCCATGAGTTGAACCCACCTTTACGGATAGTCATGGCAGCTTTTAACAGATTTGTGCGATCGCCTATCACAGGTAAATTCGTCTATAATCGCATTCGCCAAAAATCGCAAATTCGTCGTACCTTATACCAAGTTTACCGCAACCGCGCCGCCGTCACAGATGAATTAGTCGATATTCTTTATACCCCATCTTGCGATCCCGGCGCGCAACAAGTTTTCGCCTCCATCCTTACAGCACCTCCTGGCCCTACTCCAGTGGAACTATTGCCCAAAATAGAACGTCCCTTATTAGTAATTTGGGGTGCTGATGACCCCTGGACACCAATTACCGGGGCCAAGATTTATGAAGAGGCGTGTGAGAATGGCAAAGACATCAAGATTATTCCCATTCCTAATGCTGGTCATTGTCCCCACGATGAAGTTCCAGATGTGGTCAACGCTCAGATAATCGATTGGTTAGCGCCAGGATAATAATTTCGCGGATAGACGCTCAGAAAGCGTCTATCTTGTGGGTAGATGCAAAGACCTTTTTTCTCTACTATGCGTCTTTGTGTGTGCAGAGTAAAAATGCGGCTAACAATACTGGGTGAGTACCTCTTATTTTTTTGGCGTTGCTGAATCATGGGATGAAATTTGATGTATTAAAATCTTAAACTCTTGATTCTCTCTGCGCGGCAGTCGCTACAAGTCGGGAAACCCGCCCAAAGCGCTGCCTTGCCTTTGCGCACGCCACTTGCTACAAGTCGGGAGACCCGCCCAACGCAGTGGCTCCTCTGCGTGAGATCAATCATCCCGCAATTATGCAACGCCATTTTTTTTAATTGCACTTGACAAATCAGACTCAAATAGTGTGTTCAATGGAGCTTGATGTGCATATTCGAGAGGCAAATCATCCCAATTTTTCCCAGCTAGGCTATCAAGTCATTAGAGAACTAGGACGTAACCAAGCAGAAGGGCGCATTACTTACTTGGCTAATGTCTGTAAATCTAATCAACAGGTAGTAATTAAAGAATTCAGCTTTGCCAGTACGAGTGCAGACTGGTCAGGTTTTAAAACTTATGAACGTGAAATTGAAATCTTACAGCAACTCCATCATCCCCGCATTCCTCGCTACATAGACTCTTTTGAAATGCCAGGGGGGTTTTATTTGGTACAGGAGTATAAAAATGTTCCATCACTTGGCGGACAACGCAGCTTTAAACCAGAAGAAATCAAACAAATAGCTGTGTCAATTTTAGAGATTTTGGTTTATCTGCAACAGCGAGTAAACCCAATTATTCATCGGGATATTAAACCAGAAAACATTTTAGTTGATGAGCAATTAAATGCATACTTAATTGATTTTGGTTTGGCTAGATTACAGGGTCAGAAAATGGCTTTAAGCTGCTTTGCTTCTGGAACTCCCGGTTTTATGCCACCTGAGGAACAGTTTGGTTATGCCCTCACTCAAGCTTCAGATCTGTATAGTTTAGGAGTAACACTGATTTGCTTACTTACTGATACTCGTTCTGTTGATCTTGGTAAATTGATAGATCATAAGTATCGCTTTAATTGTCAGAAACTATTTCCCCAACTGAATCCGCGTTTTAGCTCTTGGTTGACAAAAATGGTGGAATATAAGTGGAAATATCGTTATGCCAATGCTGGTATTGCTTTAAAAGCACTTCAGCCAATTCCAGTCATTGGTCATGCCACTACCATAGACATTTTAATCGCAGCCATAAAATTTAAACAACGAACAGCTGTGCTGGGACTAGTCATGATTGGTATGATTGCAATGGCTGCAACAACTTTAATACTTTCTGAGCAAGGTGGCGTGGCCCAGCAGCTACTAGAAATTAGGAAGTAGGGAAACCCCCTTTGGGGAAGTCAAGAAGAGGCAGGGGAGCAGGATAGTAGTAATTTAATTTTTGGAGTGACCTAAATAAATATAAGTTTTTTCTCCTCTGCCCCTCCGCCCCTCCGTTGGAGACTCACGTTAATTTGGGTGTTTGAACCTTTTGAATTCCCCAGTACCTAGTCCCCATTCCTTAACCCCCAATAGCTAATTCCATTAATCCAGGGGGTGGGGTAATTTCAATGCGATGGGATTGCAAATCTACCACGGGAGCGATCGCAGTGACAAAGGGGATCAAAATAGTTTTGGGAGATTTTGATTTTTCTCCTGGAACAGCTTCATTTTGTTGATGCAACTGTACTTCTAATAAATCATTCCCAGCCGGAATCACATCTACCACAGTACCCACAAGTTCCCCAGTTTCTTGCATGAAGACTTCCACACCAATCAAATCGATGACATGATATTCATCTTCACCCAATTGGGGGCGATCGCTTGCTGGTACCGTGAGTTTACAACCGCGCAACTCCTCCGCTTGGTTACGATTTTCCACACCAGCTAACTCAATCACATACAAATTTTTCCCTTCAATATAACGCCCTCCCAACAACTCTACAGGTTGCGGTTCCTTGTCACCCGGACGCAACAACCAACGTTTCCCCGGAACCTCAAACCGTTCGGGAAAATCCGATTGCGGATAAACCCGCAACTCCCCAGACAACCCTTGAGGGGCGACAATCTTACCAATTTCCAACCACTCATCGGGAGTAGGGAGTGGGGGTCTTTTCTCCCCTTGTCCCCCCATCTCCTTCTTCGCGCCCTTTGCGCCTTTGCGGTTCATTCCCATTGTCTTAGGCACTCACAACAGCACGCTGATAAACTTGTTCAGCCACTTTGGCTAAACGTTGCATTCCCGTGACAATCTCCTCATCACTACCAGTTAAACTAATACGTAAACATTGATGCTTGTGTTGCCATTCTTCCCGCAAACCAGGGAAGAAAGTACTACCAGGGACAACAATTACACCTACCTGCTTGAGTTGCTGGTAAAATTCCCAATCAGTGATTGGTAGATCCTGTAACCATAACCAAGCAAAGATAGCTCCTTCACCACGATGCAAGAACCAAGGTAAATCCTTAGGCATTGCTGCATCTAAAGTATCTTCTAATACAGCAAATTTATGCTGATAGAAAGGACGGATAACATCTGCGGCGATTTCCGGTAAAGCACCAGAATTGATAGCACGAGCTGCGATCGCTTGCCCGTATCTTGATGGATGAATACACAAATTTGTCTGGAAGCACTCCAGAACTTGAATCATCCTTTCATCACCAATGGCAACGCCGATGCGTTCTCCGGGTAATCCCACCTTTGATAAACTCATGCAGTGCAAAATATTACCACCAAATACAGGTGTCATTTCCGTAAAGTTCAACGCCGGGAAGGGAGGTGCATAAGCTGAGTCAATTAATACTGGTATATCCAAAGGTGCAGCTAAAGCAGCAATTTTTTTAACTTCTTCGTCACTCAAAACATTACCCGTGGGGTTACAAGGACGAGAGAAGATGACACAACCAGTATTTTCTGTAATTGCTAATTGGCTAAAATCCGGACGATATTTAAATCTGTGAGCAGTTGCATCAATATCCAGTGTGGGTTTGTAAGCGATTAAGGCTTCTGGAACTAAAGTAACACCGCCGTAACCCGTATAATCTGGACTGAGGGGTAAAACGATTTGTTTAAGGTCACCGTTTGTTGTGTAACCACCAAAGGCATTAGCAGCGTAGAAGTAGAGGCTTTGACTACCGGGTGTAATTAAGATATTACGTTCCGTTAACTTTAAACCATAGCGTTTGTTGAAGTCGTTGGCGATCGCTTCAATTAATGGCCCATAACCTTGGCTAGAACCATAACGACAAACCACTTCGCCATACTCTGAACTAGCCAGTAATTCCGCCGTACAATCCCGCCATAACTGTTCTACCTCCGGCAAAATCAACGGGTTACCAGCGCTCAAATTCATAAATTCTTGCCCCGCCCCAGCTTTTAACGTTTCTATAATGTCCTTCATAATTGCTCTAACGCCAGTTAAGTTGGACATTTGAGCGCCAATTTTAGTTAGGGCAGGATTCATAAGCTTTGCGAAAGTAGAGATAAGATCAAAGTTAACAAAATTATGGCTGATGGATATCATCATCCAGGTTTGCCGCCTGTAACTAATGTACCAATCCCGGATAAAAAAGCCATTCTATCATCCTGGACGCCAGAGCAAGTGGACACACAAGGAGCGATCGCAGTAGTCATCTCCAGTCTCTACAAGGGTTATGTAATTCCAATATTCTGGGATACCCCGTGCTGCATACTCAGAACGCTTGTAGCGGGAGTCTCTGTCTTCATTGTTAATTTACAAAAAAGTCATAAAAACTCACTCTCAGCCTTCCCTGATATAAACTCAAAACAGCCCATGACGCAATTTTAATCACACAATGGAAGTTAAAGCAGCGATCGCTTACGGCGCGGGTAAGCCGTTAACTATTGAAACCGTTGAACTAGCGCCACCCCAAGCCGGGGAAGTTTTAATTGAGATTAAAGCCTCTGGAGTTTGCCATACCGATGCTTTCACCCTTTCCGGTGATGATCCTGAAGGTTTATTTCCGGCAATTTTGGGACATGAAGGCGCTGGTGTGGTGGTAGAGGTGGGTGCTGGTGTCACTAGCGTCAAACCAGGAGATCATGTAATTCCCCTGTACACCCCAGAATGCCGACAGTGTGAATATTGCTTAAGCTTCAAAACCAATCTTTGTCAAGCAATTCGCCTCACCCAAGGACGCGGTGTCATGCCCGACGGCACTAGTCGCTTTAGTATTGGTGGAGAAATGATTCATCATTACATGGGGACATCTACTTTTGCTAACTACACAGTGCTACCAGAAATTGCCGTAGCCAAAATTCGCCCAGATGCCCCATTTGATAAAGTTTGTTATATCGGCTGCGGTGTAACTACTGGTGTGGGTGCTGTAATTAATACAGCCAAAGTAGAACCAGGTGCCAATGTAGTAGTATTCGGCTTAGGTGGGATTGGCTTGAATGTCATCCAAGGCGCGCGGATGGTGGGAGCGAATATGATTGTCGGAGTGGATATCAATCCCAGTAAACGCGCTTTAGCAGAAAAGTTTGGGATGACGCATTTTGTCAATCCGCAAGAAATTGAGGGTGATTTAGTTCCCTACTTGGTAGATTTAACCAAAGGCGGTGCTGATTATAGTTTTGAATGTATCGGCAATGTGAATGTGATGCGTCAAGCTTTAGAATGCTGCCATAAAGGTTGGGGTGTGAGTGTGGTTATTGGTGTTGCTGGTGCAGGACAGGAAATCAGAACTCGTCCGTTTCAACTAGTAACTGGACGTGTTTGGAAAGGTTCCGCCTTTGGTGGTGCTAGGGGTCGTACCGATGTGCCGAAAATTGTTGATTGGTATATGGATGGGAAAATAAATATTGATGATTTAATTACTCATGTGATGCCGATTGAGCAGATTAATAATGCTTTTGATTTGATGCACAAAGGTGAATCAATTCGCAGCGTGGTGACGTTTTAATTTTGTAGGAGATATGACAGGCGATCGCATCTCCATTAAAATGAAAGAATATCCCCCAGGTTTTGACCATGCAGACACCACAAACCGGAACATCATCGGCAAACCTGAAAGCAAACCTCTATGAAACAGACTTTTACGCTTGGACTCAGCAACAAGTCAACCTGCTGCATGAACAGGAATGGAACCAGCTTGACTTGCCCAATTTAATCGAGGAAATTGAATCTTTGGGCAGAAAAGAACGTCAAGAATTACGAAATCGCCTCAGTATCTTAATTGCACATTTACTAAAGTGGGAATTTCAATCAAGCAAACGCAGTCGGAGTTGGTTGAATACGATTCGTGTCCAGCGTATAGATACGTGGGAATTGTTGGCAGAAAACCCCAGTTTCCAACCCTACCTACAAGAAATGCTGCAAAAAGCTTACTTCAAAGCAACTGCTTTAGCGGCTGGAGAAACAAACCTGCCTTTGAAGACATTTCCCCCAGATTGTCCTTATACTCTAGAAGAAATTATAAGCGATCGCTTTTACCCAGGTGAAGTTGTGAGTGATAATTTGATGGAGTGAAAGAATGCAAACACCACAAACCGGAAAATCATCGGCAAACCTGAAAGCTAACCTCTATGAAAGCGACTTTTACGCCTGGACTCAGCAACAAGTCAATTTACTGCATGAACGGGAATGGAACCAGCTTGATTTGCCCAATTTAATCGAGGAAGTCGCATCTTTGGGGAGAAGGGAACGTCAAGAATTACGAAATCGCTTGAGTATTTTAATTGCACATTTACTAAAGTGGGAATTTCAATCAGCAAAACGCAGTCGTAGTTGGTTAGCAACAATTAGAGTACAACGGCGGGAAATTATCAAGTTATTGAGCGAGAATCCCAGCCTGAAGCCTTACATTGAAGAAGCATTACCAGAAGCCTATGAAAATGCTAGAGATTTAGCATCAGGTGAAACTAATTTGCCATTCTCAACTTTTCCCCAGCAAGCCCCATATAGTTTGACAGAAATTCAGAGCGATCGCTTTTATCCTGGTGAACCTGTAACGGATGATTTAATGGAATAATCGCGATCAAATCATAATGTTAACATTTAACTTCTTGAAATAGTACAGGACTATCAAACTTTAAAAATTATCCAAATAGTCACCTAAATCTTTTTCCCCTGCACTACGCATTGCATATGCAGATGGTATTAGCTCATCTCTCAATGTTTTCGACAGTTCCCAAGTCTTACCATCATATTTGTTATTGGCTAATTTAAAGTGAGCAGCATTTCCGTCTTTTGCACTGCCGTCAGAGTTACAGTGAACATGAATTACCACGTTTCTATACTGTTCTTGCCCTATTTCTAACGGACATTCGATTGAGAATTCACCCTGTTTCTGATCATCCCAATTCTTTGCGATGTAAGCTCTTTTAATTTCTCCTGTTTTGACTTCCCCATCGTTAACAAGTTTTTCTAGTGCTGCAACAGATGGATTTTGCATAAATTTACCTTCAACTGTTAGCTCATAGGCTAAGTGCATAGCCTCAGCTTTAGCTTTTCTATTAATATATTTATAGTATTGATCAACATGGTCTCTTTTGAATTGGGCAATAGATTGTGCCAATTGATTTTTGTCATAGTTATTTTTGTCTGTTTCTAATTGTGTAAATACTTGATTTGCTTCTTTTTTGAATTGAGGTGGATAGATATCTTTCTGTTGGATTGTATTGTTTTCTAGCTGTAGCTGATCGATTTTCTGGTAATATTCACATATTTTACCAACTTCTTTTTTGAATTGGCTGACAAGTTCTAATGTCGCTTCACTAATCCCTTTATCTGCCAGAATTGTCTGCTTGAGGTTATTGCACAGACCGTTAATATATGAATTGTTCAGTGCTATTTGCATGTTGTTTGCCGAGATACTCTCCGACTCGTCATAAATTTGAGTTGCGATTGGAATTAATATCTTAAATGCCTCTATGGCTTCTTGATCAGCTTCTGCATCTTTACCTTGTATACGTGAACGCGCCTGATTAAACTCTTCTATGTAAGCCTTCTGTAACTCTTTGGTTACATCATTTACTGATTTATTTTTTATTTGCGTTTCTAGTTGTTTAGCTTCGCTTTGTAACTGAATTATCTTTTCTTCTTTATTCTTTCGCTCTGCTTCCTGACGTTTACGTTCTTCCTCCTGTTTTTTAAGTCTTTCCTCCTGCCGTTTCATTTCTATTTCTTTTCGTTTTTGTTCTTCTTCTTCTTGTCGTTTCCTTCTCTCTTCTTGCTGTATTTGCAACTGCTTTTGTTTTTCTGCTTCTTGCTGACGTTTTTCTTCTAACTCTATACGTTTTTTTTCTGCCTTTATACGCTTTTTTTCTGCTGCCTTCTGTTTTCTTGCCTCTTGTTTTTTCTTCTCTTCTTCTTGTCTTTGTGCCTCTTGTTCAACAGCAAGTTTTTCTTCTTGTTGTCGTTTGAGTTCTTCCTGCTTTTTAATTTCTTCTTCTTTTTGGCGTTCGATTTCCTCTTGTCTTTGACGTTCTTCTTCTTGCTGTCGCTCAAGTTCTGCTTGTTTCTTTTTCTTTTCTTCCTCCTTCTGTTTCTGTTCTTTCGCTTCCTCCTCTTTGATAGCAGTGGCAACTTCTTCTTCAAGTTTTATTGCCACAGATTTTTGTTGCTTGATCTGTTCTAATAAATCTTGACCTTCTTGATATGTAATTTTGGGTTTTGCTTTTGTTGTTACAATAAATTCTTTTAACTGAGATATCTCTGATGAAAAGTTATTTACCTTGAGTCCAGAGACAGATTCCTCAATATGAGAAATTAGGTCTTTGAGTTCTATAAATGTATTTTGTAATTCTTGCTTGGCTTGTTGGGGGTCATAAGAGGTGAAGTTACCAAAAAATGTCCATTTTTTCCAAGATGGGTCATCTAGATTCAAACAACGTTGAATAATGGCTCGGTTAATTCGTTCTGGCTCTACAGGATTTTGATACTGGGACACACCCTGGTTTTGCTGCACTACATCTGCTGCTACTTTATCGGCCTGTTGCTCATACTTATCCCCTGGCTGACCGATGGTTAACTTCATCTGCACTCGTGGTGTTGGTGCTGAAGGACGCGGAAGAAACATCGAGACATCTGGAAAACCATTGTCAAACTGTCTGGTAGTTTGTAAATCGGGTGTTTGCTCAGGTTGGGACGTTACTTCTTCTGGAGTAGGAACTTTAAAACTGCGTGGCGCAAACGGATTTTTGCTGGATGGTTCTGAAGAGGAAGCGTTTTGGGATGGTTTGCGTATTCTGGAGTACATTATTTAAAGCCTGCAATAATTGTTTTAGCACCTTTTTGCTGTTTTATTCCCGACTTTGAGCAAAATTGCTGCTTGTGTATTTAAGATTTTATTATGCATAAATAACACAACTTAAAATTGCGATCGCCACTATTTGTTACAAGTGAATTTACATCAAAATTGAAATAATGACTAATCTCACTCTCATCTCAGAATATAAAAGCTTTGGCGGTAAAGTTAGCTTTTACTCTCATCCTTCCTCAACTTGTAATCTGGAAATGCATTTTTCCGTCTACCAACCACCACAAGCAACTCAACGGCCAGTACCAGTTCTCTATTTTTTATCTGGCTTAACTTGCACTGAAGAAAATTTTATGGTCAAAGCAGGGGCACAACGCTACGCATCTGAGTATGGCTTAATGTTGGTTGTACCAGATACTAGCCCTCGTAACACAGGTATCCCAGGTGAAGATGATGATTGGGATTTTGGTACAGGTGCGGGGTTTTATGTTGATGCTACAGAAGAACCGTGGTGCAGACACTATCAAATGTATAGTTATATCGTCCAAGAATTACCTGCTATAATTGCTGCCAATTTTCCGGTACAAGCTGAGAAACAAGGTATTTTTGGTCATTCAATGGGAGGACATGGGGCGCTAGTTTGTGCCATGCGAAACCCACAATTGTATAAATCAGTTTCAGCTTTTGCACCTATCACTGCACCTATGCAATGTCCTTGGGGTCAAAAGGCGTTCAGTCGTTATCTGGGAAGTAATCAAGAAATATGGTGCAACTATGATGCTAGTGAATTAGTTAAGCAAGTGGGATATCATAGTCCTATTCTCATTGACCAAGGAACTGCTGATAAATTTTTAGCTGCACAATTACTACCAGAGGTGTTTGAGCAAGCTTGTACATCTGTCAATCAGCCTTTAAATTTGCGTTATCAAACAGGTTACGACCACAGTTATTATTTCATCGCCAGTTTTATTGAAGACCATATCCGTCACCACGCGAACTGACAAGTCAGCGCCAGCTATCGCTTTGTCAATTAGGTGAAGAAAGTAGGGAGTGGTGCAGTTGAATATTAAATTAATCTCCATAAACTTAAAAAATAGATTTAAACGTAACATTGTTTACGGTATTTAGCTACTAAATCAACTATTAATAAATAAGGTTTCAGTAGTTAATAGGAGAATATTTTGAATAAAAATTTATTAGCTTTTCTAGCTAGTACAATTTTTAGTATGGGAACAGTAATTTTAATTAGAAGGCTCAATCTACCTGTATTTCTTACTTTCAGTGTTGCTATTTATGCAAGTTACACTTTGATAATTATTGTAATTATACTTAATTATATGGCTAAATTGAGAAAAATTAAATAAATTTGCTGATATAAATTGAAAACAGAGCTTTCGATAAACCTCCGCACCCCTCTGCGTTTAAAATCAAACATTTGTGAAATTTTGTTTGTTTATAATCGAGTTTTAAATAAATGTTAACAACAAAATAAATATTTTAAAAAAATGTCAACTAATTTGATGTAATAAAATTAGCTAAATTGCCGAAAAACCTGGATAATCTCTAACAAGGCAGAAACAATAGAAACCATTTGTCTTGGATAAAGTTTGATGTCTATAACCTGCTCCTACTTCAGGGGAGGATTCACCAACAAATACTCGGAAGCAATAAACCTGAAGAGGATATTGATGGGGAGCAGATGTTAAGCGAAATAGAGCATAAAGTAACAAAAAGTGTAGATTTGTATGGCTAATAGCAGTGCAATCACGGCAGCAACTCGCTTGAGCGAAAAATTACCTTTTCCACTAAAACGGTTAGCAGATTTAGCATATAACTATTGGTGGTGTTGGACGAGCGATCGCATCGCGCTGTTTCCCACCATTGATCCCCAAGAATGGGAACGCTGTGGGCATAACCCAGTGGCAATTTTAGAGTCGGCAAGTTACGAACGCCTCACCCAATTAGCAGAAGATCCATTTTATTTGAAGCAAATTTCCGCCTTAGCGCAGGAGTTTGACGCTTACATGGCACAGCAAGATACTTGGGTGAGTCGCGTTGCACCCCAGGTTTCTCAAGACCGTCCCATAGCTTACTTTTGCGCCGAATTTGGCATCCATGAATCTCTACCCGTTTACTCTGGCGGCTTGGGTATTTTAGCTGGAGATCACCTCAAATCATCATCAGATTTGGGTGTCCCGATGGTTGCGGTGGGTTTATTGTATCGCCAAGGTTACTTTCGGCAACGCTTAAATCGCCACGGTTGGCAAGAAGATTATTATCTGGATAATCCCTTCCACCGGATGCCCCTAGAATTAATCAAAAATGACCAAGGGGAACCCATAACTATCCAGATAGAAATTCGCCAACGTCAGGTAAAAGTACAAATTTGGCGCGTACAAGTTGGACGAGTTAGTTTATATTTACTAGATAGCGATCGCCATGACAATGATCCCATTGACCGTTGGTTAACAGGACACTTGTATGGTGGCAATTTAGAAACCCGCATCGCTCAAGAAGTAGTTTTGGGAATTGGCGGTGTCAAAGCTCTAGAAGCCTTAGGAATTAAGCCTTCCGTCTATCATCTCAACGAAGGACACGCCGCCTTCTGTACTTTAGAAATAGCCAGGCTAGAAATTGAGCGGACAGGTAAATCTTTCTACGACATCGAAGCCCAGGTGAAGAATAGTTGCGTATTCACTACCCATACCCCAGTCCCAGCCGGTCATGATGTCTTCTCTCCCGATTTAATCGACTCCTTCTTTGCTCACTACTGGCCACAATTGCGACTTTCCCGCGAGCAATTTTTAGCATTAGGCGCACGCAGACTCGGTGACCCTTGGGAACCCTTTGGCATGACCGTTTTGGCCTTGCGGATGTCTCGTGCTTGCAATGGCGTAAGTGAATTGCACGGTCAAGTTTCCCGCAAAATGTGGACAGTTCTCTTTCCCAACCGATCTGAAGATAAAGTACCCATCGGTTATATTACCAATGGCGTTCATGCACCAACTTGGACTGCTCCTTTATTGGCTGACTTATATAATCAGTATTTAGGAGCAGACTGGAAAAATCGGGCTGTTGACCCCAAAATGTGGGCGAAAGTTGACGAAATCCCCGATGAGGAACTATGGTCACGACATCTCATCCTCAAAGAAAGACTGGTAGCCTATACCCGTTATAAAGTCAAGAAAGCGCGGGAAGAGCGTGGCGAAGATTACACACTCATTCAAGCTACTGAAACCCTGCTTGATCCCAAAATATTAACAATTGGGTTTGCTAGGCGGTTCAGCCCTTACAAGCGTGGTGATCTAATTTTACGCGATGCCGAACGAGCATTAAAGATTTTTGGCAATGCCCAACGTCCAGTACAAATCATCTTTGCAGGTAAAGCTCACCCCGCAGACGAAGAAGGTAAGCGAATTATCCAGCGCTTAATGGAATGGTGCCACAACTCTGGAATTATCAACCGAGTTGCTTTTATTGAAGATTACGACATTTACACCGGGCAAAAACTCGTGCAAGGCGTAGATGTTTGGTTGAACAACCCCCGTCGTCCCCTAGAAGCATCTGGTACTAGTGGGCAAAAAGTCTGCTTCAACGGTGGTATTAATTGCAGCGTCCTCGATGGCTGGTGGTGTGAAGGTTACCAAGCCGATGCTAATGGCAAAGGAATTAACGGTTGGGCAATTGGCGAAGATGCTCATACTAGCGACCAAGAATTGCAAGACCGCATCGATTCGCGATCGCTATATCATCTATTGGAAGCAGAAATTGTTCCTCTATACTACGACCAAGACGCTCAAGGCATTCCCCATCGCTGGGTGCAAATGATGAAAGCATCCATTAAGACTAATGCACCTCTATTCAATACAGATAGGATGATAGCCGACTACGTTTCACAAGTGTATGTCCCAGAAATAGCTACCCGTGTGTCACCTATTTTGGCTAAAGTACAGCTTTAAAGTATTTTAAGTTTCCTGGTTTGATGAAGGGGTGGATTGCCTACCCCTTTTTTTGAGCTTTAATACAACTTAGTTTTATTTTTCTTTGCGCCTTTGCGCCTTTGCGTGAGGCAAAAAACATGAAAATTTGGCAAGCTGATTTTTATCGTAGTCCGTTGCGTGATACCGCAGGACAAGTTTTATGGGAACTGTTGATTTGTGATTCAAATCGCAGTTTCGAGTATACAGCCACCTGTCCCCAGTCAGCAGCAAATTCCAGTTGGGTAGCAGCTCAACTTCAGCTAGCAGCTGGTGATCAACTCCCCGATATAATTCAGGTATTTCGTCCCCAGTCGTTGAGTTTAATTCAAGCGGCTGGACGCACTTTAGGTATTAATGTCGAACCCACTCGCTACACTTTGGCATTAAAACAGTGGTTACAAGAAAAGCAATATCCCTTAGCGCTAGATAAACCGCCTCCTGTACCATTACCAGAGAATCTTTGGGGGGAAGAGTGGCGCTTTGCTACACTCCCAGCTGGCGAACTTGTGGATGTATTTACAGAACGCCCAATTCCGATTTTATCCATACCAGAATCTCTTCAACCCATTAATCTAGGTTTAGCTTCTACCATACCTGTCCCCGGTGTAGTTATCTACGGAGGAAAGCAATCAATGCGTTTAGCCAGGTGGTTACAAGCAGCACATCCCGTAGCATTAAATTACATTGCTGGTACACCAGATGGCTTGATATTAGAAGCAGGTTTAGTGGATAGGTGGATTGTAGCAACATTTGCAGACCCAGACGTTGCTGCTGCTGCTCAAGCTTATCAACAGCGCCAACAACAAAGCCGAGGATTACATTTTTTGTTAGTGCAGCCTGATGATTCTGGGATGACTTATAGCGGCTTTTGGTTATTACGGGCAGAGAGTTGCATCTAATCTTTTTAGTAGATTATTGCCATTTTTACTTTGCTTGAACCCGCGCCTGCTTGACCATTGCAATCAGAGTTTGGTGAGCATCTTCTGCATCTGCTAAAGTACGCTCGAACTGAATGCGAACTGGTACAGTTTCCTGGTTTACTTGTGCTGTTAAATTCATTCCCTCAGCATCAATTGACAGCATTTCTGCGGTTGTTGCATCTGTTACACCACCGAAAGCCTTGGCATAAAGAACTATTGCATCAGTATGATCTTCGTTCATATGCTTACAGATGCGCGAGCTAATTTCAGCAGAAAATTGATCAGACATTTTGCAACTAGGAGTTAGTAACAGGGCAATTACCTAAATTTTAAGCTAGTCTGGATAAAATTTGTAGGTTTTGCGATCGCCTACCAAAGCTTCAGTATGTTCTTATGGCTGTTATGGAACTCCAAAAATTAAATTAAGATAAAAGTAAAATTTGTCAAGGGTTTTTTATCTGTATTTGCGGAAACCAGACAACTTAAACTGTAGCAAAACTATTCAACCCAACTATTTAAGCCAAGAGCCGATGAGCGAAACTAGCCAACGTCGAATTGTTATTGGGGATGTGCATGGTCACTACGAAGGCTTGATGACATTGATGGAGGCGATCGCCCCAGCATCAGATGATCAAGTCTATTTTCTGGGAGATTTAATTGATCGTGGACCTCAAAGCTCACACGTTATTGATTTTGTCAAGCAGAATAATTATGCCTGTCTGCTGGGAAATCATGAGCAGATGTTATTAAACATTCTCACCAGCGAGAATATGGCGACACCAGCAATGCAAGCATGGCTGTATAGTGGAGGCCAGGCAACAATAGCTAGTTACGCAGAAGCCACCATTCCTGTAGAACATTTGGATTGGTTAAAGACTTTACCTACATATCTGGATTTGGGGGATATTTGGTTAACTCATGCTGGCGTTGACCCTCATTTGCCGTTAGCAAAACAAACTGCCGAGCAATTTTGCTGGATACGTGACGAATTTCACAGCATTGAGCAGCCCTTCTTTGCTGATAAGCTAATTATCATTGGCCATACTATTACCTTTACCTTCCCTGGCGTTACCCCTGGAAAACTTGTACAAGGGCAGGGATGGCTGGATATAGATACTGGTGCTTACCATCCCCGTAGTGGCTGGTTAACTGCATTAGACACGACAAATAACCTCATTTATCAAGTCAACATTTTTAAGAACCGCCTCCGCACCCTGCCCTTAGCAGAAGGGGTGATTACTGTTGAACCATCCCAAATTGCTGCTCGCCGCCACAAACAGCGAGCATAATCGGGAGCAAAAGGGTAGATGTAAAATTATGGGTTTTTTCCTGTGTACAGTAGCGTTCAAACTACAACAAACTACGGATATTAGCTCGATAAGCAGCATTATCTAATCCGTCACGCTGATTGCTAGGTTGGGCATCAATAGAACGTTGCAAAGCACTAATGCGATCGCTTGTTCCAGGGTGAGTACTCAAAAATGTAGGAACAGAACCCCCTCTTTGCATCAGCTTTTGCATAAAGGAGACCATGGCCGACTGGGCGTAACCAGCGCGAGTCAAAGTTCGTAATCCTCTATTATCCGCATCAAATTCATCTTGACGACTGCGGGGACGATTGAGCGCCAGTTCTACACCAATTCCCACGGCTGCATTACGATCTAAACCTGCGGCTGAAGCTACACCACCAGCGATCGCTCTTTGCCGCATCTGTTGTACTAAATGTCTGCCGCCAATGTGACCAATTTCATGGGCTATCACACTAGCTAGTTCCGCTTCATTGTCTGCGGCTTTGATTAAACCCGTGTGAATATAGACAAAACCTCCCAAAGTAGCAAAGGCATTGATCGCGTCATCTTCAACTACTTGGAAGGTAAAGGGGAGATTTGCGCGATCGCTGTTAGTTGCCAAGCGCCGACCGATTTGTTCCACATAGCGATTAATCGCAGAGTTGCGGCTAAGTCGAATATCACCACTCTTTAACTGCTGATTCATCTGCTGACCAAGATCAACTTCCTGGCGATCAGATATATTAGACATCTGAATTATCTGTACACCCCGGAACAGCAGCGACCGAATATCGAAAGCCCTTCCAGGCATGGGTGTAGTTAGACACAAACTCAAGGCAACTACTACCGAAATTAACGGATAAAACCAGCGCCGCCACGGATGATGATTTGCAAAAAAGCCTTTCCAAGTCATTGTTATTAGGTCTAATGGGATAAACTATAGGACGAATTTAGAGCCTTCTAAGTTGCATTCTTGACTCAAAAACAAAGATGCATAACTAGTTGTGCAAAATAAATTACTTGGTTGAGGGAGGGAACAGGTAACAGAGGAAAGGGGACAGTGTTGGAATACAGCAATTTCAGCCGTGTTGAAAAGTGGCTAAATATTTATGCATAGGTATTTACCAATATGGTTCCAAGGGCTTTGATGATGAAAATTTTGTCCCATGTCTAAAATAAACCAAATGCCCTTGTTTTTACATTCTTGACGACCCACTTGCCAACTCGTGCTAGACTGTCGCATGACTGCAACGCCCAATAGCCTTGAGCTGTCTCAAATAGGGAAACTTGCCACGTCCCTGATAAAGCTTATTGCTAAAATCAATTATTCCGCTTGTATCTAGGAAAAGTTTTGATGGCTATTTTAGATTCCAAAGGACGCTTGTTCGGCAAAATAAATATCCTCGATTTAGGTGCTGCCCTGGTAATTGTGCTAGTTATAATTGGCATATTTGTTTTTCCTGGCACTACTGGTTCTGTGGCCCAAGTCGGGACTAAAACAGTACCCATCGAGGTAGACTTAGCCGTGCGCGGTTTAAATGTCCGCGACCCTGAACGGTTATTTGACAAAGGATTTACAAAAGGTGGTAAAACTAACGTGATTATCCGCAATCAACCCTACGGTCAGATTGGGATCAAATCTCTTGAGCTATTACCTAGAACTGTAACAGTTCCTCAACCAGATGGTTCTGTCAGAGAACTACCAGATCCCAGGGCAAACAATTTTAGTACAGATATGCTTTTAACTTTAGAAGGTAAAGCCCAAATCACCGATACTGGCCCAGTTTTAGGTAATAGCAAAGTAAAAATTGGTATGCCCTTTGAGTTAGAAGGCTTTAACTATAACTTTAATGCGACTGTTATCGATGTTAGGGTGAAAGAATAATAGTACTTGCATTTTTTTGATAATAGCTTGCCCTGTAGCCTGTCGGTTGATAGGGCTATTTTTTCGGCATACTGAAAATACCCAATCCCCAGTCCCCTTTCACTCTGCCAACAAAATTAAATGCAGGGGATCTAAACGAACTTGCCAAGGCAAAGGTTGGTCTTTAAACATGACCCATTTTTCTTTGAATACTTCTGCTTGTAGGTGGTAATCGTGAGTATTTGTCGGAGAGGAATGCAACTTGAGAAATAACGTTATGCGATGCGGTGTTTCACTTGCCCTCACTAGCCAGCAGGGAAATGTATTTTCAGCAGATGAGTTATTAGTAAAATTGATTTGATGAGCGCGAATTCCCACGTAGGATAAATTTTTGGGGAGCGGTTCTAAGACTTTGAGGGTGCAACCCCAATCGCTTGCTTCTAATAATGCAGATGTTTTAATCTCAGCATGAGAAAAGTTTTTACACCCTGTTAATTGAGCAACACTAAAGTTAGCAGGGCGCTCAAAAATCTCTTGTTTGGCAGCATACTGCATAGACTTTCCTTGCTCCAGTACCAACAAATTTGGGCAAATTCGATAGGCTTCTTCCAGATTGTGAGTCACAAATAAAGTTGTTCCTTGGTAAGAATTCAAGGTAGTAATCATTTGCTGTTCCAGTTGGCTACGCAAGTAAGTATCCAGTGCCGAAAATGGTTCATCGAGTAATAGTGCTTCTGGTTGACTAGCTAAAGCTCTCGCCAGTGCTACTCGTTGTTGCTGACCACCAGAGAGTTGATGAGGATAGCGATCGCCTAATCCTTCTAATTGCACTGCTAATAATTGTGTTTTTACCTGTTGCTGAATCGCTGATTTTGAGAGTCCTTTAGGCAAGCCAAAAGCGATATTTTGCCTGACAGTCATGTGAGGGAACAGAGCATAATTCTGGACTAAAAACCCGATATGGCGATCGCGAGAAGGCAGATTAATTCTTTGTTCCGAATCAAACAACACTCGCCCATTTAAAACAATACGACCTTTGGTTGGGGTTTCTATGCCAGCAATGCAACGCAAAATCATACTTTTGCCAGCCCCAGATCCGCCCAAAAATCCTAGGGTATTATGATCGGCGCTGAAAGATACTTGCAATGTAAAGCCTGGAAGCCGTTTTTCAATATCTACAAACAATCCTGAAGCATCGGTAGCGTGGGTATCTATAACGATTTGAGGTGTTTGATATTCCTGAGTTCTTTGTGGGAATTGGGAATTTTGTTGTTGCTTCTTCCCCCGGTTTTCTTGCCAGAAATTGACTGCGATGATTCCAGATAGGGAAATTACCATAATAGCGATCGCCCAAAACCAAGCTTCATTTATCGCTCCGGCTTCCACAGCAAAATAAATTGCCATCGGGATTGTCTGAGTTTGTCCGGGGATGTTACCCGCCAGCATCAGGGTAGCTCCGAATTCACCCAAAGCTCGTGCAAAAGCTAAAGTTGTTGCCGCAACAATTCCGGGGAATGCTAGAGGTAAACTGATGCGCCAAAAAACTGTTGATTCAGAAGCGCCAAGGGTTCTAGCTACTCGCAGGAGATTTGCATCAATTTGTGCAAAAGCTCCCAATGCTGTTTTATACATTAATGGAAAAGCTACAATTGTGGCGGCGATCGCTGCACCATACCAAGTAAAGACAATCGTCAAGTCAAAAGGCTGCATGAGTTGCCCTACAGGGCCATTTTTACCAAAAAATAGCAGTAACAAAAAACCAACAACTGTAGGCGGCAAAATCAAAGGAGCAATAAAAATTCCTTCAATCAATGATTTCCCTTTACCTCGATATCCCAGCATCCAGTAAGCCGACCAAATACCAAGAAAAAAGGTAATAAATGTCGCAAGTAAGGAAGTTTTAAGTGATATCCAAAGGGGAGATAAATCAGGTGACATTTTGGAGATAAGTTCTGATATTGGGGAAATCACAGATAAAAAACTAGGACTAAATCAATTAAATTTTGTAGTCAGGACTTTAGTTCTGATCATCCTGAATAAGCGATGAATCGCTCACTACGAACTAGAATTTAAAGTTTGTAGTCAGGACTTTAGTCCTGATCATCCTGAATAAACTATGAATCGCTAGAATTGATTGTTTATTTAATGATGTCTAAATATTTCTTGCAAGATACATAAATAATCTATCTAAAAACTTCTATATTTACTGTTTGATATGAACTAAAATATTACTACTTAACGCACAATAAACCCGTATTTTGCAAGTACAGATTTTGCTTGATTACCAGATAAAAACTCAATAAACTCTTTGGCAGCAGGAACATTTTTACTGCTTTTAATCACTGCCATGGGATAAACAATTGCAGAGTGGTATTTATCGTCAGCAGCAACTACAACTTTAACTTTGTTAGAAATTTTTGCATCTGTAACATAAACTAAACCTGCATCAGCATTACCACTTTCTACTGCTGCCAAAACTTGACGCACATTGTTGCCCAAAACTAATTTAGACTTGACCTGATCAAAAATGCCCAATTTTTTCAAAACTTGGTCAGCATATTGACCTGCGGGAACACTCCTTGGTTCTCCCATCGCGATTTTCTTGATTTTGGCATCTGCCAAATTATAAAAGCTAGTAATGCCAACAGTATTCTTAGGCACAATCAACACTAAACGGTTATTTGCCAGGTTGGTACGAGTACCTGGAACGAGGAGGCCTTTTTGCTCTAATGTATCTACTTGCCTTCTAGCCGCAGAAATAAAGATATCTGCGGGAGCGCCCTGCTCAATCTGTTGCTGCAAGGCACCAGAAGCGCCAAAGTTATAACTAATGTTGATGTTGGGCTTACTTTTTTGGTAAAGAGGCTTAATTTCTTCTAGTGCTTCTTTCAAACTGGCAGCAGCAGATACAAGTAAGTTAGCGTTTGACTGTGCTATTGCTGGAGTGGGAGCAATCGAAGGCGAGCCTGTTGTCAGCAATAAGCTAGTAATTGCTATACCAATAAAGACAAAAACTCGTCTCCTGTTCATATAATAACCATACTGGGAGAAATTCTCTTGATGAAATTGGGGGTTGGTAAATATAGTACCAAACTAACCCAATTTTTCCAACAAAATTGGTAATGTTATGCCGAGAAAGGAACAAGGGTGGGTTACATTCCAAACCTCAGAAGAGGAGCGGAAAATTCTGGAGAAGTTCTGTGAACAGTCTCAGAGAACCAAAACCGAGATTCTCAGAGAACTTGTGCGTGGTCTCAATTCGCAGTCTCTACCAGAATCGCTAGCAAGTAAGCACAAAGAACAGGAAAATGTTGATACTCCAGAACCTGAAAGGGAAATTAGTATTCAGAGAAAACCACTAAAAGTTAGCTCCCGCAATGTTCTGAAGGGTATTGTTAAAAGAGTTGTCAACGGAGCGGTTAATACTGAGGTGACGCTAGAGATTACTCAAAAAGTTGAGTTAACCTCGGTTATCACCAGAGTATCAGCAGAGGAATTAGATTTGTCTGAGGGGAAAGATGCTTATGTAGTCATTAAGTCCAACGATATAGTTATTGCCAGGGACTAGTACCGCAAGGCGGAAGTCAAAAGTCAAAAGTATTATGGAATAAGCTCTTTAGAGATTTTCAATGGTTGCTCTATTTACGCCGTGCCGTACTAGCACTTATCCCGCGTTTAGCCACTTCAGATTTAATCCCATCCCATACCGTAGTCATACACTACGGTTCTTTTTGTTTTTAGCTTGATCATGCAAGCATTGATAGATTTATAAAATCCCAAGTCTTGTTAATTATGGCTGATTTGACATCTACGACTACACCTGATTTTGTGAGCGTGCTATCCCAAGCAGTAGCTGCGTATCGAGGGCAAGGAAATGCACGTCCTGCGGCTGAAGTAGTCGTAAATGCGTTACTAAAAGCAGAAAAAGTTGCCAAGCAGCAACGGCTGATTTATGACTTTGAATCTCTTTTGGGTAAATGGCGGCTTTGCTTTGCCACTGGCACTAAAAAAGCCAGAGAACGTGGGGGAATTGTCTTGGGAAAGGGTTGGTACGTGCCAAAATTTGTAGCAGTCCAGATTTCCTTTAGTGCCGATTTAGAACAGGAATTGGGTAGAGGCGAAATAGCTAATCAAGTTCAATTAGGCCCGGTGTTGTTGAAGCTGACAGGGCCAGCGCAATATTTGGGCAAGAAAAATTTATTGGCGTTTGACTTTAACTACATGCTCGTCAGTCTGTTTAGTCGTGGTGTTTACAACAGGCAGATTCGCTCTGGTAAAGTTCAGACAGAGGATTTTTACAACCAGCCCATAGCTAAACTACCCTTCTTTGCTTTCTTTTTAGTGACGGAAGACTTGATTGCAGCCCGTGGGCGTGGGGGAGGTCTGGCAGTGTGGATTCGTGAAACTTGAAGAAATTCAAAATTTTTTTGTTTATATCACTCCCACAAAGCACCCGGAGGTTATGGAGTGGTGCTTCGTGCTGGAATTAGCCAAAAAATAATTACTGCCTCAAGAATACACAATCGTACTCTATTTTACTACTGATGTCTTGTGTCCAAAGAGATATATCTCTATTTACATTTTATGTCTAAAGGTAGAGAATAACGGTTAACTCAAATTTGGGAATTCTTCGAGGGGTTGATTCCCAAAATAACCTGCCTATTCATCGCAGAGTGCAACCGAGGCCAGATGACGCAAGCTTTCAATCGAGTCCAACAGTGGGAACAACGTCGTGATGAAGCCAACCGCTACTACAAGCAGGGGAAGTTTCAAGAATATCTCAATTTTGCCAGTGAGAATTTACAGTTAGCTAGAGACATTCGAGATCGAGCTAGAGAAGGTCATACATTGAATGATATTGGTTTAGCTTATCTCAATTGCTGCCAACCTCAAAAAGCATTAGAGTGTTTTAATCAAGCACTTGCAGTTGCTGTTGAACTTGGCAATACACGAGCAGAAGCGACAGCACTTAGCAATTTAGGTTCTAGTTACAGCCGTCTAGGAAGATTCTCGCAAGCGCTGGAGTCTTTTGACAAAGGATTGCAAATCTTCAGGAAGTTGCAGGATACCCAAGGTGAAGCTTCTACGCTCAATGACATGGCACTGATTTACGCCAGGTTGGGTGAACCAAAACGATCGCTGTTGTTACAGTACCAAATTTTGTCGATGCGGCGATCGCTGGGAGATTTTTCTGGTGAAGCCAATACTCTTAATGGCATTGGCTTTGCTTACAGCACTTTAGGCCAGTTTGAACAAGCTTTAGAATTTCTACAAGCAGCACTACCAATTCAACGAGCCGCCAAGAATTTAGTGGGCGAAGCCACCACTTTGAATAATATTGCTTCCGTGTATAGTGATTTAGGGCAACCTAAAAAAGCATTATTACTTTACTACCAGGTTCTTTTGACACGTCGGGAAATAGGCGATCGCGCTGGTGAAGCAACTACTTTGCAAAACCTTGGTTTTACTTACAATATTGTGGGGAATAATCGCCAAGCTCTCAAGTATTACAAGCAAGCGATCGCAATTTATCAAGAAATTAGTGATTGTTTGGGAGAAATTTCCACTTTGCTGAATATGGGAAGTCTTTACGCCACGACAAAACGCAAAAAGTCAGCGCTATTGTGCTATCAAAATGCCCAAGAGTTAGCCGAGGGCATCGAATGTCAGCCTCTCCTGAAAAAGGTACAGCAGTTTAAGGATGCTCTTTAAAAGTGCTGAGTGCTGAGTGCTGAGTGCTGAGTGCTGAGTGCCTTTTTGAGTGCTGAGTGCTGTAAAGCCCTGCGGGCATGGCTGCGCTTATAGCCCGTGCTGAGTGCTGAGTAGGGAAAAGTATCTAGTCTTGCTGCTCAGTACTACTGAATCAATATTTCTAAAAGCGATCGCTCTATGACTTGACTGACAAACTGATTGCCTTGCAAGTTGAGGTGTATGTGGTCTTGGTACAAGGCTTTCGCGTTCGGTGTGGAGTTGAGTAAAGGTAAAAAATCTATATACCTAATTTGCTGGGCTTTGGTAAAGTCAATTAGCCTTTGACGGGTTTTAATTTCGTAATCGCGGGGGCCTGGTTCACCAAGTTCTCGCAACAAAGGAGTCATGACTAGGAGAAATTGGCTGTTGTTTTGCAGAGTTAGCGCTTGAATTTTCGCGATCGCCTCTAAATTAATTCCCACGCGATCGCCTGTTTCTGTATGCACTGCTTTCATTTCCGGAATTGGTTTCGGTTTGATAATATACCGTTGCCACACTTCCGCTAATGCCAGGGGAGGTTTTTTGTCTGGGTAGTTGCGATCGCGTCCTACTGGTAAAGAAGTGGGAGCAGTAGCAAATAAATCATCTGTATTCAGTAATAATACTATAAATTGAGATTTAAAATTACCAAATTTTTGTAAATAGGCTAATTCGTTTCTTGGCCCCCAAGAGTTAGCGGAAGCATTGAGAACTTCGACTTCTTTGTATTTACTGCTGAGTAATGATTTTAAAGAACGAGCCATCAAGCTGGAGATTGTATTGTCTTGATCTGTCCACCAACCGCCGTTAGCGATGGAATCGCCAATAATTAGCACTCGTAGGGTATCAGGTGCGGGAGTTTCTGTAATGGGTGCACTTCGCATGGAATACTGATTAATTTCAATGCGATTACCAAAGCGGCGAGTCCGTTGGTTGGGGACGATTAAATAACCAATTTCTGGATCACCAACGTAAATTAGCGGATTACCAAAGCCAAAGAGCAACCTTAATCCCAATTCCATTACCACACATAAACCGACAAGCACCAAAATAATGATTAGTACTAATTTCACTTGTAAATGCCCCACAACAAAACTTTTTTAGTGATGTGATCAAGCCGCTCACTAATAACAAATTTTTTAACACAGTTTAATCGCTGACCAGCGTTAGTAGAACGACTTGAAAAAACCAAATTGTGTAAAGTAATGTAAATTTATCGAAAATCAGTTCGTAGTCAGGACTTTAGTCCTGATTTGAGAACTTTAGTTCTCACTACAAACCTTTAATTATTTACCCTGTTCTACTTAACTTGTCCTTTATAAGGTGAACTCTAAACAAAGGTAAGTAGTTACTTGTTCTTGCGGGTATCTGGTTCTGGCTACTTAACAGGCTTGTACGCACCAAGAACGAACTCCGTGGAACACTATGCTCCTTTTATTATCCTTTTTCATGTTTTCTTGTGTACGCAGTTCATGATGGCTACTTAGACATCATGAAGTGATTCAGATATTGCAAATATAAGGTTCAGTGATTGCCTTTAAGTGAACTTGAGCGTAGCTTGAAACTCATATGTTTTGCGATTAACGTTATACTTCAGAACAGTATTAATACTTGGAGAATGTTTGTCTCAGTCAAAACTCCTTTGCACTTTCAGCAGCTTGTCTCAAAGCCAAAAAAGCTTCTTTTAGAGGTTGACTAACAGCACTGTCCGGTTCCGTCAGTACTAGCCGTTGATAGGCTTCCAAGAAGTGTGACCTCAGCCGATGAAACAAATGCAGAAAGTGACGCACAAAGCTGATGCAATCTAAAACCACAATCTCTATACCGCCTGTACGGTCGTACATACTTGAGGCATATTCCCGAATACCCGGCTCAATCACATCTGTCGTGATAAAAATATAGTTGTCAACCCGCTTGCTAGTGCTGTTAATTTTTTGCACAGCACGGTCAATATCTGCTAAGGTGACACGCCGGGTCTTCATTTCATAGCTGGTAATCACCTTCTCATCATCAACTAAGGTAATTTCCACACCTCCCAGAGCACCAGTCTGCTCATCTGCCGCATTATGGGATTCTAGAGGCAAAAAACGTTCTCCTATATATTGTT
Organism: Nostocales cyanobacterium LEGE 11386; assembly: GCA_015207155.1. GTDB lineage: Bacteria > Cyanobacteriota > Cyanobacteriia > Cyanobacteriales > Nostocaceae > LEGE-11386. The sequence continues at coordinate 23,554 of JADEXK010000023.1, read as the reverse complement.
CTGCTACTTGATAGGCAGCAGCAACAATCAATACAGGAAGGCGGCTTGAGTTACGGCAAGCCAGATGCTGTTTTAGGAGTGTGACAATTTCTTCTGCTGACAGAGGGACTGCGTCTTCCGATTTTTTCAGGTCGGCCAGTAGTGTTTCCATGCGCTGCCGCTTCTCATTCCTAGCAATAATCAAACAGCGAAGGGTTTCCGCTAGCAGTTCCTCAGCAATTATCCTGCCTTGATGAACATCATCAAGTAATTGCAGCGCGGCTTCGTAGAGTTTAGGCGGTCGTCCTACCAGATTTACTGCTGGGGTTAAGGTGGTGTTGCGGTTCCGCAGGGCAGGGGTTAAGAACGCAGTGGTGGGATTGCAAGGCAACTCGTGCTGATTAATGAAGGCTGTAATGTAACGTTCATCATAGTAGCGCCCAGAGTAAGCATCTGGTGTTCCTATTTCAGTGTAAGGCTTGCGGATATCAACATCTGGACGGTGAATCGCCGCTAAAGAGCAGGCCAGCAACAAACGAACTACAGCACGATTGCCCACATAGCGCGATACATAGTCAATTTTTGCGGCAATGCTGGAGGAGACAACAATCGTTTGCCCCATCGACGCTTCAGCTGTTTGCAAGGCTACATCAAGGATAGCTGCTGGACTTGTGGGCATTGAGTGATTTCTTCAATAGTAAGTGAGGAGGTTGTCAGGTCATAATTGATCCAAAGTACTTCTTGCCGTAACTCCTTGATGGAATGGCAGTGCTTCTGGGGCGCTTTGATGCAGTTCCAGTCACCATACAGTTCCTGCATCAATGTACAATCATAGCTTGAAAGGGCAACCTTACCTTTGACTGCACGCAAAACACCCGCGAGTTGTCGATGCTCATCGTCGGTCATTTCATAAGCATAAGCCTTACTATCCCCACGGGAATCATGCGGGTATGGTGGGTCACAGTAAAATAAGGTTTCTGGACTATCGTACCGTTGAATAATATTAATTGCTCGGTCGTTTTCCATTTGCACTCGCAGCAGCCGTTGCACAATTTCTGGCAGATCCTCAACACTGCCCAGCCACCGGGAAACTGCACCAGCCATTCCAGCACGGCTAGTAAGTTTGCAGTGTGCCCATCGTCCAACACTGGCGGTTTGTGCCAAGCCCGTTCTCACTTGTCGCGCCCGGACAAAAAATCGTCTAGCCCTTTCCAGGTCTGATAAACCTTCTTCATCTTTGACAATGGCAATCCGAAATTCTTCACGCGAAAACGGCGTTAACCCTATAGCCTGGATGAGTTGTTCTTTTTGATCACGTAGTACACGAAAGAAGTTGACTACCTGTCCATCAATATCATTGTAGGTTTCCACAGGTGCAGGCTCCCGGTTCAACAACACGGCTGCTGAACCACCAAACGGTTCGCAGTAGTGGGTCGTTTTTGGCAGCAAGGGTAAGAGCCAGTCTAAATGACTGTACTTACCGCCATACCAACCAAATGCAATTTTTTTTGCCATGAAAGCCAACCTCAAACGGAGTGCTGTCTCCGAAACTTATGATAAAGGTAAAACGCAATTTACTATAAATCGTAGAGAAATTAGTTTAGCTCAACGCCAATCTTCCCCATACAATCCCTGCGGTTCATCAGGTCAAAATTATCGCGATCGCTTTGAACGTCTGTTGCAAAGCTTAAACAAAATATTATGCGGAATTTCGCTTGAACTGCAAATAGAAAGACTACAATCAAAACGGACAAATTAGCACTGTAACAAAGGAGGATTACAAAGCTATGTCCGATTTAAATCGAGGAATTATGAAATTTAAGGGTGCAGACTCCCCAAAAGTAGTCACTATTTCTACTGTACTGCTATTAGGATCGATCGCTGCCTTGATTATTTGGGCGCTGCAAGCAGCCTATGCGCTAAACTAGAAAACTAGCAGCTTAGGAATTAGCGGCTTAGGGGGACACTTGCAAAAAACGGTTTCCGCCGCGGCCAAGTGTCCATTAAGCAACTAAGTAAAAGCGCCCTAACCACCATCAAAAAATTTCAGAAAAACTTGAGAATTTGAGATTTGAGATTTTAGATGGAGTATAAGTCTCAAATCCAAAATCCACAATGATTGAACTTTGGGGTGCCCTAGTTATTTTAATTGCCTGCCCCGTCTTGGGCGCGTTACCAGTTATTGCTTGGATTACTTACGCCCTCAAAGGCAGGCAATTATCACAAATTGGCACTAAGAACATCAGCGTTTCCGCAGCTTTTTATCACGGCGGTACATGGGTAGGACTTTTGGCAGTTTTGTCAGAAGCCATTAAAGGCATTGCCGCAGTATTACTGTCGCGTGTATTTTTTCCTGAGGGATCGCCTTGGGAATTAGTCGCCCTCATTGCCCTAATATTAGGTAGATATGGGATGGGCAGAGGGGCAGGCACCACAAATGTGGTTTGGGGTTTTTTCGTACACGATCCCCTAGTGGCAGTATTTACCAGTTTGTTGGCAATTATCAGTTTTACAGTTCTACGATCTAGACAACTAGTAAAATTTGGCGTTTTGTTTGTATTTCCCTTGTTTGTTATTCTCTTAAACTCTGACAATTTCCCCAAAATCATTGCGGCTATTGTCTTAGCTGGGGTATTGGGGTGGATTTATACAAAAATACCCGATGATCTGAATTTGCCAGTCCCAGAGGCTGATACAGATTCACAGGCAACATTTGTATATTTACGCGGAGATCGCCCGATTCTTTCTTTAGATGATGAGTTGGATGCTGCCGTAGTCGGACAAAAAGCCGCTACATTATCTCAAATTAAGCGATGGGGCTACTCAGTGCCGAAGGGATGGGTACTTTCTCCAATTGATGATCCCGAAGAGTTAATTGCCATTCTTCAGCCTTCTGATTTATCTCCTGTGGTGGTGCGTTCCTCCGCTATTGGGGAAGACTCGGAACAAGCCTCCGCAGCTGGACAGTATGAAACAATCTTGAATGTTACCAGCAAACAAGAATTACAAGCTGCGATCGCTCAAGTTCAAGCTTCCTATAATTATCCCTCTGCTGTGCAGTATCGCCGCGATCGCGGTTTACCAGATACCGCCATGGCAGTACTAGTACAACAACAAGTCCAGAGTGTGTATTCTGGGGTGGCTTTTAGCCGTGATCCCATCACTCAACAAGGTGATGCTATTGTCATTGAAGCTTTACCCGGTAGCCCGACTCAAGTTGTGTCTGGCAAAGTCACACCAGAACAATATCGCGCCTTTGTCGTGGAGACAGAAAATATTGCCTCTGTCCAATTAGAGGGAGAGGGACAAGTACCACCAGCTTTAATTAAACAAGTAGCGTATTTAGTCCGGCGATTAGAAAAACAGTATCACGGTCTGCCCCAAGATATTGAGTGGAGTTATGACAGTCAAACTCTTTGGGTGTTGCAAGCTAGACCAATTACTACCCTATTACCCATCTGGACAAGAAAAATTGCCGCCGAGGTGATCCCCGGTGTCATTCACCCTTTAACTTGGTCGATTAATCGCCCTTTAACTTGCGGAGTTTGGGGAGATATTTTTACTTTAGTCCTAGGCGATCGCGCCCTGGGGTTAGATTTTACAGAAACTGCGACACTGCATTATTCTCAAGCCTATTTTAATGCTTCTCTATTAGGGCAGATTTTCCTGCGTATGGGTTTACCGCCGGAAAGTCTGGAATTTTTGACGAGAGGAGCTAAAATGAGCAAACCGCCTTTACAGTCTACTTGGGAGAATTTACCAGGACTGTTAAGGCTATTGAGGCAAGAACTAACTTTAGAAAAGGACTTTAAGCGGGACTACAGTAGTCTATTTATTCCCGGATTATCACAATTGGCTCATGAGTCCATAGATGACTTGCAACCACCCCAGCTATTAGAAAGAGTAGACTTTATTCTGGAATTGCTACGCAGAGGGACTTATTACAGTATTTTAGCTCCCTTGAGTGCAGCCCTCAGACAAGCAGTTTTCCGGGTAAAAGATGGGCAAATTGATAACAGTTTTGCCCCAGAAGTAGCAGCATTGCGATCGCTAAGTGCTTTAGCCGCAGATGCTAAACAAGTATTACCTGAGTTTGAGCCGGATAAAATATTTGAGCAATTAGCACAAACCCCAGAAGGAGAGAAAATTCTCGACGAATTTAACGAGTTGTTGGAAGATTACGGCTATTTAAGTGATGTAGGAACCAACATTGCCATTCCCACCTGGAAGGAAGATCCCCGTCCCATCAAGCAGTTGTTTGTGCAGTTGATGCGAAATGCAGCAGAGACGGGTGGCGTAGATTCCATAAATCGCGTCTTGTCAATCAAGCGCCAACGCGGAATAGTGCAACGACGAGTAGATATTAAGGGACGAGTCACCGAAATTTATTCTCGGCTATTAGCGGAATTGCGGTGGAGATTTGTCGCTTTAGAGGAAATTTGGTTAAAATGCGGTTTACTTAAGGAAACTGGAGATATCTTTTTTCTGGAGTTGGATGAAATACGGCGTTTAATTGCGGGTAGTGATGTGGAATTGAGCGATCGCTTATATGAAATCATCAAATCTAGGCGATCGCAATTCGTCCAAGATAGTCAATTCAACCAAGTCCCCATTTTAGTCTACGGTAATACACCACCCCATCCCCTAGCGCCATCAGCCATCTACTCTGACCAAATATTACAAGGTATTGCTGCTAGCCACGGTCAAGCCGAAGGGCGGGTGAAGGTAGTCAGAAATTTACAAGATTTGCCCGAAATAGACAAAGAGACAATTTTGGTAGTACCTTACACCGATTCTGGCTGGTCGCCTCTGTTAGTCAGGGCTGGAGGCTTAATTGCTGAGGCTGGTGGCAGACTTTCTCACGGTGCGATCGTGGCTCGCGAGTACGGAATTCCCGCTATCATGGATGTTCGTGGCGCTACATGGATATTACAAGATGGTCAACGAGTACGGATTGATGGATCTAGGGGGATTGTGGAATTATCAAATGATTTGAGACCAGAATAATTAGCACCCAGCACTTTGCTATACCTGCGAAATATTGGTGGGTTGTGTTCTTGTTTTTAGAGGTAAGCAAATCGTAAAAGTTGCCCCCTGATTGACTGTGCTGTTGGCTGTAATGCTACCATTGTGCGCTTCTAAAATCCGCTTGGCGATCGCTAACCCTAGACCATTGCTACTACCTTTGCGTGAGGGACTTGTCGTATAAAATTGCTCAAAAATGCGGGGTAAATCATTCTCAGTGATACCCGGGCCCTGGTCTTGAATTTTTACCACGGCTAGTTTACCGTCGTTGTACCCAGAAATAAAAACTTGAGAACCGGGTACTGAGTATTTAATCGCATTGTCTAGCACATTTAAAATAGCCTGTAATAGCCGTTCTGGATCACCTTGTATCAGTAGATCAAGCACATTGATCCGCGTTGATACACCGTGAGTTTGCATTCGAGGTTCCACTGCACTAACAGCACGGTTAATTAGACCACGCAGTGAAATAGTTTGTTGTTCAAGTTGAGTAACTCCCGCTTCCAGGCGTCCTAGATCGAGCAGATCATGAATTAGTCGTGATAAGCGTTTGATTTCGTTCTCGATAGTTTGGAAGAAGCGATCGCGCAATTGAGGTTCTTCATATGCTCCACTTTTGAGAGCGTCTACCGTTACCTGAACATTGCTGATAGGTGTGCGCAGTTCGTGAGAAACATTGGCCAGAAAAACCCTCCGCTCTTGATCCAGCGAAGCTAAACGCTCACTCATCCGGTTTAGCTCCGCCGCTAACTGATCTAACTCATTGTTTTCACGGATATCAAGTTTATCACCAAAATGACCACTACCCAAGCGAATCGCAAAGTTACGCATGGTTTCAATCGGTTTTGAAAGTCGGCGAGCAAAATGAGTACTGATCAGCGCACATAGTAAGATTGTCAGCGATAGCGTCCCCAAAACACTCCAAATCACTCTAGTAAATTGATACTGAAGCTGGTCTAGAGTGATAGACATTCGCAGTACACCCAGTAGTTGACCGTTCCTCACAATTGGTCTAGCAACATACAGGCGATCTTCTGTTGATAAAACTCCTTTTGCCACACCTTGTTGCGGTCGATTTTGCAGAGCTTCCCGCATACCAGGAACGTTGTACCAGTCTGTGACTTCTTGATCTCGTTGTGGGTCAGACGTGGCTAGCAGACGACCTTGTTGATTAAAAATGCGTAGCGTTACATTTTGTGGCGCACCATAACGCTGTACCAGTACATCTACCTGCTGAAGATTTTTTTGTGCTAAAGCATCTGCTGCACTCTGGCTCAATGCACTTGCCCAGTTTTTCAAATCCGCCTGTCGTGTTTCCATGAAGTAGGCATGGAATGACCACAAAATGTAGCCTGCCATTAAGGATGTCCCTAAGGTTGTCAGCAGTAGGTATGTGGCTAACAGTTTAGTATGGATGGAATTCAATTTTATACCAGGCAACCAGCCCATAATTTCAGACTAATCCCCAGAACGACGGCGCAACACTGCTTTTATGCGTGCCAGCAGCTCACGGGTATTGAAAGGCTTAGTGACATAATCATCGGCTCCTGCTTCCAAGCCCCAAATTTTATCAATATCCTGGTCTTTGGCTGTCAGCATGACAATAGGAATATCCGAAAATGCCCGGATTCGCCAACAGACTTCCATGCCACTAACCTCCGGCAACATGAGGTCGAGCAAAATTACATTTGGCACTTCTTTGTGAAACTGTTTAATGGCACTATGACCGTCTGCTGCCGTTGTCACCGTATAACCTTCTTTTTGCAGCGTGTAGGTCAGGCTTTCCCGTAGGGGTGCTTCATCATCCACCAGTAAGATGTGCGGCATTTTACATCAAATTAACTTCTAATTTTAGCCTGTCAAGGAGTTGCTTTTCTGGCATCCATCTCAGGTTATAAAGACAAAATGAGATGTTCTAAATTGCTTGCTTGAGCTTGATACTGCTCGTTTGTATTTTGCAACTTAGTTTTAAATACCAGCATTTTGACTCAATTAGACTGGCGTGATTATATCACAGACAGTGACAAAGAATGAAGTTATTACGGCTCCCTTACTGGCTTATATAGCAAAGTACTCAGTATCAACTCAGTTGCTTCAGAGCTTTGAGCAATCAACACTAAAAGCCAAATTTTAATCGACTGTATATATTTGCTTTAATTTCCTCAAGCCTGAAATTTAGAGGTTAAGTCAGTGAGCGATCGCCTTCCAAACCTCATATACATTTACAAATTAATGTCGCTATATTTGTCGCCTGCTAATGATGCAAAAGCGATCGCCCCGCACGCATACCCTCACTCCTACCTTGCCTGCTTTGAGTCTTTCATTAACAGCTTCAATTGTCCATTTCATTTTTGAACTAATTTTGAACTGCGATTAAAGGTATTTTAGAGTAATTTAAGGTAATAATATTACTTTGAATTGCAGGCACTAAAAAACCGGAACTGAGTCCGGCTCTTGATTGTATTGGTTTTTGTTAAGCCAGCAGTCGGATTTGAACCGACGACCTTCCGATTACAAGTCGGATGCACTACCACTGTGCTATGCTGGCGAACATGGTTATTGCTTTCAAACGTTAACCGACTTCCTATCTTAACATAAGAAGTTTAACTCTCTACAGTCAAGTACAAAAAAACATTGATATTCTGACCTGAGAACGTCTGGATGGTTGAGTGAAGCATACAAGCGTAATGAATCCGAAAAAAATTAGTGATTTTATTTACTGGTAAAGTTGATAAATTAATATTCATAGCAAAAGCTAATTCAAATCCTGGACTGGACACAAAAATATTGGGTACAGGTTTAAAACTGTGCTTTTTTTGACCCAGCTAGGTAAAGGAACAGAAATCGATAATTGTTCTTTACAGATTCGGAAGCATGGCAGCGTTGATAGGACGAGATTTATTAGGTCTGGCTGACCTCAGTCCCAGGGAACTTCAAGAACTCCTGCAATTAGCAACCCAACTCAAAGCACAACAGTTGAAGTTGCATTGCAATCAGGTGTTAGGTTTGTTGTTTTCTAAAGCTTCAACTCGCACGCGAGTCAGTTTTACTGTGGCAATGTATCAACTAGGTGGACAGGTAATTGACCTCAACCCCAATGTCACTCAAGTTAGTCGTGGGGAACCTATTCAGGATACAGCGCGGGTCTTGGATCGATATCTAGATATTTTGGCAATTCGCACCTTTGCACAGCAAGAGTTAGACACTTTTGCCAATTATGCCAAAATTCCTGTAATTAATGCCCTAACCGATTTGGAACATCCCTGTCAGGTATTAGCTGATTTATTGACAATTCAAGAATGCTTTGGTAAGCTTGCGGGCTTAACTTTGACCTACGTAGGTGATGGCAATAATGTAGCTAATTCTCTCATGTTAGGCTGTGCTTTAGTAGGAATGAATGTGAGAATTGCTACCCCTAATGGATATGAGCCGAATGCTGGCATTGTAGAACAAGCACGAACAATTGCTAACAATAAAACTGAAGTTCTCCTCACTCATGATCCAGAATTAGCAGCTAAGGGATCTGCCGTGCTTTATACCGATGTTTGGGCTAGTATGGGACAAGAAACAGAAGCAGACGATCGCCTGCCAATTTTTCAACCTTACCAAATTTCCGAACAGTTATTAAGTCTTGCTGAACCAGAGGCAATTGTTTTACACTGCTTACCAGCCCATCGTGGCGAAGAAATTACTGAGGCAGTCATAGAAGGTTCTCAGTCACGAGTTTGGCAACAAGCGGAAAATCGCTTACACGCCCAAAAAGCTTTACTTGCCAGTATTTTAGGGGCAGAGTAAAAATTTACAGGGCAAAAGTCATGAGAATAGTCTTTCTTTTGCCTTTCATCTTTTTACTTGATATCTTGTTATTCGGGCTTTTTTGTAGTACTAATGTTCTAGAGACATTTGTATTTACTTCCCGAGAAATTTATGGAACGTCTAACAGAAGCTCAACAAGAACTATATGATTGGTTAGTAGAATACATCCGCATTCACCAGCATTCGCCTTCAATTCGGCAAATGATGCAAGCGATGAATTTGAAATCACCTGCACCGATTCAAAGTCGTTTAGATCATTTACGTACTAAAGGATATATTGAGTGGAACGAAGGCAAAGCGCGAACAATTCGGATTTTGCATACTGTTAAGCAAGGTATCCCAATTTTAGGCGCAATTGCTGCTGGTGGTTTAATAGAACCATTTACTGATGCTGTAGACCATTTAGACTTTTCTAATATTTCCTTACCTCCCCAAAGCTACGCTTTACGAGTGGCTGGCGATAGCATGATTGAAGATTTAATCGCCGATGGAGATTTAGTATTTTTACGTCCAGTACCAGAACCGGATCAGTTAAAAAATGGCACCATTGTGGCTGCTAGAGTTGATGGCTACGGTACTACATTAAAACGTTTTTATCGCCAAGGCGATCGCGTGATCCTTAAACCTGCCAATCCTAAATACAACCCTATTGAGGTACTGGCGATGCAAGTGCAGGTACAGGGTTCCTTGGTTGGGGTTTGGCGAGATTACAACTGAATAAATGGGGAGTGGGGAGATGACTAATGATTAATTATCTAGTGCAGCAACAGCCTAGCTTTAGGTTAAAATTTCCATTTGCTAGGGAAGGTAAAGGCAGTTATCAGACTCGTCAGCCATTACCAGGATGTCCAATTGTGCCTGTATCTCTGCAATTGCGGCAGTATCAGCGACAAGCTATCACTAGCTGGTTTGCTAATCATGGCAGAGGTACACTGAAAATGGCTACTGGTAGTGGTAAAACTATCACAGCATTAGCGATCGCCTGTGAATTATATCAGCAAATTAATTTACAAGTGTTGTTGGTGGTGTGTCCTTATCGTCATCTTGTCACCCAATGGGCACGGGAATGTGAGAAGTTTAATTTACAACCTATTTTAGCTTTCGAGAATTTACGCACTTGGCAAAGTCAACTGTCTACGCAACTTTATAATCTGCGTTCCGGTTCTCAAAATTTTGTCACGGTGATTACTACTAACTCGACATTAATTAATCATGGGTTTCAGTCGCAACTGAAGTATTTTCCCCCTAAAACTCTCATTATTGGTGATGAAGCGCATAATTTAGGCGCACCGAAGTTAGAAGAAAACTTACCGCGCCGGGTGGGGTTGCGGCTGGCTTTATCTGCCACACCGGAGAGGTATTTTGATGATTATGGTACTCAATCATTATTTGATTATTTTGGCCCGGTTCTCCAACCAGAGTTTACTTTGAAAGATGCGATCGCTCAAGGGGCTTTGGTACATTATTTGTATTATCCAATACTAGTAGAATTAACTGAAGCAGAAAGTATTGCTTATTTAAAGTTAACTAAAAAAATCGGGCGGTGTCTATTATATCGAGAACGAGAAAATAGCGAAGCCGGAAACTTTGAAGACAACGAAGATTTAAAACCTTTGTTAATGCAACGCGCTAGGTTAATTGGTGCGGCGGAAAATAAATTAACTGCTTTGCGAGATTTAATGGCAAGTCGTCGGGAAACTACTCACACACTATTTTATTGCAGTGATGGTTCTCAAGAAACTGGACAGCGTTCATCTTTGCGTCAACTCAAAGCTGTTGCCAAAATTTTGGGAGTAGATTTGGGATATCGAGTAAGTACCTACACTGCACATACGTCTTTGAAAGAACGGGAAGTTTTACGCTGTCAATTTGAAAGTGGTGAATTACAGGGTTTAGTGGCAATTCGTTGTTTAGATGAAGGTGTTGATATTCCTGCGATTAAAACTGCGGTAATTTTATCAAGTTCTGGTAATCCTCGCCAGTTTATTCAGCGCCGGGGGCGAGTTTTACGTCCTCATATTGGTAAGGAACGCGCCACTATATTTGACATGATTGTTTTGCCACCAGATTTAGATCGGGAAACTATCGAAGTAGAACGCAATCTGTTAAAAAAAGAATTGCGTCGCTTTGTGAAGTTTGCCGATTTAGCTGATAACGCTGGCGAAGCCAGGATGAAATTACTGGATTTACAAAAGCGTTATGGATTATTAGATATTTGATCAATAGAGAATAGGAAAGAAGATAGGTAATAAAAGTTTTATATGTATTTTTTTATTAAAAATGTATTAAATATCAGTTGATGTGAGAAGATATAATTATGAATTTGATCATAATCGGGTGTAGCTTGACTTGAAAATTTGGTTTACATACCATTATAATAAAAATCTAATATTTAGAATACCAGAAAAAAGTTTAAAAATAAAGCTTTTTTATCAAAAAAATTTGAGAATCTCCCACGACACTTTACTAAAAGATAAAGATAACGCTAATAGTAACTCTACGGATGCAAATACAGCAGTAAAGACAGCTAAAATAGAGAAAAAACTTGATTTAAAAGCCTGAAATGTCACCACAGACAAATATCGAGGATGTGCAGGAACCAATTACCAGTGCGCCACCAGAAGTGCGGCAAATTATTGAGCGAGTATGGAAGTTGGAAAAAGGCAGACTAGATAAGAAAATCAACAGCCACATTAATGAAGAAATTTTAGATATTGTCAAAGAAGAGGTGCGATGAAGCTAACTTCCATTAAGCTGTGCAATTTTCGCTCCTTTTATGGTATAACTCCAGAGATCATCCTGGCTGTGGGAGATGTTCAAAACACCACAATTATTCATGGTAATAATGGTTCTGGTAAAACCAGTTTGTTGAATGCTTTTACTTGGGTATTATATGAAAAATTTAGTGCGGCTTTCGCCTCTACAGAACAGCTAGTTAATAAGCGGTCAATAGCCGAAGCGCAAAAAGGTCAAGCTGTGGAATGTTGGGTGGAAGTTGGCTGGGAACATGAAGGTAAACGCTATCGTGTCAAACGTTCCTGTCGGGTTTACAAAAATGAAAGTGACTTTGAAGCAGGCAAAACTCAGTTAAGTATGTGGGTAGGTGAAGACGATGGCAAATGGTATTTACCACCACAACAACCAGACGATATCATTAATCAAATTTTACCTGCGAGTTTACATCAATATTTTTTCTTTGACGGTGAACGGATTGAAGAAATAGTTCGTTCTGACAAAAAAGCTGAAATTGCCGAAGCCACTAAAATTTTCTTGGGTGTAGAAGTTATCAACCGTTCTATCAGACACTTAGGAGAAGCTAAAAAAACTTTAGAAAATGAATTAAAAGCTATTGGTGATGCAGAAACGAAACAGCTACTAAGACAACAAGAAAAGATAGAAAAAGAAAGCGATCGCATTACCAAAAGACAAACAGAAATTAAACAAGAGTTAGAATATCAGCAAACCTTTAAAAAAGAAACAAGTAACCGCTTATTAGAACTTATGTCTGCCAAAGAACTGCAAGAAAGATGGCAGGATTTAGAATTACAGAAAGCAGAAAATCAGGAAGCATATAAGAAAAATAAAGAAGCACTGAAAAAAATCATTTCTGCACGGGGTTACACAGTGTTGCTTGCAGAGACTACATGCCAATTTCGGGAAATTATTGATAATTTAAAGCAGCGAGGCGAGTTAACCTCTGGAATTTCACGGGAATTTGTCAATGAATTATTGCAATCTCAGCGTTGTATTTGTGGTGCAGACTTAAGCACAGGAACTCCTAACTATGAGCATGTACAAGCTTGGCTAGATAAAGCAGGTTCTTCGCTAGTAGAAGAAACGGCAATTCGCATGGGTGTCCAAGTAGATGAAATTGATAAACAAGCAACAATTTTTTGGGAAGAAGTTGATAGAGAACAAGCGAGAATTAATCAGCTAAGACAAGCTATATCTCAGGTTGAAGGTGAATTAGATAGCATTCAAGAAAAACTGCGAAAAGATGCCAATGAAGAAATTAGCAGTTTACAAAAACGCTTGGACGAAATTGAAAATAAAATTGATGAATTGAATAGAGAACAAGGTGCAAATCAACAACAACTTGTTCATTTAAAAACAGATATTGATGCTTTAGGCAAACAAATTGCTAGGCAGAAACTGAATGAAGAAAAACAAATATTAGCACAGCGTCGTATCAATGCTACTCAAGATGCCATTGAAAGGTTAACAGAAGTTAGAAATCGACAAGAAACACAATTTCGTCTGCAATTAGAGAAACGAGTACAAGAGATATTTAATGATATTTCGGTGACTCCATATATTCCTAAGATTAGCGAAAAATATGAATTGACATTGGTAGAACATACTGCTGGTATAGAAGCACCCGTTGCAGCTTCCACAGGAGAAAATCAAATTCTCAGTTTATCTTTTATTGCCAGCATCATTGATAAGGTGCGGGAATGGAGTGAAAAGCGCAAAATGATGATGCTTCCCGACAGCAGCACTTTCCCGATAGTCATGGATTCACCGTTTGGCAGTTTGGATGAAATCTCTCGACGACACATAGCTGGGACAATTCCCAAATTAGCAAATCAGTTAATTGTGTTAGTAACTAAGACTCAGTGGCGGGGTGAAGTGGCAGAGGAAATGTCAAACAGAATTGGTAGGGAATATGTACTGACCTATTATTCTTCTAAGTTAGATTGTGAACAGGATTATATTGAGTTGGGAGAGGAAAGATTTCCTTTGGTGCGGCAAAGTCCCAATGAGTTTGAGTATACTGAGATTATCGCCGTGGAACGTTTTATTTAATAAATGGCGTTGTTGTGTGAAAGTATGAATTAGTCTCACGCAGAGGAGCCACTGCGTTGGGCGGGTCTCCCGACTTGTAGCAAGTGGCGTGCGCAGAGGCGCAGAGAGTAAGAGTTGGAAATCTTGCAGTATTCAGCTAACTGTGCTGCATAAACTCAACTTTAGGTATTAAAGGGTCAGTCACCATACCCACACCACTAAAACCCCAACGTTTGAGTAAGTTTCCCAACTGTGTACCCGGAAGGGATTCTACAGCAAAGCGGTTTGCTACTTCTGCTGCATGGGTGTTGAGATAACTTAAAGCATCAAAGTGTTCACGAAATAGTAGCAAATAACCTGATGATTCGGCATTGGGACGAGCTATAAGATAACGTCCATCAGTTTGCGATCGCACTATGTAATAAATTTCAGAGAACATAGTAAATTAAGATTCCAAACGAATCCTGGGGTCGGCTACCTTCAGCAATAAGTCTGCCATTAAATTACCGATATTCAGCAGTACGGCACTCATTACTAGGCTAGCCATGACTAAATACTGGTCTTTAGCTATCACCGCCTGCAAGGTCAATCTTCCTAAACCAGGCCAATTAAAGAACTGTTCCGCAATGAATGCACCGCCTAATAAACCAGCTAACTCAAAGCCTAACAAAGTAATTAAAGGGTTGATAGCATTACGCAGTGCATGAACGTAAATCACGCGATTTTCTGGCAATCCCTTGGCACGCGCTGTTTGGATGTAGTCTTGACGTAGAACATCTAATAATTCACCGCGAGTGATTCTTTGCAAACCAGCAAAACTAGTGATACTCAAGGCGACAGTAGGTAAAATCATATGCCAGCCAATATCAATGATTTTACCAAACCAAGAAAAATCAGCATGATTGATACTAGTCATGCCACCCACTGGAAAAATAGGTGAAGTCATTTGCGCAAAGATGAGCAGGAAGAGAGCTGTAATGAAACTAGGAAATCCTTGCCCAGTGTAACTAATTACCTGTAAAATCTTGTCAGTGGCTCGATTTTGCCTGACAGCAGCCAAAATCCCAAAGGGAATTGCTATTGACCAGGTAAAAAACAAAGAAGCGATCGCTAAAAGCAAAGTTGCTGGTATCCGCTCCCACAACAAAGAAGCTACTGAGCGTTGGTAAACAAAACTTGTCCCAAAATCCCCTTTGGTCAAGATTTGCCACAACCACAGCCAAAATTGCTCTGGCCAAGATTTATCCAAACCAAACTGCTGCCTTAATTCCTCAATTCGTTCTGGAGAAATTGTCGGATTTTGTCGCAGGGTATCGACATAATCCCCTGGAGATAATTTCATGATGAAAAATGACAGCGCCGTTGCCAAAAACAAGGTGAACAGTGCTTGCAATATCCGTTTCACCACATAAACAAAAGTCTCACTCGTGACTAGCCGCATCAGCCAATCCCGACCTGTCTCCAAGGAAATTCTCGTAGAAGTCATAGCAGTTTAGTCATTGGTCACTGGTCATTGGTGAGTCAGTGCGGTCTTGGGGGAAACCCCCATGAGCAACTGACGTAAAGCCCTGACGGGCATAGCTGCGCTTACCGTCGTAGACGTGCCGTAGGCATCACCCGAAGGGTCATTAGTCATTGGCTGAGGACAATAGGACAAAGCACACATGACTAATATTCAATTAGGGAAATAATAGGCACATCTGGGAGATGTTTCCGTCCTTGTAAATCCCGTAGCTCGATAATAAACCCAAAACCCACCAGTTCGCAGCCAATCTTTTGTACCAACTTAGCTGTTGCACTTGCTGTGCCACCTGTGGCAATCAAATCATCCACAATTAAAACACGGCTATCTGGGTGCAACGCGTCTTGATGCATTTCCAAACAGTCTGTACCATACTCTAGTTGATATTCAATGGAGTGAACTGCTGCTGGTAGTTTCCCCGGTTTCCGCACAGGAATAAAACCAGCTCCTAATTTATAAGCTAAAGGAGGGCCAAAAATAAATCCCCTAGACTCCATGCCTACAACATAATCTGCTGTTAATCCAGACTCAATGCATTTTTCTGTAAAAAAGTCAATAGTGTAGCGTAATCCTTCTGGATCACGCAGTAAAGTAGTAATATCCCGAAATAAAATTCCAGGTTTGGGAAAATCTGGGATGTTGCGAATTAGAGACTTTAAATCCATAAGTTATGAGGGAGTAAGGAGACGGGGAGTACGGGAGCAGGGGAGCAGGGGAGCAGTAATGTAATTTTTGGAGTTACCTAAATTTACCTAAATATATAAGTTTTTTTCTCTTCCGCCCCTCTGCCCCTTTCCAGCCCTCGATACCTGAAAAATCGTACACTATAATGTCATACGCTGGGGATCGAGACTCTAGTACAAAAATCCATTGACGATACTGAGAATCTACACCAATCTAAAGATAAGCTGGTACTAACAAAACAGGAGAGTAAACTGAGGCTTTGAAAACTTAAATTTAAGTATACGGAAATCTTTGAGTAGAGCAAGTAAGTGATGTATATATCAGTTAGACTGGCTACTGCCACAAGTCTAATTTTCTGGTTTAGCTACTTATCTTAAATTAGTTGTACTAGTTTTATTTAGTCTGTTTAGAACCGCACAAGGTATTTTAGAGCATGAATGTCTCCGCCAGCTTAACGCCGTTGAATAGTCCAACTCCTCCATCATTGCCGATGATTCTGGATACTTTACCAGACCCTGCCATAGCAGCACAGGGTTGTCCTGCTAGAACCCGGCTGCAAGTTGACCTAATTTTACTGGCGATTGAAGCTTTAGAGCTTGGTGGTTCTGAAGCCATTCTGACTTTTGCTGAAGAATTAGAATTGAAGGGAATTATTAAAGACCGGGTGAATTTGTGGAGAATGCGTAGCTCTAACCCGATGCGACGAGCGCATATTCGCCGTCCCTTAACCATTATGGAGGCAAAAGCTTTAGTGGTAATTGCTTGTTATATAGCGCGGCGTTTAACAGTCGTCATCCGCCAGATGCTGATGATATATCAGCAAATGAGTGAAAAGCAAATCCCACTAGAACAGAATTTGCGACTATCTAATTATCTAGAGCGGTTTAGAGTACATTTTAAAAGTCGGATGAATGCTCGACGTTCTGGCTTACTAGCATTAACTTCTGATGAAAAATTAGATGAGCTAGCAATGAATTTGTTGGGACAATTATTATTTTGTACTGGCACTGCTGGAATGCAGCGATTTTGGATTAGTCTTTTTGACGGTGAAATAGAATGAATATCCAACGTAAGTACAGTCTACCTAATTGTACTCTGCTGTTAGAGGGTTTGAGTGACGCAGCAAAAACTGCACAATATCAAGAAATGCGCCCAGAATTATCAATATTGGTAAATGCCGAATGCTATATACATGGCTATAATCAGCCCCTAGTGGGAGGGCGAGAATTTTTTGAAAGCTTGGTAAGAGCGGTGAGTGGCTATGCCCAAGAATTTTTGAGTAATGTGTCCAACCCCCAAGCGCACAGTCAAGAGTCAGAATTAGTGGAATTACAGAAAATTGACACTAATCGACACAGGCTGACTGTACATTCGGAAATCACCTCAGAGGGCTTTGAATCTAATCCTAACTATAATAAACCGCCCATTCAAATAGATTTGAATACGGTGCAATTATTTGATTTAGTGGAAGCTGTAGATCAGTTTTTTGCTGATACCCAAACCTTACCAGAGTTATCGTTAGAATTACGACCAGTTGCTCGACGTTACGGCGGTAATAATCAAGCCTTCTTCAAGCAAGCAGTACCGGCGAGTATCGGCGTTTCCAGTGTAGCAGTGGCCGCGATCGCCTTTAGCTTGATTCCCGCCCCAGAGTTACGCCCACCAGAACCAAAGCCAGAGGAGCAGACTACCTCTACAGCACCTAGCAACAAATCTGCTGCACCACCAACAACACCCCCAGATTTAGAGACTCCTGCACCAACTCCCCTTGCTGTCGCTAGTCCCTCACCCACCCCCACAGCAGCAGCAACACCTGTAGTTACAGATTTAGAAGCACTTTTAAACACAGTTACAGAAATTACAGATCCATCCCAACTACGCGCCCTAAATCGCCAAGTTTATAACCAAATTAATCCAACTTGGGCTAGTCGTTCAACACTCAAGCAAGATTTAGTCTATCGTGTGGGTGTAGCGGCAGATGGTGCGATCGTCGGCTATAAAGCAGTAAACAAAGGAGCCAATGAAGGAATAGAGTTAACTCCTCTGCCCAAACTGCTTTACAATCCTGCCAACCGTCCTCCGATTTCCAATGAACCAATAGCCCAATTTAAAGTAGTGTTTACCACCCAAGGTGTACTAGAAGTTAGCCCTTGGCGAGGATATGCCAGAACACCAGAAGTGATCGGTGAAAGGATCACCGACTCCAATACAGTTAAAACTTTAAACCAAAAACTTTTTGATATAGTTCGCGACAATTGGGGTGGTACTCCTAGTTATACAAGCGATTTAAAGTATCGGGTGGCAGTAAACCAAGATGGCATGATTGCCGACTATGAACCACTTAACCAAGTCGCCTTTGACTATTTTCGAGAAACACCCCTACCAAAGATGTTTCAAGAAGTTTATGGTTCTAATGTAGCTGCTCCCAATAACAAAGAACCTCTGGCGCATTTTCAAGTAGTCTTCAAACCCAGTGGCGTATTAGAAGTGACTCCTTGGCAAGGATATCAGTAATTGGGCATTGGGCATCGGGCATTGGGCATTGGGCATTGGGGCAGAGAAGAAAAAACTTAATATTAGTAATCTCCCCTTGTCCCCTTGTCTCCCTATCTTGTAATTTGCCTCATATAACTGCCCCACAACTGAGCTGCTTGGGCACTGCTGCCAGATGTGGGAGAATTATTGTCATTACCTAGCCAAATCCCGGTGACTAGTCGCCGATTGGGAATATAGCCTATGTACCATAGGTCAACATTTTTATCGGTCGTACCGGTTTTACCAGCTTCGTCAAGTCCAATAGCGGCAGCACGTCCGGTGCCGTTAGTCACTACCTGGCGCATCATCCGGGTCATTTCGTCGGCTACGCCTGTGGGCAGTACTCGCTTATTGGCTTCGCGATTTTGATCAAAGGAATAAATGACACGGCAGGTTTTTAAATCTTTGCGATCGCTACAATCACCACTATCCAAAATCCGGCTAATTGCATGGGGTGGATTCCATACGCCACGATTGCTAATAGCACCGAAAGCACCAGTCATTTCTAACACATTGACTACGCTTTGACCCAGCACTAAGCCAGGAACTGCCTCTAGTGAAGACTTTACCCCCATACGCTTTGCCATGGCTACTACTCTATTTAGCCCTACGTCCTGGGCAATTCGCAGGGCGATAGGATTTTCCGACAGGGCTAGCCCCGTAGTCATATTTAAAAAATTGTTAGCGCCAGTCCTACAGGGTCTGTAGGTAAAGCCTTGCCAAGGGAAAGCAGCACAAGAATAAGTCTTGGATGCTGGTATTCCTTGCTCTAGAGCGGCCGCGTAAGCAAAAACTTTAAAGGTAGAACCTGGTTGTCTTTGAGCTTGAACAGCACGATTAAACTGGCTGCTTTTAAAATCAGTTCCGCCTACCATAGACAAAATACTACCGCTTCTAGAGTCAAGGGTAACGATCGCTCCTTGAGAAAAGCGCAAGGTTGACCCAGCGTTGCTCACTGAATTACGTAACGAGGTTTCTGCTTGGGCTTGAATTCCTGGATCAAGCTGAGTTTCAATAATATAGTTACCTTCTCTAGCAGCGCCTTCCCCCAAGATTGATTCTAGTTCCTGGAAAACGTAACTATAAAAGTAAGGAGCAATGGTAGCGGCTTGCTGCTCGCAGACTTTGGGGCTAATTTGCACAGTTGAGCGTCTGGCTCGGTTGGCTTCCTCTGGTGAAATTTTGCCCATATCTAACATCCGCCTAATCACGCGATTGCGGTATTCAGAAGCGTCTAATCTATTTGAGCCACCACAAAAATTGAAAGCGTTGGGAGCAGGTAAAATTCCCACTAATGTCGCAGCTTCCGCTAGCGTTAATTCTTTGGCTGACTTCTCAAAGTAATACTGAGCCGCATCTTCAAAGCCGGAGGTATCTACACCCAAAAATACCCGATTTAGGTATGTTAGCAAGATTTCATCTTTGCTGTAAAAGGTTTCTAACTTGAGGGAAACAATTGCTTCCCGCAGTTTGCGTCCCAAGGAATCTTGAGCGCCAACGTAGTCTCGGAACAAACTCCGGGCTACTTGCTGGGTAACAGTACTAGCTCCTTGCTGCACATCTCCACTGCGGGTATTAACCAGCACGGCTCGCAAAATTCCCAACGGATCGACCCCAAAGTGCCAGTAGTAACGACTATCTTCGGAAGCTACCACGGCTGCGGGTAAATAAGGGCCAAAGTCCTGCAAACGCTTCATATCCACGTGTGAGGTAGTCCGAGGCTCACGCAGGGGAGTCGAGCCATCACGGGCATAAATAACTACTGGAGCGCGAGTGGCTGTGGGTAAAGGTTTTACGGAAAATTTCAGCCATTCCACGCCTACGACCAATGCCACTAAGGCACTGACACCGCCAACACCATAAGCAGCCCAAGATGCCGCTTTGATGTGCAAAGGTGGTGGATCAACATATTGCAACCGTACTGAAGCCGCAAGTTCTGGTGGCCCCAAAGTAAAAATATCACCGTGACGCAGTTCTAAAGAATTAATGCGCCGTTTACCACGATATATCCCGTTAGTGGAGTTTTCATCTTTGATCACAAAAACGGGAGTGCGTTGAGTCGAATCCCGCGACAGTGACAGGTGAATTTGGCTGACAACTGGGTTGCGAATGACTATATCACAGGATTTGGAACTGCGACCGAGGATGTAGCGATCGCCCAAAAGCGGATATACCTCTGCCTTATCCGCCCCCGCATCCTGCACCCATATCTCTGGTACTTTGGCATTAGGCTTGAGCGCCAGCTTAGAAAAGTCAACCTTAGCTTGAATTGTATGTACTGCTTGAGTCAGTTGACCAAGTAAAGTTTGCGGCTTGTGAGGAGGTTGGGGGGAACTCATCGGCTATTCACATCACAGTTATTGGCAAAGATCGGGCGAATGACAATCTGGATACAGATCTTCCACCATTTTACTCATAAGCCAAAAAATAAATTGGCTGTACGGAATTCTTGCCGATTCCATCTTACACCAAGCCCATATTGACCCAGTAAATCTACTTTATTGGCTTAGTTACTGTTTTATATGTGTAAAAATTTTCTTTTCTAGTCTTTTATGCTGATTTGATCTACTATTTTTTAGGCAATGATCAGGGTTATTACTTGCGCTTTTGTATTGCTCAAAACTAGCGAGCAATTTCTAGCAAATTTAAAGTTTACATCTGAAGATATCCTTACATTTTAACGGAAATTTATACATCTTCATTTAGGCAGATTTTCTCCAATCAGTTGTCTGATTTAATTGGCGGAATGTTCTGTTTCCGTTGAGGTGAATTTCAGAATGAAGGGAAAATCTCTGACCCTGATGGGTACAGCTTTAACTTTGGCACTCACTACCAATGTTGCTTTTGCCCAATCAAGTAAATCCCCGATAGCCGACTCCAATAGCTTGTCTACTAGTTCGCCAACGGAAATCAAGCTTTCACCAGAAGGAATGAAAATTCTGTGTGAGCGCTCCCCTCTAAATTCCCGTTGTCCAGGAGGTACAGCAGTCATTTCTCCCGCTTCTGGTAGTACATTACCAGAAACCCTGCCTTCTGAGAGCAACACCACTCCTGAAAGTACAACAGCACCAGAGACTTTAATGGTACCTGAGTCTGACACTCCAAGTAACTTAACACCAGCACCAGAAACCCTGATGGTACCTGAGTCTGATACTCCAAGTAGCACAACAGCACCAGAAACTTTAATGGTACCTGAGTCTGGTACTTCTGGTAACGTAACACCAACACCAGAAACCTTTGTGGTGCCTGAGTCTGGCACTCTAGGTGAATCCATCTACAGGTAAATTACCAGAATATAGTGTGCTAAAAACTCCCATTAAGGGTGGTTAAAAGCTCAAATTTAATTCTGATATTAATTTGCTGTTAAAGATGGTCGGTGCATCTTATGTCTTGTACCAATTGCATTACCTGGTGCAAGATGTAAATCGCTCGAACCAATAATGCAAGTCTTGCGTATAAGACTAAAAAGGGTTTTAGCTTTCACCGGCCTGGGTTATTCACCCAGGCTATATTGCTTAAAGAGAGATTAATTTATTTTTACAATTTATCAGCAAGAGCGATCGCCAGCTTGGAAATGACTCATTAACGAGATCTGTCACTAGAATTTGGTGTTTTTTGCAAAGAAGCAATTAGCAGACAAACAATACCAATACTAATAAATGAATCTGCCATATTAAATACAGCAAAATTAATCAAGCGAAAATCCAGAAAATCCACGACATAGCCTAAAACAAACCGATCAATACCATTACCCATCGCTCCACCTAAAATCAAACCATAGCCCAACTGATCCCAACGATTTAACTCCTGACCAAACCATGCCAAAGCTATTAATACCAAACTCACTCCCAGAGATAGCCAGCGCAACCACTCTACTTTTCCACTTAATAGACTAAAAGCGGCACCCGTGTTAGTGACATAGGTCAGGTGAAATACATCCGGTAGTAGTGGTAGTGTCTGTCCTAAGCTAAAGGTTTGTACTACCCAGTACTTTGTCAATTGGTCTAAGAAAAAAGCGATGAAAGCAGCAATCCAGAAGAGACGATTTTTTAAACGCATGAAATTAAGCACAAGGGACAAGGGACAAGGGATTGGGTGAGGTCTAACAAAAAGAATTTTTAATTATAAATTTCTAGCCTCTAGCCTCCATAACTAATAAAACATTAAATGACGTAATATATATGCTATTACGGTTACAGCGCATACTACAGCTAGCTGACCGGGTAATGCAAACCAAGAGTATCTGAAGATTGCTGGCATCAAAAGTAAATTTTCTGTGCCTTTCCACTGAAAAATATAGCTAATTATCAAATAAATAACGCCGCAGATGTGGATAGTTAACAAGCCACTCAAACAACTAAAGGCAAGAGTTTCTAGTTTAGGTCTAGCTTTAAAGGCCAAAAAGCCACAAATCCAAGCTCCGGGAATAAAGCCAAGCAGATAACCAAACTGAGATAGCTTGATATAACCGATACCGCCACCTTCGGCAAATACAGGAAGCAAGGTTAAGCCCATCACTAAATAGGCAATTTGCGATAATGCACCAGCATTTTTTCCGCCCAAACAACCTATTAATAGCACCGCACCAACTTGACAGGTGACACCTAAAGAAAAAGTCTGAATTCCATGCTGACTCCAGCTCCAAGGCAAAGTGATACCGTAGGCTTCTAAGAAGGTACCACCCATTGTCAGGAGTAAGCCAATCATAGACCATAATAATTGATTGGAAGCGGCAAACATTTATCAGGCAAAAGGGAAAAGCAACAGCAACCAGTATAGGCATTAATTCAGTCAATGAGATTTGTACTGGTAATTAAAGAAGTAGCATATTTTCTCTTATCTGTTTGGTTAGTGATGTCATTTTTAGCTAGTTAGTCTATTTTTTTACCTTATTCCGTGCTGTAGACGCTGCTGCGGCTGACCGCAGGGTAGAGCCAGTAGGGTCTTGGGGTCTCACGCCACTTACGAAAACGGAAATATAAGCTGATAACTCTTCCTATGTATAGCTTTCAGCTTATTTACTCCCTCTAGTTTTAGACAAATACAGAAGGTTTAATTTTAGTACATACCCCTCTTCTGTGACTTTCCGGATATAATGAATAGAAGAAAGAAAAGATAAAACTCTACAAGGTAAGTAGAGCAATGGATGTAGAATTACAAATGCTAAAACATTTAGCAAGAGATGCCCAGCCAACAGTTGCGCTCGTA